>NZ_JBSGBE010000004.1:0-9422 GCF_053601075.1 Lentzea sp. NPDC004789 | reverse complement strand
GGCACACCACCAGCAGGTGCACGGCCCTGACCACCAGCCGCGGGCGGACCGCCGACGGGTCCGCGGCCTGCGGGCGAACCGCCGGAAGGCATCGTGCCGGTCCCCTGACCAACACGCGGAGCGCCTCCCGGGCTCGGTGGCGTGCCACCGGCCGCGGACTGGGTCGGCCTCGGTCCGCCCGTCGGTGACGTGGTCGCCGGCGCATTCGACGACGTCGTGAGGCCGCCCGGCTTGTCGGGCAGCTTCACCGAAGGGGTCGAGGGAGCGGGTGTCCTGGCGGAGGCCGAGGTGCCTCCGGGGATCGAAGGCGGTGCCGAGGTGCGGTTGCCCGGGGTGGAGGACGACGACGAGGACGTGGAGGTGGTGGGCGAGGGTGTGGTGGAGGGTGGCGCTTTCGGCTGGACGCGGTTCATCGACGACGCGACCGACTGGTCGGTGTCGCGGGCGGTGCGGGCGGTTTCCCTGGTCTTGGTGCCTGCGTGGTCTGCTGCGGTGGCGGCCTGTTCGGCGCCGCCGCGGGCCGTTTGGATCGCCTTGTCGGCGTGTTGCATCGCCACTTGGCCGAACACGCCCGCGCTGCCCGAGGTGGCGTTGATGTTCAGCTTGCTCGCGACGCTGGAGCGGACCTGGTCACCGCGGTTGGTGATCTTGCCGCCGAGCGACTCGACGGCGTCCGGGTCCATGCGGGTGCCGCGGCCGCCCGTGCCGCCTGGTGACGGGGACGGGGAACGGGTGGGGTGGCCGCCGCTGTCGGGGTGCGAGCCACCGCCGTGGTGCGATCGGGTCTTGCCGGTCATCAGGCGGTGGCAGGCGGCATGTCATAGGGCTTCACGGCGTCGTACGCGGACTTCGCGTAGCCGCCGTACTCGGCGAACCGTCCCAGGCCCTTGACCAGGCCCTCCATCTTCTCCGCCAGCTTGGCCATGCGGCCGCCGAAGCGGGCCATCGCGGACGCCAGCTTCGACAGCCTGCCCGCGATCTTGGTCGCCATCATGGCGCCGCGGGTGCCGGCGTAGCCCGCGTACGCGGCGATGGAGCTGCCCAGCGTGACCACGGCCGACGCGGCGGCGATGAGCGCGCCCGCGATCAGCTCGCCCACGAAGTCCGAGATCCAGCCGAACACCAGCGACCGCAGTTCGCAGACGAGCGCGCCGGACAGCGCGTAGATCGCCGCGGTGCCGTCCATCGTCTTGCCGAGCGCCTCGTACTCGGCCGCCATCTGCTCCATCTCGCGCTTGAACGCGTCCCCCGACGCGCCCTCCCAGTCGGAGACGCCGCGCAGGTCCTCGCGGTGCTCCTGGGCGATCGTCTTCATCTCCAGCGCGGCCTGCTTGAGCTGGTCGGTGTTCGCGTTGATCTCGTCCGGGTTGCCCAGCAACGCGTCCAGCGGCTCGCGCAGGAAGTCCACGTGCTCCAGCAGCCAGCCGACACCGGCGGACGCGAGCATGCCCAGCGGGTTCGCCATGGTGGCGACCAGGTCGACCACCATCCCGGCACCGCCGAGCGCGACGTCGATGACGTCCGGGCCCTCCCCTTCGGACTCCGACGTCAGCGAGTCGACGAAGCCCGCGACGCTGTCCACCACGCCGGCTCCGCTCGACCACGTGGTCGTGCTGTTCTCCTCTGCCACGGTTCCCCCAGTGCGGCTCAGCGGTTGCGGAAGATCGAGTTGTCGCCGAAGTCCTCGTCCTCGTCGGTGCTCGGACGCGGCGCGGGACGACGGGCGGGAGGCGGCGGCGTGGCGGTCGCGGCGCGTTCCTCGTACTCCTCGTTGAACGCGTACGCCGAGGCCTGCGGCTGCTCTTCCTCCTCCGGCGGCGGCAGGTACTCGGTGATCATCCGATACGTCTCGGAGCCTTCGCCCTCGACCGCACCGAACGTCTCGGCGACCTTCACGGCGGCACCGCGCTGGGCCTTGCGCGCGATCTCGAGGATCTCGCCGGACAGCTGGCTGTGCGACTTCCGCATCGCGTCCGCCGTCAGCTCAAGGCCGGTCAGCGCACCGTTCGGCGCGACGCTCACCCTGATCGTCCCGTCGTTCGACGAGGCAGAACCACCCGCCTGCGCCAGCCCCTCCTGGACCGCGGCGGCCTTCGCCTGCGCGTCGGCGATCTTCGCCTCGAAGTCCCGCATCCACTCTTCGGGCGTCTTCACCAGCACTCCACCTCGCACTCGACCGTACGGCCCAGAGCATTCCACAGGAGATGTGAGCGCGTTGCCCGAACGGTTGAATCCGGGTCCGCTGAGGACGGTCGGCTCCGGTCAGCCGGTCAGCGCGCGGACCGCCGACTCCGCCATCGCCCTGGCCTGCTCGCCGGTCGCGTTCTTCAGCTCGACCTGCGCCCCGGCCCAGAAGTCGTTGTCCCGCACGGCGCTCACCGCCGCCCGCCCGCCGAAGGCGTCCTGCGACACGCAGTGCGAGACGAACCCGGACACGGTGGGACGAGCGGAAGGACCGCAGAACAGCGCCGCGTAGTCGTGGGCGTTGCGGCGCAGCTCCTGCAACCGCGGCCGCCAGCGGAACGCGTCGACCGGCGGCCGGACGAAGGTCACCTGGAGCCGGGTGTCGCCCGACGTCAGCGTGCAGGTGCCCGGCTCACCCGGCTGGATGCCGGGGAACGCCGAGCGCAGCCGGTCGCAGGTGAACGGGGCGTCCGAGGCGGGCAGCGGTGGCGACACCTCCGCGGTCACCAGGTAGAGCGGTTCGGCGCACGGCAGGGCGACGACCGAGCCCGAGATGCCCGGACCCTGATACTCCAGGGAGAACCGGCCGTCGGACGCGGAGCTGTTGCCGCCCACGCGCCAGCCGCGGGCGCTGATCAGCTTCTCCACCGACGCCCGCAGGCCGGACAGCGACGAGACCTTGCCCGCCGCCACGACCCGGTCCACGTCGGGGTCGGGCTGCGCCAGCGTCGACTGACCCGCCGGTACCTCGGCGCCGGACGCGGCGGGCAGCACGGAACCGGCGAGGCCCGTCACCTCCGGCGGCACCAGGAGGTCGGTGCCCAGCGAGGCCGACGGCCGGCCGGAGGACATGATCGAGGAGACCCTGGTGCAGTCCGCCGAGTTCACCGCGGAACCCGACTGTCCACAGGAGACGGTGAAGAGCACCAGAGCCACCACGAGGAGCCTCACGAGATGCTGCCCTCCGCCGACGACGAGCAGTAGCGCACGCCGTTGAGCTTGTCGAGGTTGTCGAAGGTGGCCTTGTAGCCGTTCAGGGTCGCGCCCGGATAGTCCAAAGCGGACCGTCCGCCCTCCACCTCGTGGCGGGCCACGCCGTCGGACCCGCTGGTCGCCTGCGCGATCAGCCGGCCCTCCTCGGCACCGGAAGGGCCGGTGGCGCGCGTGTAGAACGCCACGCGGCCACCGGAGACGGGCGAGCCGTCCGACGTCAGCACCGCTTCCAGCACCAGCGGGGTGCCGGACGCCGGACGGGCCTGCAGTGCGGTGCCGGTGCAGAACGCGCTGCAGGCCGTCGCCGCGGTGGAGGCGGCGACGACCAGCAGCACTGCGAGGAGATTCCTGATCAACACGAACCGAGATTCCAGTCGCTGATGCCGAGTTGGGAGTCGGCGAACGGGGAGGCGAAGTACGCCAGCAGGTCGATCAGGTAGTCCGGGATCGCGTCACCCGCGTCCAGGAACATGATCATCTGCTGTCCGTCCGCGCCGTGCACGACGATACCGTTGGGGCCGGTCGCGACCTTGCCGGGCTTGGTCGACAGCTGCAGGCAGCCGAGGTCCACGCCGAGCGCCGCCAGCTGCAGCTTCGAGCTGATCGGCCGGTACTGCTGGTCGTAGCGGTGGTACTGGATCGTGTGCGTCTCCCCCAGCACCAGCCTCTCGTCGTAGGCGTCGGGCAGGCCCAGCGGACGTTCGATCCGGAAGCGGAGGTCGACGTCCGCGTTGATGTCGACACCGCTCGTGCCCACCTCCACGCGGTCGTAGTCACCGCGGTCGAACGCGGGCATCACGTACCCCGCGAACGCCGGCACGCCGTCGATGTTGAACGGCACCTTGGCCGGGCGCACGGTCAGCGCGGCGATGTCGTGGATCGCGAAGCCGATGTCCGCGATCTTCGACGGCTTGAGCCCGTAGTGGCCGCGCAGCGTGCCGGTGAAGAAGTTGACCGGGTCGGAGAACAGCTCCTGGTCCACGTCGGTCTTCTTGAACTCCGACGCGAGGATCAGGCCCGTGTGGAACTCGATCAACGGCGTGCGCGGCGCGGACTTGAACTCGACGGACGAGTCCTGCTTCAGCGTCGCCTCGGTCCTGCCGCCGAGGTCCTGGAACCGCAGCGAGATCCCGCTGATGCCGCCCTTGATCGCGTCCGGCTCGTCACTGGTGGCCAGGACGATCTGCGCCTCCAGGGCGAACAGGCCGTCCAGGGTGCTCGCCGGCGAGGTGTAGGCGAAGTCCGGCGCCGTGATGCCCGCCGTCTTCACCGCCGTGGTGATCTCGAACTGCGCGGGCACGTCGGTCAGCTGCGCGATGCCGCTGGCCGGCTTGCCCTCGTAGGTCGCGGACGCCTTCAGCATCAGGTTGCTGATCGGTGCCGAGTTGTCGACGCTGATCTTCGAACCCTCGCCGAACTTGGCCTTCACGTCGACCTTGCCGGGGATCGGGTCGAGCTGGGCCAGCGCCCGCGCGGTGCCGAGCTTCGGCACGTTGTAGGCCTCGGCGTGCACCTCGATCGAACCGGCCTTGACGACACCCGCGTCGTATTTGAACTCCAAGCCGTTGGTGCCCATGGAGATCGGGCCCAGCTTGAAGTCGATGGCGGCCGGCAGGTTCGTCAGCGTCACCTTGGCCTTCGCCCCGGTCAGCGGTTCCGGCGTGAACACCGAGTCCGCGACGTAGAGCTCCAGCCGGTCGACCACCGGGTGGTAGTTGCTGAACGAGAACGAGCTGGTGGTGAGGTCGGCGGTCACCTCGGTCGGCAGGCCCGAGATGTTGATGATGCCGACCACGCCGTAGCAACCGCGGTCCGTGCAGAACGGGCCGTCGTCGCGCGGGCAGCCGTCACCCGCGCACTTGCCGTCCACCACCGCGATGCCGTTGGCGAACTTCGGTGCGCCCAGGCCGTTCAGCGCGGCCTCCTTGCCCAGCCAGGCCTGCAGTTCCAGCGCGAGCTGCCGGTCCGCGCGGTAGGTGAGCACGCCCTTGTTCGAGCCGATCGTCAACGTGCTGGGCACCGGGCCGAGCCTGCCGAGCGCGGCCAGCCGCACCGCGCCGTTCAGCCGGACGTCGGCGTCCAGCGCGATCGTCTGCGAGGCGATGTTGAACTTCGTGGTGAAGTCGCCGCCCGTGTGCGTGTACTCGGCCCTGGAGAACCCGCTGAGCGCCGCGCTGGCGTCAACGTCCTCAGTGGACTGGTTGTAGTGCACCGCGAGGTGCGAACCCGTCGGCGCCTGGGCACCGTCGTGGTTCGTCACCGCGAACGCCGCCGATCCCAGCGGTGCGGACTCGGCCGCCAGCAGGTACCTGCCCTCGGCCCAGTCGGCGGTGAACTTCGACGGGATGTCGCGCAGATCGCCGAACGCGGACCACCTGCGGCCGTTCACCGGGATGTCGCGCACCAGCGCCGTGACGGCACCGATCGGTGCCGACATGGTGACCTCCGCGTGCTTCGCCGGTGCGTCCACCAGCACGTCCGCCGAGGCCGGCACGCCGAAGACACCTGCGCGCAGGTACCCGGCGCTGTCCCCGGTCACGGTCAGCGAGATCTCGTCGACCGGTGCGGAGTTGCGCATGCTCACCGAGGTGCGGTCGCCGAGCTGACCGACCAGGTGCATCGACGCGGGCAGCTTGCCGACGACGCCCTTGGCCCGCAGCACGGGGAACCGCGCGTCGGTCGTGCGGGCATCGGCTTCGAGGGTCAACGTGCCCAGCGGCGCGGACGCGGTGTACCCGACGTCGATCTTGCCGTCGGCCACGTCCAGCGGGCCGACGGTGAGGTCGACCGGTGAGGCGAGACCGGACAACGTGGCCAGCGCCTTGAAGTCCGGCAGCCGGTCGATCAACCCGTGCACGCCCACGTACGCCTGCAGCGGCGCGGTGGGCCGGTAGTCGTCCAGCACGACCTTGCGCGCGTTGAGGTCGATCGTGATCCCGGTCGGCAGGCCCGGCAACCGCACCGTGCCGACGACGCCGAAGCAGCGCGGGAACACCTGGCAGAACGGGCTTTGGTCCTTCGCGCACCCGGCACCCTCCGCACAGCCGCGGGCGACGGCGGCGACACCGTTGGCGAACAACGGCGCACCGAGCCCGTTCAGCGCGGAGATCTTGCCGAACGCCACGTTCAACGCCAGCCCGACGTTGCGGTCGGCCGCGTAGGTGATCTTGCCGTCACCGACGTCGACGCGGATCGTGCTCGGCAGGTTGTCGATCCGGCCCAGCACGGAGTACCTGGTGTCGTCGGTGTTCCCGGCCGCCAGCAGCACGTCCGCGTCCACGAACACGGGATCACCGCCCGTGTCGGTGTCGAGCCGGAACGTCTGGTTGCCGGTCGAGGCCCGCGAGTACTCGACGTGCGACAGCTTGCGCACCGACACGCTCGCGTCCAGGTCCTGCGTGGTCTGGCGGTAGTGCACGGCCGCGTGCAGACCGGTGGGCGCGGTCGTGTCGCGGTGGTTGGTCACCGCGAGCTTCGCGACGCCCAGCGGTGCGCTCAGCGCGCGGAACCGCAGGTTGCCGTCCGCCCAGTCGGCGTCGAAGTCGGCCGGCACCGCTTCGAGGTGCGTGAGCGCGGTCCAGTCCCGGCCACCGACCGGGAACCGCGCCACGACGTCCACCAGGTCGAGCGACTGCGCGAGCTCGCCCTGCAGGTGCTTGGCGGCGAGGTCGACCAGCACCTCGACGCTCGTCGGCACCCCGGTCGTCAACGCGGACAGGTACCTGTCGTCCTCCGGCCGCAGCTGCTCGACGTGGTCGGGGCTCGCGAAGAGCTCGATCCGCGGGATGCGGCCGGACGCCGTGTACTTGACCCGCGGCTTGTCGCCGAGGTCGTACTCGACGTCCACAGTGGACGGTACGGCGAGCACCGTGCCGAACAGCGTCGGACCGCTCTTGGTGTTCGTGTACGCGACGTGCGCCCGGTCGATGACCTCGCTCGCCCGGTAGGCGATCTTGCGCGCCGCCGTGTCCGCGTCGATCGACGCGGTCCTGGGCAGGTTGGAGATCTCCAGCCGCGCCTTGTGCTCGCCGTCGACGTCGGCGGCACCGACGAACGCCTGTCCGCCCGGCGAGAACTCGGTCCGCAGCCGGGTGTGGCCGTCGAAGAACGCGTCGACCAGCTTCAGCCCGCTCACCTGCGCGCTGGCACCGATCGCCTGGTCCCGCGTGATCACCGTGGTGTGGTCGCCTTCGAGGGGCGCGAACGCGCCGAGGTTCTTGGAGAACGCCAGGGTCGCCGCCCCCAGCGGCTGGTCCGCGGTGAAGTTCGCGTGCCTGGCACCTCGGTCGACCTCGAAGTCGACCTTGGTGGGCAGCCTGCGCAACGCCCCGCGGCCGACGATCGCGGGATCGCGGTCGTAGAAGTTCACGTCCAGCGACTCCAGCGCGCCGGAAGCCGTGTAGTGCGCGGAGATCTTGTCCTGCTCGGTCTTCAGCTGCGCGTCCCACTTCGCGGGCACGGCCTTGGCACCGGCCTGCACGGCCCAGTCGAGCCGGTCCTGGCCGCTGTAGACGTAGTCGGCGAACAGCACGTCGGCGATGGCCGACTCGGCCTGGTAGTCGATCGTCGTCTCGCCACCGCCGACCGGCCGGGTCATCGCCGCGGACACCTGCGACGGCAACGTGTCGATCTTGAGCTGGTCGAACCTGTTCCGGCCGCCCTGGTTGGTCAGCACCTGGGCGTCGAGGTGCGTGCCGACGTCACTGCGTGCGTCCACAGTGGCCTTCTGCGGCCGGTCCTGCGCGCCCATGTCGATGAACGCGTGCGCGGTGAACAGCCTCGGCACGGGCGAAAAGCGCGCGCTGGCCACGGTCGGGTCGTACGCGTCACCCTTGTCGTCGTCCCGCACGGACGCGATGCCGGCCGTGATCGCGAACGCGTCGCCCGCACCGAGCTGCAGCAACGACGCCTTGACGTCGAACACGCCGCGCGCAATCTCGAACGGGTTCAACGTGAAGATGCCGATCGTGGCCGTGGAGAGGCTGGTGCCGCGGCGGAACCCGTCGTAGCCGAGCGACACCCGCTTGTGGCCGGGCAGGTCGTAGACGCCCCACACGTGCGCGGGCAGGTCGCGGCCGGCGAACTCGCTGGTGGGCAGGCGCAACGTGACCATCGCGAGGCCGACGTTGATGATCCGCAGCAACGCCTCCAGCTTCTCCTGCAGCGTGGTCCTCAGGTCGTCCAGCAACGACTCCAGCTGCAGCTTCTCGATCAGCAGCTCGGGGTGCAGGATCACGTTCAGCGGGTCCTTCAGCAGCTCCAGCACGACGTTGAGCCGCTTCGTCGCGTCGTCGATCTGCCGTTGCACGTTCAGCAGGTCGCGGACCGGGCCGACGAGCTCGCCGACCGCGACGGCGGGCAGCACGTCCGCGAGCACGTCGGGCGTGCGGTCACCGGTGACGTCGACGATCGCGGGCACGCCGAGCGGCAGCGTGAGCGAGCAGGAGACCTGCTTGGTCGCCGACTCGGAGCAGACCCGGTAGGTGATCCTCGGGATGCCGTCCGGCAGCTCGTTCAGCAGCGCCAGCGGGTCCACGGGCAGCGGTGGCGGGATGTTCCCGGACGTGAGGGCGTCGATCAGCTCCTGCAGCGTCGCCCGCCGGGTCGGGTCGATGAACTGCGCCGACGACACCTGCGGCTGCAGCTTCGTCGCGTCGAGGTCGGGGGTGCCCTGCAGGGTGGTCCGGCCCGCGTTCTTCAGCGTGGTCAGGGCGTCCGCGGCGGTCAGGTCGACCAGCTTCTGGCCCGGCTGCTCCGGCAGCGCCAGCTGGTGGGGGCGGGCCTGCGGATTCGGCACGACCGGCGCCTTCTCGACCGGCACGGTGCCCGCAGCGGGATTCAGCGCGGGCAGCGCCGGGATTTCCTGCAGTGCCCTGGATCTTTCTCGCGGAACCTGCACCGATCCGTTCGGCCCCGGATCAACGGGCTCGACCGGTGGAATTGCCTGCAGCTGCGGCGCCACGGTGGCGTCGGCCTGCCGCACTTTTCCGGTTGGAATGTCCTTGTTGCTCACCTGCGCCTGCTGCGCTGGTGGCGGCGGTGGCGGTGGTTCGGGCTCGGCCAGCGCGACCTTCGTGCCGAGACCCACCTGAGCCAACACAATTAATGAGACAAAAGCATGCGAAAACAGCCGTCGCGACACTTGACCCCCTAAAGGTTGTCCCGTAACGGTGTGTCGCCGCGATCGATGATCTTGGTGTGGATCAGGTGATCAGTGCGGACCGGCCGGAGTGGGTGCCGGTGTT
>NZ_JBSGBE010000003.1:0-563086 GCF_053601075.1 Lentzea sp. NPDC004789 | reverse complement strand
TTGGTTTGTTTTTATGGGGGGGGGGGGGGGGCCCCCGGGGGGGGGGGGGGGGGGGGGGGGGGGGGCCGGGGGGGGGGGGGGGGGGCCCCGCCCCCCCCCCCCCCCGGGGGGGGGGGGGGGGCCCCCCCCCCCCCACAAGACACCCGACAAAGCAAAAGGCGAGTGCTCTTCACGAGCACTCGCCTTCCAGCTTTGGCGGTGGCGGTGGGATTTGAACCCACGGAGGCTTGCACCTCACACGCTTTCGAGGCGTGCTCCTTCGGCCGCTCGGACACGCCACCGGTAAGAACAATACAAGACGCGATCCAGTGGGTTAACGCTGGGTCCGGAAGAAGCGTTCCAGCAGGTCAGCGCACTCGTCCTCCAGCACGCCGCCCTGCACCTCGGGCCGGTGGTTGAGCCGGCGGTCGCGAACGACGTCCCAAAGCGACCCCACAGCGCCCGTTTTGGGCTCCCAGGCGCCGAAAACGAGACGAGAAACACGTGCCAGCACCAACGCGCCGGCGCACATCGTGCACGGTTCCAGCGTCACGGCGAGGGTGCAGCCGTCGAGCCGCCAGCCGTCGCCGAACCGGGAGGCCGCCTCGCGCAGGGCCAGGATCTCGGCGTGCGCGGTCGGGTCGCCCAGCGCCTCGCGCGCGTTGCAGGCGGAGGCGAGCACTGAGCCGTCCGGAGCGAAGACGACGGCGCCGATCGGGACGTCCGCGCCCGACGACGAAGCCGCGGCGAGGGCGGCGCGGACCATGGACTCGGAGGAGATCACGCCTGGATCGTGTCGAGCAGCTTCGTGAACTCGTCGATGAAGCCGATGCGCTGGGCGATCATCTGGAGCTGCTCGTCCGGGTAGAGGTCGACCTCGTCGACGATGATCTGGAGCTCGTGCGACGGCATGCCGAGGTCGGACAGCACGCCGAGGTCGCCCTCGGGCCAGAGCTCGGTGTCCTCCTCGTCCGGCGGTTCGACGCGGAGGAGGTCCAGGACGTCGGCTGCGATGTCGTAGTCGAGTGCGGCGGCCGCGTCGGAGAGCAGCAACGCCACTCCGCCGGGCACCGGGCGCAGGATGATGAAGAACTCGTCGTCCACGGCGAGCAGGCCGAAGACGGCACCGGTCGACCGCAGTTGGCGCAGCTGTGTGATCGCCGCGTCCAGCTCCGACAGCGCGGAGCTGTCCATCCTGCTGCACCGCCAGCGGCCGTCCTCCCGGACGACCGCGACCGCGAAGCCGTTGACCGGCTCCTGCTCTGTCATGTGCACACCGTAGGGCCCAGACGACCTTCCCGGTAGCCGAGGTGGTGGCACCATCGGTAGATGAGCACAACTACGTCGGACCCTCGTCTCGCCGGACTGCTCGAAGGGGCTCGCGCGCTGCAGCCCCGCACGGTGGCGCTGCGGCGCCAGATCCACCGCCATCCCGAACAGGGCCTTCAGCTCCCCAAGACGCAGGCGGCGATCCTGCACGCGTTGGAGGGGCTGCCGCTCAAGGTCACGACGGGTGAGTCGACCACCTCGGTGGTGGCGGTGCTGGAGGGTGGACGGCCGGGGCCGGCGGTGCTCTTGCGCGGGGACATGGACGGGTTGCCGCTGCAGGAGGACACCGGGTTGCCGTTCGCGTCCGAAGTGGACGGCAGCATGCACGCGTGCGGGCACGACACGCACGTGGCGATGCTGGCGAGTTCGGCCCGGCTGCTGGCCGACCGCAGGGACGCGCTGAGCGGACGGGTCGTGTTCATGTTCCAGCCGGGCGAGGAGGGCTACCACGGCGCCCGGTACATGATCGAGGAAGGCCTGCTGGACGGCGGCGTGGAGAAGGCGTTCGCGTTGCACGTCACCTCGACGATGAAGTCGGGCGTGGTGACGTGCCGGCCGGGGCCGATGATGGCGTCCGCGGACACGTTCCACATCCACGTGAAGGGTCGTGGCGGCCACGGCGCGATGCCGCACAACGCGCTCGACCCGGTGCCTGCCGCCGCGGCGATGGTCGGGGCGTTGCAGACGATGATCGGCCGCCGGATCAGCGTCCACCAGCCGGCGGTGGTGACGGTCGCGCAGATCAAGGCCGGTACGACGACGAACATCATCCCGGAGACGGCGACGCTCGACGGGACGATCCGGACGTTGTCGGAGGAGACCCGCAAGCTCGTGCACAAGGAGCTCAAGCAGGTCGTGAAGCACACGGCGGCCGCGTACGGGTGCCACGCGGAGGTCAGCATCGTGCCGGGCTACCCGGTGACGGTGAACGACGACGCCGTCGGGCAGCACGTGGTCGACCTGGCGGCGCAGCTGATGGGGCCGTCGTGGAGCGAGCCGATGCAGGACCCGCTGATGGGCGCGGAGGACTTCTCCTACGTGCTGCAACGGGTGCCGGGCGCGCTCGCGTTCCTCGGCGCGTGCCCGCGCGGGATCGACCTGGACGACGCCGCGCCCAACCACTCGAACCGGGTGCTGTTCGACGAGGCCGCGATGGAGCACGGGGTGGCGACGTACGCGGCGTTCGCGCTGGACGCCCTCCGGTAGTTCCGAGCACGCGTCGCACGGAATGATGTGCGCGTGCGAGACGTGTGCGTGATCGGACTGGGACTGATCGGCGGCTCGGTGCTGCGGGCCGCCAAGGCTGCCGGGCGCACGGTGTGGGGTGCGACGGCGAGCAGGGAAGACGCGAACAGGGCGCGCGCCGAGGGCTTCGACGTCACCGGGATCGACGAGGCCCTCGGCCGCGACCCCGAGGCGCTCGTCGTGCTCGCCGTGCCGCTGCCCGCGCTGCCGGACCTCCTCCGCAAGATCCCCGCCGGCACCCGCCTCACCGACGTGACCAGCGTCAAGGGCCCGGTGCACGACGCCGTGCACCGGTACGCCAAGAACGTCCGGTTCGTCGGCGGGCACCCGATGGCCGGCACGAGCCGCAGCGGCTGGGACGCGGGCAGCGCGGACCTCTTCCGGAACGCCGCCTGGGTCGTCACGCCGGAGGAGGCCGACGACCACCTCAACGACGTCATCCAGCTCGCCCTCGACCTCGGCGCGCACGTCGTGCCGACCACGCCGGAGGAGCACGACGAGGCGGTCGCGCGGATCAGCCACCTGCCGCACGTGATGGCCGCGATCCTGGCCGCGGTGGGCGCGGACGGCGGACCGCTCGCGATGGCGCTCGCGGCAGGCAGCTTCAGCGACGGCACGCGGGTCGCGGGCAGCAGGCCGGAACTGGTCCGCGCCATGTGCGAGGGCAACCGGGACGCACTGCTGATGGCCGTGGACGACGCTCTCGGACGGCTGGGCGCGGCACGCGGATCACTCGCGTCCACCGGCGGCCTCGCCAAGACCATCGAGGCAGGCCATGAAGGACGAAACGCGCTGGTCAACCAGCCTAACCGCACCCCCGTCACGATCGATCTGACCAAGCCGGGAGCACTGGCGGCACTGCGCAACCTGGGGTCGCGCGGCGGACGTGTGGTTGGGCTGAACGGCAGCACCGCCACAGCGGAAACGTCGTAGGGTCGCCGGGTGGATCGACGGACGCTCGCCGGCGGGCTCGGTGGACTGGCGCTCGTCATCGCCGCCGTCGTGGCGCTGCGCACGAGCGACGCGCCGGACACGTTGAAGCGGGAGATCGACGCCTCCGTCGAGGTCGTGCAGCAGCAGGAACCGGTGAAGCCGACCAACGCGCGGGCGCAGGCGCTCGACGCGGACGCGCTGCAGATCTCGTGGAACGGCTCGGCGCCGGCGTACGAGGTGCGGTGGAACGGCAACGAGCAGCTCGTGCCGGGACCCGAGGTGGAGATCCCCGGGTTGAGCCCGGAGGAGCAGGTCGAGGTCGAGATCCGGGCGGTCAACGCGACCGGCAGGCGCTCGGAGCCGCTCAAGATCACCGCGACGCCCGCGGACGTCTACGACGACAAGTGGGACGACCAGCTCGTCGGCCAGGTCGACAGGTTCGACGGACCGGAGTCGCTCGATCCGCGCAAGTGGCGGGTCGACGCGGAACCGGAGTGCCTGGGGCTCCGCCCGTTCGGGCCGGGCAAGCGCGTCGACGTCGACTGCCAGACGGCCGCGTTCCAGTCGAACACGCCCATCAGGCTCGGCGTGCCGGCGAGTGACGGCGCCATCGCGCGGGCGATCATCAGCGTGGCCGGGGCGGTCGAGTCGAGTCACGTGCGGCTGACGCTGCTGCCGGACCCCTGGCAGTACCTCGGCGAGAAGGACGCCCAGCCGCGCGACGCGGTCAGCCTGGACGTCACGACCCAGGGCACGCGGATCATCGCCGACCCGGACCTCCCCCGCACCGGCAAGCAGGTGCAGCTCGGTGACGCGCCGCTGACCGGCCTCGTCGCGGGCGTGCGGCACCGCTGGGAGATGCGGGTGCTGCCGGACGCCGTGCTGGCGCTGCGGGACGGCGTCGTCGTCGCCTACGAGCCCGTCACGATCACGACGCCGCTGCTCCACCCGCGGATCCGGATCGACGGCGGCGGCTTCCTGGACGCGTTCGGCGTCGGTGGCGTGCCGGAACGGGTCGTGCCCACCGAGGTCGTCCCGATCGGCCCGGACACCGAGGTGCCGCAGGACGCGGTGGCCGCCAAGATCGTCACGCCCGAGCCGGGTAACCAGATCAGGGTCACCGAGGTGCCGGTCGGCGCGGGCAGGATCGCGGCCGCCGAACCGGCCCGGCTCGTGGTGATCCGCAAGCCGGAGAGCCGCCCCGGCGCGTTGCCGAGGCTCCCGGACCGGCCGGGCGGCATCAAGACCGGCGGTCCCAGGCTGCACGTCGTGCACGAGGACGGCACCAAGCCGCCGCAGGTCCTCCCGCACCGCGGCCGGATCCTGGTCACGGCCGAGATCAACGCCATCGGTCATCGCGGGATCGAGCTCGAACTCAACGGCAGGCGGGTCGTCTCGTTGCCGACCGACGAGCAGGGCGCGGCGGTGCCGGGAAGGCACGAGTTCTGGCTGGAGGCGAAGAACCTGGAGCCGGGGTCGCACGCTCGGCTCAAGCTCAGCGTCCTTCCGGCGGACCATGGCGAACCCGTTACCACCGAAACCGTGTTCGAGCTGGCGGCAACGCCCTAGCGTGACCCGCATGAAGCGGGTCGCCTTCGCTGTCGCGGGCCTCGCGTTGGTGGTGGGAGTGATCCTCCTGCGCGACACCGACGGGGGCAATTCGACGCTGCCCACGGCTCCCCCTCCGCCGACGAAGCTCAAGCCGTACGTGGCGGAGCAGGTGCTCGTGCCCAGCCCGCAGGGGCGACCGGCGACACCGGCCAACGTGGTGGCGCGCGGCGGGCACCACAAGATCCAGCTCAACTGGACCGGCGACGCGCCCTCCTACGAGGTGCGGTGGGGCGACCGGACCAAGCTCGTGACCAGGCCCGGCACCCAGCTCAACGGCCTGGACAACGACCGCGAGCAGCAGATCGAGATCCGCGCGGTCGACTCGTTCGGCCAGCGCTCCGAACCTGCCAGGACCAGGGCGACCCCACGCGCCGACAACGCCCCGTACACGTTCGTCGACCGCTTCGACCAGCCGGACGAGCCCGACCTGCAGCGCTGGCGCCTCGCCAAGCGCACCGACTGCGCCCGTGCCACCTCCGGCGACGACGCCGACCACGACCGGTTGATCATCAGCAGCAGCTGCGGCACGCGTGCGGTGACGTTGAGGTCGCGCACGCCGTTCGTCCGCACCGACGACGACAGCCGCCTGGTGATCGAGACCGACGCCCCGAGCACCGGCGGCAAGCTGCTGCTGGACCTCGTGCCGGGCCCGGTCAGCGTCCAGGGCGACCCGGTGCTACCGGGCGCCATCCGCGCGACGGTGTCAACGGACGTCGTCGGCAACTCCATCGTCGAGCTCGTGCCGGACGGCACCGCGACCAAGCCGATCCCGCCCGCGGTGCCGGGCGTGACCGTGCGCTGGGAGATCGTCCTGACCAGCAAGGGCACCCAGGTCACCAGGGACGGCGACATCGTCGCGACCAGCCCGTTCGTGCCGCAGTGGCGTGAGGCGACCGCGTTGTTCGGCGTCGCGGCGCTCGCGGGCGACCGCATCCGCGCCGGCGTCGACCTCATCGGCTACCGGACTGCCAAATCCGACGCGCCTCCCGCCGCGCCGACCCCTCAGGTCCGCATCGACAGCCCGGTGAGCAGCGCCAACCCGATCCAGGACGTCACCGCGGGCCAGCTGCGGATCTCCCTGATCCCGTCGCGCGAGAGCGACCCCGTCACGGCGGTGAGGATCAACGGTGTCGAGGTGCCGCTGAGACCCGCGGTGCCGGGCACGCCGTGGAAGCCCGGTGCCGAGTACCCCGCGGTCGCGGACCTGCCGAAGGAAGCCTTCACCGACAACCTCAACGTCGGGCTGGTCACCCAGGAACGCGTCCAGGTCACCCACACCGACGTGGAGCTGACCGGCCCCAAGAGCCCGCCGCAACGCCAGTCCGGCACCCCGCTCGTCGACGCTCGTCCGGTGCTCGCCGACCCCGTCCCCGAGATGCTGGACGCGAGCGGTCAGCCGATCGAGAACGGTGCCGCGTTCACCAGGGGGCGGGTGGTCCTGGAGGTCCGCGTCGACGCCCTGCACGCCGCGGTCGCGGGTCTCGCCGGGTACGAGATCAGGCTCGACGGCAACCACGTCGCGACCGTCCCCACCACGGCGGACGGACCCGGCGCCGCGGGCCGATGGCGGATCTCACTGAACACGAGCGCGCTGAGCGCGGGCGCGCACGCGATCGAGGTGAAGGCGTTCAGCACCGATTCAGACGTGCCTCCCGAAACGGGTTACGTCCCGTTCCTGCTGAAGCCCTGATTGGCGCAAGATGGGGCCATGGCCCGCGCACTGATCCTCGACGCAGCCCGCACGCCGTTCGGCAGGTACCGCGGAGGTCTCTCCGGCATCCGGGTGGACGACCTCGCCGCGTTGCCCATCGTCGACCTGCTGCGCCGCTATCCCGGTTTGGACCTGGCGCGCATCGACGACGTGCTGCTGGGTGACGCGAACGGTGCCGGAGAGGACAACCGCAACGTCGCCCGCATGGCCGCGCTGCTCGCGGGCCTGCCGGTCTCCGTGCCGGGCGTGACGCTGAACCGCCTGTGCGCGTCCGGTGGTGAGTCGGTCGTCCAGGGCGCGCGGGCCTTGCTCGCGGGCGACGCGGACCTGCTGATCGTCGGTGGCGTCGAGGGAATGTCGCGGGCGCCGTTCGTGACGGCACGGCCGGACAAGGCGTTCCCGGACCGGATGGAGACCGTGTCGACCGCGCTCGGCTGGCGGCTGGTCAACCCGCGGATGCCCAAGCACTACACCGTTCCGCTGGGCCTGGCCGCCGAGAACGTGGCGCACGAACTGGGCATCACCCGCGCCGAGATGGACAACTTCGCGCTGCGGTCGCACAGGCGTGCCGCTGCTGCGTGGGACGCCGGTGTGCACGAGGGCTTCGCATTCGCCGTGCAGCTGCCGGACGGCACTGCGGTGCGGCGCGACGAGAACGTCCGCGCGGACACGAGCGTCGAGAAGCTGGCCAAGCTGAAGCCGGCCTTCTCCGAGAACGGTTCAGTGACCGCCGGCAACGCGTCCCCGTTGAACGACGGTGCTTTGGCCGCGTTGATGGGCACCGAGGCCATGGCCGCCGAGCTGGGCGTCGAGCCGTTGGGCGAGGTGCTCGGGTCCGCGACGACCGGCGAGGAGCCGCACCGGTTCACCGTCGCGCCGGTCTCGGCGATCCGGAAGTTGTTGAAGCGCCTGCACATCGAGGCCTCTCAGGTCGACCTGTGGGAGATCAACGAGGCGTTCGCCGCCATGGCGCTGTCGGTGCTGCACCACCTGCCGGAGATCGACCGCGAGAAGGTCAACGTGCACGGTGGCGCGATCGCGTACGGGCATCCGCTCGGCGCCTCGATGCCGCGCGTGATCATCGATGTGGCGCGGCATCTGCGGGCACGTGGTGGTGGCATCGGCATCGCGGCTGCTTGCGTTGGCGTGGGTCAAGGTGTGGCCGTGGCGGTGCGCGTCTGATCAGCCGGCCTGCTGGGCACGAGCGCGGGCCTTGCGCGGGTAGAGGATGGTGAAGGCCACCGGGACGCCGAAGCCGAGGACCTTGAGCGCGATCAGCGCGAGAGTGGCGTGCGGCGCGTAGTTCAGCAGCGCGATGCCCACGATGCCGCCGACGGTGAAGCTGATCGCCCAGGCGAGCGTGATGATCAGGTTGATCCGCTTGAAGACCGGGTTGTCCCAGAACTTCTCCGGCGTGGTCGTGCGGGCGATGCCGAGGGTGAACGGCTTGCCGATGGCGATCGAGCCCCAGGCGGTGAGCGCCAGCCAGGCGTCGGTGAGCGCGCCGGTGTAGGTCTTCAGCGGCGAGGCCGGGAAGCTGAACGCGACTGCGGTGAGCAGCGTGAAGAACACCAACCCGCTCAGCTCGATGATCAACGTGTCCGCCTTGCGGCCTTCACGGCGGGCGAGCAGGACCGTCACCGCGGAGATGACCAGGCCCGCCAGTGCGGACCAGCGCCAGTCGAACTGCGTCGCGACGACGGCGAAGGCGATCCACGGAGCGAGGCTCTTGAGGTAGTTCACGGCGATCCCTTTCTCGACCTTCCAACTGTGACATGTCGAAGTTAGAAGCTCCTGCGTGGACATGTCAATAGTGGAATGTCATGATGACGTCATGAGCCTTCGACACGCGGTGCTCGGAATGCTGGCCGACGAGCCCGGAAGCGGCTACGACCTGCTCAAACGCTTCGAACGGGCGATGGGCAACGTCTGGTCCGCAACCCAGAGCCAGCTCTACGGCGAGCTCGGCAAGCTCGAGGCCGCGGGCATGATCCGCGTGCACGCCGAGGGCCCGCGCGGGCGCAAGGAGTACGAGATCACCGACACCGGGCTCGACGAACTGCGGCACTGGCTGCTCGAAGTCGACCCGCGCTCCGCACCGCGCAGCGGCAGCCTGCTGCGCGTCTACTTCCTCGGCTCGGTCTCACCGGACCAGGCCCGCGGCTACCTCGCGACGATGGGAGAGGTGGCGAAGGAACGCGAGGAACGGCTGGCGGAGGTGGAGTCCTCGGTCGACTGGGACGAGAGCAACGAGTCGTTCTACGGACGCCTGGTCCTGGAGTGGGGCAAGCGGTTCTCGGCGATGCAGCGCGACTGGGCGGAGTGGGCGATCGACCAGATCAAGTGACGCACCCTATGCCTTCGAGTGCAGGATCTCGCGGGCCTGTTCGGCGGCCCGCACGATGCTTTCGCTGACGAAGTCGAGGAACCGCGCGATGTTCTCCAGCCGCGTGGCCGCCGGGGTGCCGGGACCCAGCACGCTGACGCCCTGCCGTGCGGCCTCCGCGAGCGTGGCGGTGCCGGCCGCGCTGGCGATCATCGACTGGTACCAGATGTCGCCGTCGTCCACGACATAGCGTTCACGGCGGCGTTCGTCGCGCACGCGGCCGATCAGACCCTGACTTTCCAGGTACGCCACGGCTTTCGACACCGAGGCCGGACTGATCTGCAGGTGCCCGACCAGTTCCGCGGCGCTGAGGCTGCCGGAGTCGGTGGCGTAGAGGCTGGCGAGCGCCCGCGCCGTCATCTTGGGCAGGCCCTGGGACACGAAGATCTCCGCGAACGACTCCTCGAACTCCCGCACCGCCTCCGGGTCGCGCCCGTCGGACCGCTCCGGCACCTGCCGGCCGCGCGGCGCGGCCTGCTTGCGCCGTTGCGCGCGGCGTTCGGTGGCGAACTGGGCGATGTCGGCCTTGTAGCCCGTCGGACCGCCGTTGCGCAGGACCTCGCGCGTGATCGTCGAGGTGGGGCGGTCCAGGTTCCTCGCGATCTCCGCGTACGCGAGGCCGTCCGCGAGCCCGATGGCGATCTGACGGCGTTCCTGCTGGGTGAGTCGTCCTCCTGGCATAGCGTTCAACTTAACTCATTGCAACGCTCCACGCCATGATCGTTGCGTTAGATTTCAAGTCCATTGCAACAGTTTCAGGCCTTCTAGCTGCATAAACTCAGCTTGGGCGCAACGAAGTTCGTTGCCCTATTTCGTGAACGCAACGTAGCGTTTCCGGTGTCAGAAACAACAGGCACTGGAGCTGAGACCAATGCAGAAGTTCACCACCCCCGCCCCGATCGCCGCCGTTCTCGACATCCCCGCGGGCCTCGTGCAGTTCATCGCCGCCGACCGGACCGACACCGCCGTCGAGGTCCGCCCCTCGAACGCCGCGAAGAGCCGCGACGTGCAGGCCGCCGAGCGGACCGAGGTCGAGTTCGCCGACGGTGTCCTGCGCATCACGGGCAAGACCGGCAACCAGATCCTCGGCCCGTCCGGCTCGGTCGAGATCACCGTGCAGCTGCCCGCCGGTTCCCGCGTCGAGGCGAAGGCCGCCAGCGCGGAGTTCCGCGGCGTCGGCCGCCTCGGGGACATCGCCTTCGAGGCCGCGCAGAGCGACATCAAGATCGACGAGGCCGCGCGCGTCCACCTGACCACCCAGGCCGGTGACGTGTTCGTGGGCCGCCTCACCGGTTCCGCGGAGATCAGCACGCAGAAGGGCGACATCGAGGTCGCCGTCGCCGCGGGCCTTTCCGCCGCACTGGACGCCGGCACCACCTACGGCCGCATCCACAACTCCCTCAAGAACAACGACACCCCCGACCTCACCATCCGCGCCACCACGGCCTACGGCGACATCACCGCCGCCAGCCTCTGACCACTTCCACTGGGGAGACGAACACACCATGAGCACCACCGAGAACTACCAGGCCGCGGAAAAGCTCCTCCGCCGTCCGGCCACCCCCGGCGAGCTCGTCGTCGGAGACAAGGTCCGTCCACAGTGGATCGACGGTGGTGCCCGCTTCTGGTACCAGATCCGCGACGGCGCCGACCGCAGGTTCCACGTCGTCGACCCGGCCGCGGGCACCCGTGAGCCGGATTTCGACCCCACACCCTTCATCGCTCCGCCGGGCAATCCGCTGGAAATCCCGTCCCCGGACGGCAAGTTCGCGGTCTCGCGCCGCGGCCAGGACCTCTGGGCGCGCTCCGGCGACCGCGAGTGGGCCCTGACCACCGACGGCGCGGACGACCACGGTTACGGCTACGGCCCGGACTCCGGCAGCTACGGCACGTTGATGAGCAAGTTCGGCCTGCCGCACCTGCCTCCCGCCCTCGCCTGGTCCCCCGACGCCACGAAGGTCCTGGCCCACCGGACCGACCAGCGCACCACCCGGCAGACCTGGCTGCTGGAGTCCGGCCCCACCCCTGCCCTGCGCACCCAGCGCTACGCCTACCCCGGCGACACCGACATGCCACTCGCCGAACTGGTCGTCTTCGACGTGGCCGCCGGCACGACGGTTCGCGCCCAGTGCGAGCCACTGCTGATGCCGGAGTTCTCACCGATCACGACGGGCTGGGCGTGGTGGGCCTCCGACAGCTCGGCGGTGTACTTCCTCCGCCGCACCCGCGACCTGCACACCCTCACCCTGAACCGCCTCGACGCCGCCACCGGCGAGGTCACCGTCGTGCTGACCGAGACCGGCGACACCCGCGTCGGCCCCAACCAGTTCATGTACGGCCCGCCGATCGTGCGGGTGCTGGCCGACGAGGTGCTGTGGTTCTCGCAGCGCGACGGCTGGGGCCACCTCTACCGCTACGACCTGCACACCGGCGCGTTGCTCGGCCAGGTCACGTCCGGTTCCTGGCTGGTCCGCGAGATCCTGCACGTCGACGAGGCCGCGCGCGTCGTCCACTTCACCGCTTCCGGCCTGGTCGCGGACGATCCCTACCGCCGCACGGTGTGCTCGATCGGCTTGGACGGCACCGGGTTCCGGCTCGTCACCGACGACACGCTCGACCACATCGTCACCGTGACCCCTTCCGGTCAGTACTTCGTCGACTCCGCCTCCACTGTGGACACTCCGCCGGTGACGTCCGTGCGCGACTGGTCGGGCCGCGTGCTGGTTTCGCTGGAGCGCGCCGACATCAGCCGGTTGCTCGACACCGGTTGGGCGGCACCGGAACGCTTCTGCGTCAAGGCAGCCGACGGTGTCACCGACATCTACGGCGTGCTGTACAAGCCACGCGGTTTCGACCCGTCTGCTTCCTACCCGGTCGTGGACAGCGTCTACCCCGGCCCGCAGGTCACGCGCGTCGACCCGTGCTTCGACCCCGGCGGCATGGGTCTGGACGCAGAACCGTTGGCGGCACTCGGTTTCGTGGTGGTGGCGTTGGACGGCCGCGGCACGCCGGGCCGCAGCAAGGCCTTCCTCGACGTCTCGTACGGCCGGCTGGCCGACGCGGGCAGCCTCGACGACCACGTCGCGGCCCTGCACCAGCTGGCTGCTTCAAGGCCGTGGATGGACCTGTCCCGGGTGGGCGTCATGGGCCACTCCGGCGGTGGGTTCGCGGCGGGACGGGCGATGCTCGCCTTCCCGGAGACCTACCACGCCGGCGTCGCGCTGTCGGGCTCGCACGACGCCCGTTGCATCGGACTGGGCTGGGCGGAGTCGTGCGACGGCGCGGACAACCCGGAGGCCTGGCTCCGCGCGTCCAACACCGAACTCGCGGACCGGTTGCAGGGCAAGCTGTTGCTCGTGCACGGCGAGCTCGACGACACCGTCCACCCGGACCACACGCTGCGGCTGGCCGACGCGTTGATCGCCGCCGGCAAGGACTTCGAGATGTTCATCGTGCCGGGCGCCGAGCACCTGTACCTCGACCGGCTCGCCTACGTGCGGACGCGCTGCTGGGACTTCCTGGTGCGCTCGCTGATGGGGGTGGAGCCGCCGGCCTACCGGCCCTCGCCGATCGCGATCGACCCGGAGGTGCTCGGCGAGATGATGTAGGTGAGGAACGCCGACCACGCCTTGTCCGAGAGGGGCAGGTGCGTGGTCGGCGCCTTGCTGTCCCGGATGCCGACACCACGACCGACCTCGACGCAGTCACTGGAAGTGCCGCTGTAGCTGCTCTTGCGCCAGGCCGTCATGCGCGTCCCCTCACGTCAGCAAGCTGGTGATCAACTCCCTCGATTGTTCCTCATCCAAGGCCTGGGCGGCGAGTGCCTCCAGCACCTCGTCGTAGACGGCGATCGAGCCCTTGTCCTCCAGGAACAAGTGGGAGTTGTGGCTTTCCAGGTAGACCACCGGCTCGAACTTCTCGTACTCGAGCTTCGTGAACGAGCCTGCCAACCCGGCGTGTACACCAATCGAGAGAGGGACGACCCTCACGCTGATGTACGGCCGCACCGACATGCGCAGCAGGTCGTGCAGCTGCTCCGCCATCAGCTCGGGGCTGCCGACCTGGAGTCGCAAAGCCTGCTCGTGGATGTAGAAGACGAACTTCCGGCTTCGATGGAAGATCGCTCTCCGCCCCATCTTGGCAGCGACGATCTCTTCTACCTGCTCAGGCTTGACGGTCGCCGCCGCTCGCACCACCTCAGTCGAGTACGACGGAACCTGCAGGAGGCCGGGGATGAGGTTCATCGCCCACACGAAGATCTCGTTGGCGAGGCGTTCCTGGTCGATCAAGGTGCGCAGCTGGTTGGGGACGCCGTCTTCGTCGAACTCCAGGTAGCCCTTTTCGCGGGTCTCCCTGAACAGCGCCAGCAGGCGGCGGGTCTCGTCCGGCGGGGTGCCGCACATCCCCAGCAACAGGGCGAGTTCGACCTCGGTGACCCCGCCCTTGCCCTTGACCAGGTCGGAGACCTTGGCCTCTTCCCAGTCGAGGCGTTCAGCGAGTCGGCGCTGGGTCATCCCCGAGCCCCGGATGGCGTCGCGGACACCATCACCGAACGAGCGCCCCACCACGCTCGAAGTTCGTTTCGGCATGCCAGGACGCTAGGAGGCGAACCCGGTCCGCTTCCATCGTTCGGAGGCGACTCGCCACGAAGGAAGTACTTCTTGGACGGGTTCTAAATCCGCTTCGAGATGAGCGGGTACTCGACGACGAGGCCGTTGGGGTCGACCTTGATGTTCTGCTCGAAGCCGCCGCTCTTGAAGCGCACCACCGACTGCTCGTCGCCGACCGACACCGTCTTGTAGGTCTGCGTCACGGCCTTCACCGTCAGCTCGGGCAGCGACACCCACACGACCGGCAGGCTGTGCTCGCCCGGCTCGCGGTGCAGGTTGAGGCGCCTGATCGGGATGGTGTTGAACAGGACGGCGAACTGGACGTCGACGTCGAGGGCGTCGTTGAACGTCTCGCGCTTGGCGCCCTGGCCGTGGTCGACGAGCCAGGCACCGTCCTCGGTCCTCGACAGGGAGCACTGGCGCTCCTCCAGGACCGTGGCCGTGCGCAGCAGGAGCCGGTTGACCTGGCCGCTCTCGCCGACGGAGACCTCGAAGGAGGCGTTGAACTGCTCGTCGGGGCCGGCGGCGACCATCCTGCCCGAGGCGCGCAGGCGCTGGTCGCTCGACAGGAGCAGGCGCACCTGTTCCAGCCGGGGCTGGTGGATGCCCTGCCAGGTGATCATCTCCGGCCTGCGGGCAGAAGGAGAGCGGGTCTCCGCGTTCGAGGCGACCCGCCCGGCGTCAGTGGCGTTGAAGGAGTTCACTCTCCACCCGGAAGGATGTCTTTGATCTTCTCGGCGACCGAGTCGACCTGCTCTTCGTGACCGAACTTGCCTGCGACGAAATCCGCCGCGGCGTCAACGCCCTTGTCGACCTGCTCGTGGTGCTGCTCGGCCAGGTCGAGGGCCTTGTTCTTGATCTCGTCGAAGTTCATGTGGTGCTCCTCCGCTCCTGACGCAGGGTACCCGAGTGGGCCCCGCGTGTTGATAGCCGCGATCACGCTAACTCCGCCTGGACAAGTCGGCTCGGCGACACGGATGATGGCCCCGCCGCCGCCTGGTCGGCCGCCGTCGCGGCCAGAACCAGGAGGACACGCCACATGACACGGCTCCTGCGTGGAGTTATGTCCGCAGCACTGCTGTTGCCGCTCGTCGTTGTCTCGTCGGCCCACGCCACAGCCGACACGCAGAGCTCTGACCTGGGCAAAGCCGAGTTCACGGTGACGAACACGGCCACGAGCGTCGCGGCCCGCAGCGACCGCAGGCCCGTCGCGGGCGGGGTCTACGACCGCAAAGCCGGAAAGACCTTCATCTCGTGGGCCGGTCAGTACGAGGACAGCTACGTCCAGACGTACGACCACCGCAAGGCCGCCTGGTCCGCACCCAACCGGGTGGCGGACGGGGACAAGGACTCGCACAACTACCCGACCATGGTCCAGGCCCGGGACGGGCACCTGCTGATCTTCCGCGGCATGCACAACGTCGAGCTGCGCATGTCCCGCTCGCCCCAGGCGAACTCGGCCGACGGAGTCTGGGAAGAGACGCTGATCTCGAAGAACGCTGCCACGTACCCGATGCCGTTCGTCACGCGCGACGGCACGATCTACGTCTTCTACCGCGAGACGAGCCGCGACCTCGACCACGTGTCGCCGGTGGACACGCGTCCGATGCTCTACGTGGTGTCCAAGGACAACGGCAGGACGTGGAAGACCTCCACCGAACTGACCGGTGACCGGTTCGCGATCGGCTCGACCTCCCGCGCGGACAACATGAACGAGATCTACATCGGTCAGCTGCGGCAGGAGGACAACGGCCGGGTGCGGATCGCGTACACGCTCGCGGGTGGTGGCCCGGAAGGGCACCTGCACGACCGCTACCACCGCAACATGTACTACACGTGGTTCGACCCGAGGAACCTGCACTTCTACTCGGCGGCCGGCCGGGATCTGGGCACCCAGATCGACGACGCCGACCAGGAGACGTACCTCAAGATCGCGGACACCCCGTTGACCCTGCCGAACGGCGTGAAGTCCCCCGACTACATCCAGCTCGTGGGCACCACGCTGGGCCGGCCGTTCGTGCTGTGGTTCACCGGTGACGACGCCAAGGGACCGCTGCACGACTACCTGTCCACCTGGAACGGTCGCGCGTGGGAGACCAAGGAGATCGCACGCGGTCTGCGCACCCGTGACATGGAGCAGCTCGACCCGTTCACCTGGCGCGTCTACGCCACCGAGGACGGCAAGCCGAACGTGAACACCTATCTGGTCCGCCTCGGCCGCACGTGGGCCCCGGAGACCGTCATCCCGACGGCCAAGCCGGTGCAGCGCGTCGAGGTCGTGACGAACTTCCGCGACCCGGCCCGCGCGATCTTCTCGGGCGCCTCCTCCGACCGAGACGTCTCGATCGCCGACGGCGACATCAGCGTGGCCGGCCTTACCCGCCGGTAACAGGCACGCGGGGAGCTTTCGTACTCTCCTGGAGTACGAGAGGGCCCCGCGTGCCGAACGGCAAACGCCCCCAGGACCGGCGCGGGTCCTGGGGGCGTTCGTCTCAGAGGTGCTGATTACTCAGCAGCACCGGCCTTCTTGCGGCGCACGAAGAACAGGGCACCGATACCGGCACCGACGAGCGCCAGACCGCCGACGAGCGGCCACAGGATCGACGCACCGGTGTAAGCCAGGTTGTCGTCGGTGCTGCCACCCGGAGCCGGGTTGTTGGTCGTCGTGGTGGTGGTCGGCGCCGTGGTGGTCGTCGTGGTCGTGGTCGTGGTGGTCGTCGTGGTCTGCTTCTCACCGACGACCCAGTCGGCCTTGGCGTCCTTGGCGACCTTGACCTTCGAGTCCTGCGCGATGACCAGCGACTGCGTGCGGTAGCTGGAGTCCATGGCGACGAACAGGCGGCCGGCGTGCAGCGTGGCCTCGGCGGAGACGTTCATCTTCGCCTCGCCCTTGGGGGCGCCTTCCGGCACGTTGACGAAGAACTCGGAGACCTTGTCGCCCTCGGCCTTGGCGGTCAGCTCGGACTTGCCGCCCTTCTTCTCGACGTTGAGCGGCTTGCCGTCGGCGTCGGTGATGGCCACGCCGTCAGGGAGCTCCGCGGTCAGCTTCAGCTCGTTCGCGGACGTGGTGACCTTGAACGGGCCGATCTTCTGGCCGGACTTGCCGGACTGGGAGGTCGGCTCGATCTCCAGCGTCGGCTTGGGCTGCGTCTTGAGGTCCTGAGCCTGCTCGATCAGCTTCTTGTAGAGCTTGACGACGTCGGCGTCCGCTTCCTTGTGGCCGGACGTCGCGCCGGTGATCTCGATGCCGTCGCTGAAGTGCCAGATCGCGGCCTGCGTGGCGGCGATCGCCTCTTCCGAGTCGTAGTCACCGTCGTACAGCTTGTCGAGCTCGTTCGTGCTCTTCGACGGGAAGGAGTTGGTCAGGATCCAGAGGACCTTGCCCGCGTTCTCCTTGAACTTGGTGTTCGGGTTGGGGTGCTTGTCCCAGTCGACTTCCTTGAGACCCTTGTTCTTGTCCAGGTCGGTCGGCAGCTCGACGCAGTACGAGAAGACCAGGCTGTCCTTGCCGTCCTCCTGCAGCTTGAGCGGGATGAGCTTGGTGCCGTACTCCTTCTCGTCACGCGCACCCTGCGGCAGGGTCTTCTTGTCGATGGTGACCGAGTACCCGAACTTCTTGTAGGGGTCCGGCTCGACGGGCTTGACGACCACGTCGGCGGACGCCGCCAGCGTCGACATGGACATAAGGGCGGTGGCGCCCAGCAGCGCCGCGCCGATCCTCAACCGGGAAGCCATGGGTCTCCTTGCTCGCTGAAGTTAGCCCGAACGCGGGGAAGTAGTGGCCCGTCAGAACGGTCGATGTGCGGTGATCGACACTGAACCGACAGGAAGCGACGGCGACACTAGCCGATCGAGCGACACCCGATGGGGTGAGGTATGAGGGCCACTACAAACCGGTCGTGACCAGCGAAAAGCTACTCACGGTGTCCACAGTGGATAGGCCCGCGATGCATAAGATTTGTCAGGTGACGTTAGATTCGTTGCCGAACAGTTATCAATTGAGGCGTTTGCTACGGCTGATCTGCGGCAGCGGTTCAGGCCTCATGCCACCAATTCGGTAACTTCCACCGGTCGAATGTCGCCGGGACGCAGTGAAGTGCCGCGCAGACACATCTCGCGGGGCTCCGGGCGGCGGCCGGTGAGAATCCACCGGGTGAGCCCGGCCAGCTGGTAGGCGATGAGCGGCGGAACGGCGTCGCCGACGTGCCGGTAGGCGTTGCCGAGAATCGACACGTCGAACCGGAACTGCCGCGGAAAGCCCTGCAGCAGCGCCATCTCCCGGACCGTGCACAGGCGGTGCTGCTCGGGGTGGGCATAACGCCCGTTGCCGACGTGGCCGCATTCGCGCTTGATCGTCCGCGCCGGTTCGTCCCACCACATGCGGCCGTAGACGTCCGGGTGCGAACCCCAGTTCTGCTGTTCGACGATCTTGCGCTGGGCCGGGTTCAGCA
Source organism: Lentzea sp. NPDC004789 (assembly GCF_053601075.1). NCBI lineage: Bacteria > Bacillati > Actinomycetota > Actinomycetes > Pseudonocardiales > Pseudonocardiaceae > Lentzea > Lentzea sp. NPDC004789. Next base: position 544,831 of record NZ_JBSGBE010000003.1, on the reverse strand, counting down.
ACTCAGCGGTCTCCGGCGACCGGAGCAGATCCGCCCACGAACCGCCGTTCGCGGGAATTGCACGCATTCGTTCCAGGCTGCGGTCCTGAGAAAACGTCGGCGACACGTGAATGGGGTCTTCCGGATCGGCCAGACCCGCCTCGATCCGCGGCAGCTTGCCGATCGCGCGCCGGACCGTGATCGCGGACGGGCGGACGACCCGGCCCTCCCACAGGTCTTCCATGGTGAGCAACGGCAGGCCCTCGTCGACCGCGACCATCAGCGTGCGCTCGCGCAGCTGCGGCAGGCCGAACTTGGACAGCATGTGCGTGCCGCCCGCGACCGCGTAACCGATTCGGGTGAGTTCCTCGGCGAGGCTGTCGAAGTGGTGGCGCTGCTTGCCCTTCACGAGCTCGCGGGCGTTCTCGACCAGCACGACCTTCGGGCGCAACTCCTGCGCGTAGACGGCGATGCGGCCCACGAGAGAGTTGCGAGGGTCGTCGCGCAGGTGGTTCTGGGCGGTGATGCGGCTGAAACCCGAGCACGGCGGGCAGGCCAGCAGCACGTCCAGTTCACCGCGGCGCAGGCCCCAGACCTCGCGCAACGCCGCCGGCGACACCTTCGAGAGGTCGACCTCCAGCGGGTCGACGCCGATGTTCGCGCGGTACGTGTCGTTGCAGCGCAACGAACCCAGGCGGGATGACGGCTTGCCGATCTGCGCGTCGGCGGCACCGACGACCCGGAAGTCGCGGTGGGCGTGGAAGCCGAAGCTCATGCCGCCCGCACCCGAGAAGATGTCGGCCACCGAAAAGGACACCACGAGATCGTACGGGCGAGGCTCCGAGGAGCCTTCCGTGACATCCCGTACCTTTCCGCTCTATGGAGCTGCCGCGTGCGTGGCAACGGCCTGATCCGTTGCGTGGACTCGACAGGATTTCCTGGGTCGAGGTCTACGACGGCCGGGGTGGCGCCGGTCGCGTGCCGCGTCTGCTCCGCTCGCTCATGGACCCCTGCGCCGACGTGCGGCTGGACGCGCTCAGCTCGTTGGCGGACCGGCTGCTGACCGACGACACGGTCTCCGAGGCCTCGTTCTGCGCCGTGCCGTTCCTGGTGGAGCTGGGGGCGTCGTACAAGGTCGCGGGCGACGTGCGCGACCGGGTGATCTTCCTGCTGGCCGCCATGGCGTTGGCGGGCAAGGGGTTCACCGAGGACGGCCGGCGCACGCACCGCCGGTGGAACGCGCTCGGCCGCGAACTCCCCCGCACGGCACCCGATTGGCTGACGCAGACCAGGCACGCCGTGGCCCAGGGCGCGGCGAAGATCTTCGAGGCGCTCGCGTCGGAACGGGTGGCGTGCCTCGTCGCGCTGGCCTGTGCCGTGCCGGAGAAGCTGCCGTCGTTCGTCGTCGGGCTGATCCAGGACATGACCGACCTGCCCGGCGAGGAGATGCTCGCCGACGCCGCCGAGATCGCCGTGGCGCTGCTCAAGCAGTCGCCGGAATTACTGGGCGTGGACCTGCCGCGGCCGAAGGTGCTCGGCGAAGGGCTGGTGCGTCCGGCGCACCAGCCCCGCGAGGTCGCCGCGGCCCTGATGGGCTACCGGTTCGCCCTCATCTCCGCGTACGGCGACGAGGGCGCCTGGTAGGACCTCTCAGGCGATCACGGCCTCTTCGATGATCGGCTGCTCGACCTGGGCCTCGTCCTCGACCGCGATCGCGGGTTCCAGGGCGCCGAGGCCCGTCCCCCACTCCTGGTCCGCCAGCGCGAACGCGGCGACCGTCAGCGCGGCCACGGGCGCCCCGACGGGCATGTTCTCGCGGTGCAGGTCGAGGTCCAGGCGGCCGCCGATCGGCGACGGGCTCAGCCGCAGCGTCGCGTGCGCGGGCTCGTCGGGGTGCGCCAGCCGGCACGCCCAGCCGGTGAAGATCACCCGGCGCTCGTCGACCTGGGTCGGTTGCACGGCACGGACGTTGGCGCCCACCGCACCCGAACGCAGGTTGTCCGCCGCCTGCAGGACGAGCTCCTCGAACTGCATGGAGGAGATGCCGAGGTCCCAGCCTGCGACCAGGGCGACCTGCACGAGCGCGAGCGGCAGCGACGGAACGGCGTCCTCGAAGCACACCATCGCGCCGCCGTAGCGGGTGTTGATCTCGGTCGGCAGGAAGCCGTCCTCGGTCGCGATGCCGTCCAGCGTGAACGTGCCGCGGTAACCGACGGTCTCGCGCAGGTGCTCGCCGACCCGGCGGGCCAGGTTGCGCATCTCGTCGCGGATCCACACGGGCGGGTCGTAGTACGACGCGCAGCCCGCGTAGAGGAACTTGGCCTGGCCCTGGCGGCGCGGCACGACCATCTCGATCGGACGCAGCACCGCGGTGCCGTCGGGGAACACGATGCCGTGCACGCTCACCGGAATGCCTTCCAGGAACGGCATGACGCGCACCTGCTCGCACTTGGGCGCGAGCACGTCGAAGGCCTCCTTGGCCTCCTCGTACGACCGCACGCGGCGCACGAAGTTGGCACCACCGTTGATCGCGGGGCCGTCACCCGACCAGACGACGCCGGCGCCGCGGTCGAGGATCTCCGAGGCGCCCCAGAGGCGTTCGAAGTCGAGGTCGAACACCATCGCGGGCGCGCGGCGAGCGGACAGCTCGTCCCACAGCGCGTCGATGGTGGTCTTGTTCTCCAGCTCGGCCCACTTGTGCTCACGCGCGTTGAGCACGGGACGGCCCTGGAAGGTGCCGATCTCGTTGTACGGCGTGCTGATCACGAGGGCCTCGGCCGCGGGGTCGAACTCCCCGAGGATCTTGCGGACCTGCGCCGAGGGCTTGGTCAGCAGCTTGCCCAGGCGACGCTGCTCCACCGCGACGAAGCCGCCCTTGATGCCCAGCGACACCCAGCGGGCGATCTCCGAATCATGCAGCGGGGCATGGTCGTCGGTATCCAGCACGAGCGTATGGCGAGCACCGAGCGCATGAAGCTCATGCGCACGTTTCGCCAGACGCGTGCCACCGGCCAGCACGACCAACCGGTCACCGAACAACCTGCCCAAGCGCTCGTTGAGCGCTGCGAAGACATGATCCATCGCCGAGAACCCGCTTTGAGAAGAAGCAGAAGGATGCGACCGGCGATCGCCGGGTGACGCGTAGCGTAGAGCCACCCGGTATGTGTGTCGAAGCACGGTCCGGCAACGGCCGGATGAATCTTGCGACGGGCCTGTCCGAACAGGCCCTTCGACAAGTGGATCAGTCGATGATCTATGTGCGCCCTAGGCGCGTGCCGCGTCCCGAAGGACCTGGTCAACGCGGTTGAGGAAGCTGCGCTTGGGGTTGATCGCGGGCAGCGGTGCGGTGAGCTCTGCTGGACCGGGCGTGGGTGCGGCTCCCACGATCTCGGCCACGTTGCGCAGGAACTCCTGCCGCTTGAACTCGTGCACGGCTACGTCGTGCAGGAGTCCGGCGATGCTCGTGTGCACAGCGCGATGGGGGTAACTCACTCGTGTGTTATCGGCGCAGTGAGGGTCGACCTTTAGGGTCAACTTGTGCGAGTTATGGTGACCGGCGCCACTGGGTACGTCGGCCGTGCTGTGGTGCGCGAGCTGCAGGTTCACGGACATGAACCGATTTTGTCGCGCCAGCGCCTCTCCGAGCCGTTCGGGCCGATCGACGCCGACGCGGTCATCCACCTGGCCGGTGCCGCCCGCGTCCGGGAGTCGTTCGAAGACCCGCTCCAGTACTACGCGGTGAACGTGGGCGGGACACTGAATCTGCTGAAAGCGTTGGAGGGACAGCGATTCCTCCTCGCGTCGACTGCCGGGGTGTACCGGCCGTCCGATGCACCGCTGATCGAGGACTCGGTCCGGGAACCCTCCTCGCCGTACGCCGCCACCAAGGCCGCCGCCGAGGACCTCGTGGCGTGGGCGGCACGGTCCGGACGCATCGGGGCGACCACGCTGCGTTTGTTCAACGTCGCTGGAGGTGGTGACACCGACACCACTCGGGTGATCACGCGTGCCGTGGCCGCGGCCGCCGGGACCGTGGCCGGCATGGAGGTCTACGGCGACGGAACGGCCGTGCGCGACTTCGTGCACGTGCGGGACGTCGCTTCGGCGTTCGTGATCGCTCTGGAGGCCTGTTCGGTCGGCGAGTCCTCGGTCTACAACGTCGGCGCCACGCCGGCGTCCATCCGGGACGTGCTCGCCGCCGTCGCCGAGGTGAGCGGACGGGAGGTGGACGTGACGTGGCGGCCGGCGCATCCCGGCGAGGTGCGCGTGCAGCGGGCGGACGTGGCACGACTGCGAGCGCTGGGCTGGCGGCCCTCGCACTCGGCGCTCACCGACATCGTCAAGGACCAGTGGCTCGCTTCGGCACCGGTACCCGGTCGAGGTCCTTCGCGATGACGATCTCGCCGTCGAACTCCCGCGCCGCCTCGGCGTGGAACTCGGCGGGATCCTCGTAGCGCTGGGAGAAGTGGGTCAGCACCAGCTTGCGGACGCCCGTCTCCCTCGCGACGCGGGCCGCCTGCTGGGCGGTGAGGTGGCCGTGGTCGCCCGCCAGCTTCGCGTCGCGGGCGAGGTAGGTCGACTCGATCACCAGCAGGTCCGCCTGGTCGGCGAGCTCGTAGACGTTGTCGCACAGGCGGGTGTCCATGACGAACGCGAACTTCTGGCCCCTGCGGGGTTCGCTGACGTCTTCGAGCTTGACGCCGCCGAGCTCGCCCTGCTGCTGGAGCACGCGGACCTGCGGGCCCCCGATGCCGTGCTCTCTGAGCTTCTCGGGGAGCATGCGGTGGCCGTCGGGCTCGACCAGCCGGTAGCCGAAGCTGTCGATGCCGTGGTCGAGCCGGTAAGCCTGCAGCGAGCCGAACTTGCCGTTCGCGATCTCGCCGTCGCCGTCGACCGGCACTTCCGCGATGTCCGCGGCGTCGTAGAAGGCGCTGGCGTAGCGGAGGCGTTCGAAGAAATGGGCGCCGCTGCGCGGGTAGTGGGCGTGGACGGTGTGCGGGACCCGGTCGAGGCTGAGCCGTTGCACGATGCCGGGCACGCCCAGGCAGTGGTCGCCGTGGAAGTGCGTGAGGCAGATCCGGGTGATGTCGCTCGCAGCCGCGCCCGAGCGCAGCAGCTGCCGCTGGGAGCCGTCACCGGGGTCGAAGAGGAAGCCCTCGCCGTCCCACCTCAGCAGATAGCCGTTGTGGTTGCGCTGGCGCGTGGGAACCTGGCTGGCCGTTCCCAGGACGATCAGTTCCCGGACTGTCACCCCCTGACGTTAACGTCTGTCCCATGCAGAGCGTGGAAGTGGCGGCGTCGTGGCCCGCCTCGAACGTCGCGGTGGCCGTGGTGTCCGGCGGTGCCGTCGTGGGCTCGTTGGGCGATCAGCAGCGCGTGTTCCCGCTCGCGTCGGTCACGAAGCTGCTCACGGCCTACGCGGTGCTGGTGGCCGTCGAGGAGGGCGCGGTCGAGTGGGACCAGCCGGCCGGTCCTCCCGGCGCGACCGTGCGGCACCTGATCGCGCACACGGCCGGGTACGCGTTCGACAAGCCCGAGGTGCAGGCCGCGCCGGGCACCCGCCGCATCTACTCGAACGCGGGCTTCGACGTGCTGGCCGATTTCGTTTCGGACGCCTGCGAGATGCCGTTCGCGACTTATCTGCACGAGGCCGTCTTCGCGCCGTTGGGGATGAATTCCTCGGCCCTGGTCGGTTCGGCCGGCGCGGGCGCCGAGTCGTGTGCCGCCGATTTGGCTTTGTTCGCGGCCGAGCTGCTGTCGCCGAAGCTGGTCTCGTCGGAGCTTGTGCGCGAGGCGACCTCGGTCGTCTTTCCCGGACTGAACGGCGTCCTGCCTGGTTACGGCATGCAGAAGCCGAACGACTGGGGTCTCGGCTTCGAAATCCGGGACGGCAAGTCACCGCACTGGACCGGGCTTTCCTTCTCGCCGCGGACGTTCGGGCACTTCGGCCAGTCCGGCACTTTCCTCTGGGTCGACCCGGACATTTCCGCGGCCTGCGTGGCGTTGACGGACCTGCGTTTCGGCCCGTGGGCGGTCGAGGCGTGGACGCCGTTCTCCGACGGCGTCCGCGCGGAGCTCAGTCAGCGAGCCTGAGCGCGAGCTGCCGGAGCACCTCCTTCACGTCGGCGTCCTCGCAGTCGTTCTCGTACGCCTGCGCGACGCCGTGGAAGGCGTAGAGCAGTCCCGCGGTGAACCAGCCGAACTGCCCGAGCACCTGGTCCATGGCCTGCTTGAGCGCCTGGGCGCCGGCCTCGTTCAGGTCCCCGTCGACCTTGACCTCGTAGCTGAACACGCCCTCCTGCAACGACTTGAGGGCCGTGCGCAGGTAGTCGCCCGACTCGTCGGCGTCGTAGGTGAGCGTCAGGACGCCGAGCGCCCGCTGCATGATCTCCCGCTGGTCCACACGCCAACTCTGCCCTGTCGGGTCACCGCGCGACACCCCAGCGCACCCATGCGGGGTCCTCGGGGACGAGCTGCCGTTCGAAGGCCTCCGCGATCGACTCGACGTCCCACTCCGCCTGCTCGATCACCGGCTCCTTCGGGCTCGTCTGCCCCATGACGTGCAACCGCCCGTTGGCGAACCGGATCAGCTGCCCGGTGACCTTCGCCGCCCGGTCGCTGAGCAGGTACGTGACCAACGGCGCGATCGTTTCGGGCGGCCCACCGGGGACGGCCTGGCTGTCCGCCGCCGCCATCCGCGTCCAGGCGACCGGGCACACGGCGTTGACCCGGATCCCCTTGTCTTGCAGCTCGTTCGCCGCACCGGCCGTGATGCTCGCGACGGCACCCTGGGACGCGCTGTAGGCCAGCGCCGTCGGCTGCCCGGCCATGGCGACCGAGCCGAGGTTGACGATCGAGCCCCGCCGCATGCTCTGCACGGCCGCGTTGGTGCAGTAGAGCGTGCCCAGCACGTTGACCTCGATGAGCTGACGCATCTTCGCGGGATCGTCCTGGCCGATCACGGCCTGGTAGCGGATGCCGGCGTTGTTGACGAGCCCGTCGATCCGCCCGAACGCGGCCGTGCAGGTGTCCACCGCGGCCTGCGCCTGCTCGGGATCCGTGACGCTGCCGGCACTGACGACCGCCCGCCCGCCCTTGAGGGTGATCAGCTCCGCAACCTGCCTGGCAAGGGGCTCGTCCACGTCGTTGATCACCACAGCGGCCCCGCTGTTGGCCGCGTGGGTGGCGAACGCCCGCCCCAAACCCTGCCCGGCACCGGTGACCACCACGGCCTTGCCCGCCAGAATCGCCATACTTCGAGTGTGGCCAAACGTGCTCACTGAGCGGTCAGTCAGGTCGGCGAGTGGCCGCTGTCCGCGCCGAACGGCGTACTTGGAACGACGACCGGTCAGCCGGATTTCTCAACCGGTTTCCGCAGATCAACCACTGTGGAATCGATTGCTGCGCGGGTTCGTCCTCAGTAGAAGGTGCGCTAATCGAAGTCGTACACGACGGTGTCGACATCCTGCTTCAGGAGAGTCTCCGCGATGATCGGCTCGACCCGCTCCCACCGCCCGCCGGCCAGCCCGCAACCGATGCGCGGCATGTGCACGCTCGCACCCAGACGCTTGGCGTGCCCGGCCAGCGCCACCAGACACCGCTCGATCGCCTCGTACCGGACCGGCGGTCCGTTGCTGCCCGTGCGAGTGCCGCGCTGCCCGACCATGTTCGCGACCCAGATGTCGGGCTTGACCTGAACCAGCTGCGTCGCGCCGAGCCCGAAGTCGTTGCCCGCGCGCCCCCGATGCCATTCGCGGTAGGCCCGTTCCGGCTCCGGCCACCGCTTCGACAGGGCCAGCACGAACCCCTTGCCCCACCCGCCCAGGTCGTTGCAGACGTGCGCGATGATCTTCGGCCCTTTGGCCTGGAGGCTCGTCGCGTCCCCCTTGATCACCCGCAGCGTGCGCATGCGGCGATGCTGCCTCTGCGACGGTTCACCTGTCGACGCGTTATCGTCAGCGCCGGTAGCTGTAGTGGACGAAGCCCGGGAAGTACGTGCCCAGCTTGTCGTAGAGCGAGCGGGCCTCGGCGTCCTCCAGCGTGTTCCAGTAGAGGCCGCGAAAACCGTGCTCCTCGGCGTCCCGCGCCACCCACCTGATCATGGCCGTGGCAACGCCTCGGCGCCGCACCGCGGGGTCGACGAACAGGTCGGCCAGGTAGCAACGCCCGGAGACACCCCAGACGCTCGCGTGGAACACGTAGTGGGCGACGCCGACCATCCTGCCGTCGAGCCACGCTCCGATTCCGCGCGTCTCCCCGCCGAGCAGGCGCCGCCAGGTGCGCTCGTAGTCCTCGTCGGTGCGCTCGGTCCCGAAGTGGGCGTCCTTGCCGCGGATCAGCGGTTCCCAGCTGTCACGGTCGGCCTCGGCCAAGAAGTCGATCTCCACCATGAAGCCATCCTGCACGCTACGCTCGAACGCTGAGGAAGGCGGTGATCAACCTGGACGACGTGAACACCGTGGCCGGATTCCTCATCACGTGGATCATCCGCGACTCGGAGCGGTCCCGGAACCAGGAGATCGACCGGCGCCTGGAAGAGCTCGCCCGCGCCGTGACCGAGAAGCTCGACGACTCACTGATCTCTCGCGTGCGGGCCGAGGTCAGCCAGACGACGGAACTGCGCCCGCGCACCAGGAAAAAGCTCGTTTCCGCCCTGACCACGGCCACCGAGGTCGACCGCGAGTGGGCAGAACTGCTCCACGACCTCGTCGCCACGCTGCAGACGATCACCGACGAAGCCGCGGCGCCGCCGGACTCCACACCTCCCGCCCTCTACATCACCAACGTGGTCACCGGACCGGTCAACGGCACACTCATCCAAATCGGCAACGCCCCCGGCGACACCTGCTGAACGCAATAGGTGGGTCATGTAGGCGCGAAGCCCCCGGCTGGGGTCTGGGGGCTCGGCCCCAGAAGACAACGAGAGAGCCCCTTGTTTGCGCATTCCGCAAACAAGGGGCTCCGACGATCGAGCGCGCTCGACAGGATTCGAACCTGTAACCTTCTGATCCGTAGTCAGATGCTCTATCCGTTGAGCTACGAGCGCAGGTCTTCAATTATAACCGATCCCCTAGAGGCTCGGCCTTGCGGAGGCTCCGGGATTTGAACCCGGGATGGGGGGTTACCCCAAACCGCATTAGCAGTGCGGCGCCATAGACCAGACTAGGCGAAGCCTCCCGGGACCATCCTTGGCCACGACGCATAGGTTACACAGGTCCGCGACCGAGTTGCAAAACGCCCCCCTCTAACCCCGAAACGTGCTGGTCAGAGCACGTGCAGAGGGCTTGAGAGGGGCGTTAAACGCCTGTTCGCGCGAGACGGAGTGATCTAGATCATCCCGAGGCGAGTTCCAGGAACGGTTGGAGGGACTCGGGATTGCGGAGCGCGCCGCGGCTGACGGCCTTCTCCGGGTCGGCGCCGGCGAGGATCTTCTTCACCGGGACCTCGCACTTCTTGCCGTTCAGCGTTCTGGGGATCTCGGCGACGGCAACGAAGCGGTTCGGGACGTGGCGCGGGGACAGGGAGGAGCGCAGCTCCTTTCGCAGCAACGGTTCCACGTCCGCCAACGAGACGCCGTCGAGGACCACGAAGCAGAGCAGTTCGCCCTCGGTGACGCCGGAGGTGTCGATCACCAGTGAGTCGACGACGCCCGGGATGGACTCGACCACGCGGTAGAACTCCGAGGTGCCCATGCGGACGCCGCCCCGGTTCAGGGTCGAGTCGGAGCGGCCGTAGATCACGGCCGAGCCTCGCGGGGTGATGCGGATCCAGTCGCCGTGGCGCCAGATTCCGGGATAGGTGTCGAAGTACGCGTCGCGCAGGCGGGAGCCGTCCGCGTCGCCCCAGAAGAAGACCGGCATGGACGGCATGGGCTTGGTGATCACGAGCTCGCCGACGGCGTCGTCCAGGGCGTTGCCCTCCTCGTCGAACGCGAGGACGGACGCGCCCAGGGCTCGACAGGAGAGCTCGCCGAGCCAGACCGGGCGGTCCGGGGAGGCGGCGACGAAGGCCGTGCACAGGTCGGTGCCGCCGGAGACCGAGGCGATCTGGACGTCCTTGCCGACGGCCTCGGCGATCCAGCGGAAGCCTTCCGGGGTCAGGGGGGCGCCGGTCGAGCCGACCACGCGCAGGCCCGTCAGGTCGTAGCGGGTGGACGGGGTGAGGCCCTCCTTCAGGCACGACTGGACGTACGGGGCCGAGGTGCCGAAGTAGGTGACGCGGTGCTGTTCTGCCAAGTGCCACAACGTGTCCAGCGACGGGTAGGCCGGGCTGCCGTCGTACAGGACGATCGTGGTGCCGACCAGCAGGCCGCCGACCAGGAAGTTCCACATCATCCAGCCGGTGGTGGTGAACCAGAAGAAGCGGTCGCCGGGGCCGAGGTCGCTGTGCAGGGCGAGCATCTTCAGGTGCTCCAGGACGATGCCGCCGTGGCCCTGCACGATGCCCTTGGGCAGGCCCGTGGTGCCGGACGAGTAGAGCACCCACAGCGGGTGGTCGAACGGCACCGGCGTGAACTCCAGCGCGGCGCCGGCGAAGGAGCCGACCAGTTCGGTGAAGGAGTGGGTGTCCGGCAGCGTGGCGCCGTTGTCCAGGTAGTCGATCAGGATCGTGGCGCGCAGCGACGGGATCTGCGAGCGGATCTCCTCGACGACCGGGCGGCAGTCGAAGGACCGTCCGTTGTAGACGTAGCCGGAGACGGCGACGAACACGACCGGCGAGATCTGGGTGAAGCGGTCGGCGACCGCGCGGGCGCCGAAGTCCGGGGAGCAGGACGACCACGTGGCGCCCAGCGAGGCGGCCGCCAGGAAGGCGATCAGGGCCTCCGGGGCGTTCGGGACGAGGGCTACCACCCGGTCGCCGGCGGTGACGCCCAGAGAGGCCAATGCGGCCCGGAAAGCGGCCACCCGGGAGCGCAGGGCGCCGAACGTCAGGGTCGAGGCGGCGCCGTCCTCGCGGTGGAAGATCACGGCGAGGTCGTCGTCGGCGCCGCGGCGCAGCGCGTGCTCGGCGTAGTTCAGCGTCGAACCCGGGAACCACTGGGCGCCCGGCATCTCCGCCGAGCCCAGCACCCGGTCGAAGGGGGTGTGGAACCTGACGTCGAAGTACGAGGCGATGGCGCCCCAGAACCCCTCCAGGTCTGAGACGGACCACTCCCACAGCGACTCGTAGTCGGGGAAGTCGCGGTCACGCTCCGAGCGGAGCCATGACCGGAAGGCGGTCATCCCGTTGTCCCTCGTGGGGTCGGGGCGCCACAGCAGTTCGGCGTCGGTGTCGGTCATGCCCCATGTCTAGTTGAGGCGGAACCGCACGTCCATGTGTGATTGGCGGACACGACGTCCACCATCGGTGTGGAACTACCCCGCGGCCAGCAGCTCGTCGACCGCGCTGGTCAGCCGTGCCGCGTCGGCGGGGGCCAGCACGAGCCAGCCGTCCTGCTTGCGGAGGAGGTAGCGGCCCTCGCGGGTGTCGATCCACGACACCGAACGGCCCGTGGGGCGCGGTACGCCGTCGCGGTTGCGGGCGGTGAGGCCGAGTTCGCCGCCGCCGATCCGGGACGTCACGATGCGCAGCAACGTGTGCGCCTCGGGTTCGCGGATGCCGGCGTCGCGCAGGACGTCCAGGAACGCCTGCTTGCCGTCCTGCTCGCCCGCCTTGCCCGCCCGAACGTAGTCGTCCCAGCGCACGTTCACGGCACGGCCGGTGCCGGGCGCGAGGCCGGGTAACGACGACACGGTGGCGGAGGCCAGCGAGGTGGGGCGGAACGGGAACAGGTGCACGTCGTCGTTGACCCGCGCGGCGAACGCGCCGCCCCAGCCCGCGCAGGCGATGCCGCGGGCCAGTTCCGCTCCCTTGAAGTACGCGATCTCCAGCGCGCGGTCGAACTCGCCCAGGCCGCTCACCAGCGCACGCAGGTCCGGGTCCGGCCGGTGCACGGTGCCGAGCCCGCGGGCGTGCAGCGACTGCGAGCTCTCCTCGACGAGACGCTGCCGCGCCGCTCGGGTGGCGCCCACGTGGGGCGTGCCGAGCGGCACGACGCGATCTTCGCCGTGCACGGCTTGCCACAGCAGGAAGAACTCCTGCGAGCTCACCGTGAACTGGCGTTCGTTCACTGACCGATCACCGGCGGGGCCGCCTTGCGGTCCAGGCCGAAGACGTTGTCGTCCTCTTCCAGGTAGCTCGCGCTCTTGTGCTCGCGCGCGTCGTCACGGCCCTGACCCGCCCCCGGGGCACCGGCCATCGGCGCGCCGCCCATCGCGAGCGGGTTCTGGAACGCCTTGGTCTGGCCACCGGTCGACGACGACGCGGCCGCAGACGCGGCTCCGGCGGCGGAACGCTCGTTCACGCCCGCCAGCCCGCCCCCACCGGAAGGACCACCGGCACCGCCGCCACCGGCAGGGCCGCTCTGGTTGCCTGAGCCGGAGTTGAACGGACGGGACATGCCCACGCCCATGCCGCCGAACCCACCGCCACCGCCACCACCGCTGCCGCCACCGCGGACACCGGCGCCACCGCCGTAGTTGCGCGACGACGTGGCGTTCGTGGTGCCGCGGTTCGCACCGGCGGCCGTGGTCGCGACCGGAGCGCCGGCGCCACCGGCACCGCCGTCCGCGGTCGTGTTGTTGCGGGCCGCGAGGTCACCGCCGCCCAGCGTCGGGTTGGGGTTGACCGGGTTCACCGGAGGCGTGAACTGCGCGGGCACGGTCTGGTCGACCGCGGCCGAGTTGCGCTGGAACGCCGCCATCACGTCCGCCGCGCGGCGGTGAGAGGCGTCGTTGGCCGCGAGGGTCTCGACCGGGCTGGTGCCGAGGGTCTCGAAGCCCTGGAAGGCGGTGGACGTGGTGGGGGACGTGGTGAGCTGCTGGCGCAGCAGCGCGGCGTGGTCGGTCTCGATGCCCATGAGGCCCGCGGCCGAGTCCATCATGTTCAGCCGGTCCCGCACGAGCGTGGGTCGCAGCGGAACCGCCGGAGCCGTCGCCGTCACCGTGGCCGGCGACTCGACCTTGGCCGGGGGCGGCGGCATCGCGGCACGGGCGGCCTCGACGTTGTTGGTCTCGGTCGTGATCGCGGCGGCCACCTTGTGCGCGTAGTTCGACGTGTCGTCGACCCAGTTGGTGACCTCGGTCAGGCCGTCACGGGCGAGCCGGGCGGACTCGCTGTCCCAGCCGACCGTGGAGTCCTCCACGGCCTTGAGCAGGTGCTCGCGCACGCCGGCGATGTCCTCGCCGATCTTCTGCCAGTTCGTCGCAGCGGCCTGGGCACCGGCGAGGTTCACGCCGTTGTGCACCATGTTGTAGAGGTCCTCGTGCGAGTAGACCATCCAGTCGATCGGCTCGTGCAGCTTCTCGCGGTCGTATCTGTGGTCGTCGTAGGGCTGCGGCTTGTCCTTGCCGCTGTTGCCGTTGCCCTTGTTGTCGTGCGATGGCTGAGTCACCAGGACCCCCCGGCCTTGTTGAAGCCCTGTTTGGCTTCCTCGTCGGCATTGCGGGCGTTCTCGCGGTTCTTGTTCAACGCGGCGCTGATGTCGTCGAGGACCTTGAACAGGTCCAGCAACGCCTTCGCCGCGCCCGAGTCCTCGCCGACGGCGAGCTCGGAGAACCGCGCGCTGATCGCCTTCGCCACCGGGTTCTCACCGAACTGCAGCGGCGTCGCCAGCTGGTCGCTCGTGCGCTTCCACAGGTCCATCACCTGGTCCCGCGCGTGCTCGACCGCCTTGATCAACGCGTCGGCGGCGTCCTCGTCGAGCGTCAGCTTCCCGTTGTCCGCGGCCTGATCCAGCTTGGCCGCGGCATGGCTCGCCTCCGCCTTGTCCACCAGCATCTGTTGCTGGAGAACAGGTTTCACCGCCGCCAGCTGCTCCGCGGTGATCGGCGTGGTGGTCGCCGTCGAGACCGCGGGCGTTCCCGTGCCTGTCCCAGTGCCTTCAGCCATCCTCATAACCCCCTGCACTGCTTACTCGTCACCGCAGCACTGAGTGTTACTCACAGCTACACCCAGTCAGCCGTCCGAAGCATCCCTTAGATGTACCTGGATGACGGTTCGGTTCCAATCCGCCGTAAAGACTCTTACCTCATGTGTGCGTCGAACCAGTTCAACGCACGAGCCCACGCTTCGTCACTGGAAACGTCGAAACGGACCACATCCGACGCGGTTTCCGAGCTGATCACCGCATCCCGGAGCTTGCTCACCTCTTCGGAGTCGTCGTCGCGGTAGATGCCGAGCCACGGGCAGGTGAGGTCCGCTGCGACGTCCACCAGCGCGGGCAGCCCGTCCGACAGCGGTTCGAGAATGCCGGGCCCCGCAACGGTGACGGCCGCCCCGATCGTGCGACTCGCCGCGACCACCATCGCCACCGTGCCGCCGATGTCGAAGCCGACGACACCCATGCGGTCCGCGCTCACGCCCTGCTGGCCCAGCCAGACGAACGCGACGTCGGTGTCCTCCAGCAGGCGGTCGCCGGAGAGCTTGCTGACCTGGTCCCTGATGTCGTCGCCGTGCACGCGGTCCGCGTCGTAGAGGTGCGGTGCGATCGCGAGCCAGCCCTCCGCGGCCAGGCTGCTGACCAGCGAGCGAACGCCCTCGGTCATGCCACGGGCCTCATGCAGCACCACGAGCCCGCCGCGCACGGCGCTGTCGGGTTCGGCGATCGTCACCCGCAGCTCACGGCCGTCGGTGAGGGAAAGCGTCTCGATGCGGGTAGTGGTCATGTTTCTTACCCTTCCACGCCGGGGTGAACTCCAGTCAACGTGACCAGTCGGACGGAGCAATGCGAGGATCGGTGGCATGACCGTGCGAACTCGTGCTGACCTGGCGTCCCTGCCGTCCTACGTGCCCGGCAGGACCATCCCGGGCGCCATCAAGCTCGCGAGCAACGAGGTGTCCGCCGGACCGCTCCCGAGCGTCGTCAAAGCGATCGCCGAGGCGGCGACCGCTGTCAACAGGTACCCCGACTCGGGCTGCACCGAACTCACCGGCCGGCTCGCCGACAAGCTCGGCGTCCCCGCGGACCACCTCGCCCTCGGCTGCGGCTCGGTGACCCTGTGCCAGCAGCTCGTCCAGGCGACGTGCACCGAGAACGACGAGGTGCTGTTCGCGTGGCGGTCGTTCGAGGCCTACCCGATCGTCACGCACGTGGCCGGCGCGCGGCAGATCCGCGTGCCGTTGACCTCCGAGCACGTGCACGACCTGGACGCGATGGCCGCGGCGATCACGCCGAACACCCGGATGGTCTTCGTCTGCAACCCGAACAACCCGACCGGCACCGCGCTGCGCACCGAGGAGATCGAGGCGTTCATCGCGAAGGTGCCGCGCGACGTGCTCGTGGTGCTCGACGAGGCCTACAAGGAGTTCGTCGACGACGCGCACGTGCCGGACGGCGTCGAGCTCGCCAAGCAGCAGTGGGCGGCGGGCCACGACAACGTGGCGGTGCTGCGGACGTTCTCCAAGGCGTACGGCCTCGCGGGCCTGCGGGTCGGTTACGCGGTCGCACCGCCGGTCGTCGCCGACGCGCTGCGCAAGGTCTACGTGCCGTTCTCGGTGAACGCTCTCGCCCAGGTCGCCGCCATGGCGTCGCTGGACGCCGAGGACGAGCTGATGGTCCGCTGCCGCGCGATCGTGGCCGAGCGCACCCGCGTCCGCGGCGAACTGCTCGCGATGGGCTACGAGGTGCCGGAGACCCAGGCGAACTTCGTGTGGCTGCCGCTGGGCGAGCGCACGGCCGCGTTCAACGAGCACTGCCTGGCGCACAAGGTCGTCGTGCGCGCGTTCGCGGGCGAGGGTGCCCGCGTGACGATCGGTGAGCCGGACGAGAACGACGCCTTCCTGGCCGCCGCCCGCGCGTTCACTTCATGAGCAGCTGAACGATCGCCGCGACTCCCACCACCACGATGACGCCGCGCAGCACGGCCGGTGGGAGTTTGCGGCCGATCTTGGCCCCGATCTGGCCGCCGACCACGGAACCGACGGCGAGCAGCAGCACGGCCTCCCACGCCACGTCGGCGATGAAGATGAACAGCACGCCGGCGATCAGGTTCACGAACGCGGTCAGCAGGTTCTTCAGCGCGTTCATCCGCTGCAGGTGCTCGTTGACGAGCACGCCCATGATGCCCATGACCAGCACGCCCTGCGCGGCACCGAAGTAGCCGCCGTAGATGCCCGCGGCGAAGACCCCGAGCCACAGCAGCACGCCGCCGTCGTTGTCGCTCCTGCGGTGCGAGAGCTTGCGGTTGAGCCACGGCTGGATCACCACGAGGACCAGCGCGATCACGATCAGCACCGGCACGATCGCCTGGAACGCCTTCGCGGGCAGCGTCACCAGCAGGATCGCGCCGAGGATGCCGCCCAGGATCGACGCCGGCAGCAGCTTCGCGATGCGCGACCTCTGCCCCTTGAGCTCCTCGCGGTAGCCCCAGGCACCCGAGAGCGAGCCGGGCACGAGCCCCAGGCTGTTGGAGACGTTCGCGACCACGGGCGGATAGCCGACGGCGAGGAGCACGGGGAACGTCACGAGCGTGCCGCTGCCGACGACGGTGTTGATGCCGCCCGCGAACACACCCGCGATGACCACGGCGATTGCTTCCCAGACCGTCATGTCACCCCCAGGTACCCGATGGTTAGCGACGCTAACACTCCACTCGGGACGGCGAAGTGTGGCGCTGACGACAACAGGGCCCGCACCCGGTGCGGGTGCGGGCCCTGTTGATCATCAGCTATGCCCTGCGACGGCGCCCGATCACGCTGGCGCCGAAGCCGAACGCCACCAGTAGCGCACCGACCAGGCCGAGGCCGAGCACGCTGGCACCGGTCTTCGCGAGCGCCTCACCGCTTCCGCCCGCGGCGGCCCTGACCGGCGGGACGTTCGCGCCCGGCTGCTGGTCCTCCGGCAGCGGGTAGCCGGGGTCCTGCGCCTCGGGGCCCGGCACCCGCAGCATCACCTGGACCTTGGGCTCCCCCGCCGTCACCAGGAAGAACTGGTTGGCGAGCCGCCGGTAGTCGACCTGCCACGGCCCTTCCAGGACGATCTCGTACCGGCCGAGCGGCAGGTCGGTGACCTTGAACAGGCCGGTCTCGTCGGTGATCGTGCGAGCGGCGATCTTCTTGGACATGTGGTCGACCAGCACCACGACCGCGCCGGCGACCGGGCTCTGCTCCGCGCCCTGCACGAGCTTGCCGAGGGCGTCGTTGCGCTGGCCGGGCACCCGGAACTCGGCGTGCGAGTAGGCGGCACCGCGGTCGGACGTGTCGGGAGCGAAGTAGCAGCTGGCCGTCGCGTAGCCGATGGACACGGCGTCCTTCGGCTGCTCGCCGGACACCCGCCACGTCCGCTTCTCGCCGTTCTTCAGCGGCACACCCGCGCCGCCGGACACCAGCTCGCCCCAGCCGGGACCGGAGTTGCGCACGTCGCCGGGGTCCCCGCTGTAGCAGAGCGCCTTCACCGACGGCAGGTCCGCGCCCGTGCGGTTCTCCAGCGTGATGTCGAGCTCGTAGTTCTCACCGGGCGCGTACTCGTGCTTCACGAAGCTCAGCGTCGCGAAGAGCTTGTCGGACAACGGACGCACCGTGCCGATCTCCAGCACCGACTCGGCGCCGGCGCTGACGGTGAGCTGGTCCAGCTCGTTGCGCACCCAGCCCTCGTCACCGCCCCAGATCCACACCTTGAAGACGCCGACGGGGAGGTTCTTGAACGCCACCCGGCCCGACGCGTCGGTCTTGCCCTGCTGAGCGTCGAAGGGACGCGTGCCACCGGAGACCAGGACGTTGACGTTCGGCAGGTCCTCACCCGCGTCCCGCTGCTTGTTGCCGTTGCGGTCGGCGTACACGACGACCGCCGCGTCACCGCTGAGGTAGGTCACGGGAGCACTCGCGGTCGCGGAGTTGTTGGCGCCGTTGACGTCCCCGTACGACACGGTTTCCAGCTTCAGCCAGACCTTGCCGTCCTGGAGGTAGTACGGCGCCCGTCCGAGCAGGGTGATCGTCTTGCTCTCCCCCGGCCAGAGGCTGACCTTGCGGTCGTAGTTGAGGTCTCCGAACTGCGACTGGTCGAAGTCCAGCTGACCGCCGGTGACCAGCCCGGTCCGCAGGTACACCTCGTGGGCGTAGCCGGTGCCGACGTTCTTGACGGTGACGTTGACCCGCATCGGCTCGGCGATGTCGTAGGTGTCCTTGTCGAACTTCGCGGTCACCTCGAAGTCGGGCCGGTCCGCGGCGGGCGCCGGCACCTCGACGTCGCTCGGCGTGAGCCGCAGGTCGAGGTCGTTGCGCTGGTCCGGGCGGACGTCGAGGGTGAACTCCTTGCCGTCGCTCGGCTTCCACTTGCCCGAGACGACCAGCACGACCTTGCCGGCCGGCGCGTCGTAGATCCACGCGTCGCCGTTGGAGTTGGACGTGACGTCCTTGAGCGGGTGGCGCGTGGCCGCGTCGAGCACGGCGACGTTGGCGCCGCGGACCGGCTCGCCCTTCGCGTCGTTGACCAGGTGGAGGTTGACCGTGCCGAACACGCCGCGCACGGACGCGTACGCCGTGCCCGCGTAGGCGTAACCGTCGCGGTTGGCGCCGTTGTTGCCGAACGAGCAGCTCGCGTAGAAGGTCTGGAACGACAGGTCCTTCGGCACGCTGTCGGTGACCCGCACGACCTTCGTCTCACCGGCTGCCAGCGCGACCCCCGCGCCGTCGGGGCGCAGCGCCTTCCAGCCCTCGCCGGTGCCGGCGAGGTAGCCCGTGCCGGTAGTGCAGACCGCGACGACGCCGGTGAGCGGCACGCTGCCGCGGTTGGTCAGCGTGACGTTGAGCCCGACCTCCTCGGCCGGCGTGTACGACGGCTTGTCGAACGCGACCGAGGCGGACAGCGCGTTGCTGACCGGTGCCACCAGCGGCACGTCGAGGCGGGTGTCCCTGTTCTGCTCGACCACGAAGTCGCTGCGGCCGGGCTGCACGACGTAGCCGCCCGAACCGGAGTACCGCACGGAATACCTGCCGGTGGGCACGCTCCGGGTGACGAACTCGCCCTTGTCGTTGGTGAAGGCGGAGGCCGAGGTCTTCGGCGTGCCGCCGTTGATCTCGACCGAGGCGTTCGCCAGGCCCTCGCCGTCGTCGAAGCGGCCGTTGCCGTTCTTGTCGACGTAGAGGACGCCGGACGCGGTGCCCTTGTCCTGGCGCACCTTGATGTTCAGGTTCGTGCCGTTGTCGCCCGGCGTCGGGTCGGCCACGCCGTCCACGGTCGCGCGGAACAGGAACGGCACGGCGTCATCGGTCGCCGACGACGGCCGCAGCACGACCCGGAAGACCTTCTGGCCGCCCGGCGGGAGCGACGGCCGCGAGCTCAGCTCGTCGGCACCGCTCACCAGCCAGGCCCTGGTGCTCTCGTGGCCCAGCCGGATGTTCAGCGCCGGGGCCTCGCCCTTGTTGGTCACGGTGAGCGTGAGGCCGATGTCGTCGCCGGGCAGGAAGTCGGGCTTGTCCGGAGCGACCCGCACGGAGAGGTCCGGCAGCTTCTCGTTCATGGTCGCCGGAAGCGGCGGCGGAGCGATCTTGCGCTCCTCCTGCACCGGCTTCGTGTCCGGAGTGGACGGTGCCGGCGTGCTCGGCTCCGTCGAGGGCGTCGGCGACGGCTGCTCCGAGGTGGACGGAGACGTGCTCGGCTCGGTCGTCGGCGCAGGCGTGGAGGTGGACGTGGGCGTCGGCTCGGCGCTGGAGCTCGGCGTCTCCGGCTCCTGCGCGAGCGCGCCGGTCGTGGCGCCGCCGAACGCGAGCGCGGCAGCGGTGGTCAAGGCCCCGATCCTGAGCAGGGCACGGCTGACCGACTTCTCGGACAAAGGAATCCCCCAAAGACCCCAGTAAGGCAGAACAGCGTCAAGCTACCTCAGAAAAACCGCAGGTGAAACCGTTTACCGACCTCACACGCTCCACTGTGGAGGAGCGTGTGAGGTCGGCCTCAGGTGTAACGCGCTACCGCGGCGCGGTCCTGCGCCGCATCGCCGCACCGGCGAGCACGAGCAGCCCGCCGAAGAGGACGAGGCCGAGCACGCTCACGCCGGTGTTCGCGAGCGCGGCGGTGTTCTTGATCTTCTTCACGGTGGTGGTGGTGCCGCCACCGCCGGGAGCGCCCACGCCCATCGGGTCGGCGACGTCAGGCCCGGGTTCGACCCAGATCCACGACGGGTAGTCGCGGCCGCGGACGTTGCCGAAGCCCTCGCCCTCCTGCCACATCTCGTCCATGACCCGCCACGGTCCGACCACCACCGGCCGGTACGGGCCGACCGCCAGGTCCGGGAAGACCCACTTGCCGTCGGCGTCCGTGGTGGTGCTCGCGACCGGCTGGGCGGTGTCGGGGTCGAGCAGCACCAGCTTCACGTTCGGCACCGGCTGCTGGTCCGGGTACTGGCCGGTGACGACCAGGCCGCGGAACGTCTGCGTCGCACCGGGCACCCTGGTCCGCGCGCTCACCCAGGGGTTGCCGAAGTTGCCTTCCGGGCCGAACGAGCAGCTGAGTCCGATGAAGCCGTAGTCCGGCGCCACCGCGGGCATCGGGGCCGTGACGCGGTGGGTGTAGGTCGCACCGACCGCGACCTCCACACCGGGTCCGCCGGTCTTCAGCGCACCCCAGCCATCGGTGTCGTTGCCGATGTAGTTGCCGAATGAGCCACCGCAGTCCGCCTTGACCAGGATCGGCTTGTCGGTGTTGTTCGTGATCGTCGCGGTGACGCCGACCGCGGCACCCGCCGGGTAGGACGGCTGGTCGAACTTCAGCGTCGCTTTCAGCTTGTCCGACAGCGGCCGGACCAGCCGGACCACGACGGTGCCCTCGTCACCGGGGTTCACCACGGCGCCCTGCCGCGGGTCGGTGTTGCTGTACGCCTCGATCCAGCCGGACTCGCGGTCGTACTCGTCCGACGCGCTGTAGCTGCCCGCGGGCACGCTGGTGAAGCGGACCCGGCCGGACGCGTCGGTCCTGCCGTTCAGGTTCACCCACGGCCTGCCGCCGCCGAGGCGCACCTTGCGGTTCGCGAGTTCCTCGCCCGCGTCCGGCTTCCCGTTCAGGTTGAGGTCGCCGTAGACGAAGACCTCGGCCGAGCCGGTGCCCCAGCCGACCGTCGCCCGCGCCTCGGCCTTGTTGTTCTCCTGGTTCGGGTCGCCCGACTGCGTGCCGACCTCGGCGGTGAACCGCACCGTGCGGAGCTTCTCCGGGTCCATGCCGCCGTCGCGTGCCTTGGCGACCAGGGTGACCTGCTCGCTCTCACCCGGCCACAGCTCGATCGGGGTGTCCACGAACCTGCGGTACTGCTGGTAGTCGAAGTACGGCTGTTCCTCGTTGTACGGGTTGCGCCAGTCACCCCGCGCGGGGCTCTTGCCGGTGCCCACGTTCTCGACCTTGAGCGTCATGCGCACCGGGTCGGAGATGTCGTAGTGCTCCTTGTCGAAGCTGACCGAGACCTTCAGGTCAGGGGCGAAGACCGTCGGGTCCTTCACCTCCGGACCGGCCTCGACGTCGAGGTCCACGCTGACGTCCTGGTCACCGACGACGTCGACGAGCCGCTGGGTGCTGCCGTCGGCGAACCGCCAGCGGCCGACGACCTTCAGCGCGATCTTGCCCTGCGGCACGCCCGAGATCGACCACTTGCCGGTGATGTCGTAGGTCTGGCCGTCGCCCACGATCCGGTTGTTCGCCGCGTTGAACGCGACGACCTTGACCGGCGGCGTGCTGACGGGCGAACCGTTGCTCAGCACCCGCCCGGACACCCGGCCGATGGTGCCGGCGACGTCGGCGCCGACGGTGAGACCGGGGTCCGCGACACCGGGCCTGCCGATCCACTCGGTCCGGCCGTCGATGTTGCGGCCGTCGACGCTGAACAGGCAGGCGAAGTACACCTTGCCGGTCGGGTAGTCGACGTCGGGCACGACGTCGGTGACCGTGACGGCCTTCGTCTCACCGGGCGCGATCGTGATGCCGCCGCGGTCCGGCCGCAGCTCGCCCCAGCCCTCGCCGGTGCCGTCGAGCGTCGCCGGGTCGTTCTCCGGGTCGCACACCGCGACCAGCTTGGAGATCGGCGCCGTGCCGAAGTTCTTCAGGCTGACGGTCACCGAGATCGGGTCGCCCTTGGCGTACCTGGTCTTGTCGAAGGTGGCCCCGGAGACCTGCAGCGAACGGGACAGCGCCGGTCCGACCTGGAGTGCGACCTCGGTGCTCTCGCCGTTCTTCACGACGATGAACTGGCCGGGTTTGACCGCGATCCGGTCGGAGTTGTACCCGCTGGACATCCGGGCCTGGTAGGTGCCGGCGGGGACCTCCCAGATCGAGAACTTCCCGTCGTAGACGGTGAACGTCGAACCGGGGAAGTCGGGGCCACCGGTCAGCTTGAGCTGCTGGTAGTTGGTCAGGCCCTCGCCGGGGTCGGCGACGCCGTTGCCGTTCTTGTCCTCGTACACGACGCCGGACAGGCGACCCACGGTCTTGACGATCTTCGTCTCGGCCCGCGCCTGGTTGTCGCTCGGCGTCTTGTCGGTGACGCCTTCGACGTAGGCCCGCACGGTGATCTCGACCCTGTCACCGACCTGCGACTCGGTCGTGGCACCGAGCTTGATCGTCTTCGACTCGCCGGGCGCCAGGCTCGGGCGGGAGACCAGCTCGTCGACGCCGGTGGTCAGGTACATCGAGAAGAGCTCGCTCGCGAACCGGATCTGGTTCGCGGGCGCGTCACCGGCGTTGCGGACGGTCACCGTGAGGCCGAGCGGCTGGCCCTGGGAGTACTCGGGGCGGTCGAACCGCACGGAGAGCTGGAGGTCCGGCGCGGCCTGCTCGGTCTGGACCTTCTTCTCGTCCGGCTTCGCGGGCTCGACCGTCGCGGCAGGTGGGGCGACGGGCGTGGCCGGGCCGGACGGCTCGGTCGACGACGACGGCGTGGGCTCAGGAGTGCTCGACGACGGTGGTGGTGGCGTTGTCGTCGTTGTCGTTGTCGTTTCCGTCGCCGTGGCGGTCGACGACGACGAGGTCGGCGTCGGCGTGGCGCTCGTCGGGTCTTCCTGTGCGAGCGCGGTGGACGCTCCGCCGAGCGTCAGGACCGCGGCCGTGGCGAGAGCGGTGAATCTGAGCAGGCCTCTTCTGGCCGGTCTGTCGGACATCGGGTTCCCCAGGAGTAGTGCGAATGAGATCAGGAAGTCCTGCGGCGGCCGGCGACGCGAGCGCCGAGGCCGAACGCGACGAGGAGCACGGCGAGCACGCCCAGTCCGAGCACGCTGGCCCCCGTCTTGGCGAGCGCACCACCCGTGCCACCACCGGCGGTGGCGACCGGTTCGCCGGTGCCGCGATCACCGGGCTTGGGCTCCGGTGCCGGGCCCGGCACGACCGGGAAGTCGTAGTTCCCCACGGTGTCACCGAAGACCTGCACGTGGCCGCCGTACTCGCCCTCGAACCGCCACGGCCCGTCGACCCACGCCCAGAAGTCACCCGGCGGAACCTGGTCGAAGCGCACGTTGCCCTGCGCGTCCGAGACCGTCTCGGCGACGGTGAGGCCGTCCTCCTTGTCGGTGAGCAGCAGGATGCGGGTGTCGGCGATGGTCTCGCCAGGGTCGACCTTGTGGTTGTTGTTGCGGTCGTAGTAGAGCGGGCCCGTGAGCCCACCGGTGCCGCCGGGCACGCTGGCCCAGTCGAAGCCGTACGGACCGTCGTCGTTGGAGCCGGCGTTCGGCGCGAAGTCGCAGGCCACGATCACCCGGCGACTGCTGCGGGCCGCCTTGGGCACCTTCTCGGTGGCGACGATCGTCTTCGTCTCGCCGGGGCCGAGCGTCACGCCCTTGCTCCAGTAGCTGAGGTCGCCCCAGCCGGTCATCGGGTCCTCGGCGCTGCCGCCGAGCTGGTTGGGGTCGCCGATCCGGTTGCACGCCGCCTTGATGCCGCTGACCTCGCGGTTGCCGGTGTTCGTCAGCTTGACGGTGATCTTGGCGATCTCACCGATCGCGTAGCTGGCCTTGTCGAGCACCACGCTCGCCCTGAGCGTCTCGCGGTACGGACGTTCCGCCCGTGCCGTGAGCTGGACGGCCGCGCCGGGCTGCACCCGGCTCTGCGGGGCGTCGCCCTCGACGTGCACGATCCACCCGTCGGCCAGCGTGTACCTGACCGTGTAGTCCCCGGACGGGATGTCCTTGAACGAGAAGCGGCCGAAGGCGTCCGTGGTCGTCTTGAAGTACCCGTAGGGCGCGCCGCCGTTGGCCTCGACCACGACGCCCGCCGCGGCCTCGCCCGCGTCCTGCTGCCCGTTGGCGTTGCCGTCGGTGTAGACGACGCCGGCGACGTCGCCCTTGGTCTGTACGACCTCGACCTCACCGTGGTAGCCGGACTGGTGCGGGTTGGGCCGGCCGAGGTAGGCGAAGCTGCCCCAGACCACCAGCCTGCCGTTGTCGATCTGGCGCATCTTGCCGGTGACCTCGAACGTGCGGGACTCGCCGGCGGGGATCTGGATGCCCGGACCGTCGGCGCGGAAGTCGCCCCACTGCTCGGCCGGGATGTCCAGTTCGCTGACCGACCAGTCGAGACGGGCCTGCTCGGCAGTCTGCCCGCCGACGTTCGTGACGGTCATCCACATGCGCACCGTCTCGTGCGACTCGTAGCGGTCCTTGTCGAACTTCACCGTGCCGCGCAGGTCCGCGGGCTTCAGGTACTTGAGGATCCGGTAGCCGAACCCGGCCTGGTCGGTGATGTGCACCAGGTCCTGACCGGCGTCGCGGAACGCCCACCCGCCGAGCACCACGGCCCGGTAGTCGCCGACGCCCAGACCGGTGAACTCGATCTTCCCGGTCTCGTCGCTGCGCCCCGCGGCGACCTGCGCGCCGGTCTGCGGGTGCAGCAGGACGACCTCCGCGCCTTGGACGGCCTCGGCGGGGTCGATGCGCGAGTCGGCGTTCCAGTCGTAGCCCACCACCATCGTGTAGCCGCCGGTGCCACCCGTGACGGCAGCCTCGTCGTGCACGGACGGCCCGTCGGTGTTCCAGCTGGAGAGCGGGGCGAAGTCGCAGTTCAGCGCCACCGAGCCCCTCTCGCGGGCGGCGGCCGGGATCTCCTCGACGATGAAGATCGTGCGCTGCTCACCGGCCTCCAGCGCGAGCCCGTTGCCCTTGAGCACGTTCCACCCGTCGGCGCGGCCGAGCGCGTTCGCGGCGTCCTCGCGGTTGCAGGCGGCCTGGAGGCCGCTGATCCGGTGGTCGGTGGTGTTGGTGAGGTTCAGCTTGATCGTCGCGTTCGCCGGATGGCGGTAGCTCTCGCGGTCGAGCGTCGCGGTCACCCTGAGCTGCTCGGAGAAGGGCCGCTCGGCGCGTGCCGTCACCTCGGTCGTGGTGTTCGCGGCGACGGTGATCAGGTCACCACCGGCCTTCGTGTGGTGGAAGACCCAGCCGTCGGCCAGCTCGTAGGTCGGCTGGTAGGCGCCGGGCGCGAGGTCGTGGAAGACGAACCGGCCCTCGTCGTCGCTGATCGCCGTGTGCTCGGAGCCGTCCCCGCCACCGAAGATCGTGACCTTGCCCGTGATGGCCTCTCCGAGGTCCTTCTGCCCGTTGCCGTTCTTGTCGGCGTAGAGGACACCGCTCACGTCACCGGTGGTCTTCTGCACGGGAGGCGGCGCGGCACTCGGCGTCTCCGCGGGAGTGCTCGCGGGCTCCTCCTGCGCGAACGCCGCAGCCGAACCGAACGCCATCACCGCGGCGGCGGCCAGTGCACCGAACCTGAGCAGAGCGCGCGGCACCGATCTCTCGGACAACAGAATCCCCCAAAGACCCCGTGACAAATCCCGTCTGGCGACGTCAGAGCCCCCGCACCCGCCCGCAAGACGTCCGAAAAGTACCGCACGCACACTGCTCGCGGAAGCGTCAAGAGGTCACGAAAAAACGTTCAGGATTTTCCGCGCGCGAAGGCAACCGAGGGGCCGGGAAAGGCGTGAGCACAGCGCCGACAACTGTGCCCCGGTGGCATGCTGGGCGCGTGACACCGGAGGACCTCGCCCACCTGCGCCGGGCACGCGACCTGATGGACCGCGACTACGCCCAGCCGCTGAACGTCCCCGCGATGGCCCGCGCCGCCCTGATGTCCCCGTCGCACTTCGCCCGCCAGTTCCGCGCGGCCTACGGCGAAACCCCGTACGGCTACCTCATGACCCGACGAATCGAGCGCGCCAAGGCGTTGCTGCGCCTGGGCACCCTCTCGGTCACCGAGGTCTGCGTCGAGGTCGGCTGCACCTCGCTCGGCTCCTTCTCGGCCCGCTTCACCGAACTGGTCGGCGAAACCCCGTCCGCCTACCGCGCACGCTCCCACACCGCACTGGCCGCAGTGCCGGGATGCCACCTGAAGGGCCTGACCAGACCGAGCAGGTTTCGAGAAGCGTCGCGCCCGCGGCGTCCCTAGGGTCGCTTCCCATGAAGCTCTCGCACACGTTCCTCTTCGTCCACGACCAGGACACCGCCCTGAAGTTCTACCGCGACGTCATCGGCCTCGAAGTCCGCACCGACGAGACCGTCGAGGACTACCGCTGGCTGACCGTGGCCCCGGCAGGCCAGCCGGACCTGGAGATCGGCCTGGCACTCATCGGCCCACCCGTCCCACCCACCGACCACGAAGCCCTGAACGCGTTGCTGGCCAAGGGATCCCTGCACGGCCTCATCTTCGAGGTCGACGACGTGGACACCAAGTTCGAACAGGTCCGCGCGGCCGGCGGCGAAGTCCTGCAAGAACCGATCGACCAGTTCTACGGCGTCCGCGACTGCGCATTCCGCGACCCGTCCGGCAACATGATCCGCTTCTCAAGCCCCCGCGCCACCGAGCGGTAGAACCACTTCTCGGCTACGGGAGCAGCCGCCGAACGCGCTCGCTCGACGACCGGGCTGTTGTTCTTCGGGTTCAGGGGGCTTGCGGAGTTCACGAGACAGGAGCACCACGTCTGGCGGTCGCCTCTGCATCAATGTGCGGGCTCCAGGACTTCGGCAAACGCGACACCGCAACAACGACGAGGTTTATCTGATCAGCGCTCGCAATGAGGAAAACCAGTCCCAATGCAGGTCACCACGTCCGGACTGGAATGGCGTTGACCACCTGGGGGAACTCGGCAACATCCGCTTCTCAAGCCCCCGCGCCGAGCGGTGAACCCCGAGGGCGAAGCCCCGAAGGGGGTCCGGGGCGCAGCCCCGGCTGGGGGTCTGGGGGCTCGGCCCCCAGAAGGCACCTGGAGCGAGGCGCGGTCGACGCTCTCCGTCGACACACGTCACCCATGAGCGGAAGCGGAGGGATTTGAACCCCCGGACGGTTGCCCGTCTCCCGCTTTCAAGGCTGCATCCGGCTGTCCAGGCGTGTTCGGGGTAGTCCGCGGCTGTCGGTGTTGCCTGGTCAGGGGTGCTGTCCCGTCCCAACCCGTCCCGGACCGTTGCTACACCCGTAGCTACACCTCGAACTGGTCGCTGTCCTTGTTGCTGTCCCGTCCCGCTGGCTTCTCTCAGTGGGGCGACTTTGGCGTGTCCGGTGGCCGTCGTCGCGAAGCGTTGGCGGCCGTCGATCGCCGTGCCCGGCTCGGTCAGGCCTTGGATCGCGCGATCGTCCTGGAGCTTGGGCGCTGGGAGCTCCTGGGTGTCGCCGTCGGCGGCGCGCTGCCGTGGATGGACGCCGGCCGCGCCGCACGGCCGACGGGCGGAGCGAAGCGGGAGCCCGGCGTGCCGGGATGGATGGGGAGCCGGTGCCAACGTGACAGGCCCCGTGCGCGCCGCCGTCGGCGGCGCGCCTTGATCCCATAGAGCCAAGTTCTGCAAAACAATGGCTATGGTTCAGTGCATGCCTGAGGCGCGAACGAACTACGTAGAGACGTACTGGTCCGGCGTCGTCCAGCGACTTCAGGCCGAGGTTGACGTTCTAAATCGGCTTGTGCCACACAGGGGAGAGCAAGGACGGGCCAACGAACTGACTTTGGCTCGACTGGTCGAGTCGCTACTGCCAGCGGACGTGGGAGTTGGAACAGGCATAGTAATCGACTCAACCAACAAGGCAAGTAAGCAAATCGACATCATCATCTATGATCGCGCGAGTCAGCCGCAGATTCTTGGCCAAACAACCCAGCTGCTGTTCCCAGTAGAGACTGTATTCATGGCGATCGAAGTGAAGACCACTTTGAGTGAAGAGGAGCTACAAACGTGCTCCGCGAGCAAGAAGGCTCTCGACTCGCTGAAGTCAACAACTGAAGGCTCGAAGCCTGGATACTTTCTCATGGGTTACGCGGCAAGCCTGCTCCCGCAGGCCCTCATGGATAAGGTCTCCAAGATCCCCGAAGAGATGAGACCAGATCTCCTTTGTGTCCTGAATCCCGGCCTTATTGCAGGAAAGGGCCTCACGGCTGGAGATCCGGGCGCTGGAACTGGCGCGTACACGGCCGGACTGACGCCTCTCCATAAACTCGACGGTGACGGCGCCCGGCGCGCTATGGAGTGGAGCGAACTTGAAGAACACGAGAAGGGCAGCAAGAAAGTAGTGCGCAACGGGTTTACATACCCTGTCACCGCACTTTCACAAAGCGACAGGAGTAGGTACATCTGCGAGCCTGGACGTGCACTGCTTCTCTTCTGTGAGCAACTTCTCGCTTTCCTCAGCGAGCGAAGCTCTGTTAGTAAGCCATTTCTGCAAAACTACTTGACCGGAACCGCACGGGATCTTCGGCTGCTCACCATCAAGCAGCCATGATGTCAAGCAGTCCTTCGGTGTCCAGGAATTGCATCAGAGTCACCGATTGCAGACCCAGCGCCGAGCACGCTTCCAATAGACTCGCGCGAACAGGGTGAGAACGACGATCCTCGGTGACTACAAAAGGTTCCGAGCCATTTTGGTCACGAAGTTGCAGTGCGAGCGCCGCAACAAACAGCGGGACTGACTCTTCGTCGTCGTCAGGATCTGCAATATTTTCGCACGCATCCAACACTACGACCTGGTACTCGGCGTCTGGGGCGATGATACGTCGACCTACCGAAATTGCTTTCACCCAGGTGTGAACCGGCTCGCCCTCGGCGTACTCCTTACACTCACGAACTACAGGAGCCGGGAAGTTCAACCGAGAGGCATGCACCATATCCGTCATGGAGTCGAAAACGAGGTTCAGTCGCGCTGGCAAGCAAGGGACTCGCTGCAGTTCAATCAGTGCATGCGAATCAATCACATAAATAGGCTGCTCGGTCAACCTACTCAGCTCCTGCGAGCAGACTGACAAGTTCTTTCAGTTGACTGCCGTTGACTTCGAGATGCTTGCGTACGTCAATCTCACTTACGATTCCAGACCGATAGCAGTCCAGAAGAAGCTTAGGGTAGAGCGTGCCATACTGGCGCAACCTCACAACAGGCGTGGTTTGCCCACCTCTGCCCCAAGCGCTCCCGTCCTCCTTCTTCCAACCTTCCGCACGGACGTATTCATACAGTGCGAAATCGGCCAGGTTCAAAGCCCACAAACGAAGAGCAACGCTCAGGTAACTAACCTTATAGTGCTCCGAAAGCTTTCCAATCGAGTCAATGTCCTTTGGCCCGACATAGCTTAGGCGAAGGACGCTCTTGACGTACCACCACAGATCATCGGCGGGCATCAGAAATGCAGCAGCGAACCTGTCACACCAACGTTCATGCGCTTCATCGGATGAGTCGCAAACTGCCTGCTCGCGGAACATGAGATGTGCAAGTTCGTGAAGGAGCGTAAAAGATCGCGCGGAAGCGATTTGCCCTTGCCCGTTTACCGCAATCAACGGCACCGCGTTGTCGTAGAGCGAAAATCCACGGCACGAATTGACGCCCATAGACAGCTGAAGGACGAGAATGCCGTGCTGCTCTAGCCGAAGCCTAATATCTTTGGTTACCGCAGATTTATTCGCGGCACCTAACTGATCCTTAACCGTCCAGTTCAGCCAACCTCGGGCAACCTCTGCAGACAACTCTGGTGAACTTCCAGGTTGAGGCAGGTTAGGCGGAGTGAAATCCACCTTCTGAGCTGCGGCCCACCGGGCGATTTTTTGACGCCTTTGAGCTTTGCGTATTTCGAGGCGCTCTACGGGCGTAGGTTCTCGTCGGCCGGTTGCGCCGTACGGAATACGCAGTGAAACCCTTGTCTCCGCCTGAACGGGAACGCGTGGCCGCAGAAGAAAGGATGGAGACCGATGAAGAGCCTTAGCAAGATCATTGAACTTGGTCTTGCTCGGCTTCGAATCGCCGTTGATCCAGTCTTCTAGCTCGGCTGGCGGGACGTTCACCTGGCCGGCGAGTTGATCTAGCCGCAGTCCTGACTGGTCCAGCGCCCACTGCAGCACCTCTCCGTTGATTGGCACATACTGTGTGGGCATGTCGCAATGGTAACTAGCAGTGCTCGCCACACCAGGCTAGTGCACCCGTTTGGAGTACTATTTTGGGTCGGTTCGTGACCTGACCGTTGTCATGCGTGCTGAGCGAGCCAGTTCATCGCACTTTGGTGGAATTCTGTTACGACCAGCTCTGGATGCGCTGAGGACAATATTGCGATCTTGGCTGGTTTGTTCGCGTAGCCGATCACGGGTACAGATGATGCGCTTGCGGCAATGACGTCGGTGTCCGAGTCGCCCACAAGAAGACACTGCGCGGCCCCAACCCGGAGGCCGGTGAGCACTTCGTGCATGAGATGCGGGTGCGGCTTCAGCAGGCGGGGGTCAGGTGCCCTGCGGCCAGAAACATAAGCGATGCATCCAGCAAGATCGTGACGTCCAAGGTAGGTCTCAACAGCGCGGCTGCTGTTGTTACTGACGATGGCTGCCAGTCGCCCGCTGCGGTGCCACGCCCGCACAAGATCATGAGCCCATGGTGTTGGCTCGGCGGTGGCTACTGCCTCGACCTCGTGTGCAGTGAGCGCAGCCTCAACGAACCGGCCATGGTCTTCTCCCAATGTCGCCGCGTACCTGAAGACCTCGAAGGGATCATCTTCCTTCGCGATGCGAGGCGGCAGCTCCAGATCCCACCCATCCTTAAGGACGTCGCGAAGTTGATCCGCAACTACCGGAGCTGGAAAGCCTGCAAACACCGAGCACACTGGTCCATCGAAATCGAGGAGCAGAACATCTGCATCACTTAGCAGCCTCGCCAAGATCGCGGGCTCATCGCACGGCGTGCTCTCATTCGTCACCGTGCGTACTCCGTCGAAACTGTCTGCCACATGGAGTCGAACCACATGCGTGCCTGCTCGACGTACTGACTGCCGGTACTGGTGTCGTCATCGGTGACGCTGTGGTGGAAGAGGATCGCTTCCTTTCCCACTAGGTCGTAGATCGGCTTAGGTTCGCCGTCGAAGCGGATCACGTGCTCGCGCACTGGGTAGAAGCCGAAGAAGGCTTCCTCGTTGTTGAGCAGGTAGAGCTTGAATAGCGGTGCGGCGCGGTGGGCCTTGATCTCGACAGAGACGTCCTTGACCAAGCCGAGGTCGCCGAGCTCCTGGACGCTGTCCACGATCGCGAGGGTGTGGCGCCGCATGATCTCGTCCATGCGCTTGCGGAAGCCTGGGCTGTCCTGCAGGTCCTCGACCTGGCACGGGATCGCCCACGGCTGAGACGTGTCCGGGACGAGCATGCGGATGTTGATCGAGGCGGGTGTCAGCCGGCCGATTCGGATCTTGTCC
The DNA here is from genome assembly GCF_053601075.1 of Lentzea sp. NPDC004789. NCBI lineage: Bacteria > Bacillati > Actinomycetota > Actinomycetes > Pseudonocardiales > Pseudonocardiaceae > Lentzea > Lentzea sp. NPDC004789. The sequence goes on along the minus strand of NZ_JBSGBE010000003.1, from coordinate 513,227 downwards.
AGCGGTTCCTGCATGACGCCTTGCAGTGTCTCGCCGGAGAAGCCGGCAAAGTCGATGGTGACGTGCTCAGCCTCGAAGGCGCGCTCGATGTGCGGACGCAGACCGACCGGGCGCTCAGTGCGCTCGCGGACGAAGACGCCGCTGCCCTGTCGGGAGACGATCAGGCCTTCATCGCGCAGCTCGCGTAGCGCGTTCTGCACCGTCATCGGCGCGACTTCGTACTTCTTCGCCAGTTCGGCGCGCGAAGGCAGCTTGTCGCCGGCCTTGAAGACCTTCGTCAGGATTGCTGCACGCAGAGCGTTCGCTACCTGCACGTATGGCGGGCGCGGGTCGTCCGGGTCCAGTGCCATGACTTCCTCTCGGTCTTGAGCTCCACCAGGTTCCTGCTGGAGCTGGCCCGCACTAGTGCGCGAACACCTGTCGGTGCGCTAGTGCGTCCTAGAACAGTCTAGAGCGACTTGTCTAGCCCGCCTAGGGAGCTAGCTCACCTGCGGAAACGTCAGCCTGCTTGACTTGGCTAGACAACCTAGCTAGCTTATAACTTGCCTAGGTCGTACAGGCGACCTAGCGAGGCTAGGGAGGTTGTCATGGCGGTCCCGTACGGCACGCGCTTCGAAGCTGCGTTTGACCAGGTCTTTCCGATGGGTGCGCTGATGGTGGGTGAGGTCGCTCCGGACATGGAGTACATGAGTCAGGAGGACAAGGCCCGCGGTAAGCAGGCCAAGCAGAAGATCGACGAACGCTCGGGCAAGCGGCAGTGGAAGGTCGTCGTCACCGACCCGTCGGCGGAGAAGGAGCGGGACGCGTCGGTCACCGTGACCGTGCTCGCGGACGCCCAGCCCGTCCCACCGCACGCGGTGCAGGTAATGCCCGGCGTCGAAGTTCGGCCGGTCGCGTTCGAGGGGCTGACGGTCGAGCCGCGCGTCATGGGTGACCGATTCAAGTACCAGGGCTTCACGATCCGGGCTACGGGCTTCGCCTCGCCGCAGGTCGGCACGCCACCGAAGCGCGAGAGCAAGCCTACTGGTCAGCAGGGTCAGAGCGAGCAGAAGACGGCGGCCTGACGGTGGCGCGGCCGTCGCGGGAGACGGTCGCCCGCTGGAACACCGCGTACGCAGAGCAGACGGCGGCGCTGTTCGCCGCTTCCAGCATCGGGGATGCACGGGCAGTGCTCCGTCTCGCTCTCGGATATTCGGCAGTGGCGCAGGCATGGCGGATCTTGGCCGCTGACCTGGCGGTGCCCCTATGGGCTCGGCATGCCTGCTCGATTGCGGCAGAGGAATTCGAACGCCGGGCGCGGGTCGAGCAGTCGAGGGTTGCCTTGGCTGATCAGGACGAGGAATGAGCATGGCGAAGTCGGAGCAGTGGGTGCCTGCGCAGGAGGCTCGCACGCTGATGGAGGCGCATGACGTCGTGGGCAAGCTGATGCCTGCGCCGAACGCCTCGCCCAAGGTGATGCGGGACTTCTACCGGCGCTCCGCGGCTGTGTACGCCCGGATCGCTGAGGTGGATCGGGCGCACCACCACGAAGCGATCTACTGGGCCAACCGCGAGCGAGAGAAGGCGGAAGCGATCGATCGGGAGCTTGACGGCAACAGGTCGTCGAAGGCCTAGACAGTCCTATTTAGACGAGCGCATGACTCTGCGGGGTCATGTGGCGATGCCGCATGTCTTTTTGCGGCACAAGGGAAACGTGGGCGCAGAAGCGGAAACCGGCTACCAACCATGCCGCTCCTGCGCTTGTCCATCCAACGTGGGAGTGAACGATGATGAGCGTAGAGCCTGGGCGTACCTGTGCGCCAGACAAGGCCCTGAAACAACAACGCTGGGATCGGCTGATCGCCAGCAAACAGACTGTTTCGACGTTCGCCGTGATGCTGGAGAACGGGGAACTCGCCAGCCTCGACCTCACGCAGGCACAGGCTGAAGGCTTCGAGTGCCTGTCCTGCAAGCGTCAGTGCGGTACTGGTCGGGACGCGTCCCGGCCTGTGGGTCGCATCCCGGGCGCAGGACGTCCGGACGTTCATCACGCGACTACGCCACGACTGCCAGTGCTGCGCGGAGAAGATCGACGCCAACCGGCCGAAGGACGCTCAGCGCTGCTGCGCCAAGGGCAAGTGCTGCAAGACGGTGCTGTCCGACCGGACCATTCAGCAGATCCACGCCGTCCTGCGGAACGCCCTGGCTCACGCGATGCGGGAGGAAGTCATCCCGCGGAACGTGGCCAAGCTTGTGCAGGTCAAATCGCCTCGGTACGACGTCAACCGAGGCCTGACCGCCGATCAGGCGAAGGCCTTGCTCAAGGCGGCGGAAAACGACCGGCTGAAGGCGCTGTACGTCCTGGCGCTCTACCTCGGAATGCGGCGAGGTGAATTGCTCGGCCTGAGGTGGAAGGACATCGACTGGGACGGGTGGGACGAGCCGTGTCAGGAGCATGCGGACGAGTTCTGTGAGGACTGTGCGGAGCAGCACTTCCCCACGTTGCAGATCCGGCAGACGCTTCAACGGGTCGGCACGAAGCTCGTGTTCGTCCCGCCGAAGACGGATCGATCGGAGCGGGTCATGCCGCTACCGCTCCTCGTTGCCTGGGCGCTGGTCGACCACTGGGACCTCCAGGACGACGAAGCGGACGCGGCGGGCGACAAGTGGGAGGAGTCAGGATTGATCTTCACCACGCTTACCGGTGGGCCGATCGATCCGACCTACCTCCGGGCCAGTTGGTATCCGATCCGGGAGCGGGCGGGCCTGGACAGCGTGCGCTTCCATGACATCCGCCACTCGTGCGTGACGCTGCTCCTGAGGCTGGGAGTGCCGCCGCACATCGTCCGGGACATCGTCGGCCACTCGAACATCGAAGTGACGATGATGATCTATGCATCCGTGTCTCTAGAGGACAAGCGAGAGGCCTTAAGTAAGTTGGGCGATCTACTGGGCTAGTAGCGCTAGCCACGATGCGCAAAATGCCTCAGACTGATTGGATGACAGAATCAGACCGTCGCTCACCACAAATTTACTCAAGGCTACCCGTCCTGCAATGGCGATGGGTTGGGCTGGTAGGACTGCTCACTCTTGCAGTCACGGGCGGCGGCCTGTTTGTCCTTCTTAAGTACACGCAAGCACTCGGCGATGTCGAACGCGCTCGGGCCAACCTTGACGCTATTCGCACAGCTCTCAGCCTTGCCATCGGAACAGGCGGAGCTTTCGCGCTTTGGCTCACAGCACGGAAGCAGAGATCAACCGAGATACAGATCGTTGAGAGTTCTCGTATCGCAGAAGAGACCAAGAGGCACCAAGAGAGGATTGCCGAGTCAAGCGAGTTCGACACCAGGGAACGGCGCATAACCGACCTGTACACAAAAGCGGTTGAGCAGCTTGGGTCAGAGAAAGCCCCTGTGCGCCTTGGCGGCCTATATGCACTCGAGCGTCTCGCTCATGGAAACGCCGATCATTGCCAGACGATCATCAACATCCTGTGCGCGTATCTTCGGATGCCCTACCACCTGCCTGTGGATACAGAGCCGAACTACTACCAGTCAGCACCCCCTTCGATACTGGAAGGAAAGACAAAAGATGAGCTGTATCCGTACGAGGAGTTGCAGGTTCGCTTAACCGCACAAAGGATTCTGCAAAGCCTACTCCGCGCTGACGAATCCCACCCCTTGAATACGTGTGATTGCAAAGATGTGTATGACATAAGCTTGAGAGGTGCGGTACTTGTCGGGCTAGAACTACGCAGGTGTCACATCGGTCGAGCGGATTTCGCGCACGCCAAGTTTGTTTCGACGCCACATATCCGTGAGACGGTATTTCGCCGAGACGTATGGTTCTATGAGGCAGACTTTGATATCGCCATTGACCTCGAAGCATCGACCTTTCTCGATCAGGTGGCTTTCACGAGGTGCCTAGTGCCCGGCACACTATGGGCTCACCAAGCTCGCTTCGAGGGTACTTTTGCATTTATTGGCGTTACACTAGGAAGTCTGGCCACCTTCACTGAAGCATCCTTCGGTGGAGATGTCGAGTTTGATGATTGCACGCTAACCACTGATCATTACGGCGAATTCAAGATGGCAGAAGAAGGTTGGCCATCGCCCGGATTCGACTTCAGCGAAGCAAGATTAAAAACTCGACCCGGGCAAGTTACGAGTTGGCCTAACGGCTGGCGAGCGTGCCCTGGTTCAGGAGACGAGACTGAAATCGTCCGCAGCGAGGGCCAGTCATCAGGACGCGAAACTTAGCCGGGTCAGGATCACCTTGTGCGACCGAGCCGTTGCTACACCCGTTGCTACACCAGAGGAGGTGTGACCAGCCTCAACGGCCGGTCACACCTCCTCTGAGCTGCGGAAGCGGAGGGATTTGAACCCCCGGACGGTTGCCCGTCTCCCGCTTTCAAGGCGGGTGCATTCGGCCGCTCTGCCACGCTTCCCCGACGCCACCGGCGTCAGCCGAGAAGCCTAGCCGTTCGACTCGCGGAGGTGTGTCATGACCCGGTCGAACACCTTCGCGAGCACTTCGCCTTCCTCCGGGGTGAGGAGGTCGACGATGTGGGCGCGGACGCCGCGCAGGTGGGTCGGGGCGGCTTCGACCAGTTGGGCCATGCCCTTCTGGGTTAGTTCGGCGAGGACGCCGCGGCCGTCCTCGGTGCACTCGCGGCGCAGGACGAGGCCTGCCTTTTCCATGCGGGCCACCTGGTGGGAGACGCGGGACTTGGAGGAGGCCACGTCTTCTGCCAGCTGGGTCATGCGCATGCGGTGGTTGGGCTGTTCGGACAGGCGTACGAGGATCTCGTAGTCGGCCAGTGACACACCGTGCGTGTCCTGCAGCTCTCGGTGCAGGCGGTCCATGAGCATGGAGGAACCGTTCACGTAGGTGCGCCACGCACGCATCTCGCCCTCGTCGAGCCAGCGCGGCTCCTGCTCACTAGACGTCACGCGAACAAGGCTAAACCCGAGCATGACGATCGAGTCATTCCTCTGGCAAACGTCGCGTCCGGGAGGCAGACTGCTGCGCCGTACACGCGCGTTAACCTCGCCTTCGAGAGGGCTCTCACCCATGAGTTCGTTCAGACGGCTTTCCGTTCTGGCGATCACCGCCGCCGCGGCCACTGTCATCAGCGCTACCGGGCCTGCCCAGGCCGATGTCCAGTCACTGCGCGGTCGGGGCACGGTTGACGTGCGCCTGATCGGCATCAACGACCTGCACGGCAACATCGAGCCGCCGACCGGGTCGTCCGGGCGGGTCACGCTGGCCGACGGGACGACCGTCGACGCCGGTGGTGCCGCGTACAACGCCACGCACATCAAGAACCTCCAGAAGGAGGTCAAGAACTCGGTGGTCGTCGGGCAGGGTGACCTGATCGGCGCGTCGCCGCTGGTGTCGGCGTTGTTCCACGACGAGCCGACGATCGAGGTGCTCAACAAGGTCGGCATGGACACGACCGCGGCGGGCAACCACGAGTTCGACGAGGGCTACAAGGAGCTTCTGCGCATGCAGCGCGGTGGCTGCCACCCGACGGACGGCTGCCAGTGGCGCGACACCTACCCCGGCGCGAACTTCCCGATCCTCGGTGCCAACGTCACGAAGGCCAAGAACGGGCTGCCCGCGCTGCCGCCGTTCTGGGTCGAGATCCGCGACGGGATCCCGATCGGCTTCATCGGCATGCCGCTCAAGGACGTGCCGATCCTGGTCGACCCGAACGGCATCAAGGAGCTGCAGTTCGGTGACGAGGTCAAGGCGGCCAACAGGTACGCAAACTTCCTCGACGCGATCGGCGTGAAGTCGATCGTCCTGCTCGTGCACCAGGGCGACCAGGTGACCTCGCCGGGCGGCGGCCCCAACGCGTGCAACGTGGCGCCGGAGAACCCCGGCAGCTACATCGCGGCGAACGTCAGCCCGAAGATCGACGCGGTGCTGTCCGGCCACAGCCACCAGCACTACAACTGCGTGGTCAAGGACCCCGCGGGCAACCCGCGTCCGTTCATCGAGGGTCTCGCGTTCGGGCGTGAGCTCAGCGTCCTCGACCTCAAGATCGACCGCAGGACGCGCGACGTCATCCGCGGCGAGACCAAGGCGGAGAACAAGATCGTCACCCGCACGGTCACGCCGGACCCGGAGATCCAGGCCCTGGTCGACCTCGCGAAGACGAAGGTCCGCCCGATCGCGAACCGTCCGGTCGGCACCATCGCCGCGGACATCGTGAAGGCGCAGAACCCCGCCGGCGAGTCGCCGCTGGGCGACCTGATCGCCGACTCGCAGCTGGAAGCCACCAAGGGCAACGGCGCGGTGCTCGCGCTGATGAACCCCGGTGGCGTGCGCGCGGACCTCACCTACGCCAGCTCCCCCGAGGGCGAGGGCAACGGTGTGGCCACCTACGGCGAGGCGTTCACGGTGCAGCCGTTCAGCAACATCCTGCAGACGATCACGCTGACCGGCGCGAACATCAAGAACGTGCTGGAGCAGCAGTTCACCGCGGCCAGGACGTTCGTGCTGCAGCCCTCGTCCGGCCTGAAGTACACGTGGACCGCGTCCGCACCGTTCGGCTCACGGGTCTCCGGCATCACGCTCAACGGCGCACCGCTGGACCCGAACGCGAGCTACCGCGTGACGGTGAACAGCTTCCTGCAGGGCGGCGGTGACGGTTTCAGCGAGTTCACCAAGGGCACCGCCATCACCGGTGGCGGCATCGACCTGGACGCCTTCTCGAAGTACCTGACGGCGCACCCCGGTCAGCAGCCCCCGGCGCTCGACCGCATCACGCGCCAGCCGTAACCGCAGAACGCGGCTGAAGGCCATCTCGGCGACGAAAGTCGCCGAGATGGCCTTTTTCGCGTGTCCGGCTGCTCCATTTGATCTAAGGTGAGGGCCGATGTCCTGGTTGCGTCGGCTACTGCTGCTCGCCGGTCTGGTGACCGGCGCCTGGCTGCTGGGCGGCGCGGGCGAGGCGAACGCCGACGTCAAGGTCGAGATCGACCACCTCAAGATCGAGGTTCGGCTCCCCGTCGCCGCCGACGTCGGACTCGAGGTCGAGACCGGGCTGGTGCCGGCGAAGCAGCCCGAAGCACCGCCGCCTCCGGCGCCGGACCCCCGCACAGAGCCCCCGGAACCACCTGTGCCGCCGCAACCTCAGCCGGTCGTGGACGTGCCCGTCCACGCCGAGGCGCCGTCACAGCACCAGCAACCGCCCGCGCCGCCACCGTCGACGACAGGGCCCGCGGACCCCGCTCCCTCCCCGCAGCCGCCGCAACCGCACGCGGAGCCGCCGATGACCGGCACGCTCCCGCAGAGCGGCGCGGGGGCCTCCTCAGGCGGTCAGATTCCGGTGGGCACGCTGCCGTGCGCGATGCGGCCGCCCACCACCACAACGTCTCTCGTCACCACCGAACAGCAACACGCGCCGCGCACCGTGCGCGCGGAGGAACCGACGTACTCCCCCGACTGATCCCTCGGCCCACCAAGCCGTGCAAGGGATCCGTCATTCCACCTCAGGGAGAACAGTCATGCGCAAGAACCTCAACCGAACCATGTCCGCCGCCCTCCTGACCGGCGGCATCATGGTCGCGACCGCCGGATTCGCCCAGGCCGTTCCGCTGCCGGTCAACGTCGACGACGAGGTCCGCGTCGGCAACCTGGTGAGCATCCCGGTCAAGGTCTGCGGCAACGCGGTCAACGTGCTGGGCACCAGCGACGCCACGTGCGAGGAGAAGCCCGCCGCGCGCACCCAGACCGACAAGGCCCTCATCTCCGCGCCGGTCACGGTGTGCGGCAACGCGGTCGGCGTGGCCGGTGGCGGCTCCGGCAGCTGCGGCGACACCAAGCCGGAGAAGCCCAACGGCACCGTCGAGGCCCCGGTGACGGTCTGCGGCACCAGCGCGGCCGTGCTCGGCACCGCGAGCGGTGACTGCGGCAAGACCGACGTGCCGGAGGAGCCGCAGCCGGAGGTGCCCCAGCCCCAGCCGCAGCCTGAGCAGCCGGGACCGGGTCAGCCGGGTCAGCCCGGCCAGCCGGGTCAGCCGGGTGGCGAGCAGCCCGGCGGTGGCAACGGCGGCGACAACAACAACCCCGGCGGGGGCAGCAACAGCGGTGACGACTCGGGTGCCGGCATCCCGCAGACGGGCACCAAGACGTCGCTCCAGGCGGCCCAGATCCCGAACCTGTCGAAGACCGGCGCGGACCCGCTGGAGTTCCTGCTGACCGGTCTCGGACTGATGACCGCAGGCGTGCTGGCGCGTCGTGGCGCGCGCCGCCGTTCCAACGCCTGAATCCCAGAAACTGATTCATTCTCACAATCGCCCGGCGAGCGCGTTCTCGCCGGGCGATTGCTGTCCGCACAGTCGATCTCCGCAGGTCACCCGTCTGACTTCACCAATTCAGGTTCCGGGTGAGGTGTTGAGATATGCGGTGATCAAGCGCATGCTCGATAACGAGCTGGCAACCGGAAGGTGACTGAACTAGACCACCGGAAGCCACGCCCAGAAGGGGTAGGTGGTGCCGTGCAGGTAACTCCTCGCTGTGGCGAAACGCGGTCTGTCGCATCCCCGCGAGTGGATCGGACGTGAACGGTCCGGTCGCGACTGTGTAGCGACGGGCACGAGGTTTCGGGTGCCCAGGCGCCATCGGCGTCGCTCGGCGCACTTCGACGCTGTTGAGCTCGGCTTCGGTGTCGTCTCACGGCGCCACCGGCTGAGCGCCACGCCAACCTCCGTGGGCCGTAGTCGTCACAACCAAATGGGAAAGCCTCGGTGCGGTGCCCCGACGTCGGGCTCCGCACCGAGGCGTGTTTGGTGCTTTATCGTTTGCGGCACCCATGGGGTCCTTAACAGGAGGATTGCGGTGCAGTTCAACGAAGGCGCGGATCTCGATCTTTCCCAGGTTTCGGACCAGCGGGGCGTGGGCGGACGCGTCGCCGGCGTCGGCGGCGGCCTCGGCGTGGTCGGCCTGATCGTCTACTTCCTCATCCAGCAGTTCACCGGCATCCAGCTGCCCGCGGGCGGCCTGGAGAGCGGCGGCCTCAGCCCGAACTCGCAGGTGGAGTCCAGCCAGCTGGCCGAGAAGTGCAAGACCGGCGCCGACGCGAACAAGGACAGCGACTGCCGGGTCGTCGCCATCATCAACTCCATCCAGGGCTACTGGACCGACCAGTTCAAGCGCTCCGGCAAGAGCTACCAGGTCACCAAGACCAACTTCTTCCGCAACAGCGTGAACACCCGCTGCGGCAACGCCACCTCCGCGGTCGGCCCGTTCTACTGCCCGGCCGACTCCCAGGTGTACATCGACCTGGACTTCTTCAACGAGCTGCGCACCAAGTTCGGCGCGCAGGGTGGCCCGTTCGTCGAGGCGTACGTGCTGGCCCACGAGTACGGCCACCACATCCAGAACCTGCTGGGCACCTCCGACCGGGTCGGCTCGGGCACCGGTCCCACGTCCGGCTCGGTGCGGCTGGAGCTGCAGGCCGACTGCTACGCGGGCGCCTGGGGCAACCACGCGACGACGACCCCGGCGTCCAACGGCAAGCCCCTCATCACGAACATCACCCAGGACGACGTGAACGCGGCGCTCGACGCGGCGTCGCGCATCGGTGACGACTTCATCCAGCGCGAGCTCGGCGGCGGGAAGGTCGACACGACCAAGTTCAGCCACGGCAGCTCGGCGCAGCGGCAGAAGTGGTTCACGACCGGGCTGCAGACCGGGGATCCGGCCCGCTGCAACACGTTCGACACGAACAACCTGGGCTGACGACTCCGAACGCGAAAGGCCGGGCCTCCGCGAGGGAGACCCGGCCTTCTGCGTCAAGGACCTACGAGGCTGCCAGGTGGTCGTGGTCGTCGTGCACGGCCAGCGACATCTTCGCCGAGCCACGGGCGTCGGCGCGCTTCGAGCGCGGCGGCACGCCGTTGACGTCCTCAGTGGACACACCGTAGGCCGCGGTCACGAACGCGATGGCGCCGGCGTTGCGGCCGAGCGCGACGCGGTCGATGTTGCCGAGGTTGTCGCACTTCGAGTGGTAGCAGGGGTCGTAGGCGGTACCTGCGGTGCCGCCCCACTTGGCCGCCTGGGCCGCGGTCTTCACGCCTTCCGCGCCGGTGAAGAGGCCACCGGCCGGGATGCCCTGCGCGATGAACTCGCCGTAGTCGGAGCGGCCGGAGAAGTCCGTGCCCTCGGTCGGGACGCCCTTGGCCGCGAAGTAGTCGGCGAAGGCCTTCTCGATCTGCGCCGAGCCGTACGGGCCGGGGCCCGCGCCCACGGCGTCGGAGTCGTCGCCGTCGTAGATGAAGTAGGCGGCGTTCGGCGAGGCGACCATGTCGAAGTTCAGGTACAGGGCGATGTCCAGCTGCTGCTCGAACGTCAGCGAGCGGACGTACTCGGTCGAGCCGATCAGGCCGCGCTCCTCGGCGCCCCACCAGGCGAACCGGATCGCGTTGTCGACCTTCGGGCTGGCGCCCAGCTGCAGGGCGGTTTCCAGCAGGGTGGCCGAGCCGGAGCCGTTGTCGTTGATGCCGGGGCCGGCTTCGACGGAGTCGAGGTGCGAGCCCGCCATCACGACGTTGTTGGTGCGGCCCGTGCGGGTCTGGGCGACGACGTTGCGCTGGGTGCGGGTCTCGTTGTGGAAGCGCATGTCGACGGTGATGGCGGCGCCGGCCTTCGCGATCAGCGCGGTGCCGTCGGCCTGGGAGACGCCGCCGACCGGGATCTTGCCGGGGTTGGTCAGCGTCACGTTCTGCAGCGGGCCTGCGACGTTGTTCGAGACCAGCACGGCGATGGCACCCGCGGCGAACGCGTTGAGGTGCTTCTGCGCGAACGTGCAGCCGCCGCGGCGGATCAGGGCGATGGAGCCGGTGAAGTCCTGGCCCGCGAAGTCGGACGCCTCGCAGCCCGTGGTGGCGTCCTCCGGGACGACGCGCAGCGGGCCGGTCACGCCGCCGACCGGGGTCTGCGGCGAAGCGGTCATGATCAGGGCCTGGTAGGTCGTGCCGTCGACACGGGCGGTGTCGGCGTCGGTGACCGGGACGTCGAAGCTGAACGTGGGCGTGGAGACGATGAAACCCTCGTCGCGGAGCTTGCCCGCGACGTAGTCGACGCTCGCGTCGTAGCCGGGGGTGAGGGCGGCGCGGGTGCCGTTGTTGCGGTCACCGATGCGCTGCAACGCGATGAGGTGCCGGTTGATCCCCTCGGCGGTCACCTTCTTGGCGAGCTTCTTGGCGAGTGCGGGGCCATCTGGTTCAGTTGCGGCGGACGCGGTGGCGGTTGGGGCGGCGACCAGTGCCGAAACGGCAAGCAGAGTCGCCAGCTTGGATCTGCCAGACATGAACGTTCCCCTTCGTTCGAGACTCGCTGAACCCTCACAAAGAAGAGACCTGGGCCACAATCCGTCGGTCGTCGGTATCTCAGCTCGTGAGCAGCGGAAGGCACTCGGCCAGGCCGTCGACCTCGACGTTCCACTGCGGGCGCACGAAGTTCGCCGCGTCCAGACGAAGTCGAACGTGCTCAAGGCGTTCACCGCGCGGTGCGGCGCCGACAGTGCCGTCCTGCACGTAGCCGAGCTTCGCGCTGACGCGGTTGGACGCGTGGTTGCCCAGCCACGCCGCCGAACGTGCGATGCGTGCGTCCAGGTGGTCGAACGCGAACTGCAGCACGGCGATGCGCATCTCGGTGCCGAACCCGTTGCCCTGGAACTTCTGGCCGATCCACGAACCGGTGTTCACCTCGCGCAGCACGCCGAAGTCGCGCGCGCCGATCTCCTGCGTGCCGATGACCGCGCCGTCGACCCGCACCAGGAAGTTGATCGACCAGTCCTTCGGCGCGAACGCCGCGCGCTTGCCCCAGTAGAACTGCAGCGTCCCGAAACCGTGGTCGTCCGCAAGCGTGTCGGTCCACGGCACGAGGAACGGCATCTCCGCCGGGTCGTGCACGCCCTCCTTCGCCACCTCGACGAGCTCGAACAGACCCTCGTCGTCGTCCGGGCGCAGTTCCAGGCGCGGGGTGCGGAGGACCAGATGTCGTAGTGGCCAGGCGTCCATGATCCGATGGTGCCGGACGTGTCGAACGGTATTACGGTCGGTCGCATGCGTGCCATCACCGTTCGTGAACCCGGCGGCCCGGAAGTGCTCGAGTGGACCGAGGTTCCCGATCCCGTGGCGGGCAGGGGCGAGGTCCTCATCGACATCGCGGCGAGTGCGGTCAACCGCGCGGATCTGCTGCAGCGCCAGGGTTTCTACCCGCCGCCGCCCGGTGCGCCGGACATCATCGGGCTGGAGTGCTCCGGCACGATCGCGGCGCTCGGCGAGGGCGTGACGGACTGGCACGTCGGTGACGAGGTGTGTGCGCTGCTGGCCGGTGGCGGCTACGCGGAGAAGGTCGTGGTCCCGGCACCGCAGGTCCTCCCGCTGCCGCGGGGCGTCGACGTCGTCACGGCCGCGGCACTGCCCGAGGTGGCGTGCACGGTGTGGTCGAACGTCGTGATGGACGGCCGGCTCAAGCTCGGCGAGACGTTCCTCGTGCACGGCGGCGCGGGCGGCATCGGCACGCACGCCGTCCAGGTCGCCAAGGCGCTCGGCGCGACCGTCGCGGTGACGGCGGGCTCCGACGAACGGCTGCGCAGGTGCGCCGAGCTCGGCGCGGACATCACGGTCAACTACAAGACCCAGGACTTCGTGGCCGAGGTGAAGCAGGCCGACGTCGTCCTCGACAACATGGGCGCCTCCTACCTGCCCCGCAACATCGACGTCCTCGCGCCCGACGGCCGGTTGATGATCATCGGCATGCAGGGCGGCGTGAAGGGTGAGCTGCCCATCGGCAAGCTCCTCGCCAAACGGGCGTCCGTGATGGCGACCGGGTTGCGCGGCCGGTCCGTCGAGAGCAAGGGCGCGATCGTGGCGCAGGTGCGCGAGCACCTCTGGCCGTTGATCGAGAGCGGCGCGGTCAAGCCGGTCGTCGGCGCGACGGTGCCGATGCCGGACGCGGCCGCGGCGCACCGGTTGCTGGACGGGGGCGACGTCTTCGGGAAGGTGCTGCTCAGGCGAGAGCGGTAGCACCGGCGAGCGAGGTCCGGGGAGCGGTGCGGAACGCCAGCCCGAACTCCTCGGACCACCGCGCGAGCACGGCCTGTTCGTCCGGCCGGTCCACGTCGTCGACCAGCACGGTCGCGCCGGGCGCCAGCACGGCCCGCAGCACCGGCAGCGCCGGATAGCGCGAGTCGCCGAACCCCGGCCCGTCCACGAGCAGCAGGTCCACCAGCCCGAACCGTTCGACGTACCCGAGCACCTCGTCGTGCACGAGCTGCGGCGCGTACCACTGGCCGTGGCGCGACAACGCCGCCGGATGCCGCGTCAACGGCGCGTGCACCACGCGCGCGACCGATCCCAGCCCCTCGCGCCGCAGCTGCGAGGCCACGAACGCGGCCACGCGCTCGTCGTGCTCGATCGACAGCAGGTGTCCGAACCCGCGCTGCCGCAGCAACCGCGCCAGCAGGACCGACGAGCTGCCGCACCCGAGCTCCACCAGGACCGTCCTGGCGCCGAGGACGACCTCGTCCATCACCGCGACCAGTGCCGCCGGACGCAGGTCGCCGGAGAGCTGCGGCAGGTACTCGGTGTTGAGCGATCCGATGCGCTGCAGGGCCGAGAGATCGGCGAGCTCGCGAGCCAGCGAGTCGTCCAAGCAAGATCTCCCATGTCCCTCAGCCCAGCTCGGACACCGCCCTCACCAGGTCATCGACCTCGACGGCGTTCGTGTAGTGGGCGAGCCCGACGCGGATGGCGCCGCCGACCTCGCCGACGCCCAGCACCGAGAACACCCCGTGCTGACCGGGATCGGCGAACGCGCAGACGCCTCGTGACGCGAGGTGTTCCACGCCGTCCTCCGCCTTGACCCCGGCGATCGTGAACGCCAGCGCCGGAACCCTGCGCATGGCGTCGCCGATCACCATCACGTGTCGCAGCGAACGCAGTTCGTTGATGAGATTAGCGAGCAGCCCCGCCTGGTACGCCTTCACCGAGCTCAGCGACGTGACGAGCCGCTCACGGCGCGTGCCCGACGCCGCGTCGTCCAGGTCCGCGAGGTACTCCACGGACGCGACGAGCCCGGCGAGCATCGGGTAGGCGTGCGGGCCGAGCTCCAGCCGCTCGGGACCGCGCGCCGTGGGGTCGACCGAGCACGACGGCAGCCGCTCCAGCACCGACGGGTCGCGGAACACCAGCGCGCCGACCGGCGGACCACCCCACTGACCAGCGGAAAGAGCCACCACGTCGGCACCCATGCCAACGATGTCCAGCGGCACGAACGGCGCGGCCGCGGACGCGTCCACCACCATCATCGACCCGTGCGCGTGGGCCACCGCGGAGATCTTGCCGAGGTCCGGCCGGGTGCCGACGACACCGGACGCCGCGGTGATCGCGATCAGCTTGGTGCGGTCCGTGACCAGCTCGTCGTACTGCCAGCTCGGCAGCTCGCAGGTCTCGATGTCCACTTCTGCCCATTTGACCGCGCTGCCGGTGCGCTGGGTCGCGCGCAGCCACGGCGCGATGTTCGCCGGGTGGTCCAGCCGGGAGACGAGCACCTCGTCGCCCATGAACCAGTCGTCGGTCATCGCGTCGGCGAGCCGTTGCAGCAGCACCGCGGACGACGGACCGAGCACCACCCCCGCCGGATCACCGCCGACGAGGTCCGCGACGGCCCTGCGGGCAGCGTCCACGATGCCCTGTGCCCGTTGCGAGGCGGGGAAAATACCGCCCGGTCCGGAGACCGGGGCGCGCAGCGCGGTGGAGACGGCGGTGGCGACCTGCTCGGGCACCTGCATGCCGGCCGGTGCGTCGAGGTGGACCCAGCCGTCGCCGAGCGCGGGGAAGAGCCCTCGTACCCGTGCGACGTCGAACGCCATGCCCCACACCGTACGTATGAAGGCAAACACGGTGTCGGCCAGCCCCCACCCGGATAACCTCCGCGCACCGAGGAAGGCCAGGATGGAGACCATGAACCAGGAGCAGCCAGTCGTCATCGTCGGCGGCCAGGACGGTGACATCACCGACATGGTCGAGCAGCCGGCGAAGGTCATGCGGATCGGCACGATGATCAAGCAGCTGCTTGAGGAGGTGCGGGCGGCACCTCTGGACGAGGCGAGCCGCAACCGCCTCAAGGAGATCCACAAGCGGTCCATCGAGGAGCTGGAGGACGGCCTGGCGCCGGAGCTGCGCGACGAGCTGGAGCGCCTCTCGCTGCCGTTCACCGAGGAGGGCACGCCGAGCGACGCCGAGCTGCGGATCGCGCAGGCGCAGCTCGTCGGCTGGCTGGAAGGCCTGTTCCACGGCATCCAGACGGCTCTGTTCGCGCAGCAGATGGCCGCACGGGCACAGCTCGAACAGATGCGCGGCCGCGCCCTTCCGGCAGGCAGCGGAGACGGTCACGACGGCGGCCCGACCGGTAAGGGGACTGGGCAGTACCTCTGACCCGTTCGTGGGCCTACCATGCGGCCCACAGCTGAGTCGTGTGAGGAGTCGAACGTGCTCGACCGAGTTCGCCGGAGCCTAGAACCCGGCTACTTCCGCAAGGCCTTCCGCGACAAGCTGATGCGGGCGATCGACGACGTGGTGCGGCCGTACCACGAGGTCCAGCAGGGACGCATCGACGACCTGCAGCACCAGCTCAACGAGGCGATCCGGTACCAGGGCGACCGGCTCGCGGAGCTCACCGCGAACTACGAGCACCGGCAGCGCCGCGACCTGCTGTTCGCCGCCGAACGCGACGCCGCGGCGGACAGCGCGAAGTTCGCGCTGGAGCACATGCCGACCGCGCCGCAGTTCCCCGACCCGCACGCCACGCTGCACCACGCGCTCAGTCTCATGGACGTCGACGGCATGGTGCTGGAGTTCGGCGTCTACACCGGCACCACGCTGAAGATCATCGCCAACGCCTCCGCCGGCCGCGAGGTCTACGGCTTCGACTCCTTCACCGGGCTGCCGGAGGACTGGCGCACCGGGTTCTCGGCGGGCGCGTTCGGCGTCGAGCAGCTGCCGGACGTGCCGGGTGCGGAGCTCATCGCCGGCTGGTTCGACGACACGCTGCCCGGTTTCGTGGCCGAGCACCCCGGTCCGGTCGCGTTCCTGCACGTCGACTGCGACCTGTACTCCTCCACCAAGACCGTGCTGGAACTGGTCGGGCCGCGGCTGCGGACCGGCTCGGTCGTGCTGTTCGACGAGTACTTCAACTACCAGGGCTGGCGCGACCACGAGCACAAGGCGTGGATGGAGTACGTGGCGCAGACCGGCATCACCTTCAGCTACGAAGGGTATTCGGTCGATCACGAGCAGGTGATCGTGAAGATCACCGGTGTTCCGGCCGAACGGGAACGTTGACCTCGCCGTGACCGACCGGGGGCGAGGTCGTTCAGAACTCGCCGGTACGCTCAGTCCTCGTGCAAGCCACCAGTACGCTCGACCATCCTGAGGCACCCCCCGCCGCGAACTCCAGGACGTTCGGCCGCGCCTTCGAGGACATCACGACGGCCTGGAAGCACCGCGAGCTGTGGGGCCATCTGGGCTGGCAGGACATCAAGCAGCGCTACCGCCGGTCGGTCATCGGCCCGTTGTGGATCACCATTTCGATGGGCACCACAGCGCTGGCCCTCGGCCTGCTGTACTCGCAGCTGTTCCACGAGAACGTGCCGACGTTCCTCCCGTACGTCACGGTCGGGTTCGTCATCTGGGGCTTCATCCTCGGTTGTGTGAACGAAGGCACAGACGTCTTCATCGCCAACGAGGGGATCATCAAGCACCTCCCGGCGCCGATCACGGTGCACGTGCTGCGGCTGGTGTGGCGGCAGACGCTGTTCTTCGCGCACAACCTCGTCGTCTACCTCATCGTGCTGGCGATCTACTTCCCGACGCTCAGCCAGCCCTACACGATGTCCAACGACCCCCAGATCAAGCCGGGCATCAGCTGGGAGATCCTGCTCGCGATCCCGGGCTTTTTGCTGCTGGCCGTCAACGGCGTGTGGATCGCGCTGCTGTTCGGCATCATCAGCACCAGGTTCCGCGACATCCCGCCGGTCGTGCACAGCTTCATCAACCTGGTGTTCTTCATGACGCCGATCGTCTGGCACGCGGGTGTGCTCAACAAGGTCGCGGGTGAGCAGGGCGGCAACTGGCGGGTCCTGATCGCCGAGCTGAACCCGATCTACCACTACGTCGAGATCGTCCGGGCGCCCCTGCTCGGTCACGTCGTCGACTGGCACCACTGGGCCGTTGTCGGCGTCCTCACGGTCGTCGGCTGGGCACTCGCACTCGTGGCACTGCGCAACTGGCGCGCTCGCGTCTCGTACTGGGTCTAAGAGGAGGTCGGCAGAACATGGTCAGCATCGACGTCTGGAACGCCTCCGTCGACTTCCCGATCTTCGACGCGAAGTCGAGGTCGCTGAAGAAGCTCGCGCTCGGCAAGGTCGGCGGCAAGATCGGCTCGGAGGGCCGCGTCCCGATCATCGAGGCACTGCACGACATCACGCTGTCGCTCAAGCACGGCGACCGCGTCGGCCTCGTCGGCCACAACGGCGCCGGCAAGTCGACGCTGCTGCGCCTGCTCGCGGGCATCTACGAGCCGACCCGCGGCAGCCAGCGCATCGTCGGCAAGGTCGCGCCGGTCTTCGACCTCGGCGTCGGCATGGACCCGGAGATCTCCGGCTACGAGAACATCATGATCCGCGGCCTCTTCCTGGGCATGACCCGCAAGGAGATGGAGAAGCGGGTCGACGACATCGCGGAGTTCACCGAGCTCGGCGACTACCTGCAGATGCCGCTGCGCACGTACTCGACGGGTATGCGCGTGCGCCTCGCGCTCGGCGTGGTCACCTCCATCGACCCGGAGATCCTGCTGCTCGACGAGGGCATCGGCGCAGTCGACGCGGCGTTCATGGCGAAGGCCCGCGACCGCCTCAAGGACCTCGTGAAGCGGTCCGGTCTGCTCGTGTTCGCGAACCACTCCGACGAGACGCTGCTCGACTTCTGCGACAGCGCGATCTGGATGGACGAGGGCCGCGTGAAGATGCACGGCGGCCTGCGCGAGGTGCTCACCGAGTACAAGGGCCACGACCCGTTCGAGCGGATGAGCGCGGACCAGCTGGCCAGGCTCGGCTACTCCTCCCCCGTCCTCAGCGGAAATGGCGGCGAATAGACCGTGAACCTCCAGGCACTGCCCAAGGGCTCCGTCGTCGCGGTGGTGGTCACCCGCCACCGCCGCGAGCTGCTGGCCGAGTCGCTCAAGGCGCTCGCGACCCAGACCCGTGTCCCCGACCACCTGGTCGTCGTCGACAACGGCCCTGACCAGCCGGTCGACGACCTCGTCGAGCAGTGCCCGCTTCCCACGACCTACCTGCCGTCGCACCGCAACCTCGGCGGCGCCGGCGGTTTCGCGCTCGGCATCCTGCACGCGCTCTCGCTGGGCGCGGACTGGGTGTGGCTGGCCGACGACGACGGCCGTCCCGCGGACGAGAACGTGCTGGCCGTGCTGCTCGAAGAGGCCGACCGCCGCAAGCTCGCGGAGATCTCGCCGGTCGTCACGAACATCGACAGCCCGGACAAGCTCGCGTTCCCGCTGCGGCGCGGGCTGACGTGGAAGCGCTCGGCGGCCGAGCTCGGCACGAGCTTCCTGCCCGGCATCGCCTCGCTGTTCAACGGCGCGCTGTTCCGCGCGTCCACGCTGGACGTCATCGGCGTGCCGGACTACCGGTTGTTCTTCCGCGGCGACGAGGTGGAGATCCACCGCCGGCTGGTCCGCTCCGGTCTGCCGTTCGGCACGTCGCTGCGGGTCGCGTACGTGCACCCGGACGGCTCCGACGAGTTCAAGCCGATGCTGGGCGGCAAGTTCCACGCCCAGGACCCGGAGAACCCGGTCAAGCGCTACTACACCTACCGCAACCGCGGCTACCTGCTGTCGCAGCCGGGCATGCGGAAGCTGGGCGCGCTGGAGGTGTTCCGGTTCGGCCTGTACTTCCTCGCCGTGAAGCGGGACCCGAAGGCGTTCGTCGAGTGGCTCAAGCTCGTGCGCCTCGGTCAGCGCGAGCGCTTCTTCCGCAAGTGATCTGCTGAGGGCGGAATCGCTGGTAGCGGAACCGCCCTCAGCACACCTGCGGAACGCGGTTTGCTGCAAGGCATGAGCCGACTTGTGCTGTTCCTCGCCGCGAACCCGAACCCCATCACCCTCCCGGTCACCGCCCAGACCCGGGAAGACCTCGCGCCCAGGCTGACCCAGATCGTCCGAAACGGCCACACGCAGCCGATCGCGGGTCCGGACGGCCGTGAGTACGTCGTGAACTTCTCCAACGTCGTGGTAGCGCACTTCGAGTAACCGCTCGCGCACCCGAGGTGATCGGAGTAAGACGTGATGGGTGATCTCCCGACGCAGACTTCTCTCTTTGGCGGGCGCGTCCGCATTGCTCGCGGCGTGCGGTTCGAACACCGGCAGGGGCGGCAACGGCCAGGCCCTGAAGCAGTGGTACCACGCCTACGGCGAGCCCGGCGTGCAGCAGGCCGTGGAGAGGTACGCCAAGGCGTACTCGAAAACCCCGGTCGACGTGCAGTGGAACCCCGGCGACTACGACTCCAAGCTCGCGACGAGCCTGCTGTCCGACGGCGGACCGGACGTCTTCGAGTCCACCCTGCAGATCAGCTCGGTGAGGGCGGGTCAGGTCGTGCCGCTCGACGACGTCTTCGGCGCCGCCAGGAGCGATTTCTCCGCCTCGATTCTCGAGACGCACACCGTTGACGGGAAGGTCTACGGCGTCCCGCAGGCCGTGGACATGCAGATGTTGTTCTACCGCAAGAGCATGCTCGCGGCCGCGGGTGTGCAACCGCCGTCCACTGTGGACGAGCTGGTCGACGCCTCGAAGCGGCTGACGCGCAACGGGGTCAAGGGGCTGTTCGCCGGCAACGACGGTGGCGCCGCGGTGCTGGGCGGTCCCGCGCTGTGGTCGGCGGGGCTCGACTACGTGCGGGACCACCAGGTCGGGTTCGACGACCCCCTTGCGGCACAGGCGATCGGCAAGCTGCGCGAGCTGTACACCGGCGGCGGTCTCCTGCTCGGCGCGGTGAAGGACTGGGCGGAGCCGGACGCGTTCACCCAGGGTCTCGTCGCGATGCAGTGGACCGGTCTGTGGGCGGTTCCCGCCGTGCAGAAGGCGCTGGGTGACGACTTCGGGGTGCTGCCGTTCCCGAAGCTCGGCGACAGCGGCAGGCCGAGCGTGCCCGTCGGCGCGTTCGGGGCGATGGTCAACGCCAAGTCGAAGCGGATCGACGAGGCCAAGGACTTCGTGCGCTGGCTGTGGATCGAGAAGACCGACTACCAGGAGGACTTCAACCTCGGTTACGGGTTCCACATCCCGCCGCGCCGGAGCATCGCAGAGAAGGCGTCGAAGCTGACGTCCGGTGCGGCCGCCGACGCCGTGAAGTTCGTGCGGGACAACGCGAAGGCGTCCAACCCGCCGGACTGGACGTCGGTGATGCGCACGGCGTTCAGCGACGCCGTGTCACGCGTGGTGCGCGACGGCGCGTCAGCCGAGGAGGAGCTGCGCGCCGCCGCGGGCAAGGTGCGGGACGAGCTGAAGCGCCTGTACGGATGAGCAACGGGCGTGCGTTCTGGCTGTTCGTCGGGCCGTTCGCGATCGGGCTGGTCGTGTTCGTGTACGTGCCGATCGGGTGGAGCGTGCTGCTGTCGTTCTTCGACGCCCGCAACACGGTGACGCCCACCGACTTCGTGGGGCTGCGCAACTACGCGGACATGCTGACCGACGCGCCGTTCCTGGCGAGCCTGGGCACGTTCAGCCTGTTCGCCGCGTTCATCGTGCCGCTGACGTTCGTGCTCGCGCTGGCGCTCGCGTTGCTGGTCAACCAGATCAGCTTCCTGCAGGGGTTCTTCCGGTCGGTGTTCTTCCTGCCGACGGCGTGCTCGTACGTCGTGGCGTCGCTGGTGTGGAAGCTGTCGATCTTCAACGGTGTGCGCTTCGGGCTCGCCAACACGGTGCTGGGGTGGTTCGGCGCGGAGCCGGTCGCGTGGACGGTGTCGACGTCGCCGCCCTGGTACTGGCTGGTGCTCGTGACGTTGCGGCTGTGGCTGCAGCTCGGCTTCTACCTGATCCTCTTCATCGCCGGGCTGCAACGGATTCCGCGGCACCTCTACGAGGCGGCGTGGATCGACGGAGCCCGGCCCGGCTGGCAGACGCTGCGGTACATCACCTTGCCGCAGCTGCGAACCACGTCGGTGGCGGTGGTGCTGTTGCTGCTCATCGCGGCGTACCAGGCGTTCGACGAGTTCTACAACGTGCTGGGGACCGACCGCGGCTACCCGCCCTTCGCGCGGCCGCCGTTGATCTACCTCTACTACACCGCGCTCGGGTCGGGCGGTCAGGACTTCGGGCACGGCAGCGCCGGCGCGGTGATCCTCACGCTGCTGATCGCGGGCGTGACGTTGCTGCAGGGACGGGTGATCACGCGATGAGGGCGCTGCGGTACCTGGCGCTGTCGATGGCGGCGGTGCTGTTCCTGATCCCGTTCTACCTGGTCCTGCGCAACGGTCTGGCGACCGAGCAGGAGATCACCGCGTCGTCGTGGACGTTCTGGCCGAGCCAGATCCACTGGGAGAACTTCGCCGCGCTGTTCGACAACCCGTCCGTGCCGATCGTGCGCAGCATGGTCAACTCTCTCGTCGTCGCCGTGCTGCAGACGGTCGGGCAGTTGTTGTTGTGCGGCCTGGCGGGCTACGGGCTGGCGCGGATCCCGTACCGGTACGCGAACGTGGTGCTGTACTTCGTCATCGCGACGCTGATGATCCCGGCGGCGGTGACGTTCGTACCGACGTTCGTGGTGGTGTCGACCCTGGGCTGGGTGTCCGACCTGCGCGGACTGGTGATCCCGGGCCTCTTCAGCGGGTTCACCGCGTTCCTGTTCCGGCAGTACTTCCTGAACTTCCCGCGCGAGCTGGAGGAGGCCGCGCGCATCGACGGGCTCGGCCACTGGGGCACGTACTGGCGGGTCGTGGTGCCGAACTCGAAGGGGTTCTTCGCCGCGTTGGGCGTCATCGCGTTCGTGACCAGCTGGAACCAGTTCCTCTGGCCGTTGGTGATCGCGCAGGACCAGGACTCGTGGACGGTGCAGGTGGCGCTGTCGACGTTCCTCACGGCCCAGTCGGTCGACGTGGTGCAGCTGTTCCTCGCCGCGGCGGTCTCGATCATGCCGCTCGTGGTCGTGTTCGTCGCGCTGCAGAGACTGCTGGTCCGCGGGGTGACGGAGACCGGAATCAAGGGGTGAGGGCACCCTGCAGAGGCCTTGCAGGTGGTTTGCAGGTTTCTTGGAGGTCGGCCCGGCAGAGTTCTCACTGTCAGACACCGACTTCTTGGGGGGAACCAAGATGAAGACCCTTACTCGCCTCGCCGCTCTTGTTCTCGCCGTCTCCGCACCGCTCACCCTCGCCGGCACGGCACACGCCGACGACACCGCCTCGATCTACGGCTACGTGTGGGACGACGCGAACAACAACGGCGTTCGCGAGGTCGGCGAGGCACCGATCGCCGGGCACTGGATGTACATCGACGGCACCGGCAAGGCCGCGCAGACCGACGCCGACGGCCGCTACGAGATCACCGGTCTCGCGGCGGGCAGCTACGTCGTCGGTTCGGCCGACCGTTCGCTCTCGCACGGCCAGGGGTGGACCAAGCAGTACGCCGACTCGCGGTTCAGCCCGGCCACCGGCAAGCTGACCAGCCCGGTGCAGCTGGAGGCCGGCCAGCACTACGGGATGCTCAACAGCGGGTTCGTCACCGCCGTGGTCGACACCAAGGTGTGGCAGCTCTTCGTCAGCAACCCGAACCCGAAGGTCGGCGACACGATCGACATCGTCGGTTCGACCGTCAACAACGGCAACGTGTACGACCAGTTCGGCGGCCAGCTGACGCTGCCGGAGGGCCTGCGCGTCGTCGAACGGCTCGGCGGCATGCCGAAGTTCTACGAGACCGAGCCCGCGGGCAAGGTCACGGGCTACTTCTACGACCGCAAGGCCGCCAGCCTGCCCGAGTGGGTGGGCGCCCGCGTCGTCGTCGAGAAGCCGCTGAACGCCGCCGAGATCAAGTACGAGGCGTGGAAGGGCGTGTTCCGCAACTCCGACCCGAACCTGGCCAACGACGTCGCGACGACGAGCCTGACCACGAGCTGATCGCGAATGGTCACGAGGCCCGGCTCCCTTGGGGGTGAGCCGGGCCTTTCAGCTGTCGTGGATCAGTCGTCCAGCGAACCGTTGAGCGGGGTGCCGTCGGTGAAGAACGGCGCGATCTTGTTCTCGAACACGGTCAGCGCGGAACCGATCGCCATGTGCATGTCGAGGTACTTGTAGGTGCCCAGACGGCCACCGAAGATCACGTTGCGCTCGGCGGCCTCCGCCTTCGCGAGCTCGCGGTAGCGCTCCAGCTTGGCGCGGTCCTCGGCCGTGTTGATCGGGTAGTACGGCTCGTCGTCCTTCTCCGCGGCACGGGAGAACTCGCGGACGATGACCGTCTTGTCCTTCGGGTACTCGCGCTCCGGGTGGAAGTGGCGGAACTCGTGGATGCGGGTGTACGGGACGTCCGCGTCGTTGTAGTTCATGACCGGCGTGCCCTGGAAGTCGCCGATCGGCAGGACTTCCTGCTCGAAGTCGAGCGTGCGCCAGCCGAGCCAGCCCTCGGAGTAGTCGAAGTAGCGGTCCAGCGGGCCGGTGTAGACGACCGGGGTGCCCGCCGGGATCTCGTCGCGGACCTCGAAGTAGTCCGTGGACAGCGCGACGGTGATGTTCGGGTGCTCCGCCATCTTCTCCAGCCACGCGGTGTAGCCGTCGACCGGCAGACCCTCGTAGGTGTCGTTGAAGTAGCGGTTGTCGAAGTTGTAGCGGACCGGGAGGCGCGCGATGACCGCCGCGGGCAGCTCCTTCGGGTCCGTCTGCCACTGCTTCGCGGTGTAGTCGCGGATGAACGCCTCGTACAGGGGGCGACCGACCAGGGAGATCGCCTTCTCCTCGAGGTTCGTCGCGTCCTTGGTGTCGATCTCGGAGGCGTGCTCGGCGACCCACGCCTTGGCGTCCTCCGGCGACATGTAGCGGCCGACGAACTGCGACAGCAGGCCCAGACCCATCGGGAACTGGTAGGCCTGGCCGCCGTGCATCGCGAACACGCGGTGCTGGTAGCCGGTGAACTCGGTGAACTGGTTGACGTAGTCCCACACGCGCTTGTTGGACGTGTGGAACAGGTGCGCACCGTAGCGGTGCACCTCGATGCCTGTCTCCGGCTCCTGCTCGGAGTAGGCGTTACCACCGATGTGGTCGCGTCGCTCGATCACCAGCACCCGCTTGTCCAGCGTGGCGGCGGCGCGTTCGGCGACGGTCAGGCCGTAGAAACCAGAGCCGACGACAATCAGGTCATAACCCGCGAAGTTCACGCCTGCAGATTACAAGGGCCCCTCGGCGCGGAATTCGCCGAGGGGCCTTGGCACACAATTGATCTAGCGTCAGAGAACCGAGCGCGGCATCTTCGGCTTCGGGTTGAACGTGATGCCCTCGATCACCTTGCGGAACAGCTTCGCGCGGATCGACCACGGCACGTTCCCGCCGCGCGTGCCCTGCGCGAGGCGGATCACGAACTTCAGCCAGGACATCGGGTTCTCGTGGTGCAGGCGGTAGGACGACTCGTTGCGGGCGCCGTGTTCGAACTTCCACAGGTTCGAGGCGTTCGCGTCGCCGAAGTTCACGCCGCGGTTCACGCCGAGGTCGTGCACCACGACGCTGCGCAGCACCTGCACGCCGGGGCCGGCCTTGGTGATGCGCAGGGTGTACTCCTGGTCGTCGAACCAGATGAAGTACTCGGTGAGCGGCAGGCCGAACTTGGTGAGCGTCCAGCGCGGGAACAGCACCGAGACGAACGAGCAGTGCGTGACCAGGACGTTCTCCTGGCCCTTGGCGATCAGCTTGCCCCAGTCCCAGGTGGTGCCGGGGTTGTTCATCTCGCAGATGTTGCCGTCGACCCACTTGACCAGCGAGCACGCGTACGGCAGCGGCATGCCCATGGCCTCCTCGGCCTTGGCGTGCCCGTTGAGGAGCTCCTCGAGCGCGTCCGAGTTGGCGTAGCAGTCGTCATCCATGATCCAGATGAAGTCCGCGCCGAGCTCGTAGCTCTTGTTCATGCCGGTCGCGAAACCGCCGGCACCACCGGTGTTCTCCTTGAGCCGCACGACGACGACGCCGTCGATCTGCTCGTACTCCTTGAGCACCTGGTCGGTGCCGTCGGTGGAGGCGTTGTCGACGACGACGATCCACTCGGGACGGCGGGTCTGCGCGAGGACGTGGTCGAGGACCGTTGTGAGCTTGTCCTTGCGGTTGTAGGTGACGACAACGGCGGCGACAGTGCTCACTTGAGCCATCCTTGGTAGAGGTCACGCGTCCAGTCCTCGGCACGCGGCAGCTTCGCGAAGGCCTCGGCCTTGGCGGCCTGCTCGTCGAGCCAGGTCTTGCGCTGGTCGGGAGAGGTCATCATGGTGCGGATCCGGGCCGCGGCGGCCTGGATGAACGCGTAGGGGTGACGCGGGCACAGCAGGTCGTCGGCGATGAGCGACGACTGCGAGCCGACGTCGGCGGACACGACGGGCACGCCCGCCGCCGTCGCTTCGAAGGACGTGAGAGTCAGGCCTTCGTTGTCCGATGAGACGACGAGCACGTCCGAGTCGCGGAACGTGTCGCTGACCGGACGGTCCGGGCCGCGCAGCTCGACCACGTCGCCCAGGCGGGCGCGCAGGCTGTTCACCTCGGCGGCCAGCTCGCCGTGGCCGTGGATGATGAACCGCACGTCGCGCGGCGAGTTCTTCTTCAGCTCGGCCGCGAGCTGCAGGAACAGGTACGGGCGCTTCTGCTGGGTGAACCGGCCGACGAACGCCACGGTGAACGGGTTGTTCTCGGCGGTGTCGTCCGCGCCGACCGCGATGCCGCCGGTGGTGAGACCGGCGAGCGTGGCGAGGACGACCTTGTCGGCCTCCAGCCCGTGCTTGCCGATCAGGTAGTCGCGCAGCTGCGGCGAGATCACGTGGTGCTGGTCGATCATGTTCGACAGCCGCACGGAGATGTCGACGAACCCGCCGGTCCGCCATTCGAGCACGTGCAGCGAGTCGACGACCGGGATGTCCGGGCGGACCGACTTGATCCACGGCAGCTTGTCGTAGAGCCACGTGCAGTGGTGCAGGTGGATGCCGCGCACGTCGTACGCCGACAGCACGCCGTTGAGGAACGCCGACTCCTGCTTCGGGTCCATCGGCAGGGTCAGCGGCACGACCAGCGCGCCGTCGAGCTCGGGGCGGGTGATCCACTCGTGCGCGGAGTCGCGGTCGGTGACCACGATCGGCAGGAAGCCCGCCTCCCGCGCCAGGCGGATCGTGTCGATCGCCCAGCGCTCGGCACCGCCCAGCTCCAGCCAGTGCAGGCCGAAGAGGATCGCCGGCGTCTCGCCGTGCGGGGTCGCCGTGGCGCCGCGGGAGAGCCGGACGGGTGCCTTGCGCGGCACGTCGCGGCCCTTGCGCTCGACCATGTCCGTGCGGAACTGGCGCAGCGCGTCGAACTGGACCGGTGCGAGGAACCGCACGGCCTTGCGCGCCTTGCCGAGCACGCCCGTGAGCTGGTCGTAGGCGTTGATCATGGCGGGCGGGCCGCCGATGTCGACGGCGATGTCGACCAGGCCGTCCGACGGCGGGTGGTCGACGATCGTGTGCATGAGGCTGCGGACGACCAGGGAGCCGACGACCTCGTGGTCGTCCTCCCACTCGATCGTCGTGCGCTCTTCGTCGGTGAGCGCGGGCATCGTGCCCGCGGGGCCGCGGAGAACCGTCAGGCGGAAGGTCTGCCCTGGTCCTGCCAGCGCGTAGAAGTTGGCGGCGCCCTCGACCAGGCGGCGCTCCCGGTCGTCGAGCAGGGCTTCGCCGTCGCTCAGTCCGACACCGCTGTCGTCGAGGACCTCGAACACAGCTGTCGGCTTCTGGTTACTTGGCTTGTCCGTCACGTCTCTTCGAGGGGGTCGGGTCGGCGCTCACCGCGGAAATCGGGGAGCCGAACAGGACAGATGGTACCGGCCGAATCAGGGCCGGCCGCGCAGAAGCTGTTCTTCGGCGCTGGTCACACGCTCTTCGAGCTTTGCCCGAACGTCTTCCAGTTCGCAGCGCAGCAATGCGATTTCCTCCACCGTCGTGCGCACTTCCTCTTCGAGGTGACCCACCTCGCTGGAGAGCTGCAACACGACGAAGAGCAGCACGAACGCGGCGGCAGCCAGCACGAAGTTCGCGGCGAGCTGGATGCCGGTCAATCCGGAGAGCCACGTCGGAAGGCCGGGGATGACACCCAGCGCGACGATGCCGAGGCTGACGATCAGCCACAACGCCGCGTACTTCTCGCGAAGCTTTCGACGCCGAAGCATTTCGATCACGACGATGAACACGAACGCCGCGATCAACACCGCGAACAATCGGAACTCGGACACCGCAAACCCCTCAGGCGGCTTCGACGACGGTGGTCTTGGGCTTGCGCCGCACGATGGCGAGCACGAGTGCCAGCGTGGCCCGCATCAGGTAGACAGCGGACTTCACCGGGGACGTGGAGGGCGTGCCGCCTGCCCGCACCCGCATCGCCACCGGCACCTGCGTGATCTTCAGATCGGCCCGGACCGCCATCACCAGCGACTCCAGCGTGTCGCCGAGGTACTCCGCCGGGTAGTGCTGGGCGAAGAGCCGCACCGCGCGAGGACCGGCCGCCTTGAAGCCCGACGTCACGTCGGTGAGCTTCTCCTTCGACAACGCCGACAGCACGAGCGCGAACACCGTCATCGCCCACTTGCGCGGGCCGCTGGCCTTGTAGTCGCCCTTGCCGGCGAAGCGGGCGCCGATCACGAGGTCGGCGCTGTCGAGCTTGCGCAGCAGGTCGGGCACGTCGGCCGGGTTGTGCTGGCCGTCCGCGTCGACCTGCACGACGACGTCGAAGTCGTTGCGGACCGCGTAGCGGAAACCGGTGCGCATCGCACCACCGACGCCGAGGTTCACGGCGAGCCGCGCCACCTGGGCACCGCTCTCCCGCGCACGCTGCGAGGTGCGGTCGGTCGAGCCGTCGTCGACGACGAGCACGCCGACGCCGGGCAGGGTTGCCTTCACCTCAGCGATGATCTTTTCGATGTTCTGCTCTTCGTTGAGAGCCGGCAGAACGATCAGCACTCGCCGGTAGTCGACCGAGTCAGCCACGTGGGTCAGCCTAACCAGTCACGGAGGCGTCACGGGAACCAGCCCGAAGAACCAGGCCAAGGGCCACGAAAACACCCACCGTAGGTGCGATGACCAGGCCCAATACGCTGCGCAACACCATGTCACCCGGTGCGAACGCCAGCACCAGCACGCTCAGCGCGGCCACCACGGCCCACGTCAGCAGCACGCGTCCCGGCTGCTCACGGGCCACCAGCACGGCGGCCAGCAGCAGCACCGCGCCCAGCAGCACCGACGACCACACCAGACCGGCCACGGCCCAGCTCTCGACCACGTGCTTCTCACCGAACAGCAGCTGCACGGCCCACGGGCCGATGAGCCAGCCGACCAGCCCACCGAGGCCCGCCAGCCCGAACGCCGCCAGCGTGCCCTTGGTCAACAGGGCCACCAGCCTGCGGTGCCCGTCCTCCTCCTGCAGCAACCGCACCACCGTCGGCACCGCCATCGCCTGCACCGGCGAGAGCAGCAGCAACGGCACGCGAGCCAGGCTCACCGCCAGGAACAGGCTGCCCAGCGCGTCGAGGTCGTCCTCGACGGCGAAGAACTTGGCCACCGCCGGGTAGCCGGTGAGGACGGTCGCGGTGAGCCCCGCGCTCAGCATGAGCAGCAACGTGCGGCGAGCCACCACACCCCACGGCTCCGCGGCACCGACGAAGTCGACGTGCTTGCGCGCGGTGAACAGGAACGGCAGGAACACGAACGAGCCGAGCGCCACCGAGATGGAGATCGGCATCAGGTTCGCCGCGCCCATGACCAGGAACACGCCGATCAGCAGGATCCGCACGGCAGCCTCGGACACCAGCAGACCGCCGTACGGCTTGACCTGGCCGAACCCGATGAGCACGCCTCGGGTGCCGAACTGCAGCGCGAACGCCACCGCCGCCGCGAGCGCGACCAGCCCGAGGGAGGAGTTCTCGGCGCCGTACAGCCGTTCGGCGACCGGAGGCAGCGCGAGCACCGCGGCGAGCACACCCACCGTCACCGCGGCGACGGCGACCGTGCGCAGGGCCGTGGGACCGACCCTCTCACCGCGCAGGCCCGCGTGCGCGGAGAGCCGCGACACCTCCTGCTCGACCGGGCTCAGCGAGCTGCCGACGCCGAACACGATGCCCCAGAACGCCAGGAAGATCGCGTTGTCGGCCGGGCTCAGCAGCCGGGCGACGACGATCAGGACGGGATAGCCCAGGGCCGCCGACACCAGCAGCGCGATGCCGACGATGCCGAGCGAACGGCCCGCCGTCCGCTCGGTCTGCCCGGTCATTTGCGGACAGCCTTCTTCGCGGCCAGCGCCAGCCCCCGCACCACACCGGCACCGAACACCGCCGCGAACAGCGGCAGCAGGCGCACCACGGCGAACGACTGGTCCCTGGTGGCACCGGACCTGCGCGCCACCACACCGGCGGCCGCCCAGCCCGTGATCCCCAGCAGCAGACCGATCTTCGGGAACTTGGCGAGGACGAACAGCCCCACGACGCCGAGCACACCGGCGCCGAACAGGGCGTTGCGGACCGGGCCTGGCGTGTCGAGGTAGCTGTCGACGAACGTGGTGCCGCGGAAGTACACGTGCCGCACGAACTTCTGCAGCGAGTCGCGGCTGTTGTACCGGGCCGCGAAACCGGGGGCGAGCCAGATCCGCTGCTCCTCGGCGATCGAGCGCAGCATGCGGGTGTCGTCGCTGGCCAGGCGCGGGTCGTCGAAGAGCGACTCGAACGACTTCGCGGCGCGCAGCAACGTCTCGCGCGGGGCGAGGAAGGCGCCGGCGCCCTTGGGGTACGCGTCGAAGTCCTCTGCGCCGAACGACACCAGCCGCGGGTTCGCGGTGTAGCGGCGCCAGCCGACGGAGACGAGGCCCTGCATGAAGCCCGCGTACGGGTTGCCCTTGGTGTCGATGTTGATGTGACCGGTCCACACCCGCCGGTCGGGGTGCTCCGCGAGCTGGTCGCGCAGGAACCGGAACGCGTCCTCGTCGACGATGACGCGGCTGTCGACCAGGAAGACGAGCTCGCCGTCCGCCGCCTGCAGGCCGTTGAGGCGTGCGGCGAACCGGCCGCTGTTGGTCTGGGAGACGACGGTGACGCCACCGAGCTCCGCGAGCCGCTTCGGCGTCTCGTCGGTGCTGCCGTCGTCGACGACCACGATCTGGGCGGGCCATTCGGCGCGGGCCAGGGCGGTGCGGAGTGCTCCCACCGAGCGGCCGATCCAGTCCTGTTCGTTGTAGACCGGGATCACAATGCTCAGGGTGGGGAGGTTGTCGAGGGATTTGCTCCTGCTCGTCACACCTGACAGTATCCAGGCGGTCCGTTGATCCCGAGCTTCAGGGGTCCTTCCCGTGATCGCCTTTATCGCTGGTACCACCGCTGAACTCATCAAGGTGGCGCCCGTTTACCACGCTCTCGTCGCCCGCGGCACGAAGCCGCTGCTGTGGTTCACCGCACAGCACGTGGACGAGGTAGCCGACGTGCTGGAAGACCTCCAGCTCCCCGAGCCGGACCTGTGGCTCGTCCCGCGCGGCAAGGCCCGCAACCTGGAGACGCCCAAGCAGGTTCCCGCCTGGGCCACCGCCATCACGCGCACGGTGTTCGGCCAGCGCAAGCAGCTGCGCGCCTCCCTCACCGCGGACGGCAAGCCGGGCCTGGTCATCGTGCACGGCGACACGTTCACGACCCCGTTCGGCAGCCTCGTCGGCAAGCGCCTGCTGGGCGCCCGCGTCGCGCACGTCGAAGCGGGCCTGCGCTCGGGCAGCCTGGCGTCGCCGTTCCCCGAGGAGATCAACCGCCGCATCGCGACGGTGGTCACCGACGTCCACTTCGCACCGACCCAGGTGGAGGTCCACAACCTCCGCAAGGCGCGCGGTGTCGTGGTGAACACCGAGGCCAACACGGTCATCGACGCCATGCGGCTGGCCATCAACTCGACGACGACCGAGGACCTCCCCGAGGAGTTCGGTCTCGCCACGCTGCACCGCTTCGAGCTGCTGTCGCGGCCGGAGAAGTACCGCGAGGTCCTCGAACTGCTCAAGAAGGCGTCGCGGAAGACCCCGATCCTCTACCTCGCCGGCGCGCCGGAGCGGGAGCGGATCG
Organism: Lentzea sp. NPDC004789; assembly: GCF_053601075.1. Classification (NCBI taxonomy): domain Bacteria; kingdom Bacillati; phylum Actinomycetota; class Actinomycetes; order Pseudonocardiales; family Pseudonocardiaceae; genus Lentzea; species Lentzea sp. NPDC004789. The sequence continues at coordinate 481,873 of NZ_JBSGBE010000003.1, read as the reverse complement.
AGCGGTTCAAGTGGCACGACCTGTTCGACGGCGAGCGGTTCATCCTGCAGCACAAGCGCCGCTACCTGAAGTTCCTGCCGATCCTGGCGCGCGCCAAGTTCGTGGTCACGGACTCCGGCGGCCTGCAGGAGGAGTGCTCCTACATCGGCATGCCCGCGGCCATCCACCGCACGCACACCGAGCGGCAGCAGGGCATCGGCTCCAACATCGTGCTCACCGGCATGGAGACCGCCAAGCTGGAGCACTTCCTGGACAACCACGAGGCGCTGCGCCGTCCGTCCACTCTGGACAAGTACCACCCCAGCGAGATCATCGCCGACACGCTGCAGCAGCTCGGCTACGTCTGAGCCGTACCAACGCAGAAGGGCTCGACCTCCGCTGAGGTCGAGCCCTTCTGCGTTGCTGCCTAAGAACGTCCGCCGGCACCGGCCGGGAGGATCTCGTACACGGTCGCGTCCGGATTCTCGTAGACCTTCTTCAGCGAGGAGACCTTCTCCAGGCCCTGCAGGCCGGGCGCCGGCACCGACCAGGGCCGCACGTATCCCTTGCCGTACAGGACGTAGCGCACACCCAGCTCGTCCACGGTCTTGCGGACCGACGGGTCCTTGTCGATCTCCATCAGGTGCCGGGTGAGCTGCCCCTTGGGGGTGTCCTCCGCCGCGCCGTAGAACGTCCACTCCACCGGCGTCACCCCGGCCAGCGCGTACATCCAGACGGAGCCGTCCGAGCGGTCGTTCATCACCGGGTGGTCCTTGGAGTGCTGCGCGAGCCACTGGTAGGCGTCGCGCTCGCCGCGCATGACGGTGGCACCCTCGAAGTTGTTGATCTTCAGGCGATCCGAGTTGCGGACGACCCACGCCCCCTTGCCCGAGACGCCCAGCAGCAGGCCGAAGACCAGCGCCACGAGCACCGGCACGGCGAACGCGGCCCGCGGCGTCGAGACGCGCGAACCGAGCTTCCCGGTGGCCCAGTTGGAGATCGTCCACGTCAGCTCACCGATCGCGAGCACGCCCGCGAGCGGCAGCAGCGCGGCGAAGCGCCAGGCGTCGTTGTAGAACGGTCCGGAAAGGATGTTGATGACGGCGTTGTTCAGCGACGCGCACGCGGCGTAGAGCGCACCGAACACGGCCCACGCGCCCACGATCCAGACCAGCCGGCGGTGCTTGATCATCAGCGCGATGCCGATGATGGCGGCGACGCCGAGGGTCCACTGCGGGAACTGGATCGTCGGCGAGAACAGCAGCACCTGGCCGAGCCCCTCCGCGGGCGAGGCGAACTCGGGCCACTGCGCGGAGGTCACGCCGGCGGACTGCGAGAGCGCGGGCAGCATCACGGGCACGATGCAGGCCACCGCCCACGCGGCCGTGGCGATGAGGCGCTTGCGCGCGTTGCGCCAGTCGATCGGCTCCAGCTTGAACACGAACGCCGTCAGCAGCGCGAGGCCGTACAGCACGGCCACGAACGCGAGGCTGGTGTGCAGACCGGCGAGACCGGCGAACGCCAGACCGAGGCCGAGCGGGCCGGTGAGGCCCTTGTTGGTGAGGATCTTGCGGGCGATCGCGAGGGCACCGGGGATCATGGCGATGCCGGCGACGTAGGGCCACAACGGTCCGCGCCACAGCGAGTCGTACGGGAACGCCGTGAACCACGTCGCGGTGGCCGCCGCGGCCGTGACCGCGATGACCGGCATGCGCCAGGTGGCCGCGAGCGCCGCGACACCCGCCACCCACGCCAGGATGACCGCGATGGCGGCGAGGTTCAGCAGGTTCGGCATCGGCGCGACCGTGTCGAGCAACGGCGCCAGCAGCGAGTGGTACGTGTTCGGGTAGAAGTACGTCGAGCCCTCGGGCAGGTTCGCGATCGGCGCCAGCGACGACGGCAGCGAGGAGCCGTGCTCGGCGATCCAGCGGATGGCGTTGCCGTGGTACGGGGCGTCCCAGTCCTGGTTGATCGTGTCGAGCCGGAAGTTGAGGCCGCGCAGGTAGGTGACGACACCGACCGCCGCGCCGGCCACGACACCGGCACCGATCATCAGGTGCTCACCGAGCGTGCGCTGCGGGTCCTTGATCGGGTCGTCCGCGTTGTTCCTGCGCCGCACCAGCCAGGTGAGGACGCCGAACGCGACGGCCAGCACCAGCGTCCACAGCAGCACGCTCAGCAGGTTCCAGCGGATGCCGAGGCCGCCCAGCGTCACCGTGCCGACCGCGATCGTGCCGGCCGTGAGCACGGGGGCACCGCCGAAGAGCGCCCATCCCCTGAGCCGCAGCGCGTAGCCGACGACGAGACCTGGCAGCCAGAACGCCAGGATTACCAGTGCACTCATCTGAAAGTCGTTCCCTCGGTTCTACGGGCTGACGCCGGGGGAATCCGCACCGCGGCGCGCTCATGACCTGTATCGCGAGCGCTTCACGGTACCCGTCCGGCTCGCGTGGGCTTTTCCGCGGTGTCAGAACCAGCGTTCGAGGACCATCGCGACGCCGTCCTCGGAGTTCGGTCCGGTGACCTCGTCCGCGGCGGCACGGGCGGCCTCGTGGCCGTTGGCCATCGCCACGCCGTGCCCGGCCCACGTCAGCATCTCGACGTCGTTCGGCATGTCCCCGAACGCGATGACGTGCTCGCGGTCGACGCCGAACCGCTCCGCGACGTCGGCCAGCCCGGACGCCTTCGTGACGCCGTGGACCGAGACCTCGATCAGGCCGTGGTCGGTGGAGTAGGTCAGGTCGACCTCGCCGTGCAGCACCTCGCCGATCGCCGCCACCATCTCCGCGCTGGTCAGCGAGTGGTGCCTGATCAGCAGCTTGGTCGCCGGGTGCCCGAGCGTCTCCGCGCGCGTGAGGCCGCTGTGCGGGCCCTCCGGCCACGGGTGCGTGTAGCTGAGCTCCGCGACGAACGTCCGGTCGTCCTTCGGCGTGCCGACGAGCTCCACCGCGTACGTGCAGTCGTCCAGCACGCTGTCGACGGCGCTCGCGATGTCCTGCAGCTGCACGGGGCTGAGCGTGCGCGCCCAGACGATCTCGTCACGGCCGATGTCGTAGAGCACGGCACCGTTCGCGCACACGGCGAGACCGTCGAGACCGGCCTCGGCGGCGATGCGCGGGATCCAGCGCGGCGGCCTGCCGGTGGCCAGCACGAACGGCACGCCTGCCGCGAGCACGCGGGCGACCACCTGCGCGGTGCGCGGGCTCACGCTCTCCAGAGGGTTGAGCAGGGTTCCGTCGACGTCGGAGGCGACCAGGCGCGGCTGTTCCACACCGACATCTTGCCTCCTCAACTACGCGAGCCAAGTTCGTAAGCAGCTGAACAGCTGGTTACCGTACGTGGGTGCGCGTAGGCATCGTGATTCTCCCGGAGCACCGATGGTGGATCGCCGAACCCAAGTGGCGCGCGGCCGAGGAGTACGGGTTCCACCACGCGTGGACCTACGACCACCTCGGCTGGCGCACCCTGGTCGACGGTCCCTGGTTCGGCGCCGTGCCGACCCTGACAGCGGCCGCGCTGGTCACCTCGCGCATCCGGCTCGGCACGTTCGTCGCGAGCCCCAACTTCCGGCACCCGGTGCCGTTCGCGCGGGAGCTGCTGACGATCGACGACATCTCCGACGGCCGGTTCACGCTCGGCGTCGGTGCAGGTGGGGCGGGGTATGACACGGTCGTGACCGGCGCGAAGCCGTTGCTGCCGCGCGACCGGACGGCGCGTTTCAGCGAGTTCGTGCAGCTGCTCGACCAGCTGCTGGTCAAGGACCGCACGTCGTGGCACGGCGAGTTCTACTCGGCCGAGGAGGCCCGCAGCGCACCCGGTTGCGTGCAACGGCCGCGGCTGCCGTTCGTGGTCGCCGCGAACGGCCCGAAGGCGATGGCCGTGGCGGCCAGGTTCGGCCAGGGCTGGGTCACCACCGGACCGCCCACGGAGGACCACGAGGCGTGGTGGCGGGGCGTGGCGGAGCTCTCCGCGCGGTTCACTGAGACGTTGGCCACGCACGGTCGCACGGCGCGGGTGAACCGGTACCTGAACCTCGACTCGGCGCCGGTGTACTCGCTGTCGAGCGTCGAGTGCTTCGTCGACGCCGTCGGCAGGGCGGCTGAGCTGGGCTTCACCGACGTGGTGGCGCACTGGCCGCGGCACGACGGCATCTACTCCGGCAGCGAGCAGGTCGTCGAGGACGTCGCCGCGGACGTGCTGCCCACGCTCGACCGGCACCTGTAACGACCGGCCGCCGATCACTAGATTTCGTCACTGTGCGCTCTGTTGTGGTGATCGGTGGCGGAATCGTCGGGCTCGCGGTGGCGGCCGAGCTGGCCTCGCGCGGTGCTCGGGTGACGGTGCTGGAGAAGGAGAAGCGCTGGGGCGCTCACCAGACCGGCCACAACTCGAACGTCGTGCACGCGGGGCTGTACTACAAGCCCGGTTCGCTGAAGGCCCGCATGTCCGTGGCCGGCAACGCGTCGATGGTCGCGTTCGCGCAGGAGCACGGCGTTCCGGTCGAGGTGTGCGGCAAGCTCGTGGTCGCCACTTCCGAGGACGAACTGCCCAGGCTGCACGACCTGGCCGCGCGCGCCGAGGCCAACGGGGTGCCCGCGAAGCTCGTCTCCGCCGGTGAGGCGCGCGAGTACGAGCCGGAGGTGGCCTGCGTGGCCGCTCTGCGCGTGGAGAGCACCGGGATCATCGACTACCCCGCGGTCTGCGCGGCGCTGGTGCGCTCGCTCGACGGCCACGACCTGCGGCTGCAGTCCCCCGCGCTGGCGATCCGGACGGTGGGCTCGTCGGTCGAGGTGGCGACGCCGCAGGGGGTCGTCCGCGCCGATGCCCTGGTCAACTGCGCGGGCCTGCAGAGCGACCGGATCGCGCGGCTGGCCGGCCTGCACCCGGCGGCGCGGATCGTGCCGTTCCGCGGTGAGTACTACGAGCTGCGGCGCACCGACCTGGTCCGCGGGCTGATCTACCCGGTGCCGGACCCGACGCTGCCGTTCCTCGGCGTGCACCTGACCCGGATGCTCGACGGGTCGGTGCACTGCGGGCCGAACGCGGTGCTGGCGCTGCGGCGCGAGGGCTACCGGTGGAGCGACGTGTCGCTGACCGACCTCGCCGAGGTGGCGCGCTTCCCCGGCGCGTGGCGGCTGGCGCGCAAGTACGCGCGGACCGGCGTCGACGAGGTGCTCAGGTCGCTGTCGCGCAAACGCTTCGCCGCCTCTCTCGCACGGCTCGTGCCGGCCGTGCGCGAGGACGACCTGGTGCGCGCGGAGAGCGGGGTGCGGGCGCAGGCGATGCTGCCGGACGGCTCGCTCGTCGACGACTTCCTGATCGAGACCGGTCCCCGTCAGGTGCACGTGCTGAACGCTCCGTCACCAGCGGCGACGGGTTCACTGGAGATCGCGAAGTATGTCGCAAATGTCCTCGATCGCTCGGTTGGGTGACACCACGCCGTAGATCAACACGGACGGCTGACATACTCCTTCGGGTCCGGTGCAGCCGTTAGCCCATTGGGGATCTGCCAACATGCGCACAATCACGCACGCTGAGTATCTGGGGATGAAGCGGTTCCCCGCTCTCGACGGCATCCGTGCGCTCGCCGCCGTCATGGTGGTGGTCTTCCACTTCGCGGGCCCCGCCTACGCGCGCCTCAACGGGTGGATCGGCGTGCACCTGTTCTTCGTGCTCTCCGGCTACCTGATCACCACGCTGGCGCTGCGCGAGGAAGCCCGCAACGGCAAGATCTCGCTGCGCGACTTCTACCTGCGCCGGATCTTCCGGATCATGCCGGTCTACTACGTCGTGCTGTTCCTGGTGATCGGGTTCGCCTGGCTGCGCGGCGAGTACCGCGCCATGGCCCTGGACACCGTGCTGGTGAAGTACCTGACGTTCATGAACGAGTGGGTGCCGCCGGGCATGATGTACGGCCACACCTGGACGCTGGGCGTGGAGCAGAAGTTCTACCTGGTGTGGCCGGCGCTGATGTTCACGATCGGCGCGTTCACGCTGAAGCGGCGCCTGCCGATGACGCTCGCCCTGCTGGTGCTGGCCTTCATCGGCCAGTTCACGATGCCGGGCCAGCTCTCGTCCGCCGCCTACTACATGATCATCTTCGGCTGCCTGCTCGCGCTCGTGCTGCACAACCCGAAGGGCTTCGCGCTGCTGCGGCCGCTGACTCACCCGCTGGCCGCGTTCCCCATCGGCATCATCGTCGTCGCCGTGCAGATGAACATCGACCAGATCGACGCCGCACTCGTCGAGGGCGGCACGAAGGGCATGGTGCCGGTCGCCCTCTACGGCCTGGCGGTCGCCCTGTTCGTGGTGGCGACGCTGAGCCGCGGCCCGGTGAGCTGGGCGCTGTCGACGCGGCCGATGGTCTTCCTCGGCGAGCGGTCGTACTCGATCTACCTGATCCAGGGCCTCGTGGGCTGGGTCGTCGCGCTGGCGATCCCCGCGCTCGCCGCCCACCGCACGCTCACCGGCGTCGTGGTGACCATCGGCTGCATCCTCGCCGCGGACCTGCTGTACCGCTGGGTCGAGCAGCCGATGATCAACGTCGGCCGGACGCTCATCAAGAAGCTGAACGACAGGAAGAAGGCCCGGGCTGCCGCCGTGGTGGAGCCGCAGCAGCCCGAGCTCGCGACTAGTTCGGCCTGAGCACGTCGAGGCCGCCCATGAACGGCCTCATCGCCACCGGAACGTTGACCGAGCCGTCGGCGTTCTGGTGGTTCTCCAGGATCGCGACGATCCACCGCGTGGTCGCCAGCGTGCCGTTGAGCGTCGCCGCGATCTGCGACTTGCCGTTCTCGTCCCGGTAGCGCACGTTCAACCGCCGCGCCTGGAACGTGGTGCAGTTCGACGTCGAGGTCAGCTCGCGGTACTTCTGCTGCGTCGGCACCCACGCCTCGCAGTCGAACTTGCGGTGCGCCGACATGCCGAGGTCACCGGTCGCCGTGTCGATGACGCGGTAGGGCACCTCGATCTTGGCGAGCATCTCCTCCTCCCACGCGAGGAGCCGGGCGTGCTCGGCCTCGGCGTCCTCCGGCTTCACGTAGGAGAACATCTCGACCTTGTTGAACTGGTGCACGCGGATGATGCCGCGGGTGTCCTTGCCGTACGACCCGGCCTCGCGCCGGTAGCACGACGACCAGCCCGCGTACCGGCGCTCGCCGTCGAGGATCTCGTCGGCGTGGTAGCCCGCGAGCGGCACCTCCGACGTGCCGACGAGGTACAGGTCGTCGTTGGGCAGGTGGTAGATCTCGCTGGAGTGCGCACCGAGGAACCCGGTGCCCGCCATGATCTCCGGCCGCACCAGCGTCGGCGTGATCATGAGCTGGAAGCCGTTGGCCGTGGCCTGCTGCGCCGCCATGTTGAGCAGCGCGAGCTCCAGCTGCGCACCGACGCCCTTGAGGAAGTAGAACCTGCTGCCGCCGACCTTGGCGCCGCGCTCCATGTCGATCGCGCCGAGCTTGGTGCCCAGGTCCAGGTGGTCCTGCGGCTCGAAGTCGAACTCGCGCGGCTCGCCGACGGTCTTGACGACCACGAAGTCGTCCTCGCCGCCGACCGGCGCGTCCGGGTGCACCAGGTTCGGGATCTTGGCGAGCAGCTCGTCGACCTCGGCGGCGGTGGCGTTCTGCTCGGCCTCGGCGGCCTTCACCTCGGCGGCCAGGTCCTTGGCCTTCGCCAGCAGCGCGGCGCGCTCGTCGCCCTTGGCCTTGCCGACCTCCTTGCCGAGCACCTTCTGCTCGGCGCGCAGGGTGTCCGCGCGGGAGATGGCGGTCCGCCGGCGTTCGTCCGCGGACAGCAGGGAGTCGACGACACCCTCGTCCTCGCCGCGGGCACGCTGCGAAGCGCGCACGATCTCCGGGTTCTCGCGCAACACCTTGAGGTCAATCACCCTGAAAAGGGTAGTCCCCGCCCGTTCCACCTCTCATCCGGATATCCGGAAGGTGGCGCGGGCGGGGACTCCTCGCGTTGCGGGCGAACTAGCTGATGGCGACGGCGACCACGAGACCGAGCGCGACGTGCGCCGCGGCGACCACGACCGAGGCGGGCGCGAACCGGTCCGACTCGATGATCGAACCGATGTCGAGCTTGGTCACCCACTCCAGCAGCCGCACGGCCGCGACCTGCACGATGATGCCGACCAGGCCGTAGATCAGCGCCGACAGCAGGCCCTCGTCGAGCTTGCCGACCGAGCTGGTGATCGCGACGACCACGATGAAGGCCATCGACAGCAGACCGGAGGCGGTCACGATGACGGCGTTCGGGCAGCCGTTGCGGACGAGGGCCGACAGCTTGCCCGGCGTCGTCCAGTCGATCGCGTAGAAGCCGAACACCATGAGGACGAGACCCACGACGGCGTACAGCGCGATCGCGCCGATGTTCCGGCCAAGGGTCGCGCCGAAGCCGGGATCCAACGCCAGCAGCGTGGTCGTCATGTGCTGTTCCCTTTCGGAGACTTACTCAACAATTCGATGCGGCACGAACGCCGCGCCATCGTCGGTCACGAGACCGACCGTTTCCCGGATGCCGAGGCCTGCCGACGTGTCGCCGACGACCCAGGCGCCCAACGCGGGGCGGTAGCCGTCGAACTCCGGAAGCGGGTCGAACAGCTGGTACACGAACCCTTCCTTGCCGTACACACCACCGGTCTGCGTCTCGTAGCCGGGGGCGACGATCTGGATGTTCGACCCCTCACGGCCGAGCAGCGGCTTGCGCACGTACTCGGTGAGCATGCCGGGGTTGTTCAGGTAGGCCGGGAGCAGGTTCGGGTGGCCGGGGTACATCTCCCACAGGATCGCGAGCAGCGCCTTGTTGGAGAGCAGCATCTTCCACAGCGGCTCGATCCACAGGGTGCCGGGCAGCGACTCGACGGCGTGACGGCCGAACTGCTCCTCGATCACCCACTCCCACGGGTAGAGCTTGAACACCGTGTTCATCGGGGCCTCTTCGAGGTCGACGAACCGGTTGAGCAGGGTGTCCCAGCCGATGTCCTCCATCGCGATGCCCACGGTGTTCAGGCCGGCCTCGGCGGCCGTCTCCTGCAGGCACGCGGCGGTGAGGTGGTCCTCACCGGACGGGTCGGCGCTCGACCAGCTGAAGTGCAGCTCACCGGACGGCAGCTTGGCGCCGATCTCGGTCCAGCGCTCGACCAGGCGCTCGTGCAGCGAGTTCCACTGGTCGTCGTCCGGGAAGGCGTCGGTCTTCCAGTACCACTGGATGTACGCGGCCTCCAGCAGTGACGTGGGGGTGTCCGCGTTGTACTCGAGCAGCTTCGCCGGGCCGGAACCGTCGTAGCGCAGGTCGAAGCGGCCGTAGACGTGCGGGTCGCGGCGCCGCCACGACTCGGCGATGTGCGGCCACACCCACTCGGGGATGCCGAAGTCCCGGTAGCGCTCGGTGAGTACGACGTTGTCGACCGCGTCGAGGCACATGGAGTGGAGGAGCTCGACGTCGGCTTCGAGCGAGAGGACCTCGCTCATCTCGAACACGTAGTGCACGGACTCGTCCCAGTAGGGCCGGTCGGTGCCGTTCGCGTACTTGGCGGGCAGGCCGAAGACCAGGCCCTGGTCCGAGACCGTGCGCTGCCAGTTCGGTCGCGGCTGGGAGGTTTCACGACGCAACTGGGTCAGCCTCCGCTGCTGGACGAGCCGCTGCTGATGCCGAAGCCGCCGCGCTGGATCGACGTGCCCGACTTCGTGGCGACGTTGGCGCCCTTGGGAATCGTGTAGCTGCCGCCGGTGACCTTCTGCCCGACCACACCGGAGCCGCCGTAGTTGTAGCGGTACGAGCTGCCGCCGATGTAGATGAAGCCGCCGCTGCTGTACCCGCCGTGGCTGCGGTAGTAGCTGTCGGAGCAGTAGTCGTCGTCGACGATCACGTTGTTCTGGTCGGTGCACTGCGCCGTCACGTTCGACGGGCTGGCGGCCGCGTACCAGATCGCGACCAGCGCCACGATGCCCACGGTGACACCGCCACCGATGAGCAGGCGCTTGCGCGTCTTGCGCTTCTTCTCGAACGCGGCGGACTCGGCGGCGAACCGCTCCTCCTGCGCCTTCACCGCGGCGGCACGGGCGCGCTGCTCGGCCACCGACGGCGGGCGCGGCTGCGTCACGCCGGCCTGCTGCTGCCGGATGCGGCCCTTGACGGGCGGGCCCGGCTGCGGCGCCGGCGCCGACTGGTACGGCGGCGGCTGCAGAGGTTCGCCGGACTGCGCCGGCGGTGGCCCAGGCTGGGGCGTCGGCTGGCCAGGTTCTGGCAAGTTGTTGTCAGTCATCACCACTCCCGCGGGCAAGGTACCGAGCGAAGCAGCTGAAACACGGCCGATTGAGTGACGAGTGTCCTAATAGCAACACTCCACCCAACCCGGCGCACAGCCGTCTCACACAGCACGGGCATCATGGATGAGATGTCTCCGAGCGCCCGTTGGTTGAGTCGAGCTGGTCACATCCGCGACACGCGGCTTGTGATGCTCGGGGCATTCCTGGGCGCGTTCGTGCTGCTGATGTTGTCCGCGTTCACGTCCGTGCTGGCAGGAGGCCCGCTGGGCTCCAAGCGCGAACTGGTCAACGCCGCCTACCAGGCGGTCGCGGGCGAGTGCCTGAACTGGGAGCGCAAGGACCTCTCCGACGCGCAGAAGGTCGACTGCTCCGCCGCGCACCGGTTCGAGGTCACCGGCACCGCCGACATCACCGCGAAGTACCCCAAGGAAGCGCCGTTCCCGAACGCGCAGGCCTGGGAGAAGATCGCGGAGGAGCAGTGCGCGCAGACCGGCAACAGCTACATGTCCGGCAAGCTCGACCCGGAGGGCAAGTACGGCGTCAGCACGCTGAACCCGGACGAGCACCGCTGGTCGGACGGCTACCGCCAGATCCGGTGCGGCCTGCAGGTCACCGCACCGTCCGGCGCGGCCCTGCCGTCGTTCGGCAGCGCCAGGACCCAGGACCAGTCGAACGTCTACGACCCCGGCGTCTGCCTCGCGCTCGGCGAGAACAACACGGTCGGTGACCCGGTCGACTGCGCCCAGCCGCACGCGTTCGAGATCATCGGCGTCGTCCAGCACCCCGAGGGCGAGTTCCTGACGGTGGAGAAGCAGGACGCCGCCATGTCCGAGAAGTGCGCCGCGATCGCCAACGAGTACACCGGCGGCGCCGACCTCAAGGCCAAGAGCCTGCTCGTCACCTGGGACACCCGCTCCGAGAAGAGCTGGGCCGTCGGCTCCCGCAAGGCCAACTGCAAGATCGGCGCCGTCCCCCAGGGCAACAACCTGGTCGCGTGGAGCGGCAGCGTCCGCAACCCCAACGGCGCCCCGCTGACCACCGCGAACCCACCGCAGACCACCGCGGTCAAGCCGCAGGACGAGCCCACCGGCGCCCCGCTGCACTCCGAGTCGGGCAAGCCCCCGTCGGAGTCGGCCAAGCCCTCGGACTCCGGCAAGCCGGACAAGCCCTCGTCGTCGAGCGCGCCCACCACGACCACCGAGAACCGATGACCGTCGAGATGACCCGGGCTCGCTTCGACGAGCTGGTCTCCGAAGCGCTGGACCTGCTCCCGCCGGAGTTCACGCACGCGATGAACAACGTGGTCGTGCTGGTCGAGGACCGCAACCCGGACGAGCCGTCACTGCTCGGGCTGTACCAGGGGATCGCGCTGACCGAGCGCAACAGCGACTACGGCGGTGCGCTGCCCGACCACATCTTCATCTACCGCGAGGCGATCCTCGACATCTGCGACTCCGAGGAGGACGTCGTCGAGGAGGTGACGATCACCGTGGTGCACGAGATCGCCCACCACTTCGGGGTGGACGACGCGCGCCTGCACGAACTGGGCTGGGGTTAGCGGCCTCGCAACCAGCCCTGAAGCCGGGCTAGACCTCGACGCCGGCCCACGACCGGCACACCCAGCCGTCGCCCTCGCTCTCCAGCACCACGACGCCGGTGTTCGGCAGCAGGTTCTCGGCCAGCTCCACCGGCACGTTCGACGCCAGCGCCAGCGCGCCCATCCGTCCCGCGCCGCCGTGCGTCACGACCATGACCGTGCCGTCCTGCCGGATCGACTCGATGGCGCCGAGGAAGCGGTCCAGCACCTGCTGCCCGGTCTCACCGCCACCGGGGAACGGCAGGTCGAGCTCGCCCTCGGCCCAGCGGATGACGGTGTCGAGGTAGGCCTTGTAGGCCTCGGTGTCGTTGCGGCCTTCCAGGGAGCCCACCTGGATCTCGTGGACGCCCTGGAGGATCTGCACCGGCAGGCCGAAGCGTTCGGCGGTGGGCAGGGCGGTCTGCTGGGCGCGCAGGCCGATGCTGGCGTAGACGGCCACGAGGTTCTCGCCGGCGAGGGTGTCGGCCAGTTCGCGGGCCTGCTTGTGGCCGAGCTCGGTGAGCGGGGGACCCGGCATGGCCGTGTCCAGCTTGCGGTCGATGTTCGACGCCGTTTCACCGTGCCTGACCAGCAGCAACTTCACCCGCGCTCGCCCTTTCTGACAGCATCGACCCAAGCGGCTGCTGCGGCGAACTCGTCGTTGTGAGCCTCTGCGGGCTCGTGGTCGGCCTTCGGGAAGGACCCGAGGAACCGGATCTCGCGCGAGTGTCGGTGCAGCGCGGCCAGCGCGTCACCGATCCTCGGTTCTGCGATGTGCCCCTCGACGTCGATGTAGAAGCGGTACTCCCCCAGTTTGCCCTTCGTGGGGCGTGATTCGAGGCCGGTGAGATTGATCCCACGCAACGCCAACTCGGTGAGCAGCTCCGACAGCACGCCCACGCGGTTCGGGGTGGTCACGACGACGCTGGTGCGGTCCGCGCCGGTCGGCTCCGGCAGCGCGCCGGGACGGCGCAGCAGCAGGAAGCGGGTGCGGGCGTCGGCCACGTCGAGGACGTCAGTGGCGTACTCGTCGAGCTTGTAGTGGTTCACGGCCACCGGAGCGGTCACGGCGGCGTCGAACTCGCCGCGCTCCACGGCGGCCGCGGCGGCGGCGGTGGACGAGGTCGCGATCGAGGTGACGCCGGGCAGCTCCGCGGCGATCCAGTCGCGCACCTGGGCCAGCGCGTGCGGGTGCGAGGCGACGGTCCTGATCTCCGTCGTCCCCGGCCGGACCAGGACGCTGAACCGGACGTCCAGCACCGTCTCGGCGACGGCGACCACCGGCTCGTCGCGGATCAGCACGTCGAGCGTCGCGGGCACGGCGCCCTCGACGGAGTTCTCGATCGGCACGCACGCGAAGTCGGTCTCGCCCTTGCGCACGGCGGTGACGGCGAGCGGGATCGTTTCGTAGGGGACGAGATCGGAGCCGAACCGGAGCGCGGCCTGCTCGGTGAAGGTCCCCTGTGGTCCGAAGTACGCAATGCGAGGCACCGAGTCAGCCTAGAGGCGCGAATCACGCCTGTGTCAGCGGCCAAACCTGGGTTCCGCCGGGACCGTGCGAACTGGAATGCTTGGGGCGTGCCCGCTCTAGCGCCTGAACTCGTGTTGTGCGCGGTCGACGAACCGATGGCGAACGCCTGGCGTGCCGTCGCGGACGGACGCACCGGAGTGCGGGTGCATCGCGGGTCCGTGTTGGACATCCGCGCGCAGGCCGTCGTCAGCCCGGCCAACTCGCAGGGCTGGATGCGCGGCGGCATCGACGCCGTCTACGCCACGGCGTTCCCCCAGGTCGAGAACAACGTCCGCAGCGCGGTCCTCGCGCTGCACGGCGGTGAGCTGCCGGTGGGCGAGGCGCAGGTCGTGGCGACCGGCGAGACCGAACCGGCGTGGCTCATCAGCGCGCCGACCATGCGGCGGCCCGGTGAGCGGCTGCCGATCGACACCGTCCACCCGTACCTGGCGGCGCGGGCGGTGCTCAGGCTCTGGCTCGAAGGCCGCCTCGACGACGGCACGCCGGTGCGCGACGCCGTCCACACCATCGCGATGCCGGGGCTCGGCACCGGGGTGGGCGGCGTCGCGCCGTCCACGTGCGCGCATCAGGTCGCGGCCGCGTGGGACGAGGCGTTCAACCCGCTGCACGTCTGACTTGTGCACAACCCTGTGGACAGAGCTGTGGACACCTGTGGACTACTGGCGGGGTGCGACCCATCGTTCCAGGTCGACCTCATCTGTGATGGGGATGCCGTAATCCCCAACCGCGGGGATCTCCGGCTTGAGCTTGCGCGCCTCGCGCACCGCGTCCGGTCTCAACGCCGCCAGCTTGAAGCCGCGCCGCTGGTAGAACCGCAACGCGTCGAGGTTGTCGTTCGTGGTCGTCAGCCGCACCCGAGTGCACCCGAGTGCGCGCGCCTGGCGAACCGCGGCGTCGACCAGCGCGGTGCCGACGCCGCGGCCCCGCCGCAGCGCGTCGATCGTCACTATCTCCAGCTGGTGGTTCGCCACCGCGTAGGTCAGCAGGCCGAGCACGTGGCCCTGCTTCTCCACGAGGAAGCCCGGCAGACTCGCCGGGAAGAACACTTCGCCGTGCGCGACGGCTGTGTGTGCTCCCCATAGCTCGAGTACCAATCGGGCGACAACTATGCGATCTGCTTCCTCGACCGGTCGTACCGAGCCTTCTGCCATGACAAGAACTTTGCCAATACGAGGCGTACTCAGGAACAGCCATTCGACGTACGGTGGATTCGTGCCAGTGCGCGTTTTGTTGGTTGACGATCACGAAGTGGTGCGCAGGGGGCTGCGCGAGATGTTGGACGACGAGTCGGACATCTCGGTCATAGCCGAAGCCGGATCGGTGAACGAGGCGGTGACCGGCGCCCAGAACACCCCGCCCGATGTGGCCGTCGTGGACGTTCAGCTGCCCGACGGCAGCGGCGTCGACCTCTGCCGGTCGCTGCGCGATCTCGGCATCCGCTGCCTCGTGCTGACCGCGTTCGACGACGAGGAGGCGCTGGTGGGGGCCATCATGGCCGGCGCGTCCGGCTATCTGCTCAAGCAGGTGCGGGGCCAGGACGTCGTCACGGCCGTGCGCGAAGTCGCGGCTGGACGGTCCCTTCTGGACCCCGCCACGACGGCGCGCGTGCTCGAACGGATGCGCAATCCCGCCCCGGTCGGCCTCACCGATCAGGAACAGCGCGTGCTGGAGCTGATCGGCGAGGGCCTGACGAACCGCCAAATCGGTGAACGGCTCTTCCTCGCGGAGAAGACCGTGAAGAACTACGTGACGTCCGTGCTCGCCAAACTCGGCATGGAACGGCGCACGCAAGCCGCCGCCTGGGTGGCTAAACGGGGACGGACCAGGTGAGCGTCGTCCCGTTCGGTGAACTCGCGACGCGGAAATCGCCACTCGCGGACTTCGCCCGCTCGGCGAGGTGCCGCAATCCGCGCTGAGTAACCCCGGACGGGATGCCGCACCCGTTGTCCGCGACCCGCAGCAGCAGATGCTTCTCGTCACGCCGTACGTCGATCTGCACGTGCGTGGCTCCTGAGTGCCGCACGACGTTCGACAACGCCTCGCGCAACGCCGCCCGTGCGTCGTCGGCGTGCCGCCGCGGCACGTTCGCCAGATCGCCCGCGACGTGCAGGCGCGGCGAAAATCCGAGCAGCTCGCCGGCCGTGCGGACCTCGGCGTTGATCGAGTCGAGCAGGTCGGCCGAGTCGGCGGGATCGGTGTTGCGCAGCTTGCGGACGGTCGCGCGGACCTCGGCGATCGTCTCGTCGACCAGCTCGACGGCCTCCTCGATGCGGGCGCGCTGCGAGGCGTCGAGCTTCTTGCCCAGACGCCGTTCCAGCAGGCTGAGCTGCACGCCGGCGCCGTAGAGCCGCTGGATGATCACGTCGTGCAGGTCGCGGGCGATCCGTTCGCGCTCTTCGTAGACCGCGACGCGCTGCCGTGCCGTGAAGCCCTCGGCGAGCACGACGGCGAGGCCTGCCTGGGCCGCGAACGCCGTCAGCACGTCCACCGTCTCCTGCGTGAACGGCGATTTGTCTCTACGGCGATAAACCGCCAGAGCACCGATCTTGCGGTCCGAGGTGCCGAACGGCGCCACCGCGAACGGCCCGTAGCTCCGCAACGCCTGCGGCACGTACGGGGCCGTGCGCGGGTCGCTCGTGACGTCGTCGGCCATCACCGGCACCCCGGTGCGCGCGGCCTTCGCGGCGGCACTGCGCGGGCTCAGCGTCGCCACCACCGGTTCGCCGCTGGACGCCTCGACCGTGAGCGTGCCGTCGTCGTCCCCGGTGGCGAGCATGGCGAGCCCGAGGTCGGCGTCCGCGATCTCCGCGGCCGCCTCCACCACGAGCCGCAGCACGTTCTCCGGGTCTTCCAGCGCCGCCGACGTGATCTCGGTGGACGCGACGAGCACGCGCCGCGCCAGGGAGGGGTCCATGGTCCTCAACGGTATGCGGGCGTGCCGAGGTCCAGCACGAGGTCCGCCCTCGCCGCCTCGTCAGGGCGGTGGGTGATGTGCAGGATCGTGCGCTTGTCCTGCCGCAGCCGGTCCAGGAGCTTGCGCGCGGTCGGTTCGTCGAGGTGGGCCGTGGGCTCGTCGAGCAGCACCACGTCGGCGGGGTGCAGCAACGCCCTGGCCAGCGCAAGCCTTTGCGCCTCGCCACCCGACACCTGGTCGGGACGGATCACCGTGTCGAGCCGGTCGGTCCACTCCGGCAGGCAGGCCAGTTCCAGCGCCTCCCGCAGCTGCTCGTCGTCGTGCGGGCCCGACATCCGCAGGTTCTCCCGCACGGTCGTGCTGACCAGCATCGGTTCCTGCGGGCACCAGGTCACGTTGGGCAGCTCCACGATCCCGCGTTCCGGCGGCAGGAAGCCCAGGAGCAGCGCGAACAGCGTCGACTTGCCACTGCCCGACGGCCCGACGATCGCGACGTGCGTGCCCGGCTCGATGTTGAGGCGGAGGTCGCGCAACGTCGGCTCGGTCGCCCCGGGCCAGCGGACGTCGACGTTCTCCAGCCTGATCCGCTTGCCCCTGGGCGGCTCCTGGCGTTCCGGCGCGTCGAACTGCAGCCGCGCGCTCGCCTCCTGGAGCGCCTTGCGCTGCTGGGCGGCGAGCGGCAGAGCGGCCAGCGGTTCGGCCAGCGCGAGCGGGACCAGGCCGAGCACCGGGTTGCCGGTCGTGGCGCAGACGAGGGCAGCCACACCGGTCGCGAGCAGGACGATCGCGGTGGCCGCGCCCGTGCCAAACGCTTGCTTGCGGGTCTGTGCCGCCAGCTCGACGTCCTCGGCGTGGAGCTGCGCCAGCAGGCGGTGGTGGGCGTCGTGCGCGATGAGGTCCGGTGCCGCGGCCAGCGCGTTGATCGTGTCGGCGGCGACCTTGCGGCGGCCCCTGGCGAGCTTCGTGCTGGCCCGGCGTTCGGTCCACACGGCAACGGCCGGTGCGGCAAGACCGGCCGCCAGCAGCAGACCGCCCAGAGTCAGCGCGGCCACCGGGTCGATGAACGCGAACAGGATCGTCGTCGCGATGCCCGCGCCGATCGCCACAACGGGCGGCACCAACACACGCGGCACCAGATCGCGAACGGTGTCCGTGTCCTCCACGAGCCGTTGCAAGCCATCGCGGCGTTGTGTGCGAACGAGCCGCAACCACAGTTCGGCGCGCAGATCGGTCGCGAGCCGGAACGCCTCGTGGTGCGTGACCAGGCGCTCGACGTAGCGCAGCACGCCCTTGCTCAGCGCGAACGTCCGCACGCCCACGACCAGCACAGACAGCGTCAGGATCGGCGGCATCTCGGCGGCACGGGCGATCAGGTGGGCGGCGAGCGCGGTCAGCGCGATGCCCGCGACCGTCGCGAGCACCCCCAGCCCGGCGCCCTTCCACGGGATCGGCAGGCGCTTCGGGCGTTCCTGCTGCGTCTCCTCAGTGACGACCCTGCTGAACGTCTCCTCCTCCGTCGCTTCCTTCTCGCGGTGCGACGCGAGGACGACGGCGGCCGTGGCACTGGCTTTCTTGATCGCTTTGTCGACTTTGCGACTTGTCACCGGGTCGAGGTGCGCGGTCGGTTCGTCGAGCAGCAGAACCGTGGCGCCGTGACGAACCCTCAGCAGGGCGCGCGCGACTGCAACGCGTTGGCGTTCACCGGTCGAAAGGTCCGTGATCCGCCGATCGAGCAGATGCTCGGCCACGACCTCACGCGCGACTTCCTCGACGTCCTCCGCCCCGGGAACCGTCAGCTCCAGTTCGGCCCGCGGGGTGGCCGCGGCGAACGCCGGCCGCTGCGGCACGTACGCGATGTCCCCGGCGACGAACGCGGTGCCGTCCGTCGGCTCCAGGAAGCCCAGGAGCACCTGGAACGTCGTGGACTTGCCCGCGCCGCTCGCACCTTCGAGCCGGTGGATCTCACCGGGCCGGACGTCGAAGCTGAGACCGTCCGGCGCGAACCCCCCACGCCGAAGCACTCTCAAATTGTCGACAAATACCCGTCCGCTGAGCGCACGCGGGGAGCTTTCGTACTCTCCTGGCGCACGCAAGGTCCCCGCGTGCGATCCGTCAACGACGGCGGCGACTCGGCGGACGGCTTCCAGGCCGTCCTCGCTGGCGTGGTGGGCGGCACCGGCCGCGCGCAACGGCAGGTAGCACTCCGGCGCCAGGATCAACACGACCAGCGCGGTCATCAGCGTCAGGTCGCCGCCCACCAGCCGGATGCCGATGCCCACCGCGATCAGGGCGACCGACAAGCTGGCGGCGATCTCCAGCACGAGCGCGGACAGGAACGCGATCTTGAGCGTGCCCATCGTGGCCTTGCGGTGCTGCTCGCCGATCTGGCGGACCGCCGCCGCCTGCTGCTCGGCGCGACCGAAGACCGTCAGGACCGGGAGCGCGCGCAGCAGTTCGAGGAGCTGGGCGCTCAACAGCTCGGTGACGTCGGCGGCCTTCTGCACGCGCTTCTCGGTGTACCAGCCGATCAACGCGGCGAAGACCGGGATCAACGGCACGGTGATCGCGATCAGCACCGCCGACGGCCAGTCGGTGAAGAGGATCCACGCGCCCACCAGCGGCGGCACGATCACCGCGGTGACCAGCGCGGGCAGGTAGCGGGTGAAGTAGGCGTCGAGCGCGTCGAGGCCCTTGGTCGCGAGCACCGACAGTTCGGCCGTGCCGCGGTCGGCGATCCAGCCGGGACCGCGCTCGAACGCCTTGGCGAGCAGCTTCGTGCGCAGCTCCTCCTTCGCACCGGCGGCGGCGCGGGCGGCGGCAGATTCCGTTGCCCACGACAGACCTGCGCGCGCCACGATCGCCACGGCGAGCAGCGGCAGTCCTTCGCGGGTGGTGATCACGCTGGCCAGCGCGACGGCCTGGGCGACGAGCGCGAGAGCGTTGAGGAACGCCAGCGCGCCCACCCCGACGAGGGCGCGCCTGGCGTTCTTCGAGAGCTGGGGCAGAGCTCCCAGCGGGCCTCGGTTCATCTCAGTGCACCGGGATGTGCCGCACGCCGATGCGCTTGCGGAACACCCAGTAGGTCCAGCCCTGGTAGACGAGCACCGCGGGCGTGCCGAACGCCGCCACCCACGTCATGACCTTCAGCGTGTACGGGCTCGACGCGGTGTTGGCGATCGTGAGCGACCACGCGTCGTTGAGCGTCGACGGCAGGACGTTCGGGTAGAGCGAGCCGAACAGGATCGCGACGCTCGCCGCGATCGCCAGCCCCATCAACGCGAACGACTGGCCGTCGCGGTTCGCCGCCAGCCGCCACATCGCCACCACGAGGACCAGCACGACCGCGCCCGCCCACAGGCCCGCGACGATCGCCAGCAGGGCGACCAGCGGAAGGAGCGCCACGGGCGCCAGCATGAGCGCGATGTGGCGGGCCCGGTCGCGGATCTCGCCTTCGGTCTTCAACGCGGTGAAGACCGCGCCGTGCACCAGCGCGTAGCCGGCGAACGCCAGCGCGCCGACGACCGTGTCGAGCCGGAACGCGGCGAACACCGAGCCGACGCGGTCGCCGTTCGCGTCGATCGGCAGGCCCAGCACCGTGGTCGAGATCAGCAGGCCCACGCACAGCGTCGCGGTCCACGAGCCGGCGATGATCACGGTGTCCCACGCCTTGCGCCAGCGGTCCGACTCGACCTTGCCGCGGTAGTCGAACGCGACCCCGCGCCCGATCAACGCGATGAGGAACAACGTGAGTGGCAGGTACACGGCGCTCAGCAGCGCCGCGTACCAGCCCGGGAAGGCCGCGAACGTGGCACCGATCGCGACGATGAGCCACACCTCGTTGCCGTCCCACACCGGCCCGATGGTGTTGATCATGACCCGGCGTTCGGCGTTGGTGCGCCCGAGCACGGGCAGCAGCATGCCGACGCCGAAGTCGAAACCTTCGAGGAACAGGTAGCCGAGCCACAGCACGGCGATGAGCACGAACCAGAGCGTTTCCACGTCGCCTCTCCCCTAGTACGCGAACGCCAGGGCGCCGTTGTCGGTCTTCTGCGGCAACACGCCCGGAATCCCGCCTCTGACGTACTTGCGGATCAGGTAGAACTCCACGACCGCCAGCACGCTGTAGACCGCGGTCAACGCGACGAGCGAGGTCAGGATCTCGCCGGGCGCGCTGTTGCTGACCGCCTGCGCGGTGAACATCCAGACGCCGTCCACCCCGGTCGGATTGGGCACGACCACGAACGGCTGCCGCCCCATCTCGGTGAAGATCCAGCCGAAGCTGTTGGCGAGGAACGGGGTCGCGATGCCGGCGAGGCCCAGGGCCGGGAACCACCATCCGGTGGGCGTCCGGTTCTTGCGCGTCAGCCACAGCATGAAGACACCCAGACCGGCCGCGATCCCACCGAACCCGATCATCAACCGGAAGCCCCAGTACGTCACGGGCAGCGCGGGCACGTAGTCGATCGGCTTGCCGCTGAGCTCGCCGAGCCGTTCGTCGACCGGGTAGTTCGTACCGTACTTCTGCTGGTAGAGCGGCACGAGGTCCTGGATGCCCTTGACCTCGCTGCTGAAGTCGTTGTGCGCCAGGAAGCTCAGCAGTGCGGGCACGGTGATGCTCTTGACGTTCTCGCAGTCCGGCCGGGTGACGTCACCGATCGCGAAGACCGAGAAGCTCGCCGGCTGTTCGGTGTGGCACAACGCTTCCGCGGCGGCCATCTTCATCGGCTGCTGCTCGAACATCAGCTTGCCCTGCAGGTCACCGCTGATGCTCAGGGCCGCGAACGCGACCACGCCGACCCAGGTGCCGAGCTTGAGCGAGCCGCGCCAGACCCGGTCCTCTTCGGACTTCCGGTACAGGTGCCAGGCGGCGATGCCGACGAGGAAGGAGCCCGACACCGCGAACGCGCCCGCGATGGTGTGCGGGAAGGCGGCGAGCACCGTGTTGTTGGTCAGCACGGCCCAGATCGAGGTCAGCCGCGGCCGTCCGTCGTGCAGCTCGATGCCGACCGGGTGCTGCATCCACGAGTTGGCGGCGAGGATGAAGTACGCGCTGGCCATCGTGGCGAGGGAGAACGCCCAGGCGCAGGCGAGGTGGACCTTCTTCGGCAGCTTGTCCCAGCCGAAGATCCACAGGCCGAGGAACGTCGACTCGACGAAGAACGCGACGATGCCCTCCATCGCGAGCGGAGCGCCGAACACGTCACCGACGAACCGCGAGTAGGCGCTCCAGGCCATGCCGAACTGGAACTCCTGCACGATGCCCGTCACGACACCCATGGCGAAGTTGATCAGGAGGAGCTTCCCCCAGAACTTCGTCATCTTGTAGTAGCGCTCGTCGCCCGTGCGCACCCACGCGGTCTGCATCCCCGCGACCAGCAGGGAGAGGCCGATCGTCAGCGGCACCATCAGGAAGTGGTAGACGGTGGTGATGCCGAACTGCCACCGCGCGAGTTCGAGTACGTCCACGTCAACGAGCCTATGTGCGGATCATGACCCCTATCAGGTACGACGGTCCCGTCCCGGCTCGGGACCAAGGTCCCGTGCGCGAAGTCACGCCTTTCGGGTGACATGCGTCGGTTACGATGAATGCGCCAGAGGGGAGTAGTTCCCACCGGAGTTTTCGACCGGTGGCGTGGTGATCGACATACTGATCCGCCTTCGAGCAGATCCGGTCCCACACCCGTTTAGCGGGCGAACGAGACCTCCGGCCAGGCTGCAGCACGCCTGGTCGGGGTCTGTTGCGCCTCCGTCCGGGCTCGTAATCGGACGTGGAGGACTCTTGGCCACCTCATTGCTCGCCTTCATCACCGCCTTCGCGGTGGTGTTCCTCGTCGAGCTCCCCGACAAGACCATGGTCGCGACCCTGGTGCTGACCACGCGCTACCGCGCCTGGCCGGTGTTCGTCGGCGTCGTGGCCGCCTTCGCCGTGCAGACCGTGGTCGGCGCGGCGTTCGGCTCGGCCATCACCCTGCTGCCGGACCGCCTGGTCGCCGGCGTGGTCGCCCTGCTGTTCGGTGTGGGCGCGTTCATGCTGCTCCGCGAGGGCTTCTCGCGTGACGCCGACTCCGCCGACGAGGCCGGCGTGCGCACCGACGTGCCGTTCTGGCGGGCGGCCCTGACGTCGTTCGGCGTGCTGTTCGCCGCGGAGTGGGGTGACGCGTCGCAGCTCGCGACGGCGGGGATCACGGCCCGGTACGGGGCGCCGTTGGCGGTCGGGCTCGGCGCCTGGCTGGCGCTGGTCGCCGTGGCCGGACTGGCCGTGCTGGTGGGGCGCAAGCTCGCCGGACGGTTGCCGACGCACTGGATCCAGCGGGCGGCCGGGGTGATCTTCGCGGTCTTCGGCGTGATCGCGCTGACCCAGGTCTTCTGAGGGCTACCAGACCGGGCGAATTCCCGGCTGGTCGTCGCCGTGCACGTGCTGCAGGTAGGCGGTGAGGCCGGTCTTGATGGCGTCCACGGTCGGCTTGCCGATCGCCTCGGCCATCTCCCCCTCCAGGTCTGACCACAGGTTGTCCGCGAACTTCAGGTAGTCGCGGCCCTTCGTGGTCAGCGTGACGTACTGCGCGCGCTTGTCGGTGGGGTGCGGCTCGCGCAGGACGTAGCCCCACTCGTCGAGCTCGTTGACGATCTTCGCGGCCGCCTGCTTGGTGACGCCGAGGTGCTGTCCGATGTCGACGGTCGTGGCGCGCTTCTCCTTGAGGAACCGGAAGACGTAGCCGTGCGCGGGCCTCAGCGGTTCCAGGCCGATCTGCCTCAGGCGGTCGTGGAACTGGTCTCCCATGGCGCGGTAGGTCATCACCAGCAACATCGGCACCGGTTCCATCCGCACCTCCTACTAGACAACTGGGTTGACTACATTCTATTGTTAGACAACCTGGTTGACTACTTTGGAGGTTGTCTTGCTGGTTACGGGGGATTCCGTCGAGCCGTACGAGTTCGGCGGGTTCGAGTTCAGGCCGCTGGCCGTGCCGTCGCGCGGCAGCACCGAGATCGCGCTGTGGACCGTTGACGTGCCGGAAGGCGGCGACGGCAAGACGCACACCGCGTCGAAGGAGGAGGTGTTCTACGTGCTGTCCGGATCGGTGACGATCCAGGGGCAGACGGCGGGACCCGGTGACGCGATCGTGGTGCAGCCGAACACCGAGCTGTCGCTGACCGGTGGGCCGGCGCGGGTGCTGGTGGCGACCTCGGTCGGGATCATCGGGACGCTGGCCGACGGGACCACGGTCACGCCGCCCTGGTCGCTCTAGCTAGTTCGCCGGCGAGCCCTCTTCCGGGGGCTCCGATTCGGTGTCCGGGACCTCCTCGCGGAGGTCGCGGGCGATCTTCTTGGCCTCGTCGATGAGCTCTTGGGACTCGTCGAGGCGCTGTTCGTCCGGTGCGGTCACGGCTGGAGGATCGGCGGATTCGCCGATCGCCAAACTCACGCCAGCAGGCTCCGGACGTGGGCGGCGAGGCGTTCCGCGATCTGAGAGTCCCACTCGTCGTCGGAGGCGGGCTGAGGGGTCTCGCCCGCGACGACGCGTTCACCGAGCAGGCGCCGCTCGGCGGGCGTGAAGTCGGTGATGGCGCGGCGGAGCAGCGGCAGGGCGTCGTCGAACGCCTCTCCGCGCAGGCCCGTCAGCCACTCGTCGATGAGGCCGAACAGCCTCGGGTCGGCGGCGAGCAGGGTGGCCGAACCTCGCAGGAAGCCGGCGACGAAGGCCGTGGCGACGCTTCTGTGCAGTTTGGCGGCCACGTCGTCGCTGGTCAGCTCGCCCGCTTCCCAGAGCAGGCGGGTGGCCCTGCCGGTCGGGAGGCCGTGCGCCTCCGCCTTCACAAGCGCGTGCAGGGCCCGCCACCAGGTCTTCTGGTGGTCCTCGTCGGCGGCGAGACGGGTGGCCTCGTGGGCGCCGTCGACGATCGCGAGCGCGTTCTCGGCGGTTTCGTCGTCGACGTTGCGGCAGGCGAGCGGGAGGCCCACCGAGCCTCGCGTCAGCAGACCGTGCAGAGCCACGCGCAGCAGCTCCGGATCGGTGCCGCGGACCGAGCCGTAACGGACCGTTCTGGCCAGGTCCGGGAGGGCCGCGAGGAGCTCCAGCGCGTCGGTGGCCATTGCGGCGCAACGGTCCAGGGCGTCGCGGGACTCGATGACGGCTTTCGGGAGCTCGCAGCCGACCACCTTGCTCAGGGTGGCCGCGGCCGTGGCCACTCGGGTCGCGTCCCGGGCCGCCTGCGTGAGGACGTTCTCTGCTGCCGTGTGGACGGTGGTGCCGTGGCGGGCCGCCACCGCCACGGACACCGCGAAGACCGGGTCCCAGCGGAGCTGCCAGACCTCGGCGAAGGTGCCGAGCGAGTTGGAGCGGTCCGGCTTGCCCCAGGGCACGCCCAGGACCTCCAGCCGCTGCAGCAGTTTCGAGCGTTCGCGGTCGGTGTCCTTGCGGAGGTCCAGCCTGAGCTGCTTGGGCTGGACGTCCGCGGGGAGGCGGAGCTTTCGCTGCAGCCGTTGGAGATCGGCGGCCAGCGGCGAGCGCGGAACGGCTTCGCCGACCTCGCCGAGGCGTTCGCCCACGACCAGTTTGCGGTGCACCAGTTGCAGCGGAACCTCGTCGCCGCCGCAGAGGACGGCCAGCGCCGCCTCGTTGACCTCACTCAGGCCCGCGGACGGGCGTTCCCTCAGCGCCGCAAGGGTTTCCGCGAGACGGACGGCTTCCACCGCGCTCGCCGTGGAGGCCGGGAGGTCTTCTTCGCGCAGCACGGCCGCGGCTTTGGCGAACCAGCGCGGAACGACGTCGTGCTGATGCTGCCAGAGATGCGCGTACCAGCCGGGCGAGTCGACGCCCGCGCCGTAGCCGGACTCCGCCGCCAGCTGGCCGTGGCTCCACGGCACCCAGGTGCCGGAGATCTTGCGGCGGGGCAGGCCTTTGAGCAGTGCGGTGTCGGCGGCGACCGTGGGCTTGGCGAGCAGCGCGGGGACGTGCCAGGCGCCGCAGACCACCGCTATCGGGCCGTCGGTTTCCTTGCGCGCCTTGCGGATCGTCTGCCGCATGAACGCTTCTCGCCGCAACGTGCGCTCGCCGACCTCGTCCTCGAACTCGTCGCGCACGGCGACCATGGCCTCGGCGATGGCGCCGGCCAGGTCGATCGGGTCGCTCGCGCTGTGCTCGACGACGTCCTCCCACCAGCGTTCCGGGTCGTCGAAGCCCGCGGCCTCGGCCAGCAGCCCGATGGGGTCGACGTTGCCGCTCGGGCCGTCGTCACCGATCGAGGCGGCCGCCGGGAGGTCGAAGAACCGCGCCGGGACGCCGTTCTCGCTGGCGTAGCGGAGAGCCTGCCACTCCGGGGAGAACTCGGCGAACGGCCAGAAGGCGGCGTTCTCCGGCTCCGCCTCGTCGTGCAGCAGGATCGCCACCGGCGGGGTGAGGGCGTGGACGTGGTCGAGCAGCACGTCGGCCTCCGGCGGCCCTTCGATCAGGATGAGCGCGGGCCGGGTCTGTTCGAGCGCCCGGCGGACCATCCGGGCCGAGCCGGGGCCGTGGTGCCGGATGCCCAGCAGGACCGGGTCAGTGTCCATTTCTAGGCACCGCTCACGTCCAGGCAGGCCCGGTAGAGGTCACGCCACTCGGCGCGCTCCTTCAGCACCGTCTCCAGGTACTCCTGCCACACCGTCGCGTCCGACACGCGGTCCTTGATGATCGACCCGATGAGCCCGCTCGCCAGCTCGTCCGCGCCCAGCGTGCCGTCGCCGAAGTGGCCGGCGAGCGCCATGCCGTTGGCGATCACCGAGATCGCCTCCGCCGTGGACAGGCTGCCGCTGGGCTTCTTCAGCTGCGTACGACCGTCCACAGTGGAACCGTTGCGCAGCTCGCGGAAGATCCGCACGACCCGGCGCACCTCGTCGAGCGCGGGCGGCTCGGCGGGCAGCTGCAGCGCCTTGCCGAGCTGCTGGGCGCGCGTCACGACGATCTCGACCTCGGCGTCCTCGGTCGCGGGCGGCGGCAGCACGACGGTGTTGAAGCGCCGGGCGAGCGCTGACGACATCTGGTTCACGCCGCGGTCGCGGTCGTTGGCCGTGGCGATGACGGTGAAGCCGGGAACGGCCTGCACCTGCGTGTTGAGCTCGGGGACCGGCAGCGACTTCTCGCTCAGGATCGTGATGAACGAGTCCTGGACCTCGGACGGCATGCGGGTCAGCTCCTCGACCCGCACGACAGCGCCCTGCTGCATCGCCTTGAGCACCGGGCTCGGCACGAGCGCCTTCTCGCTCGGCCCTTCGGCGATGAGGCGGGCGTAGTTCCAGCCGTAGCGGACCTGGTCCTCGCTGGTGCCCGCCGTGCCCTGCACGACGAGCGTGGAGTCACCGCTGATCGCCGCGGCGAGGTGCTCCGACAGCCACGACTTCGCCGTGCCGGGCACCCCGACGAGCAGCAGCGCGCGGTCCGTGACGAGCGTGCCCACCGCGACCTCGACGAGCCTTCTGGCGCCCACGTACTTCGGCGTGATGACGGTGCCGTCGGGCAGCGTGCCACCGAGGACGTAGGTGACGACGGCCTGCGGGGACAGGTTCCAGTTGGGCGGCCGCTGACGGTCGTCCTGGGCCGCGACGGCTGCCAGCTCGGCGGCGTACTGCTGTTCGGCCGTCGGCCTGAGCACGGCGGTCACTGGGCCTCCCGGATTGCGTTGCCTTGGTTCGAAGTGTGCCCGGTCACGGGAGGTCGCCGGCGGGTGGGGCGAACGACTCGCGCAGGCGGATGCGGAGCCGGAGCACCTCCAGCTCCAGCGAGTTCTCCGGCCACCGGCGGGTGAGCCCCTCCCAGTTGGCGCCGAGCAGGTCCGCGTCCCCTCTCGCCAGCAACACCGCCGGCGGCCGCCCAGCGCGCCACCGCGGATCCGGCAGCGCGGCATACCGGTGCAGCAGCGCACGGGTGGTCTCCGGCGACCACGGCGCCGGAAGCTGGGCGCAGGCGTGGTCGAGGAGGTCGTAGTGCCAGTTCACCGACACCGCCACGACCGCCTGCTCGGCCACGGAGGCGGGCAGGGCCGCGAGCATCTCCAGCTGTTCCATGCCGGTGAGGGTCTCGGCGGCGGCCACCGCCCACGGCCGGGCATCGGTGGCGGCGGCCAACTGGTCGGCGACGCCCCGCAGCAGAGCACCCGCCCAGGGCCCGCGCCGGAGAACGCGGGCCGCCCCTCTGTCGTCGGTCTGCAGACGAGCGGTCCAGTACTCGGGCGCGACGCTGGCCGCCGCGGCCCGGATGCGGCCGGCCACGCCCTTCTCGGAGCCGTCGCGCATGAGGTCGCGCTGCTCTTCCGCGGTCGGCTGCGCGGTCCAGAGCTCGTCGGACTGGACGTCGAAGCCCTCGTCGGTGAGCCAAAGGCCTTGCCCCAGCCGTTCGGCCGCCCTCACCGCCAGCGCCGAGGCCGGGAGCTTGCGCAGGAGGCGGAGCGCCTCGTCGTGGACGGCCGCGGCCCTGTCGTCGAGAGCGGCTTCGAGGATGTCCTCGTCGGCGGGACTCAGCGCCGTTTCGAGCGCGCTGATCAGCACCTGCCGGTCGGCAGACCGCCGCGAGGCCTCGAACTCGGCGGCGATGAAGGCCCTGGTCCCGACCGGATCGGTCCTGCGCCTGCGACGGAGGGCCCGAACCCGTTGCGCGCTGGGCAGGTCGAGCACCTCGGCCAGCGGAACCTCGTCCACCAGCGGCGCGGCCCCCGAAGCCCAGGACCAACCCGCGCGAGTGGTGGCGAGCCAGCGGCCGCGGGTGCCGAGCACCTCGACCACGGCGGCACGCAGCCCGGGGCGGGCGGTGCCCATGGCCAGCAGAGCGGGGAGCACGCGGTGCTCGGCGACGACGTGGTTGGCCTTGGCGAGGGCACACCACTCGGTGAGCAGCACCTCGTCGTCGACGCTCATGATCGCTTCGAGCACGGCCCTGGCGGCGGGGCGCGGGAAGGCGGCCGGCTCGGGCGGGGCCGGGGGCAGCGGGTCGGCGGTCACCTCCTGGGGGAGGGTGGCGCCGAACGCGGCCACGCCCAGGGCGGCGCAGTCGGCCAGCAGGGCGGTCGGGTCGCCGCCGCCTCTCGTGGTGCCGATGAGGAGGTCTTGGACGGTCTTGGACCAGTCGGCCTTCATGCCGCCGCCTCCTGGGAGGTGGAGGCCTGTTCGGGGGTGCCGCCGGGCTCGGCGGGCTGGTGGAGGGCGGGCCGGTGGAGGGCGGGCCGGGAGCCTGCGGGAGACGGGGCTGAGCGCGAGCTTTCGGGGATGCGGGCTAGCAGCGCGGCTGTGGCGGGCGGGTGGGGCTGGGTCGGCTGCGCGGGCTTGGCGTGGCGGACGAACCGGGCCGCTGTCGAGTGGCTTGCGACCGCGGAATGGGCTGCGGTCAACGGGTGGCCACTGATTGCCGAATGGTCGGCGACTGCGGAGGCGTTGGCGGTCGCGGGACGGCCGGCGGACGCGGGACGGCCGGCGGACGCGAGTGAGGCCGATGTGGCGTGCGCAGGCCGTGCTTCCGCGGCGTGTGCGGGGCGAGCCACGGCGGCGCGTGCGGGCCGGGCTGCGGCGGCGTGCGCGGGACGCTGAGCGGGCCGTGGAGGCGTTGTGGTCACGTGACCACCTCAAGGGTGCCGTCGACCGCTACCGCGCCCAGGCGGAGGGCGTGGCCGTCCCAGAGGCCCCACGCGTCGAACGGGGCGCCGCCGGTCAGGGCCAGGGCCAGGTCGAGGCCGCTGTCGTCGCGGACCGGGAGGCCGTGGCCGGACCGGTCGGTCAGGGCGGTGCCGTGGAGGCGGACGGCTCGGCAGCCGAGCGGGAAGAGGCGTTGCCACGGGTCGGCCATCAGCATCGGTTCCAGCGTTGCCAGGGAGGCGCGCCAGGACTCGGGGGCCGGCAGCGGGTCGGGGGTGCGGGAGCCGAAGAGCTCGCCGAGGGCCACTCGGTCGGAGCCGGGGTACGGGTGGACCAGGGCCGAGGACTCCTGGCCGTGCGGGAGGAGCGGGACGGGGGCGCCGACGGCCGAGTGGCGGATGGCGACCACCCAGCGGTCGGTCTGGCGGCCCCGGCACCACTGGCGGACGGTGCGGACTCGGCCGTCGTCGGTTTCCAGGCGGAGCAGCGCCACCCAGTGGTCGGTGATTCCAGGTGCGGCTCGGACGGTCTCCTCGGGGATCGTCACGCCCAGGCGGGTGCGCGGTTGGACGGCGCACAGCAGGTGCAGGCCGCCCAGGCGGTCGGCCACGTCGGAGGTCCAGCGGGGGCCGGAGCGGGCGACGATCTCCTGGATCTCGGTCACCGCGGCGGCGACGCCGGGCACTTGGGCGTCGATCATGCGGGCCGCGAAGGACTGCCACCAGGACGCGGGACGGCCCGGTAGCGACGCCACGCCGGCGGACGCCACGTCGCGCAGCCAGTCGCGCAGGCCGTCGATGCCCGCGGACATCGCGGCGGCCCTGCGGTCGGCCGTTTTCTCCCGCGCCCGCAAGCGACGGGCCACGGCTTCCGGGGAGGTGTCGAGCTCGCGGGCCGCGCGGCGGGTGGTCCACTCCTGCACCCAGTCCGGCGGCAGGGCGTCCGGGAGGTCGAGCTCCTGCAGGCCCACGGCGTGCTTGCAGGGGAACTTGCGGGACGGGCACGTGCACTTCGCGGAGCCGGCCGCCAGGTCGACGCACACGCGGTACGGCACCGAGCCCGAACCGGTGTAGAGGCCCCACAGCACCGGCAGGGCCTTGCCCAGGCCCTGCCAGCGCGTCGGAACGGCTCGTGTCCTCACAGGAACCAACGGTAGCGAGGACCCCTGACAAAAAATCAGGCCGGACCGCGGCGGGCCCACGTCCAGGCGTAGGACGGGTCCTCGCAGGCCTCCGCGGCCTCGCCCAGCTCCAGCGGGCGGAACGTGTCGACCATGACCGCGGTCTCGTCGAAGTAGTCCACGCCCAGCGACGCCTCGACCGCACCGGGCTGCGGGCCGTGCGTGCAGCCCGACGGGTGCAACGACATCGAGCCGATGCCGATGCCGGAACCCTTGCGCGCCTCGTAGTTGCCGCCGACGTAGAACATCAGCTCGTCCGAGTCGACGTTCGCGTGGTTGTACGGCACCGGCACGGCGAGCGGGTGGTAGTCGACCTTGCGCGGGCAGAACGAGCACACCACGAAGTTCGGGCCCTCGAACGTCTGGTGCACGGGCGGCGGCTGGTGCACGCGGCCGGTGATCGGTTCGAAGTCGCGGATGTTGAACGCCCACGGGTACAGGCACCCGTCCCAGCCGACGACGTCGAACGGGTGGTTGGCGTAGGTGAAGCGCGTCAGCCCCGCACGGTGCCGCACGAGCACATCGACGTCCTCACCGTCGACCAACAACGGCTCGGCGGGGCCGCGGATGTCCCGCTCGCAGTACGGCGAGTGCTCAAGGAACTGGCCCTTCGCCGACAGGTACCGGCGCGGCGGCCCGATGTGCCCGGTCGCCTCCAGCACCAGCAACGACATCGGCGACGACGGCACCACCCGGTAGGTGCACGAGGTCGGGATCACCACGTAGTCGCCGTCACCGACGGACAACGCCCCGTAGATCGTCTCGACGACCCCGGCACCGGACTGCACGTACAGCAGCTCGTCACCGAAAGCGTTGCGGTACAACGGAGAAGGCGCGGAAGCGACGACAAAACCAATGGTCACGTCCGGGTTGCCGAACAACCGGCGACGACCGGTGACCGCGTCGACCTCGTCAGAAGCCCAGGTCAGGTCCTGGGTCTTGAAGTGCCGCGGCTTCAGCGGCAGGTTCGGCGCGACGGTCCCGCGTTCGTCCTTCACCGTCTCCGCGTTCACGATCGCGGTCGGCAGGTACCGGTGGTAGAGCAGGGCCGAGTCGGACGAGAACCCCTCGACCCCCATCAGCTCTTCCGCGTAGAGCCCACCGTCCGGTTTGCGGAACTGGGTGTGGCGCTTTCGGGGGATCTCCCCGACCTGGCGGTAGTAGGCCATGACGTCTCCGGAACCATTCTTGAGGCGTTCGACTATCGGACATCTTTGTTCACTTACCGATACCCAGCTAGCGTGTCAGCCGTGTCAAGCGCTGTCGAACTCCGTGCGCCCGGTCCGCGCGGTACTCCGCCCCTGCTCGCGAGGCTTGTGGACGATGCCGCGCTCTTCCCTCCGGGGAACGCGTCGATGCCCGACGCGGTGCGCGGCCACCTGGACGGACGGGTCGGCGAGTGGTCCGGCGTCATGGGCCTCTTCCTGTGTCCCGCGTCCCGTCTCGCCGAGCTGATCACCGAGCTGATCAAGGTCAAGCCGCCGAAGCCGATCGCGCTGAGCCTCGTGATCGACACGGGCCTCGGCGGTGTGCCGAAGGCCGTGTCCATCGTCGAGAGCCGAAGCGAGCTCCTGGCGCTGCGCATGGTCGAGATGCCCGCACCGTCCGATGTGGACGAGGTGTGGCTGGAGCGCGTGTCCGAGTTCGTGCCCGAGGACGTCATCCGCGTCGTGGAACCACGCCGCGGCGGGCCCGAGTGGCTCGACGGCGTCCGCAGGGTGATCGAGCACGGCAGCTGGCCCAAGCTGCGCTGCGGTGGCCTCAGCACCGAGAACTTCCCCAGCGTCGACGAGGTCGCGGACTTCCTGTCCGTCGTCAGCGGTGGCGGCGTCGCGTTCAAGGCGACCGCGGGCCTGCACAAGGCCGTCCGCTACACCGACGAGCAGAACTTCACCCACCACGGCTTCCTCAACCTCCTCGTCGCCACGGCGCGCAGCCTCTCCGGCCGCGACGTCCGCGAGGCACTGGCGAGCACCGACGCGGAGGCGCTCACCGCCGAGGCCAAGGCGCTCAGCGACCAGGCCGCGCACGCCGTCCGCGGCGTCTTCGCGAGCTACGGCTCGTGCTCGCTCGCCGAACCGATCGCCGACCTCGAGGAGCTTGGACTGCTGTGAGCTGGATCAGCGACCCGAACTTCACCGAAGACCAGCCGTTCGGACCGCAGACCCTCCCCTACGGCGTCGTCGACGGGGGCGTGGCCGTCCGCGTCGGCGACCAGGCTCTGCTGCTCAAGAGCCTGGCGCTGGGCAAGTGCAGCGAGTACGTCCAGGGCGACTCGCTCGACCCGCTGCTCAAGGCGGGCCGGCCGGTCTGGAGCGTGCTGCGCGCCAAGCTCAAGGAGATCGTCACCGCGACCTCCGCACCGAAGGGCGCCGAGCTCACGGGCATCGAGTCCGCCAAGCTGCCGTTCACGGTCGGCGACTACGTGGACTTCTACTCGAGCAGGCACCACGCCGAGAACGTCGGCAGGATGTTCCGCCCCGACGGCGACCCGCTCACGCCGAACTGGACGCACCTCCCGATCGGCTACCACGGCCGCGCCGGCACGGTGTACGTCTCGGGCACGGACATCGTCCGCCCGAACGGCCAGAAGCGCGGCAGCGAGGGCCCGAAGTTCGGCCCGTCCGAGCGCCTGGACATCGAGGCCGAGGTCGGGTTCGTCTGCGGCGGCCCGCAGGCGGCCAACGTGTCCACGAGCCGGGCCGCCGAGCACGTCTTCGGCGTCGCGCTGGTCAACGACTGGTCCGCCCGCGACATCCAGGCGTGGGAGTACCAGCCGCTCGGCCCGTTCCTCGCGAAGTCGTTCGCCACGTCGATCGGCGCGTGGATCACGCCGCTCGAAGCGTTCTCAGTTGCACGCGTCCCGACGCCGCCGCTGCCGAACAAGCTGCACGACTACCTGACCACCGATCAGCCCTGGGGCCTGGACATAACGATCACGGTGGAGCTGAACGACACCATCGTCGCGAGGCCTCCGTTCCGCGAGATGTCGTGGTCATTTGTGCAACAGCTGGCGCACATGACCGTGAACGGGGCTACCGTGCGCCCAGGTGATCTGTTCGCCTCCGGCACGGTCTCGGGACCGGAGAAGAACGAGCGCGGCTCGTTCCTCGAACTCAGCTGGGGTGGCAAGGAACCGTTCAAGCTCGACGACGGCTCCACGAGGTCCTTCCTGGAGGACGGCGACACGGTCAGGCTGACCGCGACGGCCCCCGGTGAAGGAGGCTCGGTGGTGGGCCTGGCCGAGGTGGTGGGCACAGTTCGGAGTGCGTGATGGTCGGAGCGACGAAGGAGAGTTCGCTGACCCTGGAACGGGGTCTGGCGCTCCTCCAGGCTGTCGCTGAGGCGGAGTCCGAGGCACCGTCGATCTCGGAGCTCGCCACGGCCATCGGCGCGTCCAGGGCCGCGGTCTACCGGCTCCTCGTCCCCCTCCAGGCGCGCGGTCTCGTGCGCAGGGAGGGCTCGAAGGTCCGGCTGGGCCTCGGCGTGCTGAGGCTCGCCTCCAACGTCCTCCCGCAGCTGCGGATGGCCGCCAACCCGGCGCTGCGCGAGCTCGCCGAGAAGGTCGGCGCCACCGCGCACCTGACCGTCGCGGACGGCAGCGAGGCCCAGGCCGTCGCCGTCGTCGAACCGTCGTGGACCGCTTTCCACGTGGCGTACCGGGTGGGTTCCCGTCACCCGGTGCACCGCGGGGCCGCCGGCAAGGCCATCTCGCAGCCCGTGGACGGCTGGGTCGTCTCCACCGGCGAACTCCAGCCGAACGCGTACGGCGTCGCGGCTCCCGTCCGCGGCGTTCCCGGCTTGAGAGCCTCCGTTGGCGTTGTAGCGCTGGAAAGGCTCGACGCGGACGTGATCGGCCCACATGTCGTGCGTGCGGCCGAAGAAGTGGCGGCAGCCCTCAGATGACGGACGAACGGCTGCGGCGCTGGCGGCTGCTCCTCGGCCCGAGCGCGGAGGACGTGGCGCAGCTCGGCGATGACGACCAACGCCGTGACGGCGCGCTGACGGGTCTCTACGGCGGTGGCGGCGACCGCGGTGCCGGTCTCGGCGCCAGCTCACCGCAGCTGCACCGCTGGCTCGGCGACGTCCGCAAGTACTTCCCCACCTCCGTCGTCCAGGTCATGCAACGGGACGCGGTCGAGAAGCTCGGCCTCAAGCAGCTCCTGCTCGAACCCGAGCTGCTGCAGGCGGTCGAGCCGGACGTCAACCTCGTCAGCACCCTGCTGCAACTGTCGAGAGCCATCCCCGCCCGCACCCGCGACACCGCGAAGGCCGTGGTGGCAAAGGTGGTCGAGGACATCGAGAAGCGCCTGAAGGACCGGCTCGTCGAGGCCGTCCGAGGCGCGGTCGACCGCTCGAAGCGCACCCACCGCCCGCTGCTGCCGGACGTCGACTGGGCGACGACGATCAAGGCGAACCTCAAGAACTACCAGCCGCAGCACAAGACCGTGATCGTCGAGGACCTGATCGGCCACCGCAGGCGCAGCCGCACGGCCGCGATGCGGGACGTGATCCTGCTGGTCGACCAGTCCGGCTCGATGGCGGACTCGTTGGTGCACGCGGCGGTGCTCGGTTCGGCGCTGGCGAGCATCCGCTCGATCTCCACGAAGCTCGTCGTGTTCGACACCGAGGTCGCGGACCTCACCGACCAGCTCAGCGACCCGGTCGACCTGCTGTTCAGCGCCCAGCTCGGCGGCGGCACGGACATCAACCGCGCGGTCGCCTACGCGCAGACCCAGGTGCGCCGGCCCACCGACACGGTCATCGTGATCATCAGCGACCTGTACGAGGGCGGTTCGGAGACCGAGCTGCAACGCCGGGTCCGCGAACTGGTCGCGAGCGGCGTCACGGTCGTGAACCTGCTGGCGCTCAGCGACTCCGGCACGCCCGCCTACGACCACGAGCTCGCGGCGAAGCTGCACGCCCTCGGCGCGCCCGCGTTCGCGTGCACGCCGGACAAGTTCCCCGAGCTGCTGGCGGCCGCGCTGCGCAAGGACGACCTCACGCAGTGGGCCGAGTCCGAGGGCATCGCCACGGGCCGTTAGTGGTGTGGCTCGGAACGTTGCCGGGGGAGTTCGCGGTCAGACGGGTGCATCGTGGTGCCACTATCGCTCGACGACCCGTCCGCGAACCAGGAACGCCAGCCCGCGCGTCATCGCCACGAGCCGCCCGCGTTCGTCCGGACCGGCGATCCAGATGCGACCCGTGTGCCGCACCAGCACGCGCGCCCGTTCGGGAAGCTCGGGCAACCGCAGGTTGTTCTCCGAGCCGTCGACCTTCAGGTACGCCTGACGCCCGATGCGCCGGCCGGGCACGAAGCTCGCCGACACCGGCCGGAACGGGAACCGCTCGATCAGCTGCAGCGTGCCGCGCCGGGTGAAGAAGTGCCGCAACCCCGGCGTCGCCAGCTCCAGCACCACCGGGACGGACAGCACGGTGAGCCACAACCAGCCGATCATCAACACGAGCGCGAGCGCCACCAGGGCGAAGATGATGTGCCCCACCGCGCGGCGGTCCGCCCGCGCCAGGCAGAGCTCGGTCCAGTTCTCAATGCCGATTTTCGGGATCATCTCTGCACACGCGCCGAGATCAGCTGCGGCACCCCGCGGAACGTGACGACCGTGTTCCCCGCGGAATCCGGCGGAACGAACCACACGCGCCGATGGCGCGCGATCCGTCCACGCAGAAGCGGACCGACGCGGAGAGTCAAAAGAAGCGGCGGCGAAGACAGCACGACCAGACGCCCTCCTTCCCACTGCACATGGGCGAAATGCCACGGTTCACCTTCCGGTAAACGCACCGGACGGCGACGCGTCACCACCCACAGCACGGCCGCGGCGAAGAAGAGCAGGACCAGCGCCACCGGTGAGGACCACGACCACACGAGTACCAGCACGAACTGGAGGACGAAGGCCGCGCCCGCCACTACGGTCCACGCCAGGGCACGACGGCTCGCCCGGTCGAGGCAGTGCCGGGTCCACCGATCGTCTAACGCCGTCACCTCGGTGGACGGCTTGTTGGGCACGACCACGCGTCCACCGTACAGGTGACGCTTCCCATCAGGAGCAAAATCAAGTTAGGCTTGCCTAACCTTCAAGGAGGTGGAGCGGTGACCGACACCCAGACCAGGCGCCCACCCGCGCCGCACGCCGCCGAGCGCGCCCGCACGATCGCGGCTCGCGGTGGTCTCGCCGCCCTGCTCCCCCAGGCCGGAACCCGCACCAGTCCGCTGTTCCACCACGTGCATCCGTGCGGCACCACGATCCTGTTGCTGGCCGACGAGCACCCGCTGGTCGGACAGCTCTGGCAGTCCCCGCGGACCGAGGTGACGGCGATGCTGGAGATCGCCGACCAGGCCCCGCTGCCGTTGCGCGAACCGGTCCGCGGCCTGCTGTGGCTCACCGGCTGGGTCACCGCGCTGGACGGCCAGGAGGCGCGCGACGAGATCCTCGCGGTCGCCGACGCGCGCCCGGACCACCGGCTGCTGGACGCGGGTCACGGCGCCTCGGTGCTCAGGCTCACCCCGGCGTCCATGGTGATCGCGGACGCCGAGGGCACGTCGTCGATCCGGACCGAGCAGTTCGCGAGCGCGACGCCCGATCCGTTCTGCCGCAACGAGGACCACTGGCTGCGACACCTGGAGGTCGCGCACCGCGACGTCGTCGGCCAGCTCGCCAGGCACCTGCCGGAGGAGCTGCGGAACGGTCACGTCCGGCCGCTCGGGCTCGACCGGTTCGGACTGCGGCTGCGGGTCGAGGCCGAGTGCGACGACCACGACGTGCGGATCGCGTTCGCCAGGCCGGTGAGCACGGCCCAGGAACTCGCCGGTGAGCTGCGGCGGCTGATGGGCTGCCCGTTCCTGTCCCAGAGGTAGCCTCGCGCGGGTGACCTTGACTGCCCCCGAGATCCCAGCCGAAGAGAAGCGCGGTTACCAGCTCGAACTGCTGATCGTCTTCAGCATGACGCTCGGGCTGTCCGGTCTGCGCAGCCTCGTCCGGTTGATCGACAGCCTGCTGCAGCCGACCCCGCTCAAGCAGCAGTCGGTCGCGATCAACGTCCCGCAGGCGCGCGCGGACCTGCTGGACCTGGTGGCCCAGCTGCTCGGCGTGCTGCAGCTCGCCGCGTGGGGCGGCATCGGCCTGTACCTGTTGTGGCGCACCGGGATCAAGCTCAAGGTCATCGGCCTGGACGGCACCCGCAAGCGCGCGGACTCCCTCGGCGCGCTTGGGCTGGCGGCGATCATCGGCATCCCCGGCCTCGCGTTCTACTTCGCCGCGTGGGGGCTCGGCCTGAACCTCGCCGTACAGCCGTCCACTTTGGACAGCCAGTGGTGGATGAGCCTGGCGCTGATCCTCGCCGCCGCCGGCAACGCGTGGGCGGAGGAGGTGCTCGTCGTCGGGTACCTGATCACGCGCCTGGAACAGCTCGGGTGGCGGAAGTACACGGCACTGCTCGCGGCGGCCGTGCTGCGCGGGTCCTACCACCTCTACCAGGGCTTCGGCGGGTTCATCGGCAACCTGGTGATGGGCCTGGTGTTCGGCTTCCACTGGCAGCGCACGAGGCGGTTGTGGCCGTTGGTGATCGCTCACACGATCCTCGACGTCGTTGCGTTCATCGGCTACACAATGTTGCGCGGCAAAGTGAGCTGGTTGCCTTAATGATTCAGCCGTAGACGCCGATATTCCACACTGTTCGTTGCGAGTTCAGGCTCCGCAGCGGCGATTTGTGCTGTTCAGGGTTACGCTCGTCCGGTGACTGCGCACACGATCGCCGAGACGGAAGCACTCCCCGACGCTTCGCCCCGCGTGGACAGCGAAGTCGGCCCCTTGCGCACGGTGCTGCTGCACCGGCCGGGCAACGAGCTCAAGAGGCTCACGCCGCGCAACAACGACCAGCTGCTGTTCGACGGCGTGCCGTGGGTCGGCCGCGCGCAGGAGGAGCACGACGCGTTCGCCGCGACGCTGACCGCCCGCGGCGTCGAGGTCCTGCTGCTCGCGGACGTGCTGACGCAGGCGTTGGAGGACAACCGCGCGCGCATCGCCGGCATCCACAGCGCGGTCAACGAACGCCGCCTCGGCATCGACCTGGCCGACGCGCTGCGCAGCCATCTCACGTCACTGCCGGCCCCTCAGCTCGCGCAGGCGCTGATGACCGGCATGACGTTCGAGGAACTGCCCGCCGCCGAGGGCGCGTCGCTGGTGCGCAAGATGCACCTGCCGATCGACTTCGCCGTCGACCCGCTGCCGAACCTGCTCTTCACCCGCGACTCCTCGGTGTGGGTCGGCGACCGCGTGGCCATCACGTCGCTCGCCCTGCCCGCTCGCGACCGCGAGACGACGCTCACCGACCTGATCTACGCCTACCACCCGCGGTTCCGCCGCACCGGGCGCGCGTACGGCGCCCACTCGGCCCCGCTGGAGGGCGGCGACGTGCTGCTGCTCGCGCCGGGCGTGATCGCCATCGGCGTCGGCGAGCGCACGACCCCCGCGGGCGCGGAGTCGTTCGCCCGCTCCGCGCTCGCGGACGGCCTCGCGCACACGGTGCTGGCGGTACCGATCGCGCAGGAACGCGCCACGATGCACCTCGACACCGTCTGCACCATGGTCGACCGCGACGCCGTGGTGATGTACCCGGCGATCAGCGACAGCCTGTCCGCGTACCCGATGCGCCTGGACGGCGACGGCGGCGTGCGCGTCGACGGCCCGGTGCCGTTCCTGGAGGCGGCGGCCGAGGCGATGGGCATCGAGCGGCTGCGCGTGATCGACACGGGCCTCGACCCGGTCACCGCCGAGCGCGAGCAGTGGGACGACGGCAACAACACGCTGGCGGTCGGCCCAGGTCTGGTCGTGGCGTACGAGCGCAACGTCGAGACGAACGAACGCCTGGAGGCGGCCGGCATCGAGGTGCTGCGGATCGCCGGTTCGGAACTGGGCTCCGGCCGCGGCGGGCCGCGGTGCATGTCGTGCCCGATCGACCGCGCACCATTGGTCTGAACCGTTAGGAACGCCTAACCTTTGTTTGGATCACCTTTCCAAACAAAGGTTAGCTTTTCCTGGAATGCGGGTATGCCCGCTTTGGGTTAACGTACTCCGCATGGCCTCGAACGTGAAGAAGATTGCCCCGAAGAAGTCGAAGTTCCACGAGCTCCTGCAGTCCCAGGTCGGCAACGAGTTCTCTGCTTCGCAGCAGTACATCGCGCTCGCCGTGTGGTTCGACAACGAGGACCTCCCGCGTCTCGCCGCGCACTTCTACAAGCAGGCTCTCGAAGAGCGCAACCACGCGATGATGATCGTCCAGTTCCTGATGGACAACGACATCCCGGTCGCCATTCCCGGCACCGACACGCCGATCAACGACTTCAAGGCGCCGCGCGACCTCGTCGACCTCGCCCTGCGCCAGGAGCAGCAGGTCACCGACCAGATCGTGGCGCTCGCCAAGGCCGCCCGCGAGGAGGGCGACTACATCGGCGAGCAGTTCATGCAGTGGTTCCTCAAGGAGCAGGTCGAGGAGGTCTCCTCGATGAAGACGCTCCTGACGATCATGGACCGCGCGGACGGCAACATGTTCTACGTGGAGACGTTCCTCACTCGCGAAACCGTGGGCGACACCGGTGGCGACTCCAGCGCTCCGACCGCCGCGGGTGGCGCCCTCTGAGTTTTTCCACCGCACGCTCGAGTGCCTGATTTTCGAGCCCGCCTCACCCTCACCGGTGAGGCGGGCTTTTTCGGTTGAGCCGCGCGGCCTGACGCGTGAGGTATTCGCGCTCGGCGAGGTTCGCCGCTTTCCCGGCCGCCTCGACGTAGAGCCGCGCGGCCGTTTGTTCGTCACCGTCGCATTCGTGGAGATATGCGGCCACGGCGGTGTGGCGGGGCAACGAGTCGTCGAGTTCGGCCAGTGCCTTCAGGCCGGCCCGCGGCCCGTCCGCCTCCGCGACGGCCACCGCGCGGTTGAGCCGCACGATCGGGCTGCCGGTCAGCTTCGCGAGCTCGTCGTACCACTCGACGATCTGCACCCAGTCGGTCTCCTCGGGCGTCTGCGCGTCCGCGTGCAGCGCCGCGATGGCCGCCTGCGCCTGGAACTCGCCGAGCTGGTCCTTCGCCAGCGCGTTCTGCAGGATCTCGACGCCCTCGGCGATCAGCCGGGTGTCCCACTTCGCGCGGTCCTGGTCGGCGAGCGCGACGAGGCTGCCGTCGTCCGCGGTCCGCCCGGCGCGCCGGGCGTGGTGCAGCAGCATGAGGGCGAGCAGACCGGCCACCTCGGGGTGGTCGATCACCGCGGCGAGCTGCCGGGTGAGCCGGATGGCCTCCGCCGCGAGGTCGACGTCGCCGGAGTAGCCCTCGTTGAAGACGAGGTAGAGCACGCGCAGCACGGTCGCGACGTCGCCGGGCTGGTCGAACCGCACGTCGCCCACCGTCTTCTTGGCGCGGCTGATCCGCTGGGCCATCGTCGCTTCCGGCACGAGGTAGGCCTCCGCGATCTGCCGGGTGGTCAGGCCACCGACCGCGCGGAGGGTGAGAGCCACCGCCGATGACGGCGTCAACGACGGGTGCGCGCACAGGAAGTAGAGCTGCAACGTGTCGTCGGTGTCGGGCACGGGTCCCGGTTCCGGTTCGGTGTGCTCCTCGCGGCGCCTGCGGGCCGTCTCGGCTCGGGTCGCGTCGAGGAACTTGCGCCAGGCCGCGGTGACCAGCCAGCCCTTCGGATCCCGCGGCGGATCGTCCGGCCACACCCGGACCGCCTCGACGAGCGCGTCCTGGACGGCGTCCTCGGCCGCCGCGAAGCCTGCTCCGCGGCGGACGAGGATCCCGATCACGCCCGGCGTCAGGCTCCTGAGCAGTGCCCAGTCCATGTCACCTCCGGGATGGTCGGCGGGGTGCCGTAGAACGGGCGGACCTCAAGCCACTCGTGGATCGGCTTGCCGTCCTTGCCCGGTGCCGCCGACAGCTCACCGGCCAGCTCGATCGCCCGCTCGTAGCTGTCGACGTCGACGATCATCCACCCGGCGATGAGGTCCTTCGTCTCCGCGAACGGCCCGTCGGTGACCGGCGGCTTGCCCTCACCGTCGTACCGGACCCACGTGCCCTCCATCGCGAGCGCCTGGCCGTCGACGAACTCACCGCTGTCCTCCAGCTTGGCGGCGAAGTCCCGCATGTACTGGACGTGCGCGGTGATCTCGTCCTGCGTCCACTGGTCCATCGGCACGTCGTTGACCGCCGCCGGTGCGCCGCGGTAGTGCTTGAGCAGCAGGTACTTGGCCATCTCGGGTGTCTCCCTCAGTCCTGTTGCGACCCATCTTGGCCGCTTGCACCACGGGGACGGAGCCGTTCGCCGCTTCTCGACACCGCTCTCAGAAACTTTCGTTCTAGAAAACGGCTGCCATGCACTCGAGCTTGCGCTTGAACAGCTTGATCTTGGTGACCTGGTCGGTGAGCTTGCGCGGCACGAGGGTGTCGCCGGTCTCGAACAGGAACCGCGCGTCGCCGGAGATGTCGGCGAAGTAGCCGAGACCGTCCTCGGTGGCGCTCGGGTAGGCCTTCTTGACGTCCGCGAGCGTGGCGCCGACGCCGATGCCGGCCGAGGTCTTGGCGTCCTTCGGCAGCACGATCCGCTCGACACCGCCCTTGTCGGTGACCGTGATGGTGTCGTTGAAGCGGCAGCCGCGGTCCTCGTGGAAGTCCGTGCCCGCCAGGCCGGTGGCCTTGGCCTCGTCCAGCGTCATGCCCAGCTTGAGGGCGCCGTAGCCGAGCCGGTCGTCGGGCTTGGGCGGGTTGGTCACGGTGTGGGTGATGATCTCGGTGACCAGCGACGTGGTGGGGTCGGGCGTCGGCGTGGACGTGGGGTCCGGGGCCGGCGTGGCGGTGCAGGCGGTCAGGGCGAAAGCCGCGAGAGCGGAGACGAGCAGGACTGAACGGTTCATTTCGCAGCTTTCTGAGGATTTCGGTTCGTGGACTTCTGACGATCAGGACTCTGCCCGGCCCGCCTTCAAGGAATCTCCAAACCGCCTGCACGCCACCTGCAGGACGACGCCGTACCCGCCCCACCTCCCAGCGGGGCGGGTACG
This sequence comes from Lentzea sp. NPDC004789, assembly GCF_053601075.1. NCBI lineage: Bacteria > Bacillati > Actinomycetota > Actinomycetes > Pseudonocardiales > Pseudonocardiaceae > Lentzea > Lentzea sp. NPDC004789. The sequence continues at coordinate 439,760 of NZ_JBSGBE010000003.1, read as the reverse complement.
GCAGCTCAGAGGAGGAACATCGCGCAGTCGGCAGGGGTCGACCCGAGCTTCATGAATTCGACCTTGTTCGCGTCGCTGCCGGGAGTGCCGACGAAGGAGTAGATGGCGCTGCCGACGACCGCGGACCAGCCGCCGCGGTACTCGGCGGCCTGCGGGTAGGCGCGCTTCACGTCGCCGAACGTCGAGCCGATGCCGATGCCCTTGGCCGTCTTGGCGTCCCGCGGCAGCGAGATGCGGACGACGCCGTACTTCTTCGAGACCGCGATCTTGTCGTCGCCCACGCAGAGGCCGTCGCCGTCGCTCTCCCAGGTCAGGTCGGTGAGCCCGGCGGTCCTCGCCTCGTCGAGGGTCATGCCCAGCTTGATCGGGCCGTAGCCGACGCGGTCGTCGGTCTTCGTCACCGCCTCCGGCCTGGGCGGGTTGGTGACCGTGGCGGTCACCACCTCGGTCACCACGGAGGGTGGTGGCGTCGACGTCTCCGAGGTCGGAGTGGAGGAGGACGTCTGCGGCGCGGCGTTGTTCCGCACGGCGGGCGCAGCCGTGCACGCGGCAATTCCGACGGCGGCGAAAGCGGCGACGAATGCGATCTTGACAGAGCTGTTCACGGTAACCCCCAGATTGTTTTCCACAGGCCCGAAAGGATGAGTTCTCATTTCCGTTTCGGACACCCATAAGACGTCATCTGCGCACTGGGGTTGCGAAGCCGATCGTCACGAAGAAGTCACGGCGGTGAACAGCTCAGAATGGATGCCGGGATCCCGCCGCACCCCCAAGAGCGGCGGGATCCCAGCAAGATCAAATGGTCAGGCGGACGGACAGTCGTTGGCGGCCAAACGCATTCGGATGGACGTCACCGCAGCTCCGTCCGTTTCGAAGACGTACGTCCACTGGGGCGTCGCCGCCATTTCCACCAGCAGTGTGGAACCGTTCTGCGTGGCGGTCGGATAGGCGGTCTTCACGTCGGCCACCTTCGATCCCACGCTGATGTTCCGCTGCGTCTTGACGTAGCTCGGCAACGTCAGCCGGACGATTCCCCTGGCCGGCGAGATGATCACCGCGTCGCTGTCGGCCACCGTCGTGGTGGCGTAGGTGGTGCACCCGTTGGCGGGCGTGCCCGGTTCCACCAGAGAGCCGGTCTTCAGCGCGTCGGCCTCGGCCATCGCCAGCGCCAGCTTGCCGACCTTGCCCGCTTCCGCGGGTGGCGCGGGCGGCGGGGTGGTCGTGGTGGGTTTGACCGAGCCGGGCGTGGACGTCCCGCCGTTGCCGGGAACGCTGCCAGTGGAACCAGGGGGCGGTGCGTCGACGGTCACGGTGGTGGTCAGGGTGACCGTGCTGACCGACGGCGGTGGTGGTGCGGAGGAGCTGGAGCTGGACGTCGGCAGCAGTTCTCCGGCCGTGTTGTCCTCGTGCGCACGCAGCTGGGTCAGCCCGATCCCGGCACCGACGAGCGTCACGAGGGCGAACGCCGTGGTCACCGCAGTGCGGCGGCGGCGTCGGCGGTTGGCACCGCGAACCACCGCGTCGGTCGCGTCCGGAGTCGCGTGAACGTCCAGCCGATCGTCGCTGAAGAGCCTGCGCAGCTCGGCGTCGAGGTCGTCGTCCACCGGTCAGTCCTTTCCCAGGCGTGTCCGCAGACTCGCCATCGCCTTGCTGCTCTGGCTCTTGACCGTGCCGCACGAGATGCCGAGCGCGTTCGCGATCTCGGCTTCGGAGAGGTTCTCGTAGTAGCGCAGCACGATCACCGCGCGCTGCCGCGGCGGCAGGTCACGCAGTGCTTGCCAGAGCGGTTCGTTGTCGAGCCTGCTCAGCTCGGGAGCCAGGACTCCGCTGTCGGGGAGGTCGGCCACGAGGTTCTCGCGGCGACGACGGCGCCAGATGCTGATGTGCGTGTTGGCCATGGCCCTGCGGACGTAGGCGAGCGGGTCGTCCCCCTTGCGCTGCACCGTCATCCAGCGCGATCCGACCTTCTCCAGCACCGACTGCACGAGGTCGGCGGCGTCGTGCGGGTTTCCGGTCAGGGCATGCCCGTAACGCAGAAGTCCGGGCATCGACATGCGCACGAACTCCGCGAAGTCCCCCACGGCTTCCGCTCTTCCCCCGCCGCGTTCGGCGGCCAACTCCAGCTGCAGCACCGCCGCCACGGCACGCTCCCTCCCCGAAGCAACAACTGGCTTCGGGGAGTTCACGCCCGAGTGGGCGGAACGGTTGCCTTACTCAATCACAGAATCGCAACGGCCTCGGGCAGAACGAACGAACCGTCGGACGCACACGGGAACTCGTGCACCCGGACAACGGCGTCGGCCGGAATCGGGCCGTAGACGTGCGGGAACCACAGCGGCGAGTCCGCCACCGCCTCCCACCGCACCGGCACGCCGAGCAGCTTCGGCTCGATTTCGAGCAGCAACAGCCCGCTCTGCCCGCGGAAGAACTTGCCCGCCGTCACGTGCACGACGCCACGGTCGGAGCAGTGCACGAACCCCTCGTCCGCGGGCGCGATCGAGCCGGCCGACTGGGCAGCGGCCCAGTCGGCCTTCGAGATGATGTGCAACAACACTTATCCACAGCTCCTTGTGGACAACCCTGTGGACAACGTCACCGGAGCGTGATCTGACGGCCGCGCAGGCCGTCACGGGCCCGGCGTTCGGCGTCGGTCAGCGGCTCGTCGGACGCCAGCGCCTCCAGCAGGCGCTTGCCCAGCGCCTCGGCCGGCTCGGCCCACTCGCGGGCGTGCATCTCGCGGTCGAGGTCCCAGACCGGCACGAGCAGGCCGTGCGCGCGGAACGAACCGGCGTAGCGGGAGCCCTCACCCAGGTCCAGCTCGCCGCGGGCGGCCAGCCGGGCCATCGCGGGCAGCAGCTTCTCCTCCGGCTCCGGGCGGACCCAGCGCAGGTGCGCCTTGTCGCCCGCGTCGACCCAGTAGGCGGCCTTCACGCCAGGGGCGTCGAGGCGTTCGGTCGGCAGGATCGCGGCGTTCGCGCGCTCCAGCGACAACGCCACGTCACCGGTCGGCTCGGTGCCCTCCGGCATCCACCAGAGGAAGTCGGTGTGCAGCTCGGGCACGATCTCGGCGTCGACGTCGAGCAGGTCCTGCAGACGGCCGGGGTTCTCGCCGTTGTCGGGGCCGACGACCGGGAGCACGTCACCGGTCTTCGCCTGCTGCGCCCACTGCAGCGCACGGGCCAGATCGCGGCTGATGTCGCCGGACCGCGTCTGCACCTGCAGGCCCACGAACGGCACGTCGTCGCCGCGGATCAGCCCGGCGGCGGCCATCGGCAGCACCGTGGCCAGCGTGACCTCGCGGCCGTCCTTGACCGGCAGCTTCGCGACCGCCGACGGGACGAACTCGCGCAGCGCGATCAGCTCGCACTCGGCGGCCAGCCCCTCGAACGGCCGGGACACGATCACGTCGGTCGCGCCACCCGGAGCGCCGTGGCAGGCCTTGTAGCGCTTGCCGGACCCGCACGGGCAGGGCTGCTTCGGGTTGATCCCGTCCTTCGGGGCGTCCTTGACCGCGGTCCGCTTGGCCACCTTTGGCCCTCCTCGTGTTCCAGGCTTGTCAGGTCGCCAAGTTAGCCGTCAGCAGGCGGCGGCTGTTCGCCGGGGCGTTCGTCGCCAGGTAGCGGACCCCCAGGTCACGGCACAGCGCGACGTCCTCCGCGCTGTCCACGGTCCACACGTACGTCTCGTGGCCCGCCCGGCGCGCCCGATCGACGTATCCGGGGTCGTTGCGCAGCACGTGCACGCCGGGTCCGGTGTAGTCGGCGAACGACGGCAGCGCGCCGCTGCGGTAGCGGCCGAGGCGGTCGAGCAGCAGCACCGTGCGGATGTCCGGCGCCTGCTCGCGGAACGCCTTCACCGCGGTCGGCGAGAACGACATCATCACGATCTGGCTGTCCAGCCCGTGCTTCTTCAGCGCCTCGACGAGCTTGCGCTCGACCTCGTTGCGGTACCGGACCGGGTGCTTGGTCTCGATGAAGAGCTGCACGTTCGTGCCCTTGACCAGCTCCAGCAGCTGGTCGAGCACCAGCAGTTCGGCCGGCCGGCCATGGCGGTGCCAGCTGCCGTAGTCGTACTGCTGGAGCTCGCTCAGCGTGAGAGCGCTGACCGTGCCACGGCCGTTGGACGTGCGGGTGAGCGTGCGGTCGTGCACACACACGATCTCGCCGTCCTTCGACAGCCGGATGTCGCACTCCAGCCCGTCCGCACCCTCCTTCAGGGCCAGCTCGTAGGCGCCGATGGTGTGCTCGGGACGGTCCGTGGACGCGCCGCGGTGCGCGACGATCGATGGCAGCTGCTGCACAAGCCGAACGATAGTTCCTGCGCAACAATTTGAGTCATCAATCAAATGGACGTGGACGAAACGCGAATCGCGACTTACCGTCCCGCCTTGTGACGTTCGACCAGCGCGATCCCGCGTTCATCGCCGACCCGTACCCGGTCTTCGCCGCCCTGCGCGAAGCCGGTGAGGTGCATCACCACGAGCAGATGGGCGTCGCCGTCGCCGTGTCGCACGCGGCCTGTTCCGCCGTCCTGCGGCACCGCTCGCTCGGGCGGATCTGGTCGGACGTGAAGCCGGTCGAGCAGTTCATGGCGTTCAACCTGCTGCACCGCAACTCGCTGCTGGAGAACGAGCCGCCCACGCACACCCGGCTGCGCCGCCTGGTCGCCGCCGCGTTCGGCCGCGGGCACGTCGAACGCCTCCGCCCGTGGGTCGCGGAGCTCGCCGACCGGCTGGTGGACGAACTGGTCGCCAAGATCGACGACCAGGGCCAGGCCGACCTGCTCGCGCACGTCGCCGCGCCGCTGCCGGTCGAGGTGATCGCCGAGCTGCTCGGCGTGCCCGGCCAGGACCGCTACCTGCTGCAACCGTGGTCGAACGCCATCGTGAAGATGTACGAGTACGGCCTGTCCGCCGAACAGCAGCAGGCCGCCGAACGCGCCGCCGCGGAGTTCGTCGCCTACCTGCGCGAGCTGATCGCGCTGCGCCGCACGAACCCCGGCTCCGACCTCGTGTCCGACCTGGTCGCCGTCACCGACACGGACGGCGCGCGGCTCACCGAGGACGAGCTCGTCGCCACCGCCGTGCTGCTGCTGATGGCGGGCCACGAGGCCACGGTCAACGTCATCGGCAACGGCGTCTACGCACTCATGCGGCACCGCTCGCAGTGGGAGCGCCTCTCGCCGGAGATCATGCCCACGGCGGTCGAGGAGCTCATCCGCTACGACTCGCCGTTGCAGCTCTTCGAACGCACCGCCACCGAACGCGTCGAGATCGCGGGCCACGTCATCGAGCCGGGAGAGAAGATCGCCGCACTGCTCGGTGCCGCCGCCCGCGACCCGTTGGTGTTCGAAAACCCCGACACGCTCGACGTCGGCCGCGAGAAGAACCAGCACCTCGGGTTCGGCATGGGCATCCACTACTGCCTGGGCGCACCGCTGGCCCGGATCGAGGTGGAGGCGGCGCTGTCGTCGTTGCACCGCAAGCTGCCCGGCGCGGTGCTGGCGGAGGAACCGGACCGGCGCGCGGAGTTCGTCATCCGCGGCCTGCACTCCCTGCCGCTCGGCGCGAAGTAGCCTCAGTCTTCCTGCGCTGAGCGCCGAGGAAGATGCTCAGCTGGTCGAGCACTTCGGGGCTGCGCACCCATGCTCGCCGTTTCGCCCTCGGTGGCAGATCCGCACTGCGGTAGTCACGCGTCTCGAGCGCGATTGCCACCCGGTCCAGGAACGCGAGCACATCAGCTGGCCACACGATGTCTTTTTGGTACATCGCGATGAAGAACTGACAGGCCACGTTGGCGTCGCGGACGCGGAACAGGTGGTTGCGCAGCACTAGCGTCGACGGAATCTCCACCAAGAGCATCTTGCGAAAGGCGCGCAACCGTCGCCACTGACCGATGCGCCTTCCGGTCGTTCCGACGAACGCGATGGCCTCGATCAACCCGAAGATCAACAGGTACACCACGATCACACCCCCGACCAGCACCCGGTTATCGAACAGGTCTGCGCTCAGCACCACGCCCAGACCGATAGCCATGAAGAGAAGGCGTCGCTTGGGCAGTTCCATCCAGAGCTTCTTGATCTCCTTCAGGTCATCTCTCATTCCCTTCTGGGTCACACCTTCCGCCGACGTCAAGATCAGGCTCGGCGCCAACAGCAGAACGGCGGTGACAAGTGCGGCCACTACAAAGGCGCGCCTGTCCGCGTTCCACGCGGTGTAAAACCAGCCGATAAGAGGAATCGCGGCCAACGTAATAGGTAGCAACAGCAGCATGCTGGCCTCACTGGGCTTCAGCCACGGGACAAGTGCCCGAAACCGCGCAGACGAAGCGCTCTCACGGGCCGTAGCCAGCCTGAAGTTGAAGTAGTACAGCAGGGCTAGCAGAAACGCGACAAACCCGACCCACCAATGAGCAGTCATGGTCGTGGCAAGCACAAAGACCGCTGGACACGCGATGACAGCGTACAGGTAAGGGCCCCAGATCAGGAGCCGCATCGCGCGTTCGTAAGGCGCGGGGTTCGGCATGCGCCGCAACTGTGCGCGCACGGACATGCGCTCTCGCCTCAGCCGGCCGCCGATGCTGAGATCCACCAGGGTCTTGCGGATCTCGTGGCCGAACCCACCTGCGAGCGCCGGCACCCTCCGCAGCTGCGCGAACGCCTCTTGGCGGAGCCACTCGCTGTCGGCGGCGAACGCAAAACCGAGCAGCTCCCGGCAGGTGTCGGTGTCCGCGACCGAACTGACCTCCAACGCCCACTTCCGGTCGAAGTGACGGCCGCTCTCCCATGCCTTCCGCAGCAACACACCCACCCGCCGCGGAATCTCCGGGACCATCGCGAGCAGGGACGGTGACCCGCCTTCCGCCAGCAACCCCAGCAGGTACAACAGTCCAGGCGGCCATTGGAACCCGTGATCGGAAGTCTCCGGCGACGCCTCACACAGCAGTGCCAGCGCGTCGGTGAGCAGCGGCACAACCTGATCCGCTCGCTGGGCCTGCAGAATCGTCACGGCGGTCTCACGCCACCTGCCGCTCGTGAGCAACGTCCGGACAGGAACGCGATCAGGTTCTCTGATGACCACGCAGGTGGCGAAGTACTCCTGCAACCGACGATGGGAGAAGGTCACGTTCACGTTCCGGTCGTCAGTGCGTGCGATCTTGGTGTAGATCAACGCCTTCACCGCACGTTCCAGATGCTCGGCGGGCCAGCCGAGAGTCTCGGCCAGTAGCGAGACCGCTTGCTCCATCCGCACTTCGAGACCGAGCGACTGACGATCCGCGATCAGGAACGCAAACTCTTCCGCCACCGAGCGCACCTCGTTGCCGGTGACGCCGAAAAGGCTGCGCACGAGTTCCGTGTCACGTGCGAGACGGTGGCTGACATAGGTCTCCAGCACGGCGTGCACATTGGTGGGGAACTGATGACCGCCTCGCATGTGTTCGCAAAGGAGCCCCAGGAACAGCGGATTGCCGGACATCTGCAGCACTCCGGACTCGGCATTCGGAAGCTCACCGAGCAGCCGGTCCTCGATCTCTGGCGGAAGTTCGGCGTTGCGGACCAGCTGCGTCCTGCGCTTGCCGGAGAGCGGCACAGCGCGGAACGTCGGCCAGGCCGCACGTCCGGGACCGCGGAACTCACGGCTCGCCACGACACCGCGGCAGGCGTTCATGGCGTGCAGGAAAGTGTGCACGGCGTCGGCGTATGCCTCGATGGCACGGTTCGCCGAGGTGGCGCTGAGGATCTCCGGGATCTCGTCGAAGGAGTCGAAGAGGAAGAGCCACGTGCCCTCGCGCATGCCGCGGTCAAACTCTTCCTCGAGGAACCGTTCCACGTCGCGGTCGCGCACCGCGTTGATGGACTCGATCACGAACGCGCGGACGTCGTCTGCCGTTGGCAGGCCCGGAGGTTTGAACGTCTTGAGGTTCACGTAGATCGGGATGACGCTGTGTTCGCTCGGCTTGCGCATGGCCCTGCCCGCCATGCGTTGCGTGAGGTGCCGCATCGCGACGCTCTTGCCCGCACCCGGTTCCCCCTCGAGCAGCACGATGCGGTCTTCGCACTCCTCCAGCGCCTTCGACAGCGACGGCACCCGCTTCAGCGAGTTCATGGGAGTGCGGCGTAGGAACCGCACCCGCTGGCGGCCGGTGATCTCCAGCTCGGCCTCAAGCTCGGCGTAGCGGTGATCGCGCCACTCCTCCTTCTCACCGAGCCTGCGCATCTGGCTTTCGATGTGGTCGGCGAACCGCGCCCGCCTGGCCGCTCTGCGCTTGTCGGTGCGGGTGGTAAGCCATCGGTACAGTGTGACGACCTGCTTGCCCAGACCGAAGTACTTGAACAGGATCAGCACGACGACTGCAGCAGCGACGATCGTGGTGGTGCCTGGCGACAAATGGGTTTTGAGCGCGTCGATCAGCACCTTCAGCGGATCGCTCACCGATCCCAGATCCTGTGCCATGACAGGAACTTCGGGCCGGAACGACCAAAAGTTACGGTAACAGAGCGTAACCAGATGACCCGAGCGCTTCGGCCAGTACATCGGGCCTCTAATGAGTCAGCGGCGGAGCAGTTGCTGACCTGCATGTTTACCCTGATGGTTCGGCTCCGCTCGACCGTTGATCGCGCACCAACCCCCCGCCCGGACGCCCCAGGCCGCCCTGCGGCCGTGAATGTGCAGAAGAAGACGACGCCGGAGCAGCCGTGCCGGGCGCGGTCTTCACGCTCTCCCAGGGCTCGACCGTGATCGGCACGTGCACGACGGACGCCACCGGCGTCTGCCAGCTACCGTTCGCGAACCTGCCCGCGGGCACGTACACGATCGACGAGACGACCACCCCGACCGGTTACGTGAAGGACGCGACGCTGCTGCTGACCTTCAGCGTGACCCGAGGCGAGACGAAGAACCTCTCGTTCACGAACCGAGAACCTTTAAGGTGATCGTGCTGGTCTGCCGTGAGGCCAACGGCAAGCGCTACCCGAGCGGCGTCACGGTCGACGGCCAGGCCGCGGGCAACTCGCTGTCCGCGGCGCAGGAATCGTCCGTAGGGTTGAGCGAAGCGCCGTTGTGCGGCATCACGACCGGACAGCGCGGTGGTCTCCAGACCGGCAACCACTCCGCCAACCCAATCGCGATCAACTAACACCTGGGATACCGCTTGGGGAGCTTGAGCCCGCGCTCCCCGAGCACCTTCCGCAACCGGTCCGGGTAGTCGGTGATCAGACCGTCGATCCCGACGTCGATCAGCTCGTTCATCCGCAGCTCGTCGTCCACGGTCCACGGGATGACGACGAGGCCCTGTTCGTGGGCTTCGGTGACCAGTTCCTCCGTGGTCATCGTGTGCACCGGGGACAGGGCCTTCGCGCCGAAGCTCTTCACCGCCTTGGCCACGCTGCCACCGAAGTCGTCCAGGTTCAGCCCACCGGTCCACGGCGAACCGGGCCGCAGGAACTCCGGCTGGGTCAACGCCACCAGCGGCAGCCGCGGCTCGACCTCGCGCATCCGCATCAACGTGCCCCAGTCGAACGACTGGATGGTCACGTTGGGCAGGAAGCCGCTGCGCCTGATCTCGCGGACCGCGCGCTGCACGAACTGCTCGCGCGGCGCGGTCTCGTCCGGCGCGGCGGCCTCGACCTTGGTCTCGACGTTGAAGCGGATCCCCCACGCGCGGTGCCTGCGCGCCAGGTCGAACAGCTCGGCCAGGGTGGGCATCTTCGCGCCGGGCGAGAGCTCCTGGTCCGGGTACTGCGACCACCTCGTGCTGCCGCAGTCGAGGGTGCGGACCTGCGCGAACGTCAGGTCCTTCACGTACTTGCCGGCGTAGGGGAACTCGGGGTCACCGGGAAACGCCGGCTTGGTGTCGAGGCACTTCGCCGGGTTCGTCTTGCGGTCGTGGGTGATGACCTCGCGGCCGTCCCTGGTGATCTGCAGGTCGAGCTCCAGCGTCGTGACGCCCAGCTCGAGCGCCTTGCCGAACGCCTTGAGCGTGCTCTCCACGGTGAGGCCGATGCCGCCGCGGTGGGCCTGCAGGTCGAAGTCGCGGTGGTGGGCCTGAGCGGCGCCCGGTGTGACCATTGCGATCACCAGAGCCCCAATGAGTGTCCGCATCCACCCAACCTGGCACCGATGGGTCAGGCCTGGAAGCCCCTGAGGAAGAACGCCCACTGAACAGCGGAGAACACGAGGACGCCGGAGCCGGGGCTCTTCGAGTCACGCACACCTACGGCCGGGCCTGCGAACGCCACCTCGACGCAGTTGTCGTTGCCCGCGGCACCGCTTCGGCTGCTCTTGCGCCATTCGGCACCAGAAAAGTCCACAGTGGACACCCTTCACTCGGCCAGCGTCCGCTCGATCAAGGCCACCGATTCGGCGGGCGACAACGCCCTGGCCGCCAAGTGGTCGAACGTCAGCCTAGCCGCCTTCAGCTCCTCCTCGTTCTCAATATGCATCGCACCGGTTGCGTAGGAGATGTAGAGGAGATCGGAATCATCATGGTCGGGGAAGCTCAGCAGGGTGAACCCGCCACTCATCCCGTCATGAGCGCCCAGATTGGACGGGAGCACCCTCAACGTGACGTTGGGCAATGCAGCCATGTCGATCAGGTGGCGAAGCTGCGCCCGCATCACAACAGGCCCTCCCACAAGCTTTCTCAACGCCGCCTCGTCGATGACGGCATCGAGTACCAGCAGATTGTCGGGGTCGGTGAGGCGCCGCTGCCGGAACTGCCGAACCGCGACTTGGTTGTTCTGCCACTCCTTGCTGTGCTCGCGGTGGTAAGCGTCGAAGAGCGCCCGTGTGTAAGCCTCCGTCTGGAGCAGCCCGGGGATCGTCAGCAGAGCGATCTCTCTGATCATCGCTGCTTCGGTCTCGACATCGAGATACCCCTGGTCGTCCACACCAAAGGCGCGCCACCAGCCTGCCTTCAGCGCATCGCGCACCTGGTCGAGCAGATCGGGAGCGTAAGCGTCGTACAGGTCCATCATCGACCGCACCAGGTGGACGTCGACGCGGGTCTCCGCAGCCTCGATGCGGTAGAGCGCTGGACGTCCTTGTCGAGTGCCTTCGCCGCCTCCTGGATGCTCATCCGGGCGTCCAGGCGCATCTTCCGCAGCTTCTTGGCCAGCTTGCGGCGGCGGAAAGGCGGCTGACGCTTGCGCATCCTTCGATGATCGTCAGTGAGATCGCTGAAGTGAGAATCTCACGAAAGATCACACGAAAGGCTTACCTCGGCGACCCGGACGCGCGGAACGTCCGCAACGGCGGTTCGGGAGCGTCCTTCACCTCGAGCACGCGCATCAGCCGCACCGACGCGGCGTCCACCGGCAGCAGCAGCGTGGTGATCCGCCGGACGACCAGTGCCGTGGTCACCGCGACCGCGGCCAGCACCAGGTCGCTGAGCGCGTGCAGCAGCACGCCGTCGGCCAGCGCCTGGGTGCTGCTGCGGAACGACCACAGGATCGTGATCACGAACAGCAGACCGGACGCCACCCACAGGCCCCACCACCAGCGCAGGAGCTTCGACGGCCGAGGCCGTTCGCCGGCGGGCCTGCGGGTGACGGCGTGTTCGAGCTCGGCGAGCACCGAGCCGGGCACGACGAGGTTCACGCCCGGCACGATCAACCCGATCAGGGCCTGCTCGTCCGAGCGCGACGGCCCGTAGCCCACCAGGGTCGCGGCCACGTTCCGCGTGCGCCGCACCCACAGCAGCGTGAGCACCAACGACAGCAGGCAGCCGACGAGCGTGATCGCCGAGGCGGTCACCACCATCGCGTCGGACGCGCTGACCACGCCGGCCGAGAGCGCGCCGTAACGGCTCATCGCGACCAGGACGTAGCGCCAGATCTCGGCGAACACGCCCCACACCGCGACGGCGGCGAGCAGCCAGAGGGAGTTCTGCGCGGTCTTGCCGAGGCGGCGCACGCCGTCGACCGAGTCGGCCTGCTCGACGGTGCCGGGCACGGCCGTCGGCCAGCGCCACGCGAGCAGCGGGAAACCCCAGCGCGGCGGGACCGGGTAGTTCGGCGGGCCGCCGTAGGTCAGCCGCTGCGACCGCCGCGAGGGCTGCGGGTACGCACCGGGCGGCGGAGTCGCCACCCAGTCCACGCGCATCGGCTGCAACGGCTGCACGATCAGATGACCTCGGGTTCCATGCCGTCGGCGCCGCCTTCGAGCGGACGACCGGAGGCCTCCCAGTGCTGCATGCCGCCCTCGACGTTCACGGCCTCCCAGCCGTTCTCGTTGAGGTACTGGGTCACGCGGGCGGAGCGGCCACCGGCACGGCACACGACGTAGAGCTGCACGTCGTTCGGCACCTCGTCGAGCCGTGCGCCGATCTCGCTCATGGGGATGTGCAGCGCGCCGGGCGCATGGCCCGCGTCCCACTCGTCCTGCTCGCGCACGTCCAGCAGGACGGCGTCCTCAGGCAGCTGGGCCGGCACGTCGGCGATCTCCACGCTTGGAACAGTCACGCCGTAGATGTTCCCATGCCGGAGGTTGCACGGACGTGAACCTCCGGCACGGGTCCACCTCAGGCCACCCCCGCGATGGCGGGCCCGAGCCTCACGAGCTGACTCTCGGTCAGCGGCAGCGACTCCCGCCTCTTGTCGAGGTTCGTCGTGACCACGCTGAGCTGGTCGATCCGGAAGGCGGAACCGTCCGGCCGGTAGACGTGCAGGGTCTGCATCTTCGCGGGCGCCGACTTCTGGGAGGTCGTGTCCCACAGCGTGGAGGAGACCACGTCGTACAGCTGGTAGACGGTGCCGTCCGGAGCCCTCACGCGACGCGGCGCCTGGCAGCCCCCCACCGACCACAGCGCTTCGTCCGCCGCGTTGCTCGGACTGCCGGTGAAGACCCCGGCGGACAGCCGCACGCTGCCGGTACCGCGCTCATCGGTGACCTCGTACTCGTACATGTTGAGGTCGTCCTGGACGGCCTGTGCACCCAACTCCAGCGACGGAAGCACCTCCTGCGCCTTCTCCCGCCACCTGCGGAGCTGGTCGGTGCTGAACCTCTGCGCACCGAACCCGCGAACCATCAGCGCGGTCGGCATCTGGGGGTCGCACTCACCGTTCGTGTTGTTCAGGTCGACCGGCTTCCGCACCACCCCGGACGCACGTGGCCAGTCCCCGGGACTGCCGCCCGGTGTCATCGGTGTGGCCTGGTTCCAGTTCCAGACGACGCTGCCGAAACCGATGATCCCGACGACCGCCAGCGTGCCGAGCACCGCGCCCGCACGCTGGACGAACAGCCGGCGTCTGCCCCGCCTCAGCACGCCTTCCAGCGTCGTGGCGGCCGGTGGCGCGGGAACGTCGAGAGCCCCGCGCAGCTCTTCTTCCACAGTCATCGCACACTCTCCGAGTTGACCGGGCTGCCGTACGCCTCGCGGAGCGTCGCCAGTCCCCTGGCTGTCTGGCTCTTCACGTTGCCCTGCGAACAGCCCAGCTCAGCGGCCGTCTGTTCGATGGACAGGTCGTGGACATAACGCAGCACGAGCACGGCCCGCTGCTTGGGCGGAACCCGCTGCAACGCGTCGTGCAACCGGGAGTTCTGCTCGGTGAAACCGCCGCCGACGCCGCGTTCCGGCACGTCGGCGACCGGGTGCTCACGTCCGCGCACGCGCCGCCTGGTGTCCAGGAACAACCGCGTGAGGATCGTGCGGACGTAGGCATCCGCACTCTCCTGCCGCACGCTCCCCCACTTCGCGTACGCCTTCACGAACGCGTTCTGCGCGAGCTCCTCCGCCTCCGACCAGTCGCCGCACAGCGCGTACGCGGTGCGGCGGGCCCAGTCGAACCTGTTGCTGAAGAACTCCGAGAACTCCTCGTCCCGCCGCACTCCGTCCCCCAAGCTCGTGCTGCCTCACGTTCAATACGCGGTCACCCCGGCCGGGGTTGCACGAACACGAGAACGGGCCGCCCCCGTGAAGGACGGCCCGTTCTCCGAACGACGGCGACGAGTGGCCCAGTTAGTGGACGACGGCCTTCTCGGCGCCCGCACCGGTGAGGGAGCGGACCTCCATCTCGGCCTGCTTGACCGGGTCGGCCTTCTCCTTGGACAGGATCGTGCCGACGTAACCGAGCAGGAACGCGACGGGGATCGAGACGATGCCGGGGTTCGACAGTGGGAACAGGTCGAAGTCGGCATTCTTGAACATCGAGGTCGGCGTGCCGGACACGGCGGGCGACAGGATGATCAGGGTGATCGTCACGATCAGGCCGCCGTAGATGCTCCACAGCGCGCCCGAGGTGTTGAACCTCTTCCAGAACAGCGAGTAGAGGATCGTCGGCAGGTTGGCCGAGGCCGCGACCGCGAACGCCAGCGCCACGAGGAACGCGATGTTCTGGCCGTTGGCGATGATGCCGCCGCCGATGGACACGAGACCGATCACGACCGCGGTGATGCGGGCGACCTTGACCTCGGAGTCCTTGTCCTCCTCCGTGCCCTTCTTGATGATGTTGGCGTAGATGTCGTGCGCGAACGACGCCGACGCCGTGATCGTCAGACCGGCCACGACCGCGAGGATCGTCGCGAACGCCACCGCGGCGATCAGGCCGAGCAGGATCGGGCCACCGAGCTCCAGCGCGAGCAGCGGAGCGGCCGAGTTGGCCTTGCCGGGCGCCTTGTTGATCGCGTCCGGACCGACCAGCGCACCGGCGCCGTAGCCCAGGACCAGCGTGAACAGGTAGAAGATGCCGATCAGCCAGATGGCCCACACGACCGAGCGACGGGCTTCCTTCGCCGTCGGCACGGTGTAGAAGCGCATCAGGATGTGCGGCAGGCCCGCGGTGCCGAGGACCAGCGCCAGCGCGAGCGACAGGAAGTCGAGCTGCGTGGTGCCGTTCTTGCCGTAGGCGAGACCGGGGCCGAGCAGCTTCTCACCGGCCTTGGGGGCCTTCTCGACCGCGGCGCCGAGCAGCGACGACAGGTTGAAGCCGTACTTGCCGAGCACCCAGAAGGTCATGATCGCGGCGCCCGCGATCAGCAGGACCGCCTTGATGATCTGCACCCAGGTGGTGCCCTTCATGCCGCCGATGAGCACGTAGGCGATCATCAGGGCGCCGACCACGGCGATGACGATCGACTGGCCGCCCGTGCCCGTGATGCCGAGCAGCAGGGCGACGAGACCACCGGCACCGGCCATCTGGGCCAGCAGGTAGAAGAACGAGACGGCCATGGTCGACGTGGCTGCCGCCGCGCGGACCGGACGCTGGCGCATCCGGAAGCTCAGCACGTCACCCATCGTGTACTTGCCGGTGTTGCGCAGCAGTTCGGCGACCAGCAGCAGCGCGACGAGCCACGCCACCAGGAAGCCGATCGAGTACAGGAAGCCGTCGTAGCCGTTGAGGGCGATGGCACCCGCGATGCCGAGGAACGACGCCGCGGACAGGTAGTCACCGGCGATCGCGATGCCGTTCTGGGGGCCGGTGAACGCGCGTCCGGCCGCCAGGTAGTCGGCGGCGGTCTTGGTGTTGCGGCTCGCCCGGATGACCACGAACAGCGTGATCAGGACGAAGACACCGAAGATGCTGATGTTCAGGGCCGGGTTGCTGCTGTTCACTTCGCGCTCTCCTCGATCTCGGCGCGGAGCTTCTCCGCGAGCGGGTCGAGGTTCTTGTTCGCGTGCCGCACGTAGAGCGTCGTGATCACGAACGTCGACACGAACTGCAGCAGACCGAAGATCAGGCCCACGTTGATGTTGCCGATCACCTTGGTCGACATGAACCCGTGCGCGTAGTCCGCGAGGAGCACGTACAGCACGTACCAGGCGAGGAACAGCCCGGAGACGGGGAACACGAACTTCCGCAGCCGGTGCTTGAGCTGCGCGAAGTCATCACTTGCTTGGACGTCGACCCACTTCTGCGCGTCTGGGGACGACTCGGCCGGGGTGTGCTCAACAGTGCTCACAGTCCCCTCCTAGCGGTACTCGTCGTAGGTGTCAGCAACGTGACGGGCACGTAATGCCTCCAGGTGCGGTCCTGTTCTTGGTCGAGAACCGTATGGAGACCTGAGTCACTCGGTAAGACCCCGTTCGAGGCGTTGCGCCAGGCAGTCGGGTGAAGCGACGAACGGTCAGTATGCGTCGGTGAACAGCACTCTGCGTGACCGATTTCGCCGTTCACCGATTCGAGTGACCGATTTTCACCCATTTGAAACGCTGACCACTCAGCGTGTTCGACTAGCTCCCCTGCGCTTGTCCTCGGCCAGGCGTGCCTTCTCCTCGGCGGTGCCGAAGCGGGCGACGTCGCGGTCCCGGATGAAACCCAGCGGGTCCGGGGCGTGCAGGCGCAGCAGGATCTGGTTGACGTCCGCGGGAGCACGCCGCCTGGTCGCCTTGCTGACCACGATCATGGTCATGAACGCGATCGGTACCGTGACCAGCGCCGGCTGGGTGAACACCGCGGGTGCCCAGTGGCCGGTGTAGGAGCTGATCACGCTGATCACCTGGGCGATGATCACCATGCCGCCGCCGAGCACGAGACCGCACACGGCGCCCACCCACGTGAGTCCCCTCCACCAGATGCCGAGCACCAGCAGCGGGCAGAAGGTCGACGCGGCGAGCGCGAACGACATCGCCACGGTGAGTGACGCGTCGGACCGCGGGAGGAGCAGAGCGAGCGCGATCGCGACGAGTCCGGTGAACACGGTCGCCCACCGGAAGTCACGAACCTTGCCCGGCATGATGTCCGTCGAGACGACCCCGGCGACCGAAACCACGAGCCCCGACGAGGTCGACAGGAACGCCGCGAACGCGCCCGCGGCGACGATCGCGCCGAGGATCTGGCCGCCCAGGTTCGGCACCATCGTGCTCGGCAGCATCAGCACCGCCGCGTCCGTCTTCCCGTTCACCAGCAGCTGCGGCAGGTAGAGCCGGGACAGCACGCCCAGCACCGTCGGGAAGATGTAGAACAGGCCGAGCAGGTAGAGCACGTGCAACGCCGTGCGGCGGGCCGCCTTGCCGTCCGGGTTGGTGTAGAAGCGGACCAGCACGTGCGGCAGGCCCATCGTGCCGAGGAACGTCGCGAAGATCAGCGAGTACGTCTTGAGCAGGTCGGAGATGCCACCGGTCTGCGGCCGCGTCCAGTCGTGGTTGTTCGTCGGCGAGCCCTCGACCACCGGAACCGGGCTGCCGGCGGTGAACTCCATGACCGTGCCGGGGCTGAGCTCGTACACCCCGCGGCCCCAGAACACCTTGCCATCGGCCGCCCTGCCGTCGATCTCGCCGTGCACCTTCAACGTCAGCGGCTCGTCGACCCTGACCTTGATCGCCTGCTCGGCCACGGTGATCTTCTCGGCCTGCGGGAACCTGATCACGCCGTTGTCGCTGATCGGCTGCGTGCCGCGGTCCGGCGAGGCGAGGAACACCACGAACAGCACGAACGTCGGCGCGGCGATCGCGAAGAGCTTGCCCCAGTACTGGAACGCCTGCACGAGCGTGATCGCCCGCATGCCGCCGCCCAGCACGTTGATCACCACGATGACCGTGACGATCAGGCCGCCGAACCACGCGGGCAGGCCGGTGATCGTGGTCAGCGTCAGACCGGCGGACTGCAACTGCGGCACCAGGTACAGCACGCCGATGCAGACCACGAAGAACGTGCTGAAGTGCCGCACGTTCGCCGACCCCAGCCTGGCCTCGGCGAAGTCCGGCAACGTGTAGGCGCCGGAGCGGCGCAGTGGCGCGGCCACGAACAGCAGCAGCGCGAGGTACCCGGCGGTGAACCCGATCGGGTACCAGAGCGCGTCGATGCCGTCCTTGAGCACGAGTCCGGCCACGCCGAGGAACGACGCCGCGGACAGGTACTCGCCCGAGATCGCGGCCGCGTTGCGGGTGGCGGGGATCGCGCGGCGCGCCACCAGGAAGTCCGGGGTGGTGTTGGCCTTGCGCGATCCGACGTAACCGAGCAGGAACGTCACGGCCGCGACGGCGACGATTGCGCTGAGGCTCCAGATGGTGGCGTTCACGTCAGCGGTCGACCATGTTCACGAAGTCGCGCTCGTGCCGTTCGGCCTGCCTGCGGAACACCCAGCCGACCCCGTAGAGGACCGGGAAGGGCGCCAGGCCGAGCACGAGCCACGGAATGCCGATGCCGAGGATCTTCAGGTCCCCGATCTGCGGGAACAGGTAGAACGTGATGGGCAGCAGGCACATGCCGATCAGGACCGCGAACGCGAGCCCGAACGCGGAGCGCAGCTGCTGCTTGATGAGGTCGCGCACCAGCTTCTCGCCGACGCTGGTCTGCTCCTCCAGCTCGATGATCGTGCGCAGCGCCTTGCCGCGCGACTTCGTCGAGTCCGCGAGCACGACCCTGCGCCTGCGTGGTTTGCGGGCCTGCTCGCCGAGCCAGGCCTCGCGGGCGGCCTGCTCGGGCTTTCCCGCGTCGTGCCTGCTCACCAGCCGCTCTTCGGCGGTCGCACGATCCGTTCCTTGAGCTCCTTGGTGTGCCGGCGGCTCACCGGGAGCTCCTTGGCGCTCTCACCGGTGCCGATGACCACCGCGTAACCGTTCGCGGTCATCCGCAGCTCGCTCACCAACGGCAGCGCGACCAGGTACGACCGGTGGATGCGCACGAACCCCGCGTTGGCCCACCGCTCCTCGAGCTGCGCCAGCGGGATGCGCACCAGGTGGCTGCCGTCCTGGGTGTGCAGGCGGGCGTAGTCGCCCTGCGCCTCGACGTACCGCACGGACGCGCGCGGCACGAGCTTGATGGTGCCGCCCAGCTCTACGGGGATGACCTCGTCGTCGGCGGGCTCCGCGGCAACGCTCTGCGCCGTGACCGCGGCCGGCGCCTGCGGTGCCGCCGTGCGGCCCACCCGGTCGGCGACCCGGGAGATCGCCTTGAGCACGCGCTCTTCGTTGATCGGCTTGTTGATGAAGTCGAGCGCACCGACGTCGAACGCCGTGACGAGCGCGTCGCGTTCCTCCACACCCGTCACGAACACTAGAGCGGGCGGGTACCGGAACGCGCTGAGCACCCGTGCGAGATCCATGCCGGACAGCCCGGGCATGTTGATGTCCGCGAACACCGCGTCGACCGGCGGCAGGCCGGCCTTGGTCCTCGCCATGACCTCCTGCTCGTAGTCCCCCCTCAGGATGCGCAGAGCCTCGGCGGCGTCGAAGGCCGTGAGGACGCGCCGGATGTGGGGGCTGCTCTCGAGCAGGAACTTGATCTCGCTCAGGCCAGGAGCCTCGTCATCGACTGCGAGGACGAGGAGACCGGCGTTGTCTTGGGTACTCACTGTGTCGGGCATCTTGCCCATCAATGTGCGGTCATGTCTACGCCGGGGTAGGCCTCGACACGCCCTGCGAAACCGAACTGATGCTCACAACCCGAATCGGGACCAGCGAGCACGTTCCTCCAGGCTCGCGAGCACCTGCGTCACGAGATCGCCCGATCGGGTGGATGCGCCGGTGAGCCCGAGCTTGGCCAGCAACGGCTTGCGCGGCTCGGCGACGGTCAGCTCGGCGTCCGGGAACCGCTTCGCCAGCACGCTGCGGAGCGTGCCGATGCCGTCGACCAGACCGAGCTGCTGTGCCTTCGTCCCGGTCCAGATCTCGCCGCTGAAGAGATCCTCCTCGGTCTTGAGCTTGGCGCCCCTGCGTTCGGTGACCCAGGCCTTGAACTGCTCGTGCAGGTCGGCGTGCAGGCCCTTGAGCCACTCCACGTCCTCGGCCTTCTCGGCCTGGAACGGGTCGAGCCGCACCTTGTTCTCACCGGCCGTGTAGACGCGGCGCTCGACACCGGCCTTGTCCAGCAGCCCGTTGAGCCCGAAGCCGGCGCTGACCACGCCGATGGAACCGACGAGGCTCGTGCCGTGCGCGTAGATCTCGTCCGCCGCGCACGCCAGCCAGTAGCCGCCGCTCGCCGCCACGTCCTCGCAGAACGCGAGCACCGGCACGTGCTTCTTGGTCGCGAGCTCGCGGATGCGCTCGGCGATCAGCGCGGACTGCGTGGGCGCGCCGCCGGGAGAGTTGATGAGCAGAGCCACGGCGATCAGGCGCTCGTTGTCGAACGCGCGGTTGATGGCCGTCTCGACGTTCTGGAGGCTGATCGTGTTGCGCGCGACCGGCGAGGACTGAGGGGTGATGACCCCGTGCAACCGCACCGCCGCGACGACCGGTGGCCGTTCACCCCGGTCCATGACCCTGGGGAGCCGGGCCGCGATCTTGTCCGTGACGCTCATGTACTCGACAGTACGTGCGTTTCGCGGACACGCGGGAGCCCAACTGGGATGTCGGTTGCTCCCGCGTGACTTTCCACACGTGCTGCTAGGTTCGGGTCGTGACGTTCAACCCGATCCGCTGGCTCGAACGCTACGTCGAGTGGTGGGACGACCGGGGCAGGCAGAACGCCGCCGGGCCGACGCCGATGCACATCTACTGGATGTGGGTGAGCTGGAGCGTGTGCGCCGTCGTGCTGATCACGACTCTGGCGGTGGCCGCACGCTGACCTGCGGTGCCTCTCAGCACTTGCAGCTGTTGAAGCCCTTGGCCGTGCACTTGATGCAGACGCGGACGCGCTCGGGTGCCTGTTGTTCCTGCAATTTGATGATGCCCTTAACTCGCGGCCGGCCTCGACCTGAGGGAGCGCCGGCTGTTCATTGGTCAACACCACAATCGGCACGTTGACCGTCCGAGTTGAGGATCGTTGCGCACTCAACTTCAGGCGCGGACGACCGGCTGCTCGTTCGTCATCGGCTCGTCGGTCAGCTGCGCGCCGAGGTTCAGGTTGGGCAGCACGTTCCGCGCGAACTTCGGCACCTTCAGGATGACCTTGGTGCCCGCGTTGGGCGCGGTCTCCACGACCAGGGCGTACTCGGCGCCGAACACCGTGCGCATGCGGTCGTTGATGTTGCCGATGCCCACGTGGGCGCCGGTCTGGTGGGCGTCCTTGATGTCGTCCAGCCGGTCGGGGTCCATGCCGACGCCGTCGTCCTCGACGCTGATCAGGGCCTCGTTGCCGTTGTCCTCCGCGGTGATCGTGAGCATGCCGCCGCCCGGCTTCTTGGCCAGGCCGTGCCGGACCGCGTTCTCGACCAGCGGCTGGAGCACCAGGAACGGCAGCACGACCTGCAGGACCTCCGGGGCGATCCGCAGCCGGACGTTCAGGCGGGAGCCGTAGCGGGCCTGTTCGATCGTCAGGTAGCGGTGGATGTTCGTGAGCTCGTCGGCCAGGGTCGTGAAGAGGCCGTCGGTGCGGAACGAGTAGCGCGTGAACTCGGCGAACTCCTGCAGCAGCTCGCGGGCGTGCGAGGGGTCGGTCCGGATCAGCGAGGAGATCGTGTTCAGGGCGTTGTAGACGAAGTGCGGCGAGATCTGCGCGCGCAGGGCCTTCACCTCGGCCTGGGCGAGTGCCTGCCGCTGCTTCTGCACGACCTCCAGTTCGAGCTGGGTCGAGACGAAGCGGGCGGTCTCCTCCGCCATGCGGATCTGGCGCTTGGAGGCGACGCCGGACACGACGATCAACGTGCCGGCCACGTCGCCCTCGACAACCAGCGGTACGACCACAACGCTGTGCAGTGAGCACGGGCCCTGCAGCTCGCAGCCGAGTTTGCGGTGGTCGACGTGTTCCTTGTGGCAGTTGTTGATCGCACGGGCAACCGTGTCGCGGAGGTACTCGTAGTGGTCGTTCGCGCCGCCGTCCCACGACAGGACGGTGCCTTCCTCGTCGGTGATGGCGACCGCGACGCACCGCAGCATCTCGCGCAGGTGGGGGGTGGCCTTGTTCGCCGCTTCCTCCGTCAAACCCGCGCGGAGGTCGCTCGACGCCCTGGACATGCGGTCGAGCATGTCCATCACAGCATCCTCGACGGAGGTGCTGACTCGTCGAGCGCGGCACAGCATCACGAAGAGGCCCAGAACGGCCAGGGTCGCGATGACGCCGAGCACAGCGCGCTCGGTCAACAGGTCGCCCACGCTGCACATGCTGTGCTGTGGGTGGCCCCGATAGCAAGAGGCGCGCCCGGCGTACCCCCGTACGGTCCACCGATCCGGGTAGACATCCGATGAATTTGGGGAGAGGGTGTGCCCGTGAAAGTGGCGCTGTTCGCAACCTGCCTGACCGACACGTTCTTCCCGTCGACCGCACGTGCCGTGGTGCGTCTGCTGGAACGGCTCGGCTGTTCGGTGGATTTCCCACTCGATCAGACGTGCTGCGGGCAGATGCACTTCAACACGGGTTATCGGGAGCATTCGAAGCCGCTGGCGCGCAAGTACACCGACGTCTTCGGCGGCTACGACCACGTGGTTGCGCCATCCGGGTCATGCGCGGGCATGGTGCGGGAGATCCACCCCACGCTGGGTGAGGCTCCGCCGCGGACGTTCGAGCTCGCCGAGTTCCTCGTCGACGTGCTGGGCGTGACCGACGTGGGCGCGTGGTTCCCCCACCGGGTCACCTACCACCCCACCTGTCACTCCCTGCGCATGCTGGGCGTCGGCGACAAGCCGTTGGCGCTGCTCAGGGCGGTCAAGGGACTCGATCTGGTGGAACTTCCGGACGCGACGCAGTGCTGCGGCTTCGGCGGCACGTTCGCGGTGAAGAACGCCGAGACGTCCACCGCGATGCTCGCGGACAAGATGCGGTGCGTGCTCGACACCGGCGCCGAGGTGCTCTCCGCCGGCGACAACTCCTGCCTCATGCACATCGGCGGCGGCCTGTCGCGGCTGCGCGCGGGCGTCCGGCCGGTGCACCTGGCGGAGATCCTGGCTTCGACGGAGGAGGACCCGTGGCGCGCAACCCCGTGACGTGGCTGGGCAGCCCGACGTTCCCCAAGGCCGCGAGGGCGGCGTTGCAGGACACCCAGCTGCGGCAGAACCTGCGCAAGGCCACCGGGACCATCCGCGGTCGGCGGGCGGCCGCGGTCGCCGAGATGACCGACTGGGAACAGCTGCGGGTCGCCGGCGAGCAGATCAAGGACGACGTGCTGGCGCGCCTCGACACGTTGTTGCTCCAGCTCGAGGAGTCGGTGACGGCACGCGGCGGGGTCGTGCACTGGGCGCGGGACGCCGACGAGGCGAACCGGATCGTGCTCGACCTGTGCCGCGCGGAGGACGCGCGCGAGGTCGTGAAGGTCAAGTCGATGGCCACGGCCGAGATCGGGCTCAACGAAGCCCTCGAAGCCGGTGGCGTGCACGCGATCGAGACCGACCTCGCGGAGCTGATCGTGCAGCTCGGCGACGACCGGCCGTCGCACATCCTGGTGCCCGCGATCCACCGCAACCGCTCGGAGATCCGCGAGATCTTCCAGCGCCGCATGGGCGTCGAGGTCTCCGACGAACCGGCGGACCTCGCCGAGGCGGCCCGCGTCTTCCTGCGGCAGAAGTTCCTCACCACGAAGGTCGCCGTCAGCGGTGCCAACTTCGCCGTCGCCGACACCGGGTCGATCGTGGTGCTGGAGTCCGAGGGCAACGGCCGGATGTGCCTGACCCTGCCGGAAACGCTGATCACCGTGATGGGCATCGAGAAGCTCGTGCCGACGTGGCAGGACCTCGAGGTGTTCCTGCAGCTGCTGCCCCGCTCGTCCACCGCGGAGCGGATGAACCCGTACACCAGCGTGTGGACCGGTGTGACGCCCGGCGACGGCCCGCAGAAGTTCCACCTGGTGCTGATCGACAACGGCCGCACCGCGACGCTCGAGGACTCCGTCGGGCGCCAGGCACTGCGGTGCATCAGGTGCAGCGCGTGCCTCAACGTGTGCCCGGTCTACGAACGCACCGGCGGCCAGTCGTACGGCTCGGTCTACCCCGGCCCGATCGGCGCGATCCTCACGCCGCAGCTGGTCGGTGACATGCACGACCCGCAGGCGGCCTCACTTCCTTACGCCTCGTCACTTTGCGGTGCGTGCTTCGAGGTCTGCCCGGTGCGGATCGACATCCCGTCGGTCCTCACGCACCTGCGCGCCGAGGCCGTGGAGGCCAAGGGGCGCACCGCGGAGTCGGTCGCGATGGCCGCCGCCGCGTGGATCTTCGGCGAGGCCTCGCGCTACGAGAAGGCGCAGAAAGCCGGTTCCCTGGCCAGGTTCCTCGCCAGGGACGGGCGGATCACGTCCCTGCCGTGGCCGGGTTCGAAGTGGACGTCCTCACGCGACGTGCCCGCACCGCCGGCCGAGTCGTTCCGCACCTGGTGGAGGAAGAACCGTGGCTAGCGCGAAAGAAGAGATCCTCCAGCGCATCCGGAACGCGAAGGTGCCGGCGGCCAGGCCCGTCGTGCGCGGCTACGACCGGACGGGCGAGGGCGGCGTCGAGCTGTTCGCCGCACGGGTCGCCGACTACCGCGCGATCGTGCACACCGTCGGCGACGTGCCCGCGGCGCTGGAACGTCTCAAAGGCAAGCGGATCGTTGCGCCCCAGGACGTTCCGCCGGAGTGGCTGATCGACGGCGTCACGTGGCTGCACGAGCCGTTGTCGATCGACGAGCTGGATCAGGCGGACGGCGTGCTGACCGGCTGCGCGGTGGCGATCGCCGACACCGGCACGATCGTGCTCGACGGCGGTGAGGCTCAGGGCCGCCGCGCGCTCACCCTGCTGCCCGACTACCACCTGTGCGTCGTGCGCGCGGACCAGATCGCCGCATCAGTGCCGGAAGCGTTGGCACGGCTGGAGCCCACGCGGCCGTTGACGTTCATCAGCGGGCCGTCCGCAACGAGCGACATCGAGCTCAACCGGGTGGAGGGCGTCCACGGCCCTCGCACCCTGGAGGTCCTGATCGTCATTTGAGCAGGCGCGACAACCGGCGGTCGGCCAGCGGCTTGCCGCCGGTCTGGCACGTCGGGCAGTACTGGAACGCCTTGTCCGCGAACGACACCTCACGAACCGTGTCGCCGCACACGGGACACGGCAGCCCGGTGCGCGCGTGCACCCGCAGTCCCGACCGCTTCTCGCCCTTGAGCCGGGCCGCGTCCTGACCGACCGACCGCGCCACGGCGTCGGTCAGCGTGCTGATCATGGCCTCGTGCAGCCGGTCCAGCTGCTCCTCGTTCAGCTTGCCGGAAGTGGCGTACGGCGAGAGGCGTGCCATGTGCATGATCTCGTCGGAGTAGGCGTTGCCGATGCCCGCGATCAGCGACTGGTCGGTCAGCGCCGTCTTCAACCGCTCGGTGTGCCCGCTGAGCAGGTCTTCCAGCTGCGTGCGGGTGAGACCCAGCGCGTCGGGACCCAGCCTCGCGATGCTCGCGATGGTCTTCGGGTCGCGCACGATCCACGCCGCGAGCCCCTTCTTCGTGCCGGCTTCCGTCAGGTCGAAGCCCGGCCCCTGGCCGGGCGGGCCGAGGTGCACGCGCAGGGCCAGCGGCCCGCGGCCCTGCTTGGGCGGCGGCGCGGACATCGTGTCGGCCCACCGCAGCCATCCGGCGCGGGCGAGGTGAACGACCAGGTGGAGGCCGTCCGCGACCTCCAGGTCGAGGTGTTTGCCGTGCCGGTGGGCGGCCACGACCTCCTGGCCGTGCAGTGCGGTCCACGGCGGGTCGAACGTCTTGAGCACCTGCAGTGACGCCACGTCGACGCGGTGCACGGTTCGGCCCACCGCGTTCTCACGCAGGTGGTGGACCAGTGCTTCTACCTCGGGTAGCTCGGGCACCGGTCCAGTGTCGCATCAGTCGACGGGTTGCAGCGGGCCCTCGACGTCCGGCAGCGAGTGCATCTCGATCGTGCGAGCGACCCGCGAGGCCTCCTGGCGCACCGCCAACGGCCCCCTGACCTGGCCGATCCACCGTTCGGGTGGCAGCTCGTCGGCCGTGGCCTTGCTCTCCGCGACCAGCGTGTGCGGCCGGCGCAGCGCCCAGCGGACCGGGAAGAACGCGAACAGGAAGATCAGCGCGAGGATGAGCCACCCCGGCACGACCACCTGCTCCGGCGTCCACGCGATCAGCACCACCGTCATCACCACGAGCATCCCGGCCATCATGACGCCGGGCAGGACACCGCCGCTGACGTCGTGCTCGAAGTCGTCGGACAACTCCGGGTTGCGCCACTCGATCCGGCTGTGGACCGTCCACATCCGCCCGTCGGCACCGCGCACCAGCCGCGTCATAAACCCGTCTCCCACGCTCGGTCGGTTCTGGTCAAACCGTACCCAACGCGGAGCGAGCCTTGTGGGTGAACTCGCCCGGCCTCGATCGTCACCGTCAGTTCTGGACGAGCGGTTTGGGGTAGAGCGTGATCGTGGTGGCCGTGGTCTGCGGCGACGAGCACGGATCCGAGGGCGGCGGAGGAGGCGGAGGCCGATGGGACGACACCGGCGCCGTGTCCAGCGACCTGATGTCCCGCGAGCTGCTGATGATCGTGGTGACGACCACCTCGGTGGTGCTCGACGACGACTGGACCACCGGCAACCCCCGCTCGGCCGGGGGCTCCCGCCGTTCGGAGGTCTGCGGCGGCGGCACGTAGGACGTCGTCTTGCGCACGGTCTCCAGCCGCTGTCCTCCGCCGGGGTTGACCACGTTCTGCTGCGGCTTCGGCTGCACCTGCTCCTGGTGGGTCTCGGGCGCCGGTGCGACCACGAGCTCCTTGCTGTGCCCGGAGCTGGTCGAACCCGACGTGCTCAGCGCGATCACCGGCCGCTGGTCCGGCTGCAGCACCGCCGCACCGGGCCCGCCGGTGAACACCGAGGCCATCGTGCCGATCAGGCCGACGGTCGCCACGCTGGCCGCCACCACGGCCATCTTCGTCTTGCCGATCAGCATCTTCCCGGCGAACGCGAGGCCGAGCGTGGACGGCACGACCAGGAACGCCGCGTTGGCGCGCAGGGTCGCGCAGACCTCGTTCAGCTCGGTGTAGAGCTGCGCGCAGGACGAACAGCCGTCCAGGTGGGCCCGGATCCGGCGTTCCTCGACGCCCTGGACCCCGCCGGCGGTGAAGGTGCCGAGCTTCGACCGGATCGCCGCGCACGACGAACGCTCGTCGTAGGTGGCGAGGTGTGCCTGCAGGTACGCCGCACGCAGTCCCTCACGCGCGCGACGGGCCAACGCCGACATGGCGTTCGGTGAAAGACCGAAGTGCGGTGCCACGGAGGCGGGGCGCTCGCCCTCCACCTCGACGCGCCACAGCACGACCCGCCACCGTTCCGGCAGGCTGGAGAAGGCTCTGGTGATCAGGTTGTGCTCGGCACGCCGGTTCGCGTTGTCGCCCACGGGCTCGACCCGACGCCCCAGTTCCTCGTCCTCCACCGGGACGTCCCGCCTGCGGCCGCTCCACTCCCACGCGACGCGCCTCGCGACGGTCAGGAGATAGGTGCGGACGTGGTCCGTCGGACCGCTCCCGCGCCGAATCGCCTGCAGCATCCGGAAGAAGGCCTCTGCGGTGAGGTCGTCAGCCTCGGCCGCCTCGCGGACGTGCCTGAGTGAGAAACGGCGGATCGCGTCCGCGTGCCGGGAGAACAGTTCGCCGTAGGCCGAGTCGTCTCCCTCGCGCACTCTGGCGAGCAGGTCCCGGTCGACCTCGTTCTCGTCGACCATCACGGGTTCAACATGCCACAAGGGGCCAGAACTGCTCCTGGATGAGAACAGGTCGATATACAAGACCAGCCGATGGTCGTGGGCTGATCAGCGCAACGCATCCGGTGACGAGACGGTCACAGGTGGGCGTCGGACCGTCGGCGCGACAAGATCGAGCGACTATCGTCACGGCCGTGGTGGACTGGCGGGAACGCGCTTCGGCCCTCGTGCCGGAACTTCGTGCTGTCGCCGAGACCGAGGAGTGGTCCTGCCACGTCTTCTTCTCGGAGCTGTCGCAGCTGGCCATGGAGGCGCACCGCGAGCAGGACGACGACGTGCTGCGCCGCGCGTACGGCTTCGCGCACTGGTGCTTCCACCAGCCGGAGCAGTTCCTGGAGAACGCCGCGTTGATCAGCTTCTACGAGCACGTGTTCGACGACTGGGACCTGCGCGAGGAGGTCGCGGCCTGGCTGCCGTGCGACGTGCTGCCCAAGGTGCGGGCGTTGTGGGAGTGGCGCTGGCCCAAGGAGCAGTTGGACGAGGTAGATCAGCTGCTGGCCGGTTTACGACCCCCCGGTCGAGACGCCGTTTGAGGCTGTTGTATAGTTCTTACCCGTAAGGCAGTGCGGATGTAGCGCAGTTGGTAGCGCATCACCTTGCCAAGGTGAGGGTCGCGAGTTCGAGTCTCGTCATCCGCTCTCGAAGAAGGCCGGTGTCCACGGACACCGGCCTTCTTCGTTTCTCAGACTTCTCAAGGTGATCTCGGGGCCGCGCCGTGGAAAGGTGGTCTCCGTCCGCTCGTATCAACCTGATCGAGCTCGTTCGACAAGGACCTGGAGACCATGGCCATCACTCAGACGGCAAACGCGCACTGGGAAGGCTCTCTCGTCGAGGGCAAGGGAAACGTCAGCCTCGACACGTCCAAGAGCGGCAGCTTCGAGATCGACTGGAAGGCGCGTGCCGAGGAGGCGGGCGGCAAGACCAGCCCGGAGGAGCTCATCGCCGCGGCCCACTCGTCCTGCTACTCGATGGCGCTCTCGCACGGCCTGACCGGCGCGGGCACGCCGCCCACCTCGATCGACACCAAGGCCGAGGTCAAGTTCCAGGCCGGCCAGGGCATCATCGGGATCCACCTGACCGTGCGCGCCAACGTGCCGGGCCTCACCCAGGAGGCCTTCGTCGAGGCCGCCGAGGGCGCCAAGGCGAACTGCCCGGTCTCCAAGGCGCTCGCGGGCGTCGAGAACATCACGCTGGACGCCGCCCTGGTCTGAAGCGCAGCTCCGCGGGCCCGTTGCTGATCAGGTGCCTGCGGCGGCGCACGGGCTGCTCGACCACCTCGAACGAGCGGTCGAGCAGCTCCTCGGCGACGATGCGGCCCTGCAACCTGGCGAGGCCGGCGCCGAGGCAGTAGTGCGGGCCGTGCCCGAAGCCCAGGTGCGCCGGCACGGCCGGCCTGCCGGGGTCGAAGTCCTCGGTGAACACGCGCGGGTCGCGGTTGCCCGCCGCGTAGTCGAGGAACAGGTGGTCGCCCTCGGCGATCTTGACCCCGGCCGTGGTCACCGGGCGGGTGGCCGTCCGGAAGAAGCCGATGAACGGCGTGTCGAGCCGCACCACCTCCTCCACCACGCCGCCCAGCCGGCGTTCTCGCGGGTCGAGCCGCAGCAGCGTGCTGGCCAGCAGATTCGTGGTCGAGTCGGTGCCGGCCACGACGACCGCGAGGCACAGCGACAGCCGTTCCTGCTCGGAGAGCTGGCCGCCCCGGAACGCGTTCGAGCGCGCGAAGTAGGCGCAGAACTCGTTCATGCCGGTGAAGTACGACCCGAGCACCCGTTCGCTGACCTCCTCACCGCTGGTCAGCTCCAGCACCGGTGCCACGAACTCGCGGAACAGCGGGAAGTCCCGTTCCGGCACGCCGAGCACGTCGCCGACGACCCCCAGCGCGAACGGCGCGGCGAACTCACTCACGAAATCGGCCTCCGACGGCAGTTCGTCGAGGAGCCTCCGAGCCCGCAGTCGAATTGGGTCAGCCATTTGGCGCACGGCCGTTTGAGTGAATTTCTGATTCGCCGTCGCACGAATTCGGGCGTGCCTTGATCCGTCCGCCGCGTTGAGCGACGACATCAATTCCAGCAATCGCCGCTGCTCCGGCGGCAGCACCGCCGCCACGGCCGCGACCTGCGGACCTGCCATGTTCCGGGAGGAGAACGTCACCGGATCAGCCAGCACGGCACGCAGGTCGGCGTAGGCGGTCACCCGCTGGGCGTTGATTCTCGGGTCGAATTCCATTGCAGTATCTTGTCCCGGTTCCAGCCTTTGTCGGGGGCTGACGACAGGACGAATTCAAGTGATCATCCGGCTGCTCGGTCCGCTCGAACTCACCGGTCCGAACGGGCTGGTCCAGCTCAGCAGTGCGGGACAGCGGACCCTGGTGGCCCGTCTTGCCCTGAAGCCGGGCGAAACGGTGCCGAGGAGCGCGCTCGTGGACGCGCTCTGGGCGGACGAGGTGCCGGCGTCGGCCACGAAGACCCTGCACAGCCTCCTCGCACGCCTGCGCAACCAGATCCGGGACGCCGGGCTCGGCGAGCTGATCACCACGCGGGAACCGGGCTACGTGCTGAACGCGTCGGCCGACACCGTCGACGTGGCACGGTTCGAGACTCTCGTCGCAGCAGCACGCGCCAGTGACGACCCGATGGAGACCGCACGGCTGCTTCGCGAGGCACTGGCGTTGTGGACCGGCGACCCGTTGGCCGACTGCCGGCCGGGTGAGTGGACGCGGCAGGAGTCCGCGCGGCTCACCGAGCTGCGGATGGACGCGACCGAGCACCTGATGGAGGCCTCGCTGGCGCTCGGTGAGCACGCCGCCGTGGCGCCGCTGGTGAGCTCGCTGGTCGAGCAGCACCCGTTCCGCGAACGGCTGTGGGAGCAGCTGATGATCGCGCTCTACCGGTGTGGCCGGCAGGCGGAGGCGCTGGCCGCGTTCCAGCGGGCGCGCGGCGTGCTGGTCGACGAGCTGGGCATCGAGCCCGGCGTTCGGCTGCGCGATCTCGAACAGGCGGTGCTGACCGCCGATCCACGGCTCGACCTGGCCGAACGCGTTGCGGTGCCGGTGCGCGGCAACCTGCCGGCCGACCGGTCGAGCTTCGTGGACCGGCCGGAGACCGAGCACGTCGCCGAGCTGATCCGGCAGCACCGGCTGGTGACGTTGATCGGCGTCGGCGGGGTCGGCAAGACGCGGCTCGCGGTGCACGTGGCGCGTGGTGAGCAGCCGCCGGACGGGGTGTGGCTGGTGGAGCTGGCGGCGTTGCGCGACCGGGCGCTCGTGCCGCACGCCGTGGCGGAGGCGCTGGGCGTGGTCGACCAGACCGGGCGCGGGCAGCTGACCGTGCTCACCGAGTTCCTCGCCGACCGGGACGCGCTGCTGGTGCTGGACAACTGCGAGCACGTCGTCGACCACTGCGCGGTGCTCGTCGACACGCTGCTGCGGGTCGCGCCGAAGTTGCGGGTGATCGCGACCTCAAGACGCGCGCTGAGGGTCTACGGCGAGCAGGTGCTGTCCGTGGCGCCGTTGTCCGTGCCTTATCCGGCGGCGACGCTGTTCGCCCAGCGCGCCGACGCCGCGGTGCCCGGCTCGTTCGTCATCACCGGAGCGAACGAGCAGGCCGTCAGCGACCTGTGCCGGCGCCTGGACGGCATCCCGCTGGCGATCGAGATGGCCGCCATGCGAGTGCGCGCGTTGACGCCCTCGCAGCTGCTGGAACGGTTGGACGACCGGTTCCGGGTGCTGACCGACGGCGGCCGGAACGCGCTGCCGCAGCACCAGACCCTGCTCGCGACCATGGACTGGAGCTTCGACCTCTGCTCGCCGCGCGAGCAGCTGCTGTGGGCACGGGCGTCGGTCTTCGCCGGCAGCTTCGACCTCGCCGCGGCCGAGGCGGTGTGCTCGGACGACGTGCTGACCGCCGACTTCATGTTCGACGCGGTCGACGGACTGGTCGACAAGTCCGTGCTGCAGCGCGAGGAACACGCGGGCGTGGCGCGCTATCGGTTGCTGGAGACCATGCGCCAATACGGGCAGACGCGGTTGCGTGCGAGCGATGAACAGGCACGGCTCCACATGAGACACCGCGACTGGTACGCGGGCATCGCCGAGCAGGGCGAGCGGGCCTGGTTCACACCACGGCAGGCCGCGACCGTCGGGGCGATGACGACCGAGCGCGGCAACCTGCGTGCGGCGCTGGAGTACTCGCTGACCACCCCGGGTGAGGCCGACACGGGACTGCGGCTGGCGGCGACCCTGTGGTTCTACTGGGTCGGCTGCGGCCGCTTCGCCGAGGGACGGCACTGGCTGAACTGGGCGCTGTCGCTGGAGACCGAACCGTCACGCGCGCGCTGCAAGGCGTTGTGGGTCAACGGGTACGTGGCCACGTTGCAGGGCAACACCGCCGCGGTGCCCGCGCTGCTGGAGGCGTGCCGCGAGGAGGCCGCGCTGCTGGACGACGCGGACGCCGACGTCTACGCGACCTACGTGCAGGGTGCGGCGGCGGTGTTCAACGACGACCTGCCGCTGGGCGCGGCGCTGCTGACCGAGGCCGACCGGCTGCACACCGAACTGGGCCACCTCGACAGCAACGTGATCATGGCGCGGGTGGCGTTGGCGATCACCGTGGCGTTCGGTGGCGAACTCGACCGGGCGGCCGCCCTTTGTGCAGAGGCACGGGCCGTGTGCGAGGAGAACGGAGAGCTGTGGGCGCGCGCGTACGCGTTGTACGTCCTGGCCTTCGTGGCGATGGGACGCGGTGACGTCGCCGAAGCTCGTGAGCTGGCCACTTCCTCGTTGCGCATCAAGGAGAAGTTCGACGACCTGCTGGGGATCGCGGTGTCGGTGGAGCTGCTGGCGTTGATCTCGGTGGTCACCGGGTCCCCGTCGCACGCCGCGTTGTTGCTGGGCGGCGCCGACCGCGTGTGGCAGTCCGTCGGGCTGCCGCTGTTCGGGTCGGCGAACTTCGCGGCCTCCCACGACCAGTGCGTGGCGTTGTGCCGGCAGGCGCTGGGCGAGGAGGCCTACGCCGCCGAGTTCGCCCGCGGCTCGGCGCTCACCGTTGCCGCGGTGGTCGCGGCCGCGCAATCGTGACGCAGTCCCGGCGCAGTCGCCGAGGAGAAACGTGTGCTGAATGAGGACCAGCGTCCGCACGCCCGACGCCGAGACCGTCGAGGAAGTGCTGAAACTCGCCACACGGGCTCCGTCGTTCGGCATCGTGCCGCCGTGGCGGTGGAGGAAGGGCAACGAATGCCTCGAACTCCTGACGACGCGCACGGACCAGACGGCACTCCTCGCGTGTGGCGCCGTTCTCCACCACGTGCGCGTCGCTCTCTCGGCGATGGGCTGGGACTGCCACGTGCTGCGGTCCGTCTTCTCCGACGGTCAGATCGCGTCGGTGCACCCGCGGTGGGAGCTGGACCCGTTCTCGTGCGAGGTGGCCTCCGCGGCGGCGATCTCGCTGCGCCGTGCCGACCCGCGGCCGTTCCTGCCCGACGAGGTCCCGGACTCGGCGCTGACGTGGCTGCTGCACGCGGCCCGCGCCGAGAACTGCGACCTGGAACTGGTCGCGCGGCGCAACGGCGCGCTGATGCGG
This sequence comes from Lentzea sp. NPDC004789, assembly GCF_053601075.1. Classification (NCBI taxonomy): domain Bacteria; kingdom Bacillati; phylum Actinomycetota; class Actinomycetes; order Pseudonocardiales; family Pseudonocardiaceae; genus Lentzea; species Lentzea sp. NPDC004789. Next base: position 406,706 of record NZ_JBSGBE010000003.1, on the reverse strand, counting down.
GTGGTCGGCCACGACTGGCTGCGGATGGGCGAGGCCGTGAGCTCCGTGCTGCTGGCGTCGACCGTGTGGGGCCTCGCGTCGCAGGCGGTGCTGCACGAGGGCGAGGTGCTGGTGCGGGTCGGCTGGCAGTCGCCCAATGCCGAACCGTTGCCCCAGTCGGCACGCTAGGTCTTCCCCTGGCAGGGACCATGTGTGCGTGGACCGCGACAGAACGCTCGCGCACCTGAGCGACGACGACTGGCTGAGACCTGACTCGTCGTCCACCCAGCTGTACCGGGACCTCTGCGCGCTGCGCGACCTGCCGGTGCGGGAGCTGACGCCGACCTCGTTGCACCTGCTCGTCACACATCAGGTGGGCCTGGACGTGACCGCGCTGCTGGCGCTGGAGCACGTCGAGTCGGACCCGCTGCGCTCGTTCGCGCTCTATCCCGGCGACCTGCTCGCCGCTCTACTGAGAGTAGATCACTCCTTCTGGGCCGATCACCCTGAGTTGCTGCACCGCATGTCGGTTCTGCTGGACCGGCTGCGCACGCTGCCAGAGGGCGACTGGCAGCTGCTGGTGTCCGCGGCCGAGCAGTTCCCCGGTTAGGCGCGCGTTAGGCGTCCCTTTGCCGCGCGGTGAGTTGCTGGCGTCATGCCAAAGACTCTCGCAGCCGCAGGCCTCACGCTGGCCTCTCTCGCCGCCACCGCAGTGCTCTTCTCCCCCGTCGCGTCCGCCGAGACGTGCAAGGCCTCCTACTACGACGGTGGCGGCACGACGGCCAGCGGCGAGCCCTTCGACCCCAACAAGCTGACGGCCGCGCACAAGACGCTGCCGTTCGGCACCAAGGTGAAGGTGAAGAACCGTTCCAACGGCAAGACCGTGACCGTGCGGATCAACGACCGCGGCCCGTACGTCACCGGCCGGTGCATCGACCTCACCCCGAAGGCCTTCAAGGCGATCGCCCCGCTGTCACAGGGCGTAGTCGGAGTCACCGTCACGAAGATCTAGTTGAGTAGAAAACTTTCGTTTTGCTTGACCCAATCGAGTGAACGAGATAGGCAATCCGGGTGTTGGCGGCGATGAGTGGCCCAGGTCGGCTCGCGACCGGTGCTCTCCTCGGTGCTGTCGCCGCAGCGTTTTACGTGCTCGTACCGCATGTCGGATCGCTCGCGTCGGGCGATCCGACATCCCCGGACCACGACCGTCCGGCCCGCGTCTCACTGGTCAACACGCCGTCGCTCGTGCCTACTGAGACAGAGGCGCCATCACTGACCGTGTCGTCAGTCTCGTCGTCCGCACCGTCTTCTTCTTCCAAGACAACGACTACGACGACCACTACGACCACCACGGTCACGACGACGACAACTCAGGCGCCGCCGCCCGTCACCACGACGACCACGCGTCCACCTCCGCCCGCCACGACCACGACCACCCGGCCGTGCGGGATCATCTTCTGCTGATCCGCAGGACCTCGTTCAACCTCCGCGGATCCTTCAGGCCGCGGCTCAGCAGCTTCGCCGCGTCGACGAGGTTCCTGTCGTCCCGCGTCATGAGCTCGCCGACGTGGTCGAGGCACGCGTCGACCAGCACGTCGTGGCCGGGCAGCGGCACCTCGGGGTGGAGCTCGTCCAGCCGGGCGGCGAACTCGGCCCGCCGGTAGGCGACCTCCCTGGGCGTGAACACGTGCTGCGCGAGCCCGTACTCCCACATCCAGAAGGCGAACTCCACGAACGCGGCCCGGTCCCCGACCTCGTCCTCCGCGGTCCGCACGGCCGTCAACCGCGCGCAGTACCGCCACCACGAGCGGAAGTCGTCCGGCCTCTTCTTCTCGGCCCACCGAACGCGCTGCGCCACCGGCATGGCGCAGACCTCTTTCAGCTGCTGCCAGACCGCCCGGTGGTCGCCCTCGAACGTGATGGTGTGGTCCTCGCCGAACGCCGAGAAGACCTTCCGCACAGCGCCGGGCTCGTCCTCCACCGACACGTACAACGTGACCTGCGCGTCCGGTTGCCAGTACCGCTGATGCCCGAACTCGGGCCCGCCGAGCGCGACGAGCGCGACCCCGCGCCGGGCCAGCTCGTCCCGCAGCTCGTCGAACATCTGCAGCCCGCTGAACGGTCCGTACCTGGCCACGATCGCCCGATCGAGTGGCAGGTCGTACGCCAGCCGATGCGCCTGCACCGCCCAGTGCTGTCCCATCAGCCCAAGGCCGCGCTTCCGTTCGTACCAGGACATCTCCACCAGTCCGTACGACCGCCAGTACGTCCGGCCGTCCCGGTTCTCGCCGAAGTCGTCGCCCAGCACGGCGGCCACCGCGTCGGGACTCAGGTTCGCGTCGACGCCGAGGATCGTGCCGGTCTGCACGACGTCGGCGAAGAAGTCGGTCCTCGCCCCCACCTACTGGCCGGCGACCTTCAGGCCGACCGGGCACGACACACCCGTGCCGCCCAAACCGCAGTAGCCGTACGGGTTCTTGGCGTCGGACAGGTACTGCTGGTGGTAGTCCTCGGCTTTGTCACATAGACCCTGCATACCGCTAGGAAGGCTTGTAGGGGTACTCATGGCGGGCGTTCTTGGTCAACGAGAGCCACCACGGCCCATCAGGGCGCTCCTTGATGAATTGCTCTACAGCGTCCCAGTGGATCGCCAGCCGCACCAGCTGCGACCAACGATCAAGGTTTCCAGCACCCCGCAAGTTCACGCACTTCAAGCCATGTTCATGAGCCAAAGCAGCCTCGTGTGGTCGTGTGCGCAGGTGATGATCGATCGTGATCACCACCCAGCCACGTGAGGCCACGAGCGGTATCCACTCGATGTCCTGCATGCCAAGGTCCACGAGTTGATCCACAGGAGGTCGGCCGATCAGGGCTGTGTCCCTACGCAGCCCTGCGATTGCCTTGCCCAATGCGAGGGTGTTCTCGTCCACGAAGAAGCGGACGTCGTCGAGCTCCATCGAAACTGCCTCAAGCCACCAGGTTGTGCGTGGCCGTGAAGTCGACCGCTTGCTGAACTTGGTCAGGGGTCAGCTCGTACCAGGCGGCGATGTCTTCGACCTGGTCACCTGCGAACACCATCTCGGCCAAAGTCGTCACAAGGATGCTTCGCCCGACAATCGTGGGCCGTCCGCTGCGGTGCTCCGGGTCGATCGCCACGTCCGGGTATCGCGGATCGGCTTGGAACCGCACCGCGATGGTCTTCCCCTCTTGCGGCCGAACAGGATCTACCTCGTAAGTCGCTGCCCGAACAAACCGTTCCACCCGTGGCGTCACGACAAGCTGACCCGTGCGCACGACAACGAAGAGATCGTCCTCAAGCTGGGCGGCGTGCTGAGCGCGCATGAGGATCTCGCGCCCGTTCGGAAGCAAGAACGGCTGCGCATAGGCCAGGGGGTACCTGTGCCCGAACTCCTGACGCAGGTGATCAACAACGATGCGGAGCTTCTGGATCCTGATGTGGTCGAGGTCCCGGTACTCGCTCAACAGGCGAACCTCGGTGAACTCACCCCAGGTAACCCATCGGTCTCCAGTGGACTCTTCCCTAACAATGGGCGCGTAGTGCTTACCAGCGCGGCGATAGCCGTCAACCCATCGCCGTGTTGTGTCCTGGTTCAGTCCGAGGAGCCGATCCACCTCGCGGAAGGTGTAGACCGGTCGATCCAACAGTGAAACTACTTCGCCCACGACGCCACGATCGCACAGAAGAGCCTGTTCGGGGCAAGTTGCTTCGAACAGAAGTGCGGAGATTCCGTTGATCAGGTGACCTGGGTCGCAGTCAGCTCCCGGTGACCTTCAGTCCTGCGGGGCAGCTGACGCCCGTACCGCCAAGGCCGCAGTACCCATATGGGTTTTTTGCGGCCGAAAGATACTGCTGGTGGTAGTCCTCGGCGTAGTAGAACTCCCCGAGCGGCACGATCTCCGTGGTGATCGGCCCGAGCCCGGACTCGCTCAACGCCTCCTGGTAGACGTCCCGGGAGGCCTCGGCCGTGACCCGCTGCCCTTCGTCGGCGTACAGCACGATCGACCGGTACTGCGTGCCCACGTCCGCACCCTGCCGCATGCCCTGCGTCGGGTCGTGCCCCTCCCAGAACACCCGCAGCAACGTCTGCAGCGGCAGTTCGGACGGGTCGAACACGACGAGGACCACCTCGGCGTGACCGGTCAGCCCCGAGCACACCTCTTCGTAGGTGGGGTTCGGCGTGGTGCCGCCCGCGTAGCCCACGGCGGTCGACCACACGCCCGGCGTCTGCCAGAACAGGCGTTCGGCGCCCCAGAAACAGCCCATGCCGAGCACGATCGTGCGGTGCCCGCCGGGAAAGGGCGGCGTCAGGGACCGGTCGGGGAAGACCGCGTGGAACTCCGGCGGCAGAAGCGGTGTCGCGCGGCCCGGCAGCGGAACCTCAGCGGGTTTCTTGTCACGACCGAAGATCGCCATGTCGCCGAATGCTACTCAGCCGCGCACGTGAGAGGCGTTACAGAGCGTGAACGGTAACAATCGTCCGTTCCCGGGCGGGGAGGCAGTGATCACCGGTACTTTGTCGGCGCCGGGATGCGCCTGGAACGAAGGGCGGAACCGTCCTCATCTCGTCACACGGGCAGCTGTACAAGATCAAGACAGTCCTGGGTCGCTGACATCACGGGGCGGACGCCGAAGAGCTGTTCCCGTGAGTCACAATGACGTTCGCTGAGCATCACTGGAGGGGCGGAAATGGCGTGGCAAGACGAACTGCGGGAGCTGGACAACGCCCTCGCAGAGGGCCGTATCTCCGCTGACGACTACCGTCGGCGTCGAGACGAGGTGCTCTCCGGGTCGGCCGGCACCCCCGCACCGTCGCCGCTCAACCAGGGCGCGGCGAACGCACCGTTCCGCTGGACCGCCACGCCGCCCCCGGCGGGGCCGCAGTCCGGGCCGCAGCCGGTGGTGAACCCGGACGCGACGCAGGTCGTCACGCCCCAGCCGCCGAACGCCGCCGCGAACCCCGATGCGACCCAGGTGGTGAACACCGGAGCGCGCAACCCCGACTCCGAGCGCACCCAGTACGTCCGGCCGGTGCAGCCGCAGGGCGGCTGGCAGTCCGGGCCCCCGCAGCAGGGCGGCGCCGTCCCTCCGCCGCCGTGGCTGACCGGTGACAACGGCTTCGGCTCCGAGCCGAGCCCCGGCTGGGTCGCGCACGGTCCGGAGGTGTTCGACGAGGAGTCCTCCGGCGCGGGCAAGAAGATCCTCGTCGTCCTGCTGGTCGTGCTCGTGCTGGGCGGCATCGGCACCGGCGTGTACTTCCTGGTCAACAACAAGGGCGGTGGCGGGGAGACGCAGGCGCAGTCGACCTCGCAGACGCCCACCACGACGAGCAAGCCGAAGCCGACCGACCCGTTCGAGATCCTGCTCGACCAGATCCCGCAGCCCGGCGGCAAGAAGGACCTCAAGGTCGAGGTCGCCAAGGGGCCCCGCCTGCTCGAGACCAAGTTGCTGGACCAGGGCGAGATCGATCTGCTGACCGCGGCGAACGTCACGAACGTCCCGTTCAAGTCCGCCAAGAAGGAACCCGACCAGCTCGGCCCGACGTCGGACGAGTTCTCGGTGATGGTCTTCCCGACGCAGAGCGAGCAGGACGCCACCACGCTGGTCGCGAAGCTCAAGGCGTACCAGGAGTCGCAGGGCCTGGTGTACATCAAGGAACCGCTGCCGGACATGCCGCTCTCGTTGATCTTCGAGAAGAAGGTCGGCAACGACGCGGGCATCTACCGCGGTATCTGGGCGTCCGGGAAGAACGTCGTCCGGGTCAACGTGCAGCAGGTGCCGGTGAGCAACGAAGCGGCTCTGAGCGGCAGCTACCAGCGGCAGACGCAGGCCGCGCTGCAGGCCTTCCCCGCTCAATGACCCCGCTGCGGAAGCTGGGTCTGCCCGAACGCGACGGCTGTCTGCTGCTCGGTGACCACGGCGAGATCACCTATCTCGACGGCGGTGAGGAGCTCGTCGGCGCGATCATCGCCGAGGCGTCCGACCGGAGCTCGTTGAGCGACGAGCTCCACCACGCGGCCGGCGAGACCTGGGCCGAGCAGTACCACCTCGACCGGGGACGTGCGAACGTGCTGCGCGCGCTCGACCTGCCGGCCGACGCGGTGGCGCTGGAGATCGGGTCCGGCTGCGGTGCGGTCACCCGCTACCTCGGCGAGAACCTCGCGCTGGTCGACTCGGTCGAGCCGGTGGCGGCGCGGGCCCGCGTCGGTGCGCGCCGGGTCGCCGGCCTCGACAACGTGCAGGTGTTCGTCGGCACCGTCGAGGACGTGCCGGACGAACCGGCGTACGACCTGGTGTTCGTCATCGGCGTGCTCGAGTACGTGCAGGACCGTCCGGCGTTCCTCGAGTCGTTGCGGCGCAAGCTGAAGCCCGGCGGCACCCTGGTGCTCGCGATCGAGAACCAGCTCGGCGTGAAGTACCTCGCCGGCGGGCACGAGGACCACACGGGTGTGCGGTGGGAGGGCGTGCAGGGCTATCCGGGCGAAGGCCCGGCCAGGACCTTCGCCCGCCGGCCGCTGGAGAACCTGTTGTCCGGCGCGGGTTTCCGGCCGGCGCGCACGCTGGGCTGCTTCCCCGACTACAAGATCACCCGCACGGTCCTGTCGGCCGAGCTGTCCGACCAGCACCCGGAGCTCGCCACGGAACTTCCCCGATTCCCCAGCCCCGACTGGGGTTTCGACGAACCGCGCCCGGTCGACGAGGCGGCGCTGTGGCACCAGTTCGTCGGCGCGGGACTCGCGGCCGAGGCGTGGAACAGCTTCCTCGTCATCGCCACGACGGGTGCCGGCGAGAGTCCGCTCTGGCCGGACGACCGGCTCGCCGTCTACTTCAACACGGACAGGGCCGCGCGCTGGTGCAGCCGCTCGGAGGTCCTGGGCTCCCAGGTCGTCCGGCGCACCCCGCTCGTCGCTCAGGTAGAGGACGACGTGTCCGTGCGCGCCTACGACGAGCCGCTGGTCGAGGGCACGCCGTTGCTGACGTTGCTCGCACGGGAACCGTGGCGGGTGGAGGAGCTGCTCACCACGTGGCGGGCCGTCCTGCACGCGCGCGTGCAGGAGCTCGGCGGTGCGATCTGGGACCTGTTGCCGCACAACCTGTTGGTGAGCGGTGACGAGGTCGTGGCGATCGACCTCGAGTGGTGTGTCGAGGGCATGAGCGTCGAGGACGTGGAGCAGCGCGGGTTGTTGCTCACGGCGGACAAGCTCGCCGCCGCCGGGTGGCGGGGAGCCGGTGAGCGCACGACGGTGCGGGATCTGGCCGGGTGGCTGGGGGTGCTGCTCGGTCACGCTCCGTCCTATGTGGACGAAGCGGTGGAGCGGGAGGCGCGGTTCCAGGCCGTGCGGATCTGCGGGGCCACGAAGGGCGCCGGACTGCGGCGCGAACAGGACTACCTGAGGATGGCTTGGCGCAACCGCCTCGCCGAGCTCGTTGGGGGTACGGGATGAACGGCAGCGAACTGGACTCGCTCGTCGACAGGGTGTTCGCCGACGTCGACCGGACGATCGTCGAGAACGACTCGATGTACGGGGGCAACGACGAGCACTACTTCAGCGTTGCGCGGGACGCGTTGCGCGCGGTGCTGAGCGCGTTGCAGAACGCCGGACGACCGGATCCGGCGCGGGTGCTCGACTTCGGTTGCGGCTACGGTCGGGTGCTGCGGACGTTCCGCGCCGCGTTCCCCAAGGCCGAACTCATCGCGTGCGATCTCGATCCCGCCGCCGTCCAGCGTTGCGTGGACGCCTACGACGCCCAGCCGCTCGCCGCGGCGATCGACGTGGACGAGATCGAGCAGGTGCGGGACGTCGACCTCATCTGGTCGGGTTCGGTGCTCACGCACCTCGACGCCCCGCAGTGGGTTCCGCTGCTCCGCTACGTCGGGCGGGCGCTCGCGCCGGGTGGTGTCGCCGTGCTCACGACGCACGGCCGCCGAGTCGCGTGGCGCATGGAGAACGGCGAGCAGTTCAACTACAGCTACGGGCTCACCGACGCCGCCGCGAACCGCGTGCTGGCGACGTACCAGGCGTCCGGTTTCGGCTACGCCGACTACCCCGGTCAGGACGGCTACGGCATCTCACTGAGCTCGCCGGGCTGGGCGATCCAGAAGGCGCTGGAGACCCCCGACCTGCGGCTCGTCGGCTACCACGAGGCCGCGTGGGACGTGCACCAGGACGTGATGGTGCTGGTCAAGGACGCGAACGCGGTGCTGAAGGTCCGGCGATGACCAGCGCGTTCGTCGAACTGCCTGCCAGGTCGGTCGGACATCAGTTCGAGCTGCGCGGCTGGGTCCGCGGGATCGCGCTCGCCGACGTGACCGTGCACATCGCGGGTCACGTGGCGAACCTGCGCGAGCACGGCGAGGCCCCGGACGGCGCGACCGGCTGGGCCGCGCACACCACGAAGCCGGTGCCCAACGGAGTTCAGTCCGTCAGCGTGATCGGACCTGCCGGGGAGCTGCTGGCCCAGGAGGTCGTGATCGTCGGCAGCGACGAGGGCGACGATCCGCTCGCGCTGGTCGAGCTCGACGGACCGGCTCCCGACGCCGAGGTGACCGGTGACCTGGTCCTGGTCACCGGCTGGGCGATGCTGAACAGCCGCGCGCCGAGCATGGTCGAGGTCTTCGTCGAGGGAAGTGGCGTCACGCGCGCACGGACCCGGCTGCCGCGGCCGGACGTCGGCGCCGCGTTCCCGGACTTCCCGGACGCCGTCGTGAGCGGGTTCGAGGCTCGGGTACCGGTCGACCTCCCGCCGGGGGGCGCGCGCCGGGTTTCCGTCCGCGTACGGCTCACGACGCACGGCGCGGGTGAGTGGACTTCGCCCACGCGGTTCGTGACCGTGCGGAATCCCGCGGGCGATGCGGCGGACGAACTGCTGGCGGACCAGCTGGAAGAGCAGACCGCTCGCTTGCTGGAGCACGTGAGCGATCGACGCGATCCGAAGCACGTGCTGGTGCTGACGCACAGCCTCGCGATCGGTGGCGGCCAGCTGTGGTTGCAGGAGCTGCTGACCGGGCTCGTGAAGAAGCACGACTGGCGCGCGACCGTGGTGACTCCGGTCGACGGACCGCTGCGGGACGACTGCGCGGCCCTCGGCGTGCCGGTGCACCTGACGTCGCACTACCGGATCGGCGACATCGCCTCGTACGAAGGCCATGTCAGCGAGCTGGCGTTGCTCGCCCGCGCGTCCGGCGCCGGAGTCGCGCTGGTCAACACCCTCGGCGCGTTCTCGGCCGCGGACGCCACGAAGCGTGCCGGCCTGCCGACGGCGTGGGTCGTGCACGAGAGTTTCGAACTGCCCGACTTCTCGTTCCAGAACTGGGGTCCCGCGGGCCTCGCGCCCACCGTGAAGCAGCGGTGGGAACGCAGTCTCGGCGCGGTCGACCGGCTGCTGTTCGTGGCGGACGCGACGAGGGAGATGTTCGTCGGCCACTCGACGCCGCAACGCTGCCGCACGATTCGCTACGGCACGCCGATGGTCCGCTTCGGCGGGCGGATCAGCGAGCACCGGCGTCGTGAGGCGCGGGAGCGGCTCGGGGTACCGCAGGACGCGTTGCTGCTCCTCAACGTGGGTGTCGTCGAGCCTCGCAAGGGGCAGGCGGGGTTGATCGCGGCCGCGGAGCGGGTGCGGCACGTCGTCGGGAACCTCGTGGTCGCGATCGTCGGACAGCACCCGACGCCGTACGGCCTGGCGCTGGACGACCTCGTCGAACGGGGTGGGCTGGAGGAGTCGGTCCGGCTCGTGCCGATTCAGCGAGACCCGACGCCGTGGTTCCACGCGGCCGACCTCTTCGTGAACGCCTCCGACATCGAGTCGCTGCCGCGCTCGATCCTCGAAGCCGTGTGCTGCGGCCTTCCGGTGCTGGCCAGTGACGTCTTCGGGGCACGCGAGATGATCGAGGACGGACGCACGGGCTGGCTGTTCGAGCCCAACAACGCCGACGCGCTGACGGTGGCGCTGCTGCGCGCCCTCGACACACCCGCCGAACGCCGCCGCGAGTTCGCGGACAACGCGTTCGCCAAGCTCAGCGACTGGCTGGACCCGACGGGGTACGCGGACGAGTACTCCGACGTGCTGTCCGAGATCGCGAACCAGGGGGAACGATGAACGACGATCTCAGCGACCTGCCCGGTCCGGTGCGCGCCGAACTGACGAGGCTGCGCGCCGAACGGGTCGTGTTCGTGTCGGAACGGGAAAAGCTGCTCGCCCAGCTGCGGGAGGCCGACGACTCGGCCCGCGAGCTGATGGCCGACCGCGACCGCCTCGCCGCTCAGGTGGCCGAGCTGCCGGACACCGTGCGCAGTTCCGAGGAGCAGACGGCGAGCATCGACGCGTTGCGCGCCGAGCTCGCCACCGCTCGTCAGGAACGCGACGCGCTGCGCAACGAGCTGACCGGCACCCGTGCCGAGCGGGACGCGCTGCGGCTGCGGCTGCTCGACGCCGAAGTGGTGCTGGGCGGCCGTGAGCCGTCCGCTCCGGTGGCGACCACCTCCACCAGTGGCGCCGACCGGATCGCCGCCGCCGAGGCCCGCGCCGCACACCTCGCCCGTGAGCTGGCAGCCACCCGCGCGACCATCAGCTGGCGGGTCACCGCACCGCTGCGCGCCGTTCGCAGGAAGTCCCGATGACTTCGCCCGACCTCTGCCTCGTCTCGGCGGTGGGCGGTTCGGTGTTCATGGAGGAGCTGCTGGAGGTCGTCGCCGACGCCGTGCGACGCGCCGGTGGCCGCGCGCGCACCGCGCGTGGCCGCTTCCCCGAGCCCGACTCCGACACCGTGTACGTCGTCGTCCCGCACGAGTACTTCTACGTCACGCCGGTCGCCGACCGTCCCGCGCCGGAGCTGCTGCGCCGCACCATCGCGTTCTGCGTCGAGCACCCCGGCACGATGACGTTCGACCGCACCGCCGCGCTGGTCGGCTCGCTCGCGGGTGCCGTCGACATCAACGTCGACTCGACCGAGGAACTGCGGCGCCGGGGTGTGGCCGTCGAGCACTTCCAGCTCGGGTACACCCCGTTGTGGGACAGGTGGGGCGGCGACCCGGAGGCGGACCGTTCGATCGACGTCACCTATCTGGGTACAGCGGAACGACGGCGCTCTCTGCTGCTCAACGGCTACTCGCGCGATCTCGACGAGCTGCGCGTCCGGCTGCTGACCCCGCCGCACGAGCCGATGGGGCCCGAGCGAATCGACTTCCTGCCCGGCGAGGCCAAGTTCGCGCACCTCGCGAACTCGCGTTTCCTCATCAACCTGCACCGCGAGCAGTCGAAGGCGCTGGAGTGGGTACGGGTGCTGGAGGCGCTGACGAACGGCTGCGTCGTGCTGACCGAGCCGTCGACCGACGTCGAACCACTGCTGCCGGGAAAGCACCTGGTGGTGGCTTCCGCGACCTCGCTGGGCGCGGTGGCCGCGGCGCTGGCCTCGGACCCCGGACGTGAGCGCGACCTGCGCGCCGCCGGCTACGACTTCGTGCGCAACGTCCTGGACATGCACGGCTCGGCGCAGACGCTGATCTCCCTGGCGACGTCCTTGGTGGACGGTCGCGCCGAGGTCGCGCCGCTGCCGCCGTTGCCGGAACCCGCCGCCGTGCCCACCGAGAAGCCGCTGGCCGTCGACACGCCGTCGTGGGACCCGAGGTTCGCCGGCGCCGCCTCCCTCGGCCGCTCGGTCAGCGAGGCCGAAGCCATGGCGTGCGCGCTGGCCGTGGAACGGACGACGTTCGCCCAACGCGCCGCCGGTCGCGACTGGCAGGACCACCGGCCCGTGACGCCGGGGTCCGGTGTGGACGTCCTGATCGTGCAGCGCCCTGGCGAACCCGACCCGGACGGACTGGTCCTCGACCTGCTCGGCGGAACGGTCCAACCGGAACGGATCCTGCTGTGCGCGGACGGCACACCCGCCCCGGCGCGGAGCAATGCCACCGCCGTCCTGCACCACGAGATGCCGCTGGGCCGTGGCGTCGCCCGCAACGGCCTGCTGGAGCGCTCGGCAGCGGACCACGTGCTGGTGCTGGACGCGGGCCTGCGCGCCTCACGACACCTGGTCGAACGCCTGCTGGCCGCCGACGCGGACGTCGCCCACTGCCCGATCGGCGACCCGAAGTCCGGCCTGGTGGCCGCGCTGCCGCTGGAACGGCGCCGGTTGGCGCAGATCCCGTACCTCGGCTGCGGCTACCTGGTGCGCCGCCCGGTGCTCGACAAGCTGGGCGGCTGGACGGCGGACCCGTTGCTGGAGGGTCTGGAGGACCACGTCTTCTGGCGTTCGGCGGAGTCGTCGGTACTCGTGCAGCAGGTGTTGTTGCAACGCCAGCTGCCGGACCCGCCGGTCAGGCCGGTGGATCTCCATCCACAACGAGTGTGGGCCTCGATCTGTTAAGAACGCGAGTCGGTCCGAGCTGCAACCCGCCGCGAGTGCTACACGTCTACTACTTGTGTAAGTCACCACTCGGAGGCGACACATGTGGATCAGCGTGACATTAGTCACATTGGGCGGTTTGGCGTTCCTGACGCGAACCGTAATGGCCCTCCTGGCCGTTTCCCCCAACAAGGACGCCAGTGATTACCCTAAGCCACAAACGTCCACCAATTGAGATACTCGTTCGGACTACGGCTTACGGACGAACGTTGACTTACCGTACGATCCTTTCGGGTCGTATGACTGAACGGTCACCCGAAGGGGACCTCACAGGGGTAGGTGCGCCATGGACCACGCACTGAGCAAGGTCATCGAGCTGCGCGAGAGCGGGTTCCAGTTCCTCCACCTGAGGGACGACGCCGGGCAGCTCGACCGCATCATGGCGTTCAAGCAGCGCAGAGGCTTCATCGACTCGATCCTGTTCTGGTCCGAGACCGAGGCGCGAGCCGGGCGTTTGCCCGCGGTCCGCGACTCGGCCCGCCCGGCGCAAGCCGTGTGGATCTACGAGGGACCGTTGACCGAGGCCGTGGACAGGCTGCTGGACCTGCCTGAGCCCGGCGCGCGCAACGCTCCGACGTTGATGAAGGCGACCGCTTCGGATTTGGCGGTGGTCACCACGCTTCCGTTCAAGCTGAAGCTGCCGCCCGGCGCGATCGCCTAGTTCACCGTTAGTCCTTTTCGAAGTCGCCGCGCTTAACGGCGCCGATGAACGCTGCCCAGTTGGGCGCGGCGACGACGGAACTCGTCTTGTTCTTGGAGTCGCGCACGCGCGCGACTGCGCCATTCAGCGCAATCTCGACGCAGTTGCCGTTTCCGCCGTTGTTGCTGCGGCTGCTCTTGCGCCACACCTGAACCCCTACCTCTCGGCAGCCAACCTCTCGATCCACACGGCGGACTCTTCCGGGGTCAACGCCAGCTTCGAGAGGTGCTTGAAGGTAAGGGTAGTGGCCTTCACGCGGCTGGGGTCTTCTATGTGCATCGAGCCTCCCGCGTGCTCCACGTAGAGCACCTGCGGATGTCCGGCGAACGGGAAGTCGAGCAAGGTGAAAGGCCCGTTGTGCCCGTCGTGCAGGCCGGTCGCGTCCAACAGGACCTGGACTGTGACGTTGGGGAGCAAGCCAGCTCTGTTGATGTGCAGCAACTGCTCGCGATCTGCATGGCGAAGTGCGGACTCCGCGATGATGGCGTGGTAGCGCACCGGGCTGTCGCCGGTCAGACGCTCCTGCCTCCGCACACGAACCGCGACCTGATCGTCGATCCACTTCCTGGACCGTTGCGAACGAGCGCCGGCGAACACCGCGTGCATGTACCCCTTGGTCTGCACCATGCCCGGGACATAGCTCGACTGGAACTCTCTGATCACCGACGCGTCATGCTCCAAGCTGATGTAGCCCTGATCCTCCAGGCGATACTGCTTCCACCAGCCCTTTTCCTTGGCCAGCTCCCACATCTCGATGTACGGCGCTTCCTCGTCGCCGATCACGCCGTAGAGGTCGAGCATCGCTCGCAACGCGTGGATGTCCGGCACCTGGCCGTTCTCGATGCGGCTGATCTTGGGGACGTTGTAGAGCAGCCGCTCGGCGACCTGTTGCTGGCTCATGCCCGCGCGTTCACGCAGCAGTTGCAGCGCCTCTCCCAGGCGCTGCTGCCGGAACGTGGGTTCAGCCACGGTCCAAACGGTACGGGCAAGATCCGCAGTTTGAGATTCTCACTTCGCAGGTGCAGTGAGGACCGTCGTTCGCATGGACCATCTCCACCGCATCGAGTACCACCGGCGGTTGCCCGGCGGCGGGCTGAGGCTGGAGCACGCCGAGGAGGTCGTCGACCACGGTTGGTACATAAGGAAAGGCGAGGACTGGCGGCAGCGGTACACCGTGGAGTGCGCCCAGGACTTCATGGCTCGCGCTGGAACGCAGGCGGGTCTGTACGCGATCTCGGTGTGGCGCGGCGAGAAGCGGGTCTGCACGGTCGCGATGGAGTGGCGTCCCCTCAAAGGATGAAGAAGTTCCCTCGCCTGAGTTACGGAGCTTGATGTAGAGGGGTCGAACACGACACCTTCGCGCCCATGAACCTCAGGAAGACCATCACGGGGGCCGCTGTTGCCCTCGGCAGCGCCACCGTCATGCTCGGCCTGGGCGGCATCGCGCACGCGGACACCGCGGACGCCAACGTCGCGACCACGCCCGATCTGGGCGGCCAGCTGGGCGATGTCGCCAGCGTCGGCGACCTCGCGTCGGTGAACACCAAGGACGCCGCCGGCAAGATCCAGGCGATCAACGCGCAGGACATCGACGTCAACGCGCTCGTCGAGAACGTCGACGCGGGTGCCATGGGTGTGCCGGCCTCGACGCTGCTCGGCCTCAACGAGCCGCAGGGTCCGCCGCACGCCAACGCCGGCGTCGACATCTGATCTGACCAGTACTTCCTGGCCGGGGCGGCGCCCGATTCCCTCCCCCTCGAATCGGGCGCCGTTCCACTTTTCACCGGAGCGGAACGCCTTGAGCATCAAGAAGATCGTCGCATCCGCAGGTCTCGCCGCCGGTGCCGTCGCCGCCATGGCGGGCAGCGCGAGCGCGAGCCCGGTTCCGCAGATCGACGGCACGATCAAGCAGGTCAGCGACCTCGCCGGGAGTGCGGGCCTCAGCACGCTGCACAACACCGGTGGCAACGTGGAGATGATCCACGACGGCACCGAAGTGATCGGCGGCTAACGTCCGACCGCGTAACCCTGCGCGCCGCGTGGATTCGCGCCGGCGCGCAGAAGTCCGCCTGAGGCATCCCTCGCCACGGCGGACATCCGGCCGAGGGTCCACTCGCCGGCGTCCACGACCTGGTGGCCCTTGGCACGCAACGCTTCCAGGACGTCCGCGCCGGCGCGGGACTCGATGACGAGCTCGCCGGGCGTCCAGGCACGCGGGTAGAACGAGCTCGGGAACGCGTTCGAGTGCCACATCGGCGAGTCGATGGCCTCCTGCAGGTTCAGGCCCGCCTGGTGCGCCAGCCAGAAGCCCAGCTGCCACTGGTCCTGCTGGTCTCCGCCGGGCGTGCCGAACGCGAGAGCGGGTTCGCCGTCGCGCAACGCCATCGACGGCGACAGCGTGATCCGCGGCCGCTTGCCGGGAGCCAGTGAGTTCGGCAAACCCTTGTCCAGCCAGAACATCTGGGCGCGGCTGCCCAGGCAGAAGCCGAGCGACGGGATCGTCGGCGACGACTGCAGCCAGCCGCCGGACGGGGTCGCGGAGACCATGTTGCCCCAGCGGTCCACGACGTCCACGTGCACGGTGTCGCCACGCGTCACGCCGGAGCGGGCCACCGTCGGTTCGCCGAGCGCGCCGATCGGGTCGGACACCGAGACCGCCGGTCCGGCGATGATGTGCTTGGGCAGCAACGGTTCCCGGCCGTCCGGTGAGCCGGGACGAAGTTCGAAGGACGCCTCGGAGCCGATCAACGCACGGCGTTCGGCGGCGTACGAGCGCGACAGCAACGTCTCCAGCGGCACGTCCGGATCATCGCCGTACCAGGCCTCACGGTCGGCGAAGGCGAGCTTGGCGGCCTCCACGGCCAGGTGCACGGTCTCCGCGGTGGGCTTGCCGTCCACATAGGACAGCTCGTGGCCCTCCAGCAGCCGGAGCTGTTGTGCCAGAGCGGGTCCCTGCGTCCACGCCCCCGCCTTCACCAGCGTCCAGGAGCCGAAGTCGGTCAGCACGGCGTCCTCGTACGACGCCTCCCACGACGCCATGTCGGCACCCGTCAGCACACCGGCGTGGTCACGGCCGGAGTCGTCGCGGAACGCCGAACGGCAGAACTCGTCGACCTGTGCCGCCACGAACCCCTGCGACCAGGCCCGGCGCGCGGCCTCGATCTGCGCCTCGCGATCAGCGCCCGCGGCCTCGGCGGCGGCCAGCAGCCACTCCCACGTGTCGGCGAGCTTGGGGTTGCGGAACCGGCCGCCCGCGACGGGCAGCGAACCGCCCGGCATCCACTGGGCCGCGGACGTCGGCCAGTGGTCGCGGAACAGGTCGGACACCAGCGAGATCGTGTGCACGGCACGTTCCACGAGCGGGAAGCCGTCACGGGCGTAGCCGATCGCCCGATCCAACACGTCGCGCAACGATTTGGTGCCGTAGTCACGCAGAAGGGTGAGCCAGCCGTCCCAGGCTCCCGGCACCGTCGCGGCCAGCAGCCCACTGCCGGGAACGAGGTCGAGACCCAGCGACGTGTAGTGGTCGACGGAGGCGCCGGCGGGGGCCACGCCCTGACCGCAGAGCACGCGCGGCGTGGAGCCGGCCGCCGAGAAGATGATCGGAACCTCGCCACCCGGACCGTTGAGGTGCGGTTCCACGACCTGCAGCACGAATCCGGCGGTGACGGCGGCGTCGAAGGCGTTGCCGCCGTCCTCCAGCACGGCCATCGCCGCAGCGGAGGCCAGCCAGTGGGTCGAAGCGACCATGCCGAAGGTGCCGACGAGTTCGGGGCGCGTGGTGAACACCCCATAAAGGTATGCGACGCTAACTAAATTGCGTGACTCCGAGTGACGCACGCCCCACACCCGAACGGAGTAGTCCGCACAGGCCGTGCGGACATACTTTGGTCGTAGCTGACCGTGACAGAACTCCTACCAGAGGTCTACCGGTGCGGCGGATGTTTCGAACACCGTCGAACGGCACAGTTCAGAGCATGGGAATCCTGACGATCGCGACCATCTTCATCGGCCTCGCGCTCCTGGCCGCGGTGCCGTTGGTGGCACTGCTGCACTGGACCGACCGTTGATGCGGTATCAACCCTTGGGGTAACGAGCGTTAACCTCCTCGCGAGCAGCCCGCTTCGAGGAGGATGAAGGCATGGAGATCTCGGGTACCGCGGCCATCGTCACCGGTGGCGCGTCCGGTCTCGGCGGCGCGACCGCACGTGCGCTGGCGGCGCGTGGAGCGCAGGTGTTCGCGCTCGACCTGCCCAGCGCCATCGAGAAGGCCGACGCCGTCGAGAACGTCACCTACCTGGCCGCCGACGTGACCTCCGGTGAAGAGGTCCAGGCCGCCGTCGACACCGCGGCAGGATCCGGCAACCCGCTGCGCATCACGGTGAACTGCGCGGGCATCGGTCCGTCGTCCCGGACCGTCGGCAAGACCGGCCCGCACGACCTCGACCTCTACCGCAAGATCATCGAGGTCAACCTGATCGGCACGTTCAACGTGCTGCGCCTCGCCGCCGCCGCGATGGGCAAGACCGAGGAGCTCGAACACGGCGCCCGCGGCGTCATCATCAACACCGCGTCGATCGCCGCGTTCGACGGCCAGATCGGCCAGGTCGCCTACGCCTCCTCGAAGGGCGGCGTCGTCGGCATGACCCTGCCGGCCGCCCGCGACCTGAGCAGCGTCGGCATCCGCGTGCTCACCATCGCGCCGGGCATCGTCGACACCCCGATGCTCGCCACGGTCTCCGACGAGTTCCGCGCGGGCCTCGCGGCCGGCGTGCCGTTCCCGAAGCGCCTGGCGCAGCCGGCCGAGTACGCGCAGCTCGCCGTCTCGCTCGTCGAGCACGACTACCTCAACGGCGAGGTCATCCGCATGGACGGCGCCCTGCGGATGGCACCCCGCTAGAGGTCGCCCGCGAACGGCAGACGGGACATCGCGTCCGAGGTCATCCACTCGCGCAGGCGGTGGGTGGCCCGGACGTCGTCCTCGTTGTACTCGAGCAACCGCCGCCGCTGGTCGGTGTCGAGCGCGTCGCCGTTCATGCCGACAGCGGCCCGGTACCAGCGCATGGAGTTCTCGCCGCCCGCCTCCGGGTCGCGCCAGGAGAACCCGGCGACCGGCGCGATGATCTTCAGGCCCTTGCCGTGCGCGCACAGGAACTGCTCGCGGACGATGCCGAAGAGATCGACCCATGAGTCGGACTCGATGAACTCCTTGATCTGGGCGACCGTCGGAATGCCCGGCTTGCCCGCGAACCGCTCCGCCGAGGCGAGCAGCCAGCGGTTCTCCGCGAGCTCGTTGTAGCAGTAGGCGCGGAACGACAGGCCGCGTGCCTTCGCCCGCAGCCGGATGCCCGTGAGCCAGGTCCAGAACTCGGCGAACGAACGCGCCTCGTCGTCGCACGGCAGCGCGTCCCACGTGACGAACGCGCGGTACCCGTGCTCCTCGTCGATGTCCTTTCCGGACAGCAGGCAGCCCCACATGTACGCGCCGAGATCGCCGAAGCTCTCCATGTCGACGTCGACCTCGACGTCCGCCCGAGGCACCTTCATCTCGGGCACGCGCCGCACCAGCGTGAGGTCCCGCAGCCACGCCCGTGCCAGCACCACCGCGTCGCCGAACGGCATGCCCACCAACTGGATCGGGCCCTCGGCGGACGGGTCCAGCTCGGCCAGCGCATCCACAGTGGACAGACCGATCTTCCGCAGCGCCACGGCGTCCTCGCCGCGCACGACGAGGCTCACGTCCCGGCCCTGCTTGAGGTCGTCGTCGCAGGTCGGCCACCACGGGCAGGTCTTGCAGTCGACGATCCGCGACGGCCGCGCGAGCGGGTCCCGCTGGTTCGCCGCGGCCAGGGCCACGGCCAGCCGGTCGCTGAACCTGGCGTCGTACTCGGCCAGCGCGTTGCGGCCGCCCGGCCACGTCGGCGCCTCCAGGTCGTGCCACAGCACGACGTCGGCGTCCATGCCGATCACGCCACCGGTGGCGCGCCCGTGCGCGGCGTACCCGGCGGCCTGCAGCTGCCGTTGCGCGTGGGCCAGCCGCAGCTGGTCGCGCGGCTGCGGCCGGACCTTGCGGTGCGGATCCGTGCGGCTGCCACCGGGCAACGGCATGGTCAACGGGCTGGTGCGCGCGCCCTGGCCGGGATCGGTGATCTTGTGCCGGACCACCAGCACCGGCACGTACCCGGTGGAGTCCTTGACCAACAGGTCGATCCCGCCGCGACGACCGCCTCGCGGGTCGCGCGGCAGTGCGGCGCCCCAGATGTACGGCGCGCCCATCTCCATCGCGGCGAGCGTCACGCGTTCGCGGTCCGCGCTGCGCACGTCCGGCCCGTTCGGCACCTCGAAGAGGTTCGAGCCGACGATTCTGGCGAGCGCGTCCGCCACCGCGCGACGATGGTTCGTCGCGTCCGCTTTCCGTTGTTCCGAAGCCGGATCCGGCGCCGCTTTGGGAGCGTCGCGCATCTCCGGATCGTTTTCGAGGTGCACCCGCCGCCGACAACGAGTGACCACGCCGGCGTCTAGCTGCACCTGGGAAGTCACGGATGCAGCGTATGTCGCGAGTCGACCCGATGTGTCAGCAACCTGGGCAGTAAGTTTCCTCTGACGGAGGAGGTGTACCCGAATGGCGCGCAAAACCGGGCATCTGATCACGCCCAAGAGGGCCAAGAACCTGGTCGGCGTGGCGAAGGTGGTGGCTCCGGCGCTCATTCCGGTGCTCGCTCCGGTGATCGCTCGCGGTGCCGGGATGCTGAGCGAGCAGTACGACCGCTATCGCGCTCGCCGCCTCGGCATCGACGTCGCGGACATCGGCAAGTACTCCGGCCACGGCGCCCGGCTGCACGCGCGGATCGTCGGGATCTCGGACTCGATGGAGACGTTGCGCGCCTCCGACTCCGCCTGGGTGACGAAGACGGAGACGCGGCTGTCCCAGCTACTTGCCGCCGTGCGCGCTTCCGAGCGGATGCCGTCGGTCCGCCGCAAGGCCGCTCACCGCGCCGTCAGCACCGATCTCGACTTCATCGAGCAGGAGCTGCTGCGCCGCCTCAACGTGCGCTGAACGCTGAATGATCGGGTCGGACCGCAGGTCTCGCACCAGCGAGAAGCACAGCCCGATCATGACCACCATGAACGGCAGCGCCGCGATGATCGTCAGGTTCTGCAGCCCGGTCAGCGCGTTCGACCCGCCGACGAGCAGCATGACCGCCGCGACGGCACCGGTCAGCACGCCCCAGAAGATCACCACGGGCTTCGTCGGCCGGATCGAGCCGCACTGCGAGAGCGTGCCCATCACGATCGACGCCGCGTCCGCGCCGGACACGAAGAAGATCGCCACCAGCACCATCACCACGACCCCGGCGACGGTCGCCAGCGGGAACTGGTCGAGCAACGAGAACAGCTGCGACTCCGGCGTGGACTGACCGGCGAGGTCGACGCCGGACCGCTGCTCGAAGATCGCCGTGCCGCCCATGATCGCGAACCACACCAGCGACACGGCCGACGGCACGAGGATCACGCCCGAGACGAACTGCCGGATGGTGCGGCCGCGGGAGATGCGGGCGATGAACATGCCGACGAACGGCGTCCACGAGATCCACCAGGCCCAGTAGAAGATCGTCCACCCGGACAGCCAGGTCTCGGTGGCGTCCCCACCGGCGGCCGCGGTCCGTCCGGCCATCGTGGCGAGCTCGCGGAAGTAGTCGCCCAGCGCCGTGGGCAGCAGGTTCAGGATGAACACCGTCGGCCCGACCACGAACAGGAACAGCGCCAGCACCACGGCCAGCACCATGTTGATGTTGGACAGCCACTGAATGCCGCGCGCCACACCGGACACGGCGGACGCGACGAACGCCACGGTCAGGATCGCGATCACGGCGACCAGCAGACCCTTGCCGACCCCGCCCACCCAGCCGGCGGCCTGCAGACCGCTGCCGATCTGCAGAGCACCCAGCCCCAGCGACGCGGCCGAGCCGAACAACGTCGCGAAGATCGCCATGACGTCGATCGCCCGCCCCCAGCCGCTGGCCGCGCGACGGCCCAGCAACGGCGTGAACGCGGCGCTGATCAGCGACGACCGGCCGCGGCGGAAGCTGCTGTACGCGATCGCGATGCCGACGATGGCGTAGATCGCCCACGGGTGCAGCGTCCAGTGGAACAACGTGGTCGCCATGGCGTTCTCCAGCGGATCGCCAGACGTGCCGGGCGGCGGCTTCACGTAGTGCGTCAGCGGCTCGTTGACGCCGTAGAACATCAGACCGATGCCCATGCCGGCGCTGAACATCATCGCGACCCAGGAGACGGTCCTGAACTCGGGTTTCTCGTCGTCATCGCCGAGCGGGATCCGGCCGTAGCGGCTGAAGGCGAGCCAGAGGGCGAAGAGGACGAACCCGGAGGCCGAGATCACGAAGGCCCATCCCAGATTCTGGATCACCCAGCCGAGCGCCGTCTTCGAGACGGACGCCAGGCTGGAGGTGCCGACAATTCCCCAGGTCACGAACGCAAGCGTCAGACCAGCGGCAACGCCGAACACGACACGGTCGGTACGGCCCGGCTGGTCGCATTGGTTGTGCATGCGGCCCTAGTTACCCGGTCATAGACCGGGGCAAACTCCTCCGATTACCCTCAGCGCCGTGAGCACACGGTCGAGTGAGTTGCGCACCCTGCGTGGTGCCGCACTCGCGCTGACCTCTGCCTCGCTCACGATCGCCGCGCACGGACTGGGTGGCGGAGCGCTGTCGGAGTTCATCCACGCGGTGCCGCTGGTCGTGCTGATCGCGTTCGCGGCCGCGTCGCTCGCGGACAAGCGGACCGGGAAGCTCTCGGTCATCGCCGGTCTCGCCACGGCCCAGCTCGCTCAGCACCTCATGCTGACGTGGGTCAACCACGAACACACCGGCACGCTCACCTGGCGGATGTTCGTGGCGCACCTCGTCGCCGCGACGCTGACCGGGATCCTCCTGTTCCACGCGGAGAACGCCCTGTTCAGGCTGTTCGCCGCGGTCACGCGCCTGATCCCCCGCAGGCTCACGCCGCTGCCGGTCACCAAGCCGGTGCGGGCGTTCACCAGCACGCCGTACGTGCCCAACGCGCACTACGCGCACGTGCAGCGCGCGAACGGGCGGCGCGGGCCGCCCTGTGGTTCCTGACACCCGAGTCCCTCAATCCCCTTGGCAATCAGGAGCCACAACTTCATGTCGACAAATCGATTTGGCGTGCGCACGCTCGCCGTCCTCGGCGTTGCCGGACTCGCCGTCCTGGGCACCCCGTCCATCGCATCCGCGCACGTCAGCGCCCAGCCCGCGGAGTTCACCCAGGGCGGCCGCGCCACCTTCGCGTTCCGCGTCCCGAACGAGCGGGACAACGCCGGCACCACCAAGATCGAGGTGACGCTCCCGCAGGACACCCCGCTCACGTCGGTGCGCACCAAGCCGCTGCCCGGCTGGAAGGCCGAGGCCGTCAAGGGCAAGCTCGACAAGCCCGTGACGATCGCCGGCAAGGAGGTCACCGAGGCGTTCAAGACGATCACCTGGACCGCCGACCCCGGCGTGAAGATCGGGATCAACGAGTACCAGGAGTTCTTCGTCGCGCTCGGCACCCTGCCGGAGGGCAAGGACAAGCTCGAACTGCCGACCAAGCAGACGTACGAGAACGGCGAGGTCGTGGACTGGTCCCAGTCGACCGGCGCCGACGGCAAGGAGCCGGAGCACCCGGCGCCCGCGCTGAAGCTTGCCCCGAAGAAGGCCGCCGAGTCCGACCACGACCACGGCGCGGCCGCGACCGGCCACACCGAGGGCGACACCCACGAGGCGTCGGTCTCCGGTTCGGACCAGACCGCCCGCTACCTCGGTGGCGCCGGTCTGGCCGTCGGCGCGCTCGGCCTGGGCTTCGGCGTCGGCGCGATCCTGCGTTCACGGCGCAAGGCATGAAGCGCGCGCTCATCGCGTTCCTGTTCGCTGGTGCGGCCGTGCTCGCCACGGCCGCCCCCGCGGCGGCGCACAACGCACTGATCAGCAGCGACCCGAAGGACAAGGCCTCGCTGGAGGCCGGCCCGTCGACCGTCACGCTCACGTTCGACCAGGACGTGCAGGGCGGCCAGGGCATCAACGCGATCTCGGTCACCGACGCGAGCGGCGGTCACTACGAGGTCGCGGGCGACCCGACGATCAAGGACACCGCGGTCTCGCAGAAGATCGGCGCGCTCGGCAAGGCCGGGCAGTACAAGATCGGCTACCGCATCCTGTCCGCGGACGGCCACCCCGTCTCCGGTGAGCTGACGTTCACGCTCACGAAGGACGGCACCGGCACGCCTCGCCAGGTCGCGGCCGACAACGCGTCCGACAGCGGTTCGAGCGACGGCCTGCCCATCTGGGTGTGGATCGTCGGTGCCGTGGTGCTGCTCGGCGGTGGCGTGTTCTTCGCCCTGCGCGGTGGCGGGGGCGCCAAGGCATGAGCGACGTCCGGACCGCCGCCCCCTCCCACTACCGCGTGCTCGCCGGTCTGCTGCTCGGCGCACTCGCGGGCATCGCGCTCGGCCTCGTGCTGGCACCACCCGTCGTGGTCGCCGGGGTCGCGGACGCCGGGGCGGTGGTCCGGTACGGCCTGCCGGTGACGCGGGTGCTGCTCGACGTCTCGGCGACGGTCGTCGTCGGGTTGTCGATCCTGCCGAAGCTGCTCGGCTTCGACCGGCCCACGCACACCGAACCGGTGCTGCGGCTCGCCCGCCCGGCCGCGGTGATCGCCGCCGCCGTCTGGGTGGTCACCGCGTTGCTGGCCATCGTGCTGCAGGCCGCCGAGCTGCGGCCGGGCAGCAACGTGAGCATCGCCAACGCCGTCGACTACATCGCGAACGTCGGTGCCGGCAAGGGTCTGCTGTTCAGCGCGGCCTGCGCGTTCGTCTACCTGGTCATCGGCGTGATGGCCGTCCGCAGCGGCGAGTCGGTCCCCGCTGAGCTGCGGATTCTCGTCTCGATGTTCGGCCTGCTGCCGATCCCGGTGACCGGGCACGCCTCCAACTGGAAGTACCACGACTACTCGATGGTCTCCATGGAGCTGCACGTGCTGGGCGCCGCGGCCTGGACCGGCGGGCTCGGCGCGTTGATGGCGCTGGTCGCCTACCGCAAGGGACTGCTGGCGGTCGCGCTGCCGAAGTTCTCGAAGGTCGCGACCGTCGCACTGGTCGTCGTCGCGGTGACCGGCCTGTTCAACGGCCTGCTGGAGCTGATCCTCAACCCCGTCGTGCCGTTCCCGCAGTCGCTGGTCACGACCGGCTACGGGCTGCTGTTCCTCGGCAAGGCCGTGTGCGCGGGACTGATCGCACTGCTCGGCGCGCACATCCGGTGGCGGCTGCTGCCGAAGATCTCCCAGCACAAGGTCACCGCGATCGTGCAGTGGGCGGTGCTGGAGGTGACCATCATGGGTGTGGCGTTCGGCCTCGCCGTGATTCTGAGCCGCGCTCCGGTCAGCTGAAGCCCATCGCCACGCGCACCAGGTCGGCGACAGCACGCGACCTGCTGTGCGGCGGCCAGGCGATCACCGTCGTCACCTTCGGCGCATCGACCACCGGCACCGCGACCAGTCCTTCGAGCAGGCCGGCGCGGACGACCTCCGGCATGACCGCGACGGCGCGCCCGAGCGAGATCATCTGGAACAGCTGCGTCAGGTTGTGCACCTCCACCCCGGGACCGTCCTCGTACGTGCCGTCGGGCTCCGGCCAGCGCGCGAGCTCCGGCAGGTCGATGAGGTCGGCCATCCGCAGCCGCGCCGAACCGGCCAGTGGGTGCGAGGACGACATGATCGCGAACTGGCTCTCCGAGTGCAGCGCCTCGACGTCGAGACCTGCGGTCGAGTCGTACGGTTCGTGCAGGATCGCCACATCGGCCCGGCCGTCCAGCAGCGGTTGCCAGGTGTGGGCCTCGCACAACAGCAGGTCGACGGCGACCGCACCGGGTTCGGCGGCGTAGGCGTCGAGGAGCTTCGCGAGCAGTTCGTTGGAACCACCGGCCTTCGCGGCCAGCACCAGAGACGGCCGGTCGACGGTGCGGGTGCGCCGCTCGGCCGCCGCGACCGCTCCGAGGATCGCCCGTGCCTCGGCCAGCAGCACCGCGCCCGCCTCGGTGAGCGAGACCTTCCGGCTGGTCCGGGTCAGCAACGCGACGCCGAGCCGTTGTTCGAGCTGGGCGATCGTCCGCGACAACGGTGGCTGGGCGATCCCGAGCCGGTCGGCGGCCCGGCCGAAGTGGAGCTCCTCGGCCACCGCGACGAAGTACCGCAGCTCTCTCGTCTCCACGGCGTCACCGTATCGATACCGGCCGGGTATCGCTGCCAGACCGAAGTGATGTTGGTTCCGCGGGCGTCTCCGACCACGATCAACGGCATGAGCGAACAGACGATTGCGCTGGTCACCGGCGCGAACAAGGGCATCGGGTACGAGATCGCGGCAGGACTCGGCGCACTGGGAACCACCGTCGGCGTGGGGGCACGGGACGCCACCCGCGGCGAGGAAGCGGCGGAGAAGCTGCGTGCACAGGGCGTTGACGCGTTCTTCGTGCCGTTGGACGTGACCGACGACGAGAGCGTCACCAAGGCAGCAGCGCTGTTCGAGGAGCGGTTCGGCCGGCTCGACGCGCTGGTCAACAACGCCGCCATCGCCGGAGGCTGGCCCGACCAGCCGTCGACCACCACGCCGGAGGGCATCAGGGCGGTGATCGAGACGAACGTGATCGGCGTCGTCCGGGTCACCAACGCGATGTTGCCGCTGCTGAACCGCTCACCGCGGCCGCGGATCGTGAACCTGTCGAGCCACGTCGCGTCGCTGACCTTGCAGAGCACACCGGGAGTCACCCTCGGCGGGATCAGCGGGACCTACTCGCCGTCGAAGACGTACCTGAACGCGATCACCGTCCAGTACGCCAAGGAACTGGAGAACATCAAGGTCAACGGGGCGTGCCCCGGCTACGTGGCGACCGATCTGAACGGCTTCCAGGGGAGGGACACCCCCGCGGAGGGTGCCAGGATCGCGATCAGGCTGGCCACCCTGCCCGACGACGGTCCGACCGGCGGCCTGTTCGACCACGCCGGACCCGTGCCGTGGTGATTGTTCAACGTGAAACATCCGCGCGATCCGGCCCGCACTCGGCGAGTGGTCCGATCAGCACGACGAGCTGCGCACGAACGGGCTAGTCGGTGATCAGTCGGGCCGAAGATTCCTCGCGCATGCGCGCCAGCCGGTTCATCGTCCGCTGGCCCCGCCGATCCAGCTCGCGGCTGTCGATCCAGCCGTTGGCGTAATAGCGGTAGTCCTGCGCTAGGGCCACCAGCTCCGCGAGGTAGTCGGCTGACCTGCGCCGTCGCTCCTCGTCGAACGCCGCGAGCAGCGGCAACTGGGTGTCCACCACCTCGTCGAGCAACTGCGCGGACCGCAGCGCTCTCTTGGAACGCCACCTCCGAGTAAGGCTCACGCGCCGCACCTCGTCCTTCGCCCCGACCTGCCGCACCTTAGGCGTGGATTTCTCGCCCGTCGATGCTGCATTCGTGGGAGAAGGGCCTGGCGTTACCGGTTCGTGTCCCACACCATCCAATCGTGGTGCTATAGGACCCAAACGAGACGCAGGTCAGGCGGCCGACTCGGTGCCGGTGAAGCGGGCCACGCGGTCCGCGAGCTCGCGGGCCTCGGGGTTGTTGCGGCGCTTTTCAGCCTCCTGGCGCAGCGGCTCCATGCGCTGCTTGGTGCGCACGGACTTCAGGCTCTCCGACAGGTCGACGGCCTGGCGGCCGATCTTGGCACCGTGGTCGATGTCGCCCTGGAGCAGGTGGTTGATGGCCATGGAGGTCAGGTTGAACGAGCGGCTGCGCGCGTACTCGTCACCGAAGTTGTTGATCGCCTTGGACAGCGCCGGGATGGCGGTCCGCGAGTACTTGGCGTCCACCGTCTGCGCCAGCTCCGTGTGCACCGTGCCGATCATGGACGAGAGGTCGATCTCGTTGAAGAACTTGGCCCAGGCGGGGGCTTCGGCGACGTTCGCGCGGGAGAACTCGTCACGCGCGCGGCCGAGCAGCTTCAGCGCCTGCTCGTCGGAGCCCATCTTCGCGTAGGCCCAGGCCTCGTTCGCGCACAGGATGCCCACGGCCAGTTCGGAACCGGAGTTCTGCGCGGCCAGCTGACCCAGCTGGAACACCTTCAGCGCGTCATCCGGGGCGTTCTGGTGCAAGTACACACGGCCCATGCGGTACAGGATGTTCGCCATCAGGGCCTCGTTCTCGCCCTGCTTGGCGAGGTCGAGCGCCTGGCCGAAGTGGTTGCGGGCCGAGTCCATCAGGCCCGTGTCGAACGACGTCCAGCCGGCGAGGTTGTGCAGGTCGGCCAGCGCGACGTAGAGGCGCTGGCGAACGACGTCCGTGGAGCTCGCACCGAGCATCTGCTGGCCCCACGACAACTGGGCCACGACCGCGTCGCGGCAGGAACCGCCGCCGTACTGGTAGTCGAGGGCACGCAGAGCCCGCGTCGCCGCTTCGACCTGGCGCACATCGGTCATGCCGATGCGTCCCGGAGCCGGAGTCTGTGTGGGGTGAGAAACCCACGACCCGGAGTCCGCTCCGAACACGGCCGCGCCGACTGTCACGGCGGCGGCGTGCGCGAGGAACTTCCGACGCTTCACCGACTCGTCCTCCTCAGGATGGGGTGAGTCCGCGGTTGCGGCCACCCTCACTGCCGTTGTCTCGTCATAGGCGAGACCCATGTATCCACGTGGGACACCCAGGCCGACGGCGATCCGCGTCAGGACGTCATAGGCCATCACCTGGCGTCCCTTGAGGATCTCCGAGACCTCGGACTGCGACTGACCCGTGAGCGCCGCGATCTGGCGCTGAGACACACCGTGCCGTCGGAGCAGCCGGTAGACCGAGCTGATCTCTCGTCGGGCCAGTGCGTCCCGCATCTCCTGCTGGTCCCACACCTCGGCGGGAATAGGAGAGCCCTGGGAACTCATGGTGTTCATCGCGCACCCTCACAGTCCGTTGGGCGTCATCGGCAGACTAGGGGCAGGTCCCCGAGTCGAGAAGTCCTCTTCGGCGAGGCTGATCGGCCCCGCCGAACACCGCTTACCGCTCACCGTAAGACTTCCACCGGTCAGCGCTGTGACGTCCCGTTCCGGCATGAATCATCGCAATCTAGATTCCGGTAAGCGAGTGAGCACGGAGAGGAACGACCGATCGTGGACAGCTCCTCCCCAAGCTCCACCTCCATTGTGGAGACGGGTGACACCGAATCCACATGGCGCGGCACGACCGGGCAGCGTCGGACGTGGCAGATCAGCTGCGGCGACGTGGTCGACCGGGACCGCCAGCTCACCGTGAAGGTCGTTCAGGGCCAAGTGGTTCTGGTCGGACCTCCCGGAGAGACGGCAGTCTTGTCCTACGACCAGCTCGTACAGCTCAGGGCTGCGCTACGCGAAGCCGCCGACCAGGCGGAAAGGTGACGGTGACGTTTCGATGGACGCGATCCTCGGACAGGTTCTTCGCAACGCTGTGTGGGAACGCCTCGACCTGCTCACGGAGCTGGCGAGCCGCGCGGACGCCCCGTCCCTGCTGTCGGTGGCTCGATCCGAGCTCCCTCGGCTGACCGAGGGATGGCGTGCTCTGCTCGCAGCGCACGAGCCGGACGAGAAGGGCAACTGCCCTGAATGCTCCGGCCGTTGGCGCCAGCAGAAGTCACCTTGCTCGGTGTGGCGCGCCGCGTACGAACACCTGGTTGCGGGCGGACTCGCCCCGCGCCCGGCTCGCCACCTGCGCGAGGCTCCGGTGACCCCTCCTGTCACCCGGACCCGCCGCGCGGTGGCTCGAGCCCACTAACGGGCCTTTGCGACTGACCTGGCGTCCCCCCGACACGACCAGGTCTGCAAACGGCCTACTGACCGGTGGTCCGCGATGTGCGAACCCCCGACCGCGACATCGCGGACCCCGGTCAGCTCAACAACTCCACAGATTCCCGCGGGCCGGTGACGTGCACCTTCCCTCCCCGACCGGCACCGGTCCGCGGTCACCACGTCGGCCCCTTGTCTGCACCTCCCGCGCAGGCAAGGGGCCGTTTCCACGCTCACCCGAGCGCACGCGGGGACCTTTCGTACTCTCCAAGCGCACAAAAGCTCCCCACGTGCGGCAAGCACAGGCCGCTCCCACGCCCAACTGATCGCACAGCCACCGCACGAACACCGCAGACAAGAGGCCGCTCCACGCTCATACGAGCGCACGCGGGGAGCTTTCGTACTCTCCTGGCGCACGAAAGGTCCCCGCGTGCGGGCAAGCACAGGCCGCTCCCACGCTCAGCTGATCACGCGGCGACCGCACGAACGCCGCGAGCAAAGGGCGCTTCCACACTCGCCGAGCGCACGCGGGGAGCTTTCGTACTCTCCTGGCGCACGAAAGGTCCCCGCGTGCGGGCAAGCACAGGCCGCTCCCACGCTCAGCTGATCACGCGGCGACCGCACGAACGCCGCGAGCAAGGGCGCTTCCACACTCGCCGAGCGCACGCGGGGAGCTTTCGTACTCTCCTGGCGCACGAAAGGTCCCCGCGTGCGGGCAAGCACAGGACGTTTCGACGTTCAGCTGATCGCGCGGCTTCCGCGCGATCACCGCAGGCAAGAGGCCGTTGCACGCTCACGCAGGGGTACCCCCTGACTGGGAACCCCTGCGTTTCAACGTACTCAGCAGCACCGACAAGATCAGCGGTGTGTGCCGGTCCTCCAGGTCAGGTACGACGTCAGGCCAGGGAAGAGCCGGCCGGAGATCTCGAACGCCTTGAGCTGCCACGGGAACAGGTGCTCGGCGCGTTCCTGCTCCACCGCGTCGACGATCGCCTTCGCGCACCGCTGCGGCGTCACCGTGGGAATGAGCCGGGCGATCGCCGGGATCCGTTCCTCCGCACCGGGGTTGTTGTTGAAGTACTCGCTGGAGACCTTGCCCGGCACCACTTCGCTGATCCCGACCCCGGTTCCGCGCAGGTCCAGGCGCAACGACGCGGTCAGGCCCCGCAGGGCCCAGCGTGCCGACTGGTAACCCACGCAGCCGGGAATCGGCAGCCGCGACACCGGCGAGTTCACGTTGACGATCCAGCCGGAGCCGCGAGCACGCATCGCGCCCAGGTATTCCCTGGTCAGCAGCAACGCCGCCATGTACGGGACGGAGGTCATCGTCTGCAGCTCGTCCGCCGAGGTGTCGTCGAGGAACAGCCAGCGGCCGACACCGGCGTTGTTCACGAGCACATCGGGTGCCGGAACGCTCTCGGCGAGCGTGTGGATCTCCGCGGCGTCCGACAGGTCGGCCACGTGGGCCGACGCCGAGCCGCCGAACTCGGTGATCCGTTTGACCTGCAGATCGAGCAGTTCGGCGCTCCGTGCCACAAGGTGGACGTGCGCGCCGTGAGCCGCGAACCGGAACGCGGCCTCGGCGCCGATCCCCTGGGACGCTCCCGTGACCAGAACCCTCTTGCCCGACAGCTGCATCAGACCACCGATCGCACTCGACTCATCAACCACGCCGCCGACGCCGTCGCCAGTGCCGACACCGCGAACAGGCCGCGGTAGCCACCAAGGTTGGCCAAGATCACGGCGGTCAGCAAGGGGGCGATGACCTGCGGCAACGCGTTGGCCACGTTGAGCACGCCCAGATCCTTGGCGCGATCGGACGCCGCGGGCAGCACCTGGGTCAGCAACGCGATCGCGACCGCCCAGTAGATGCCGAAGCCGACGCCGAGCAGTGGTGCGGCGACCAGCACCGCGGCCCAGGTCGGCCAGATCACCAGCAACACCGCCGCGAGCGCCATCACGGCCGCGGCACCGTAGACGTACGGCTTCCGGCGCCCAGAACGATCACTTCGTGCGCCGAACAGCACCGCTCCTGCGGCGAGCGCCACCCCGTAGAGCGCCATCAGCACCAGCAGACCGTCCTCCGGCGACGGGTAGTGGACCACGTCGCTGAGGAAGTAGAGGAGGTAGAGCGTGCCGAACGCGTTGCCGAGGTTGATCATCAGGTGACCGCACCACGCCCAGGCGAAGTCCGGGTGCTCGCGCGGCGAGATCCAGAACGTCGGCTTCACCGGCTTCACGATGAGCTGCGTGTCAGGCGTTCTCCACACGAAGAAGAGCGCGCCGACGAGCACGATGATCGCGCACGCCAGGTAGCCGGCCTTCAGCCCGCTGACCAGCAACGTCACGACGACCGCACCCAGCACGGTGCCGAGCATCTGGCTGATGCCGATGAGCCCGCCGACCTGAGCTCGTTGCACGACGGGCACTTGGTCCGGCACCACGGCGGTCAGCGCGGCGAGCATGCCGCCGATCCCCGCCTGCACCAGACACCAGCCGATCGTCATGACGAGCACCGACGGTGCGTTGGCGAGAACGGCGAGACCGATGCCACCAACAACAGCGCCGGCCAACGTCCACGGATGACGACGACCGAACCGTGAAGTCGTGCGGTCGCTCAAGAATCCGATGAGCGGCACGATGAGCAACGACACGATCCCGCCGACGCCGGTGACGACGCCGAACACGAACTCCTTGTTCGCCTTGTTCAGCAACTCGGCCTGCTGTGGCAACAGCACCTGGATCGGCGCGTAGACCGCCAGCCACAGTCCCAGGTTCGCGCAGAACAACCACGCCATCCACCCGCGTCTGACGCGGACGAGCGGTTCGGCCAGTGCCTCACTCACCACTGATCACCTTTCTGTACCAGTGGAACGAGGCGCGCGGCGTGCGGCGCTGCGTCTCGTAGTCGACGTGGACCAGGCCGAACCGCTGCGAGTATCCGGACTCCCACTCGAAGTTGTCGAGCAGCGACCAGACGAAGTACCCGGAGACGTCCGCCTCCCGCGCGGCGCTGAGATGTCCGTCCAGGTAGGAGACCCGGTCGGTGTCCTCGATCTCGTGCGGGAAGCTGCAGCCGCTTTCGGTGACGTACACGGGTGGCAGGTTCGGGAACCGTTCGCGGAGAACACCGATCATCTCGGAGAGCCCCGACGGCACGATCGGCCAGTCGAAGCCGGTCTTCGGGTACTCCTCGATGTCGACCAGGTCGAACGGCAGCGGGTTGCCCTCGGACGGAGCCCGCAGCCTGGTGGGGTTGTAGTAGTTCACGCCGTAGAAGTCGAGCGGCTGCGCGATCGTGGCGAGGTCGCCGTCCTGGATCGGCAGCATCTCCGCCACGGAGTCCGGATAGCGGCCGGCGAGCATCGGATCCGCGTACAACCAGTTGTGGATGTCGCTGTAGGCGTCGGCCGCGGCCCGGTCCGCCGGGCTGTCGGGGTTCTCCGCCCACGCCGGCGTGTGGTTGTTCGCCGAACCAACGGCTTGCGCGTTGTACGACCGCAGCACTTCGACTGAACGGCCGTGCGCGAGGTTCAGGTGGTGGGCGGTCGGCAACGCGTCGAAGAGCAACGCTTTGCCGGGTGCGTGCACACCGATCGCATAGCCCTGCAACGTCACCATCGCGGGCTCGTTGATCGGGATCCAGAGCTTCACGCGGTCGGCGAGGCGGTCCGCGACCAACGCGGTGTAGTCGGCGAACCGGTCGGCGATGTCCCGGTTGAGCCAGCCGCCCTCCGCTTCCAGCTCCAACGGCGTGTCCCAGTGGTACAACGTGACCACGGGAGCGATGCCGACGTCGACGAGGGCGTCGACCAGGCGGTCGTAGAAGTCGAGCCCCTCAACGTTGACGGGCCCCTTGCCGGTGGGCTGGATGCGCGGCCACGCGATCGAGAACCGATACGCGTTGACGCCGAGCTGCGTCATGAGCGCAACGTCCTCGCGCCACCGGTGGTAGTGGTCGCACGCAACCGACGCGTTGTCGTTGTCGTGTACCGGAGCGAAGTCGTCCCACACGGAGGGACCACGGCCGCCTGCACTGAACGCGCCCTCGATCTGGAACGCGGACGTCGACACTCCCCAGAGGAAGTCGCTCATCGATCCTCCAAATGTGAAACTTGTTCGGATCGTAGGCGTGTTGACAGGTTCAGGGAAGTGAAAAGGCCGTACAACAGGCAAGATGGATGTACCCGAACTACTGGGAGTCGCCGTGACGAGCACCACCCCGCTCCGCCGTCAGCCTGTCCAGCAGCGCAGCGCCAAGAGAGTCGAGCGAATGCTCGAGGCCTGCGCCACTCTCATCGACGAAGTGGGCTACGACGGCGTCACCACGACGTTGATCGCGGAGAGGGCGGGTGTCGCGGTCGGATCGCTGTACCAGTTCTTCCCCGACAAGAGAGCCGTCGTGCAGGCGCTGACATTGCGCAACGTCGACAGGTTCTCCCACGGCATCACCGAACGGCTCGAGCAGTCGACGCTGGAGCACTGGTGGGACGCCGTGGACACGGTGTTCGACGTCTACGTGACGATGCACCGCGAGATCCCCGCGTTCGGGCGGCTGCACTTCGGTGACGTCGTGGACATGCGGCTGCTCGACGACCGCCGCGACAACAACGCGGTCATCTCGGACAAGATCTCCGAGCTGATCTCCGGCCGCTTCGGAATTCCGATGACCGAGGTCCAGCTGCCGATCGCGATCGCCGTCGAGGCGGCCGACGCCGTGATGAAGATGGCGTTCCGCAACAGCGCGATGGGCGACCCGGCGATCCTGGCCGAGGCGAGGGCGCTGGTCAGGGGCTACCTGTCCTCGCGCCTGCCCGCCTAGCCGAAGTTGCGGCGCTCGCCGCGGTACGTGGGCACGGTGCGTTCGATGCGGTCACCGTGCACCAGGTGCACCTCGTCGAACCGCTCGAACAGCTCGCCCGCCTTGGCGTGCCGCATCCAGACGCGGTCACCGATCTTCAGGTGCTCCGCCGCCTTCCCGGTGACCGGCGTCTGCACCTCGCCGGCGCCTTCGAGGCCCAGCGTCTTCAACCCCGCCGGCAGGTACGGCGACGGCTGCCGGTCGGGCGTGGGCGTGCCGGACGCGATGTAGCCACCGGCAAAGAGCGTCGCGACCCTCTTGGTCGGCTTGCGCACCACCGAGAGCGCGAACAGCGCGGCGGGTTCCGGCTTGAACGCCTGGTAGGCGTCGAACAACGTCGGCCCGAACAGCCCGCTGCCGGCCGCGAGCTCGGTGACCGACGGGTCGGAACCGGTGAGCTCCAGGCTGCCGGTGCCGCCACCGTTGACGAACTCCAGGTCGGCGACCTGCCGGACCGCGCTGATGACCGCAGTCCTGCGGTGAATCAGCTCGGGCCCGGACTTGGCCTGGATGAACCGGATGCCCAGCGCCCGCAGCGGCTGACCGGGCGGGTTGTCGCCCAGACCGGCGATCTGCCCCTCGTACGCCATGACGCCGACGAGTTTGAAGCCACGCCGTTGGGTGATCTTGGCGGCCAGTGCCCTGGCCTGCTGCGGGGTGTGGATCGACGAACGGCGCGGACCGATGTGCACGCCCGGCAGCGGCCGCCACGACACGTCCAGCTCCAGGCAGACCCGGATGTCCGAGTGCGGCCCGATCGCCGCGTCCACGAAGTCCAGGTGCTCGACCGAGTCGACCATGATCGTGACTCGCTGACGTGCGGTCTCGTTCGCCGCGAGCTTCTGCAGCGCCGCCCGGTCGGCCGTCGGGTACGCCACCAGCAGGTCGTCGCTGACGTTCTGCTCCGACAACCACAACGCCTCGGCCAGCGAGTAGCACATGACCCCGTGGTAGCCGGGCCGTTCCAGCGCCCGGCTCACCAGGTCGCGCACACGGATCGACTTGCTGGCGACCCGGATCGGGTGACCGGCAGCGCGACGGGCGAGGTCCGCCGCGTTGTGGTCGAAGGCGTCCAGATCGACGATCGCGAACGGAGGATCCAGGTCCTTCGTCGCGGCGTCGAGTCGTGTTCTGCGCATGCCCTGACGGTACGTCGTCAACCCTTGAAACGTGAAGAGCTTTCACTTACGTTACTCGCAGGTCACACTCTCTCGTGGAGGTCCGTGTGTGGACGAACTGGGCTAGAACCGCGTCGTGCAACCCCACGCGCGTCGTCCACCCGATGAGCACGGATGAAATCGCCGCGACCGTGACGTCCGGCGGCCGTGTCCGCGCGCGGGGCAGCGGTCACTCGTTCAACGACATCGCGGTCGCGCCGGAAGTGGCGCTCGACCTGGACCGTTGGACGGGAATCGTGCGCGCGGACACGGAGACCGGCCTGGTGACCGTGCGTTCCGGCACTCAGCTGCGCGCCTTCAACGCCGATCTGCACCGGCTCGGACTCGCCATGCCGAACCTCGGCGACATCGACGCCCAGACCGTCGCGGGCGCGGTCTCCACGTCAACGCACGGCACCGGCGCGAAGCTGGGCGTCCTCGCCACCACGATCGAGTCCCTCGAACTCGTCCTGGCCGACGGCTCGGTCGTCACCTGCTCCCGCACCGAACGCCCGGACCTGTTCAACGCCGCCCGCGTGGGCCTCGGCGCGCTCGGCGTCATCAGCACGCTCACCCTGCGCTGCGTCCCGTCGTTCGTGCTGCAGGCCTCCGAGGCACCAGGCCGGCTGGACGCCGTGCTCGAACAGTTCGACGACCTCTGCGCCGTCGAGGACCACGTCGAGTTCCACTGGTTCACCCACTCGGACCGCGTGATCGTCAAGCGCAACAACAGGATTCCGGAACCGGCCCGGCCGCTCTCCAAGCTCCGCCAGACCTGGGAGTACGAGGTCATGGAGAACGCCGCGTTCGGCGCGGTGTGCAAGGTGGCCAAGACCTTCCCGCGCTACACCCGCAAGCTCAACGAGATGTGCGGCGCGCTGATCTCCGAGCGCTCCTACTCCGACTACTCCCACAACGTCTTCGTGACGCCCCGACGGGTCCGGTTCGTGGAGACGGAGTTCTCCATCCCGCGCGAAACCCTGCTGGACGTCATCGGCGAGCTCCGCGCGGTGGCCGACCGGCTCGGCGACCGCGACGCCCTGATCGTGCCGTGCGAGGTCCGCGTGGCCCAGGCGGACGACATCTGGATGTCCACGGCGAACGGCCGCGACACCGCCTACATCTCCATGCACCAGGCGTTGGGCATGCAGTACAAGGCGTTCTTCGACGCGTACGCGAGCATCGCCAAGTCGGTGGGCGGCCGCCCCCACTGGGGCAAGATGCACGACCTCACGTCCGCCGAGCTCCGCCCGCTGTACCCGCACTTCGACGACTTCCTGCGGGTGCGCGACGAGGTCGACCCGAACCGCACCTTCACCAACGCGTACCTGGACCGCGTGCTCGGTTAGAGGATCGCCTTCACCGCGTCGGCGACCGGCGTCTCGCCGTTCGTCAGTTCCAGCGTCTTGCCGATCGTCTGCGGCGCGGTGAGCAGCTCCGCCAGCACGGCGGCCACGTCCGCACGCGTCACCGAGGCACGGGGCAACCGAGGCGCGGCCAGGGTCACGAGCCCGGTCGGCGGATCGTTGACCAGCGGTCCCGGCCGCAGGATCGTCCAGTCGAGATCCCGGGGCTTCAGGTCCTCTTCCGCGAGCTTCTTGGCCTTGAGGTAGACCGCGAACTCCGGATCCACCGACGGCGAGTCGGCGAGCTCGATCCCCACCGTGGAGACCTGCAGAAACCGCCGCACCCCTGCCTCGACGGCAGCGGAGGCGAACAGCGCAGCGGCCCCGTAGTCGACGGTGTCCTTGCGGGCGGCTCCAGAGCCGGCCCCGGCACCTGCGGCGAAAACCGCGGCATCAGCGCCGTTCAAATACGCGGCGACCGAGTCCAGGTCGGCGGACTCCAGGTCGCACAGCACCGGAACGGCTCCGGCTTCCTGCACGTCGGCGAAGTGATCGGGGTTGCGGACCAGCGCTGTCGCCGCGTCTCCACGGGTGGCCAGCTGCTGCTCGAGAAGCAGCGCGATCTGCCCGTGTCCGCCGGCTATGACTACTCGCATGGCCCCGACCGTAGATCAGGAAGCGGTGGCGAGCACCTGCTCGTAGACCAGCTCGTTGACCCAGCGGGTGATGGCGGTGTCCTCGGCGGGCACGTTCTCCTGACGACCGGAGACGTCGACCGAGAGGTCCTTCTCGTCGTCGGCCAGCAGGACCGAGACGCCGTAGCGGCGCACGCGCGGCAGGCAGTTCGACAGGTAGTCGTGCGAGAACGCGACCGACTCCGGCAGCACGACCGCGGCGTTGCCGTAGCGGGAGAAGGGGACGGCGGAGGCCAGCGCGGTCCGCCAGTGACGGGCGACGGCCAAGACACCGACGATGCGCACGGCGGCGGGCGGGACGCGGCCTTCCATCTCCGGCCACACCCACGTCGACACGGTGGTCTTGTCGGCCTCGGGACCCGCACCCACGCACACGCGCTCGGCGTGGGCGTCGGCGAGCAGTTCGGCCACGACGACGACCTTGCGGCCCATCAGGACCATCTCGGGCAGGACGACGCCGTGCCAGCCGAGGCGGATCGCCGCGGCGGCTGCCAACTCCTCGACGGACGCGGGCAGTTCCGGAACCGGGAGCGCGGTGGTCGACAGTCCCCGTGCGCTGTCGGGTGCCGCGATCCTTGCTGGGGTGCTGCTCACGCCAGTGCCTCCTCGCCAGCGCGGCGGGTGATCCGCCGCGATTCGACTCGTGCTCTGCATAAGGCTTAGCAGTAAGCGCGCGGCCCTTCCCCAGGTCGCGAAGCCTGTTGCGATCGACGGCGCCGACCGGTCGGTGACCGGTCGAAGAGTGGCGCGGGGAGTTCGGTCCTACGGTGCTGCCGTCCGGGTGACGTTAATCCGGATGGACGCACCAAAAGACCTGCTCAGAGTGGGTGCACTACGCGTGGCGACGAAAAGTCGCCCAGCGGCGCCGGTCACCGCCCGTCGACCGTTCACCGCGCCAGAACGACCACCTACATGATGATCACGATCTTGCCAGGGCCACGACCTGCGAAAACGTCGGTCGCCTCACGCAACGGCACCCGGCGGGCGATCGGCACCGACAGGTCCCCCGCCTGCACCATCGACGCGAGCCGCACGAGCGTTTCCCGCGACCCCTTCATGCCGAAGTTCTGCGCCTTGTCAGCGGAGACGTAGTTGGTGTTGAACGCCAACGGCGCGTAGCGCGCGTTCGCCTCGAACGACGAACGGTCGGTGCTCACGAGGTCGATCAACGCGTCGGCCTCGACGAGAGAGTCGCCACGACCGACGGGGATCACCCGCTTGCCGGCCGCACGGGCGATCTGCACGGCGAACGACCCGACGCCACCGTTCGGTCCGATGATCAGCACGGATTCCGCGGACCCCAGCGCCTCGACCAACTGCCACGCCGTCATACCCGCGGTCGGCAATGCGGCGGCAACGGCGGGATCGAGGTCTTCCGGCAACGGCGCCAACGTGTTCCCGGCCGGAACTGTGACGTACTCGGCGTATGTTCCGCGGCCGACGGGACGGTGGAAGAAGGTGCCGAAAATCCTCTCTCCGGAACCAACCACCTCACCGGCACCATCAGTTCCGGGAACCAACGGGAACACGGTCTCGGAGTCGCGAAGCATCCCGTCGACGACTTTGCGGTCGAACGGGTTCACGCTCGCCGCGAACAACCGGACCTTCAGTTCGTTCGGGCCCGCCTGCGGCTCGGGAAGCTCCACGAGTTCGAGCTGAGCACCGAAGTCCGCTGCCGCTATCGCCCACATGCCGACCCCCGAACGAGTGACAGACATCACCTGTTGGATCAAGGAATCCGATACTGCCGATCAACGAAAGAACCCCCCTCGCGATTCCCGCGAGAGGGGTTCCATCTGTCTTTCGATGGGCAAGGGGGGAGTTGAACCCCCACGTCCTTTCGGACACACGGACCTGAACCGTGCGCGTCTGCCATTCCGCCACTTGCCCCTGGAGACGTGGAGAACACTAGCACGCGTCCAAACCAGGTTCCTAATCGCCCCCTGTAGGGCTGGTCGCACCCGGATACGATCGGCACAGGAGCCCGTCCGAGCGGAAGGAGTTGACGTGGGCCTGCAACGTTTCGAGCGCAAGCTGGAAGGTCTGGTCGGCAACACCTTCGCGCGCGTGTTCGGAGGCAACGTGGTGCCCCAAGAGGTGGCACAGGCGCTGCAACGGGAGGGTGACAGCAACATCCGCGAGCTCGCGGGTGGCAGACTGCTAGCCCCCAACCACTTCAAAGTGTTGCTCGGACCCCAGGACCACGAGCGTCTTGCGGGCGATGAGCAGGATGAACTACGCATCACCCAGCTACTCGCAGAGGGCCTGCGGGAGCACCTGGCCGAGTCCGGATGGGATACCTATGGTGACGTCGTAGTCTCCCTGGAGCGCTCCGAGGCGCTGCACACCGGACAGTTCCGAACCAGCTCGTCCGTCGACCCCGACGTGAAAGCGGCCAGCCGACGGTCAGCACCACCTCGCACCGCAGGAGACCGATCCATGAGCCAGCCACCCGGCTACGGACAAGGACAGGGCCAGCCCGGCCAGGACCCTTATGGTCAGGGCGGCTACGGCCAGCAGCAGCAGGGCTACGACCAGCAGGGCTACGGCCAGCAACAGGGCTATGGCCAGCAGGGGTACGACCAGGGCTACGGCCAGCAAGGCGGCTACGACCAGGGCTACGGCCAGCAGGGCGGCGGCTACGGCGGCGGCCAGCAGGGCTACGACCAGGGCTACGGGCAGCAGCAGGGCTACGACCAGGGTTACGGCGGCGGCCAGCAGGGCGGCGGCTACGACCAGGGCTACGGGCAGCAGCAGGGGTACGGCCAGCAGGGCTACGACCAGGGTTACGGCCAGCAGCAGGGCGGCGGCTACGACCAGGGCTACGGCCAGCAGGGCGGGTATGACCAGGGTTACGGCCAGCAGCCGGGCTACGGCCAGCAGGGCGGCTACGACCAGGGCTACAACCAGGGCGGATACGCCCCTCCGGCCACCCAGGGCGCCAACCGCCAGCTCAACGCGACCCTGCACCTCGACGACGGTTCCAACCGCACGTACAACCTCAAGCAGGGTGGAAACGTCGTAGGACGTGGGCAGGAAGCCGACTTCCGCCTCCCGGACACCGGAGTCTCCAGGCGCCACCTGGAAATCTCCTGGGACGGGCAGAATGCGATGCTCGCTGATCTCGGTTCGACCAACGGGACCACGGTGAACGGCACGCCAGTGCAGACTTGGCAGCTCGCGGAGGGCGACGTCGTCCGCATCGGCCACTCGTCACTGGTCTTCCGCACCGCGGGCTAGAGGTCGACACGGGCGTCGGTAAGCAACTCAAGGCAGGAGCGGTTACAACCGGTGCCAGAGCTGGTGATGCAGCTGACCAGAGCGGGCTTTCTCGTGCTCCTCTGGCTCTTTGTGCTGGCCGCCCTACGTGTGGTCCGCTCTGATCTCTACGCAGCCTCAGGGCTCCGGGCGTCAGGTCTGCCCGGATTCCGGAGGTCCGAGAAGTCGGCGAGGGGAAGCAAGGCGCCTCGGCAACTCGTGGTCACCCACGGGGCGCTGACCGGCACCCGCATCTCGCTCGACGGCAGGCCGATCCTGATCGGCCGCGCTGACGACTCCACTCTCGTGCTGGACGACGACTTCGCGTCGACCAGGCACGCGAGGCTGTCCATGCGCGGCACCGACTGGTACGTGGAGGACCTCGGCTCCACGAACGGCACCTACCTAGACCGAGCCAAGGTGACCGCACCCCTGCGCGTACCTCTCGGCACCCCGATCCGCATTGGCAAAACGGTGATCGAGCTGCGCTCATGACCTTGGTTCTTCGATACGCGGCCCGCAGCGACCGGGGCCTGGTTCGCTCCAACAACCAGGACTCCGTGTACGCGGGCCCTCGCCTGCTCGCAGTCGCCGACGGCATGGGTGGCCACGCCGCCGGTGAAGTCGCGAGCAAGGTGGTCATCGCCTCGCTGGCCCACGTCGACGACGACGAGCCTGGCGACGACCTCCTCGGCAAGCTCCGCGACGCGGTCGCGGCCGGCAACGGCGCCATCTCCGAACTGGTCACGAGCGACCCGGACCTGGAGGGCATGGGCACGACGCTCACGGCCATCCTGTTCGCGGGCAACAGGCTCGGGCTGGTGCACATCGGCGACTCGCGCGCGTACCTCCTGCGGGAGGGCACGTTCGCGCAGATCACGCACGACGACACGTTCGTCCAGTCGTTGATCGACGAGGGCCGGATCACCCCGGACGAGGCGGCCACGCACCCGCAGCGCTCGTTGCTGCTGCGCGCGCTGACCGGCCACGACTTCGAGCCGAGCCTCACCGTGCGCGAGGCGCGCGCCGGTGACCGGTTCCTGCTGTGCTCGGACGGTCTGTCCGGGGTCGTCTCGCTGGAGACGCTGGACGAGGCGATCCGCATCCCCGACCCGCAGTCCTGCGCGGACCGGATGATCGAGCTCGCGCTCAAGGGCGGCGGCCCCGACAACGTCACGGTGATCGTGGCGGACGTCGAGGACGTCGACTTCGGCGACGACTACCCGATCGTCGGTGGCGCGGCCGGTGACGGCAGCGAGGACCACAACGCCCCGCCGGACTCCGCGGCCTCCCGGGCGAGCGCGCTCACGCAGCAGCGCCCGCCGATGCCGCAGCGCATGGAGGCACCGCCGCCTCCGCCGCAGGACCCGAAGCGCAAGAAGCGCAACGCCATCAAGGCGTTCGTGATCATCTTCGTGCTGCTCCTGCTCGCCGGTGTCGTGGCGGTCGGCGGCAAGCTGTGGCTCAACACCCAGTACTACGTCGGCGCCACCGAGGACGGCCAGGTCGCGATCTTCCGCGGTCTCAACGGCTCCGTGCTCGGTTTCAAGCTGTCGTCCAAGGTCGAGGACTCCTGCCCGCCCGGATCGACCGGCTGCAAGGAGATCACGCTGAAGGACCTGCAGGAGGGTGGTCGCAAGACCATCACCGCCGGCATCCGCAGCGACAACGGGATCGACGGCGCACGCGCCGCGGTCAGGTTGCTGCGCACCGAGCACCTGCTGCCGTTGTGCAAGGACACGTCGTCGACGTCGACCACCACGACGACGACCACGACGACGACGACCACGACCACCGGCTCGCCGACGGGCACCACCACGACGACGACCACGCCGCCGCCCGGGAACGGTTCGCCGAACACGGAGACCGTCGCCGGCGAGCCTTCGCTCACCCCCTCCCAGCAGAAGCCGGGTGTGGAATGCCGGGAGGGTCCGTAGTTGATGGGCTCGCCCGTCCCCACCGGGGAAGGTTCACCAGGCGCGTCGGTGGCGACGAGCACGTCACCGGGGCTGCGACCGCCGACGCGGCGGAGCACCGAACTGGTGATGCTCGCGTTCGCGGCCGGGATCGTGACGCTGGCGCTGATCCTGGTCGAACTCAACCAGGAGCGGTCGCTCAGCCTGACGATCCTCTGGCTCGGTCTCGCCTACCTCGGCCTCTTCGCCTGCGCGCACCTCGCCGTGCGCCGGTGGGCGCCCTACGCCGACCCGGTGATCCTGCCGTGCGTCGCGTTGCTCAACGGGCTCGGCCTGGTGACCATCCACCGGATCGACCTCGCCCTGGAGGGCGTCACGTACCCGGACGGCTCGACGTGGGAACCGGTCGCGTTCAAGCAGGTCATCTGGACCGCGATCGGGTTGTTGCTGTTCGCGGCCACGTTGAAGTTCCTGTCGGACCACCGCACGCTCGCCCGCTTCGGCTACACGTTCGGCCTCGCCGGCCTCGTCGCGCTGATGCTGCCCGGTGTGCTGCCCGGCTTCATCGCGCCCGAGATCAACGGCGCGAAGATCTGGCTGCGCATCGGTCCGCTGTCCATCCAGCCAGGTGAGTTCGCCAAGGTCCTGCTGATGGTCTTCTTCGCGGCGTTCCTGGTGTCGAAGCGGGACCTCTTCACCACGGCGGGCCGCCGGTTCCTCGGCATGGATCTGCCGCGCGCGCGTGACCTCGGACCGCTGTTCGCGGCGTGGGGCGTCACGGTCGCGGTCATGGTGCTGCAGAAGGACCTCGGCTCATCGCTGCTGTTCTTCGGCATCGTGCTCGTGCTGCTCTACATCGCCACCGAACGGGCGGCATGGGTCGTGCTCGGCATCGGCCTGTTCTCCGTCGGCGCGGTCATCGCGTGGAAACTCTTCAGTCACGTCCAACAGCGCGTGGCGAACTGGCAGGATCCGATCGCGCGGTACGACCTGCCCATCGGCGGCGGCTACCAGATCTCGCAGTCGCTGTTCGGTCTGGCGACCGGAGGCATCGGTGGCGCAGGACTCGGTGCCGGCCGCCCTGAGATGATCCCCGAGGCCAACTCGGACTTCATCACCGCCGTGATCGGCGAGGAGCTCGGGTTCGTCGGTCTCGCCGCGGTGATCCTGGTCTACATGATCCTCTCGCTCCGGGGCCTGCGCG
Source organism: Lentzea sp. NPDC004789 (assembly GCF_053601075.1). Classification (NCBI taxonomy): domain Bacteria; kingdom Bacillati; phylum Actinomycetota; class Actinomycetes; order Pseudonocardiales; family Pseudonocardiaceae; genus Lentzea; species Lentzea sp. NPDC004789. The sequence goes on along the minus strand of NZ_JBSGBE010000003.1, from coordinate 363,311 downwards.
GTGCCATCTCGGTGCGCGACAGCTTCGGCAAGCTCCTCGGCGGCGGTCTGGCGTTCGCGCTCTGCTTCCAGGTGTTCATCATCATCGGCGGTGTCACCAAGCTGATCCCGATGACGGGCATCACCGCGCCGTTCCTGTCCTACGGCGGTTCGTCGCTGCTCGCGAACTACGTCCTGGTCGCGTTGCTACTGCGAATTTCTGCCGCGGCGAGGGCCCCGCAGCGGGCTCCCAAGCCGAAACCGCAACAACCGGCTATCGCCGACCAGCACACTGTGATGGTGGAGCGTCCCAAATGAACACACCGCTCCGCCGCGTCGGCATGGCCATGATGGTCATGATCCTGCTGCTACTGGGCAACGCCACGTGGGTGCAGGTCATCAACGCCGACGAGTGGCGCCTCAGCCCGTACAACAAGCGGGTGCTCCTCGACGAGTACGCCCGCAAGCGCGGTCTGATCACCGTCGCCGACGGCACGGTCATCGCGGACGTCAAGGAGACGACCGACCGTCTGCGGTACCTGCGCACCTACAACAACGGCAAGGTGTACGCGCCGGTCACCGGGTACCTGTCGGTCACCTACGGCACCTCCGGCATGGAGCGCGCGGAGAACGACCTGCTCAACGGCTCGGACGACCGGCTGTTCGCCCGCCGCGTCTCCGCGTTGATCACCGGTCGTGACCCGGTCGGCGGCAACGTCCAGCTCACGCTCGACTCGAAGGTGCAGCAGGTCGCGTACGACCAGCTGACCGCGAAGGGCTTCACCGGTTCCGTCGTCGCGATCAAGCCCGCGACCGGCGAGATCCTCGCGATGGCGAGCACGCCGTCCTACGACCCGAACCTGCTCGCGAGCCACGACGCGGACGCGCAGGCGGCGGCCTGGAAGCAGTTGACCGCCAAGGACGCGAACGACCCGTTGATCAACCGCGCGACGCAGGCCCTCTACCCGGCCGGCTCGACGCTGAAGGTGATCGTGGCCGCGGCCGCGCTGGCGGACGGCAAGACCAAGGACACCCAGTACACCGCCAAGGGCACGATCAACCTGCCCGGCACCTCGAACGCGCCGTTCCCGAACTTCAACGGCCAGCCCTGCGGCCCCGGTGACACGGTGCCGATGGAGACCGCGCTCGCCAAGTCGTGCAACACGGCGTTCGGCGAGATGGCGGCCCAGGTCGGCGCGGCCAAGCTGCGCAGGCAGGCGGAGAAGTTCGGCTTCAACGACACCACGCTGAAGGTGCCGCTGCCCGTCGAGACCTCGACGCTCGGCCCGATCCCGGACGAGGCCGCGCTCTACCAGACCGGTATCGGCCAGCGCGACGTGCAGATCACGCCGCTGGAGAACGCGGTGGTGGCGGCGACGATCGCCAACGGCGGCAAGCGGATGCAGCCGTACCTGGTGTCGAAGATCCTCGGCCCGGACCTCAAGCCGATCGACGAGACCGACCCCGACAGCGTCGAGACCGCGATGAGCGCGGACAACGCGGCCACGCTGCGCGACATGATGATCCAGTCGGAGATCAACACCGGCGGCGAGGGCCGCAACAACAACATCCAGGTGGCCTCGAAGACCGGTACCGCCGAGCACGGCACCGACCCGTTGAAGACCAAGCCGCACGCCTGGTACATCGCGTTCGCGCCCGCGCAGAAGCCGGAGATCGCGATCGCGGTGATCGTGGAGGACGGTGGCGACCGCGGTCTGGGTGCCACTGGTGGCAAGGTCGCCGCCCCGATCGGGCGCGCCGTGATGAACGCGTACCTGGCGGGTCGCTGATGCTCACCAAGGGCCAGCTCCTCGCCGACCGCTACCGCCTCACCAGGCGGATCGCGGTCGGTGGCATGGGCGAGGTCTGGGAAGGCGCCGACGAGCGGCTCGACCGGCGGGTGGCCGTGAAGGTCCTCAAGGCCGAGCTCTCCGGCGATCCCGAGTTCCTGCACCGCTTCCGCACCGAGGCGCGGATGACGGCGTCGCTCAACCACCCCGGCATCGCGTCGGTGCACGACTACGGCGAGACCGCGTCCGTCACCGACGGTCCGGAGGACACGGCGTACCTCGTGATGGAGCTCGTCGAGGGCGAACCGCTCGCGACGATCATCTCGCGCGGCCGGCTGACCGCGGACGTGACGCTGGACCTGCTGGAGCAGACCGGGAACGCGTTGCAGGCCGCCCACGAACGCGGGCTCGTGCACCGGGACGTGAAGCCGGGCAACATCATGGTCACGCCGTCGGGCAAGGTGAAGATCACCGACTTCGGCATCGCGAAGGCCGTGGACGCGGCACCCGTGACACGATCCGGAATGGTCATGGGAACCGCGCACTACATCGCACCTGAGCAAGCTCTCGGTGGAGAGGCCGAACCGGCGAGCGACGTTTACTCGTTGGCAGTCTGTGGCTACGAATGTCTGGCCGGGCACCGGCCGTTCCTCTCCGACAACGCGGTGACCGTCGCGATGATGCACATCCGCGACATCGCGCCACCGTTGCCGCCGGACGTGCCGCCGGGTGCACGGGCGTTGATCGAGGCGACACTGGTGAAGGACCCGCGGCAGCGCTACCGGACCGGTGGCGAGTTCGCCGCAGCCGTGAGCGCGGTGCGGGTGGGCCAGCCGCTGCCGACACCGTCCGGGTTCACGATGCCGCAGATGGTGCCGCAGGGCGTGCCGCCGCAGGTGCTGCCACCCCAGCCGCCGCCTCCGCAGGTGTCGCAACCACTTCCGATTCCGCCGCAGGTGTCGCAACCACTTCCGATTCCGCCGCAGATGCCGCACCACCCGACCGGGCCGGCACGGCAGGGCACCCACCCTGGCATGCAACCGGCGCACCAGACCGGGACGTTCGCTCCCATGCCGACGCCACCGGGGAGAAACCGGACCGTCGTCTGGGTTATGGTCGCTCTCCTGGTGGCCGTGCTGCTGGCGCTCGGTGGGTTCCTGGTGTGGAAGTGGGTCCTGGGGCCGAACAGCGGCAACGGACAGGTCAGCCTGCAGACGACGATCTCGAGCTCGGCGAACCCGAAGCCGTCGGCGAACGGGCAGCAGGGCAAGCCCGACTCCGCCGACCGGATACCGGGCAACGCGTTGAAGCAGGTCGACGAGGACGACTACATCGGTCGTTCCGGCGAAGAAGCCAGGAAAGACTTGATCGACAACGGTCTGGAGCCCAGGGTGCAGAGCCCGCAGGGCACAGCACCGGGCGATCTGAAGAAATGCCGGGTCACCGCCATCTCGCCGACAGGCGGGCTGCCGGTCGGCTCGCAGGTGAAGGTGACGTGCGCGCCATGAGCCAGACCAGAACCACCGAGTTGGGAACACCGTCGACGAGGAGCGGGACGAAGCACCGATGAGCACTCCGCGACTGCTCTCAAACCGCTACGAACTGGGTGAGACCCTCGGGTACGGCGGTATGTCCGAGGTCCACAAGGGGCGGGACGTCCGCCTCGGCAGAGACGTGGCGATCAAGGTGCTGCGCGCAGACCTCGCCCGCGACGCCCAGTTCCAGGAGCGGTTCCGGCGCGAGGCCCAGAACTCCGCTGCCCTGAACCACCCGGCCATCGTCGCCGTCTACGACACCGGCGAGACGCAGACCGAGTACGGCCCGCTGCCGTACATCGTCATGGAGTTCGTCGACGGACGGACGCTGCGCGACATCGTGAAGACGCAGGGCCCGCTGTCCGGCAAGCGCGCGATGGAGGTCATGGCCGACGTCTCGGCCGCACTCGACTTCAGTCACCGGCACGGCATCGTCCACCGCGACGTCAAGCCGGCGAACGTCATGATCACCAAGTCCGGTGCCGTCAAGGTGATGGACTTCGGCATCGCCCGCGCCGTGCACGACGGGCAGGCCGCGGTCACCCAGACCGCCGCCGTCATCGGCACGGCCCAGTACCTGTCGCCGGAGCAGGCGCGCGGCGAGTCCGTCGACGCCCGTTCCGACGTCTACGCCGCGGGCTGCGTGCTGTTCGAGCTGCTGACCGGCGAGCCGCCGTTCACCGGTGACTCCCCGGTCGCGGTCGCGTACCAGCACGTGCGGGAGGACCCGAAGTCGCCGTCGTCGCTGAACCCGAAGGTGTCGCCGCAGCTGGACGCGATCGTGCTGAAGGCGATGGCGAAGGGCCCGGCGAACCGGTACCAGTCGGCCGCGGAGATGCGCGCCGACCTGGTGCGGGTGCTGTCGGGTCAGCGCCCGTCCGCGCCGGCCGTGATGACGGCCGAGGACCGCACCGCCGTGATGAACGAGCAGGCGTCCCGCACGCCGCGCACCCAGGTGATGTCCGGTGGTGGAGGCAGGCACCGCCCGGCGGCGCTGAAGTCGGAGCCCGAGGACGAGTACGACCCGATCGCCGACGAGGAAGAGGAGCGGCGCGCTCGGCGCAAGAAAGCCATCATGATCACGTTGGTGGTCATCCTGTGCGTGGCCGTGCTCGGCCTCGCCGCGTGGATCACCAACAACATCATGAACACCAGCAGCCAGGGCTCCGAGAAGGTGCCGGTTCCGTCGATCGTCGGCAGGAGCCCCCTGGAGGCCCGAGAGCTGCTGACCAAGGCCGGCCTGGTGCCGCAGCAGCAGGACGTGGCCTGCGAACCGGGCCCGAACGGCGCGACGGCCCCGTGCACGTCGGACCAGATCAACAAGGTGATCAGGACCGATCCGCCGGACGGCTCCCAGGTGCAGAAGGGCTCGCAGGTCACGATCTTCGTCGGTCAGCCAGCCGGTGAGGCCACCGTGCCCGACCTGAAGGGCAAGACTCCGCAAGAGGCCCAGGCGATCGTCGACAAGGACCCCAGCGGCTTCAAGCTCGCGCAGAGCGCCGACGCGATCGAGGTGGACGACTCCAAGCTGCAGGGCAAGGTCGCGACGCAGAACCCCGAGTCCGGCCTGAAGCTGAAGAAGGGTGGCACGATCACCATCCAGCTCGGCAAGGCACCGGACAAGCAGAACGTGCCGGACGTCGTGGGCCAGGACGTGGACGACGCCAAGCAGACGCTCCAGGGTTCGGGCTTCAAGGTCGACGTCCAGCAGGTCGACAGCAACAAGACGGCCGGTGTGGTCATCTCGCAGACCCCGACCGGCAACAGCAAGGTGACCAAGGACACGATCGTCACGCTGAAGGTCTCGAAGGGCAACCAGATCGAGATGCCCGACCTGACCGGCATGACGCAGAAGGACGCGGAGCAGAAGCTGAAGTCGCTCGGCTGGAACGGCGTCTTCAACGTGGACAAGAAGACGGTGACCGACCCTCAGCAGAGGGACATGGTGCTGTCGCAGCAGCCGACCAAGGGCACCATGATCACCAAGGGCACCTCGGTGGCGGTGACCGTCGGCCAGTTCGGCATCGGCGGCGGCTGAGGTCCTGTGCTTTCGAGGGCGGCTTCCCTTCGGGGAGGCCGCCCTTTTCGCTTACCGGCGGGCGGCCGCGGCGAGCGTGCGCATGCCGTTCTCGAGCTGCGCGACCGTCGCCTCCGGCACCTCGTAGCCGCAGACCTTGAGCCAGTTGGCGAGCATCCGGTGGCCGCCGTCGGTCAGCACCGACTCGGGGTGGAACTGCACGCCCTCGACCGGAAGTTCCTTGTGGCGCATGGCCATCACGATGCCGGTCTCGGTCTTGCCGGTGACCTCGAACTCCGCGGGGATCGTCTCCGGCAGCACCGTCAACGAGTGGTAGCGCGTCGCGATGAACGGCTTGGGCACACCGTTCAGCACACCCTTGCCCTCGTGGAAGACGATGCTCGTCTTGCCGTGCAACAACTCGGGCGCGCGGTCGACCGTTCCGCCCCACACCACGCCGATGGCCTGATGGCCGAGGCACACGCCGAAGACCGGCTTGCCGGTGTCGGCACAGGTCTTGATGACGTCGATGCTCGACCCCGCCCGTTCCGGTGTACCGGGACCGGGGCTCACGAGCACGCCGTCGACGCCCTTGATCTCGTCGAGGTCCACCTCGTCGTTGCGCCGCACGACGCACTCGGCCCCGAGCTGGGCGAGGTACTGGACGAGGTTGTAGACGAAGCTGTCGTAGTTGTCGACCACGAGCACGCGCATGGACAGAGCCTAGTCGGTCGAGTCGAGTGAGTTAGCTCTCGTCTTCGTTGAGGTTAGGCTTCCCTAAAATAGGTGTCATGAGTCGTCCCTTGCGCGTCGCGGTCATCGGCGCCGGTCCGGCCGGTGTGTACGCCGCCGACATCCTGACCAAGTCCGACGTCGACGTGCAGATCGACCTCTTCGAGAAGCTGCCGGCGCCCTACGGCCTGATCCGCTACGGCGTCGCCCCCGACCACCCCCGCATCAAGGGCATCGTCGGCGCCCTGCAGAAGGTGCTGGACAAGCCGTCGGTCCGGTTCTTCGGCAACGTCGAGTACGGCGTCGATGTCAAGCTCGACGACCTGCGCCAGTTCTACGACGCGGTCATCTTCTCGACCGGCGCCTCCACCGACCGGCCGTTGGACATCCCGGGCATCGACCTGCCGGGCAGCTACGGCGCCGCGGACTTCGTGTCCTGGTACGACGGCCACCCGGACGTGCCGCGCACGTGGCCGCTGACCGCCACCTCGGTCGCGGTCCTGGGCGTGGGCAACGTCGCGCTGGACGTCGCCCGAATCCTGGCCAAGACCGCCGACGAGCTGCTGGTGACCGAAATCCCCTCGAACGTCCACGAGGGGCTGGCCGCCTCCCCGGTCACCGACGTGCACGTGTTCGGCCGCCGCGGACCGGCCCAGGCGAAGTTCACGCCACTGGAGCTGCGCGAACTCGACCACTCGCCGAACGTCGAGGTGATCGTCCACGCCGAGGGCATCGAGTTCGACGAGGCGTCGATGGCCGAGATCCGCTCGAACAAGCAGGTCGAGATGATCGTGAAAACCCTCCAGGAGTGGGCGATCCGCGACGTCGGCACCCGCCCGCGCCGCCTGCACCTGCACTTCCTGGAAGCACCGGTCGAGGTCCTCGGCACCGATCACGTCGTGGGCCTGCGCACGGAAACCCAGGAGCTGACCGGCGACGGCAACGTCCGCGGCACCGGCGTCTTCACCGACTGGGACGTCCAGGCCGTGTACCGGGCGGTCGGTTACCTCTCGACCCACCTGCCCGACATCCCGTTCGACCACGTCTCGGGCACCGTCCCCCACCTCGCGGGCCGCGTCCTGGACCTGGACGAGATCCCGATGCCCGGCGTCTACGTGACCGGCTGGATCAAGCGCGGCCCGGTCGGCCTCATCGGCCACACCAAGGGCGACGCGCTGGAGACCATCACCAGCCTGCTGGAGGACGCCGCCGCACTCCCCCGCGCCGTGTCGCCTTCACCGGACGCGGTGGTCCAGTTCCTCGAACAGCGCGCCGTGCCGTTCGTGACGAACGAGGGCTGGCGCCGACTCGACGCGCACGAGATCGCGTTAGGCACCGCAGCCGGTCGCGAGCGCGTGAAGGTCGTGTCGCGCGAGGAGATGACCGCGATCTCCAACGGCTGACGCCGTTTCCCCATGAAGCCGCCACCGCGCGTGGGAGCGGTGGCGGCTTCACATATCCGTTGGCTCGCGTGCGGACACTTGGTCCGTGGATCCCTCGCTTCGCGCCCGCCTGCGCCGCCTGAACGCGGAGTTCGCCGCCCTCGACATCGAGCCGGGCAAGGCGGTGTGGCTCGCGTGCGACCTCCTGGTCGACGGCGTGGACACACCCGCACTCTGCGAACTCGCCGGAGAGTCGCCGACCCGGCTGGACGAGCGGGAGGCCGCAAGCCTCGTGAAGCTGGTGCTCGTGGAGCTCGGCATCACGCCGATGACCATTGGCCGGCGGAGGCGACGAGGTCTTCACGGCGATCGCGAACTACGACGCCGACCCCGGCCCGTTCCGCTCGTTTGCACGGGAGTACGTGCGGTTGGCCGACGAAGAGCTGGGTTCCTCGCTAGAGGGCTGACTGCCGCGGACCGAGCCGGCCGGGAGGCAGGACAAGCCACCGCACGTCACCTGTCCGGGTGGCCCGGGACCGCGCACTCAGCTCATTCGGTGGTGACGTGGTTGAACGGCAGCTTCGGTTCCACCCACGGGAAGACGACGAACATCAGCAGCGTCACGATGCCGACGACCAGCACGACGGCCTCGATGATCCGCAGATACAGCGGGCCCGGCAGGTGCCGCCAGATCCAGCTGTACATCAGCTCTCCTTCATCTCCGGCGGCACGAAGCCGTCGGCCACCGGGTAGCTCTTGGTCTCGATGGCGTGCACGATCAGGCGCTGCCGGTCGGAGAAACGCGGGTGGCAGGTCGTCAGGGTGAGCAGGCGGGCCATCTTGTCCGCCGGGACGTTCGCGTTCACCGCGTGCGGAATCGGCGCGATGACCTCGCCCTGGGTCGGCACGACGATCTCCTGGCCGACGGTCTTGGCGTAGGCGTCGCCGAGGGTGGTGGACAGCGGGGCGACGCCCGCGCAGGCGGGGTCCTTCGACTTCGGGTTCGAGGCCCAGCCGGCCACCTCGTTGCTCATCGGGAGCACTCGGTAGACGAACCACTGGGTCTGCGTCTGCACGACGACGGCGTTGCAGGACTGGAGCAGGTCGAGGTCGTTGAACGGGGCACCCTTGCCGACGCGGTGGCCGGCGATGGCGAAGTTGCCGGCCTGGCCAGGCTGGGCGGTGTCCACGTAGTGGCCGGGGCCGATCTCCAGGTGCTTGTCGGTGGTGCCCTCGACGACCGAGAACTTCCAGTCATTGCCGAAGATCGGGATGTACATCTTCGCGAAGGCCTTGCCCTCGATCAGGTTCAGCTTGTTCTGCCGGTTCGGGTCGGCCGGCGGTGGCGTCACCGTGTTCGAGCCCCACTCGGAGTCGAGGGCGGCGGTGGCCTCCTGCTGCTTCTCCGCGGAGAGCAGGTCCGTCACGTAGACCTCGTAGACGACGAACAGCAGCACGACCAGGCCCATCGTGATGAGGGCCTCGCCGACGCCGCGCACGGCCTTGCGCGCGAAGCTCTCCGGCAGCGGAGCGGGCTTGGCCTCTTCCTCGTCGTAGTAGTCGTCATCGTCGTAGTACTCGTCGTCGTAGTCGTCCTCGACGCGCGGGATCACCTCGGTGGGCGGGTCGACCGGGCGGGGACGAGGCGGACGAGGGGGCATGCCACGAGGCGGCACGCCCTGCGGCGGCATTCCGCGCGGAGGGGTTCCCGGAGGCGGGCCGGGCGGCATTCCGCGCGGTGGAGTGCCGGGCGGCAGGCCGCCGGGAGGCGGTCCCTGGGGGCGCGGCGGAGCTCCGGGAGGTGGCAGGCTGCCGGAGAAAGCGCTGGTGAACTGGGTCGCGTCTGGCGGAGGCACCGGGCGCGGTGAAGGTGTGGCCCGCACGTGCTGCAGGTCATCACGACGGGGTGCAGGACGCCGTGGAGGCGGCTGCTGCGGTCCCGAGTTCACCTGAGAACCTCCGCGCGGACTGTGAACTGAAAACAACTGCATCTTCCAGGTGGTTCGCTGACCACCTTCGCTACGTTAACGTGTTCCCCGAGTAGTGCACGTAAACTTGCGTCACTCAGGGATATCCACGTCAGGCGAGGACAGCATGCCCAAGTCCAAGGTCCGGAAGAAGGCGGTCTACACCGCACCCACTGACCGCCGCACGCCGGTCAAGGTCAAGGCAGCGGGACCGTCTCACCCGGTCTACGTCGTCATCATGCTCGGCTTCATGGTGCTGGGCCTCGCGTGGCTGGTCGTCAACTACATCGCGGCCGAGAAGATCCCGTTCATGCTCGAGCTGGGCGCGTGGAACTTCGCCATCGGCTTCGCGCTGATGATCATCGGTCTGCTGATGACGATGCGCTGGCGCTAGCCACTCGCGCGGTTCAACTGCTCACTGTTCGTCGAGGTCGGCCCGGACGTCACACGTCCGGGCCGACCTTTGTTCTCACCAGGTTCACCTGGTTCATCTCAGCGTCACCGAAGCACACGGCTGTAAGTCATCCCCATTGGGGACAAGTCCTGTGGACAACTTTGCGAGAAAATGCACAAGCGACGGTTTCCCCTCACGTCGAGCCGTTCAGTTGTCCACGTTGAATGCGGGACACTCGACGGTGTGACTCGCACCTGGTCGACTCCCACCCCGCTCGTCGCGGTCGCGTGGGTGCTCGCGCTCCTGCTCGCCGTCGCCACGATCCTCGCCGACGACAACGCCGGCCGGCTCCTCGTCGGACTGGCAACGCTGCTGGTCAGCTACCTCGCGGCGTTCGCGACGATCGCCCGGCCGCGGCTGTCCGCGGACGCGAACGGGCTCGCCGTGCGGGGGTTCGCGAACACCACGCACCTGGCGTGGCACGAGGTGAAGGTCAAGCTGCAGACCACCCGCCGGCTCGGCAGGGAACAACGGACATTGGAACTCGACGCCGACGACCGTCTCGTGGTGCTCACGAAACTGGACCTCGGCGCGGATCCCGAAGAAGTCGCCGGAGTTCTGCACGCACTGCGCCCGTAATCAGTTCGGGCGGCACGTCCGGGAGATCTCGGCGATGACCTCGGCCGCGGTGTCGAGTTCGGTCGCGCGCAGCCAGAACATGCCGCAGAGCAGTACGACGGCGGCCACCACGGCGGCGACCTGGTAGAGGTTGCGGTTCTGCGCGGGTGCCTTGACCATCGCGAGCGTCAGCAGGCCGCCGATCACGAACCCGCCGAGGTGCCCGAGCAGGGACGCGTTGGTGAACAGGTTCGACACCAGGTTGATGCCGACGACCACGACGACCGTGGAGATGTCACGCCGCTGCCGCTTCCACAGGATGAGCAGCGCGCCCATCAGGCCGAACACCGCACCGGACGCACCGGCGAGCTCCTGGCAGACCGTGCCGAAGTAGAACGCCGCCGCGCTGCCGCCGAGCAGCGACAGGAAGTACACGGCGGCGAACCGGAGCCTGCCCAGCTCCAGTTCGACGTGCTGGCCCACGACGTAGAGCACGGCCATGTTGAGCGCGAGGTGGGTCAGGCCGAAGTGCATGAAGCCCGAGGTGAGAATCCGCCACCACTCGCCCTGCGCGGTGAGCTCCGGAACCATCGAGGTCGCCGAGAACAGGCCTGCCCGGTCGTTGTTCATCGGGCTGCCGGACTGGACGACCGTCGCCACGTACGCCAGCGCGTTGAGCGCGATCAGCACCAGCGTGACGATCGGGCGGCCGTTCGACACCTCGGCGCCCACGAGCGTGCGGGCGGTGCGAACCGAGCGCTTGCCCTCGTTCACGCAGTCGACGCACTGCAGGCCGACTGCGGCCTCGCGCAGGCAGTCCGGGCACGCCGGACGGTCGCACCTGGTGCAGCGCAGCCGGGTGGGCCGATCGGAATGACGTGCGCAGACCGGGGTTTCCGGCTGTGCTCCGATCGGCCCGTCCGGTGGCACGAGCTTGTCACTCACGCGCGTTCGATCGTGATCCGCTCGATCTTGATGTCGTTGACCGGACGGTCGCCCGCGCCGGTCGTGGTGTTGCCGATCGCGTCGACGACGTCGCGCGACTCCTGGTCGGCGACCTCACCGAAGATCGTGTGCTTGAAGTTCAGCCACGTCGTCGGCGCCACGGTGATGAAGAACTGCGAACCGTTGGTGTTCGGCCCGGCGTTCGCCATCGCGAGGATGTAGGGCTTGTTGAACTGCAGGTCAGAGGTGAACTCGTCCTGGAAGCGGTAGCCGGGGCCGCCGCGGCCGGTGCCGGTCGGGTCGCCGGTCTGGAGCATGAAGCCGGCGATGACGCGGTGGAACAGGGTGCCGTCGTAGAACGGGCCCGATTTCGTGCCGCTCGCGTTCGCCTCGGAGTAGTCCTTGGTGCCCTCGGCGAGCCCGACGAAGTTCGCCACCGTCTTGGGGGCGTGGTCGGGGAACAGGTTGAGACGGATGTCGCCCTGCGTGGTGTGCAGGGTCGCCGTCACCTTGGTCCCGACGAAGGATTCGTTGCTGTCAGCCACCACCCCATCGTGCCATCCACGGGCGGTGATGTTCAGAAAGGGGCACGATGGGTACCTCTATGACATAACCGGACGACAACGTGTGGAGCACAGGATGGACGAGGTGGACGTCATGACCCGCGCCGGCGAGTCCGTTGGCAAGGCTGTCGGCACCGGTCTGAAGGCCGCGCGTCAGGGTGTCGTTCGCGCTGGTCACGCCGCTGAGGTGAAGCTCGCGGAGCGTGGCATCACGGCTGACCAGGTACGCGGCGCGCTCGTCGAGCGGGCCGACACGCTCATGAGCAAGGCCGAGGACTGGGAGAAGCAGACCCGCCGCTCCCGCAAGCGCCTCGCCAAGCAGAGCGCGAAGAAGCGCGCTGAGCTCATGAGCAAGGCCGAAGAAGTGCGCAAGGAAGTGAAGAAAGCGGCCAAGCACGCGCGCAAGGACGCCAAGTCGCGCGCCAAGGAGATCCGCAAGGCCGCGGCGAACCTCGGTGCCGACGCACCGAAGCGCCGCCGCTGGCCGTGGGTGATGGGTCTGCTGATCGCGGCCGCCGTGGCCGGCTACATCGCGTTGACGCGCCGGCCGGAGGAGATCCACCTGCAGGACGACGAGGAGCAGGCCCCGATGCCGGAGCCGGTCCTCAACGGGCAGGTGCCGACCCAGAAGGAACCGGTCAAGTAGGTCGCAGGAACAGCGGAACGGGTGGTCTTCCAGACGGAAGACCACCCGTTCGTGTGTTCGGCTGGCTAGTCGATCAGACCGCCATCGGCAGCATGCCGGTCACCGAACCGAGGTTGTTGAACTGGCTGAACGACGGCACGTCGGTGGCGCCCATCAGGCCGTCGGCGAACGACAGGTCCATCGGCAGCGCGCGGGTCAGCGACATGTCCTCGTCCTCGCTGCCGGACAGGTCCTTCACGTCCGTGACGGCCTGGCCCAGCAGCTCGACCGGCAGGTTGTAGATCATCAGGTCGCCCGAGACCGGCACGTCCATGATGCGGCCCGACAGCTTGTCGCCGGCGGGAGCCGTGGTGTGCACGTGCTCGGCGGAGGCGGCGGTGAACGTCTCCGCGACAGCGGTGGCGTTGCCCGCGGCGGCGACCGCGACACCCACGACCTTCACCACGGCCGGCACCTCGGCGCCGATGCTGTTGCCGGCGACCGAGCCCTTCTTCGAGCTCGTGGTGTCGTCGCCGCCCGCCATCGCGACGGTGTGGTCGTGCGCCCACGCCTCGGACTGACCGCCCAGCGTGGCCGCGAGGGACACGACCTGCACGACCGGAGCCGCGTAGGCGCGCACGACGTTGCCCGAGACCGAACCGGCGTCGCCGTGGGTCTCGCTGGCGCCACCGGCGCCGGAGAACGTGTCGACCGACGACTTCGCGCCGTCGATGCCCGGCACGGACGCGGCCACGCCGAAGACCTCGGCGACACCCGCCCACGCGACCGGGATGATGTTGCCGGAGAGCGAGCCGTCGCGACCGTCGGTGATGTGGTCGCCGCCGGCGACGTGGTTCACGACGCCCTCGTGCTCGGCGAACGCGTTGCCGCCGACGGTGCCCGCGATGCCCGCCGGGTTCACCAGCGGCTGGGTGACGGCGCCTTCGACGATGTTGCCCGACAGCGAGCCGCCGTTGCCGTTGGTGACGGTGTCCCCGCCGGCCACGAAGTTGGCGAGCTGGTCGCCCTCGGCCTGGGCGAAGCCGACGCCCGACAACGCGTTGTCGGCCATCAGGAACGACGCGACGACCGGCGCGTTGACGACGTTGCTGGCGGCGGTGCTGCCCTCGGGGGCGCCGTCCGGCGTGCCCGCGACGGTGTCGCCACCGACCGCGACGTACTTGACCGAGTCCGGCGCCTTGGCCGTGGCCATGCCGCCCAGGGTGTAGGCCTGGCCGACGGCGTTCGCGGCGGCGATGACCGGGACCTGGGCGATGTTGCCGCCCAGCACCGACTCGGTGCCCTTGGTCTCAAGCGGTCCACCGGCGGTGACGTGCTGCTCACTGGTGGCGTTCGAGTTCGCCTGGCCGGCCGCCGAGATGGCGTCGGAGAACAGTTCGGCGAGCAGCGCGACCGGAACGGACGCGATGTTGCCGCCGAGGGTGCTGTTCTCGCCGGTGGTCTGGACGGGACCACCCGAGATCATCGTGTTGGTCTCGTCGTACTGGGCCGTCGCGTTGCCCGCGCCCGCCACCGCGGTGCTGGACAGACCGTGCGGCAGCGAGACGGGCACCTGCGCGACCTGGCCGGATCCGGCGCTCTCGGCACCACCGGTCTTGATCGGGCCGGGGCTCGCGGTCGACAGCTTCGTCTTCGACCCGCTCGCGTCCGAGTTGCCGGCGACCGTGACGGCGTCACCGCACAGCTCGCAGGGCAGGGCCAGCGTCGGCTGCGCGACCAGGCCGGACAGCACACCGCGACGCCCCTCGGTGAGGACGTACTCGCCACCGGAGCGCGAGGGCAGCGGCGTGCCGACCTCAGCGATGCCGGTGTCGTGCGAGTGCGACGTCGCGTTGCCACCGGCGCTGTAGGCACCGGTGTTCAGGCCGACCGGGTGGCCGTGCGAGAAGTCCACGATGGACCCACCGGCCGCGCTCTCGGTGCCGTCGGACTTGAGGCCACCGTCGATGCGCGCGATGTCGTTGCTGCAGCCGTGGGTCTGGGCGGTGCCGAGACCCGCGATGGCGTTGTTGTTGAAGCCGACCGGCAGGGCCTGGCGGATCGCGGCGATGATGCCGTTCGCCGTGCCGCGCTGACCGCTGGTCTCCCAGTCACCGCCGCCGTGGACGCCCATGAGCGCGCTGTTCTGCGTCTTGGCGGTGGCGCCGACACCGATCGCGTTGCCGGTGATCTGGGTGGGCACGTACCCGGTGATGCCGGCGATGATGCCGGTCAGGGTGCCGTTGTCGCCGTTGGTCGTCACGGCGTTCGGGCGGTGGTACCAGTACTCGGACTCGTTCGTCGTCTCGACGTCGCCGAGGACGCCGATCGCGTTGCCCGAGATGTCGATCGGCACCATGCCGTCGACGGGGATGGTGGTTCCGCTCAGCGGGTGGCCGGCCGGCAGCACCTTCAGCGGCGGCACCAGCTTGCCCAGCGGACCGGTCTTGATCTGCTCGTTGTGGATCGGCGGCGGCGCGATCTCGCCGAGCGGCGTGCCGATCTTGTTGTTGGCCGCGTGGATCGGGACGTCCACGCCGGGCCCGCTGAGCAGGCCGGCCGGTGCCGAGCCGTCCACGGGGACGTGCGGCTGCGGCGGGCAGGTCGCGTCGCAGCCGCCGGCGTTCGCGACGCCGGTGCCGAGAGCGATCATTCCTCCGGTAACCAGTGCGGTTTGGATACCGCGCTTGGCCCAGATGCGCATTGCTACTCCTGTTCGGGGATGTCTCAGTACGAGAGGTCGCAACTGCGCGGTTCGACGGCGCTGGCACAACGCTGACCGAGGGGGCGGCGAAGCCTCAGCGGGCTTCCGCGAACCGCGCGCTCGGATCAGTCAGGGGTGCGGCCGGGCTGCTTCCCGACCCGCACCGACATGACGCGGACGACGGACGTCCAGGTGCGGCACGCCAGCTGACCTGCTTCGGTCGTGCGCGTGGCGTGGCACGTGCCGTTGAGCTCACCCCGGCGAGGGACGACAGGCGAAGAGTCGTCCCCCTGCCCGTTGGTGGCGTTCGACAACGGCAGCGTCGAAGCCGCCTCCGACACGATGACGTCGGTGGCGGCCGGTGAGGGAGAAACCGGTTCGGTGCTGAACCGGAGGGCCGGCGTGCTCGACGCCGGTGGTCCCGCGTGGGCCTCGTCGAGGCTCAGGACGGGAAGAACGGGCGCGACGACGTCGCCCTGCCGGAGTCCGGCGGACGACGTGAGCGGCAGGTCGGTGGCGACCTCGTGGAGCAGCGCGAAGCCGGTGTCCAGCGAGATCGGCACGACCGGTGCCGGTACCAGAGCGCGCCCGGCGTCGAGCACGTGACTCGGCAGCTCGTCGGGCGTCGTCGCGTCGGTGACCGAGCTGATCACAGTGGTGGTCGTCGTCGTGGTGACGGTCACGCCGTCACCGACCACGTCCGCCCACGCGGGCGCGGACGTGATGATCGCCGCGGCGATCGCTCCTCCGACGACCAGCAGCACACGGCGAAGCAGCCGCGGCAGGCGGCTGTCCTTCCCCGTTTGCCGGTCTTCGGCGCGCACGCAAACCTCACTGCAGATCAGTTGACGATCTACAGCATGTAGCCCGAATGGCCTATTCGGCGCGACGGACACCAGTTGATCACCACAACGGGTGATCAACTTCCTCAGAGCTTGAGGTTGGTGATCGCGGTCTCCGCGATGCGCCGAGCCTTGATCGACTGCTTCTGGTTGCTCGTCACGACCACCGCGGCATCGCCTTTCGAGACGGCGTAGACGACACCGGTGTCGTTGCTGACGTA
Organism: Lentzea sp. NPDC004789; assembly: GCF_053601075.1. NCBI lineage: Bacteria > Bacillati > Actinomycetota > Actinomycetes > Pseudonocardiales > Pseudonocardiaceae > Lentzea > Lentzea sp. NPDC004789. Next base: position 346,998 of record NZ_JBSGBE010000003.1, on the reverse strand, counting down.
CCCTCCGGTCCACCCCGCGGGTGAGCTCGCGGGCTGCGAACCGTCCGGCGCCGCCTCGTTCACGATGGTCTTGGCGACGCGCTCGTCACCCACGTAGACCCGCACGGTCAACTGGATCTCAGTCGCGTTGGCGTAGAAGAAGCACGCAGGGTGAGGCTCATCCGTTGACAGTTTCACTTTGGGTACACGCTGCCCGTTCGCTTCGGCCACGAACGTCGTCGCGAGGTACGGGCAGGTGCCGTCCTTCGCGGGCTGGGGCGCGGGCGGCACTGTCGGAGCCGCGCTGGTCGTGGTGGTGACCTGCCTGGTCGGAGTAGCGGGAACCGGCGTGGTCTGCACGACCTCGGTGCCGCACGCGGCGAGGACACCGAGCAGGGGCAGCAACAGTGCTCGTTTCATAGGGGCAACAGTCAACCAGATCCTTCGAACGCTCCAGGCGGCACATTCTTAGGTTGGTCACCACCTCCCCTGCCTCTGGAAGGACCACCACGATGCAGTTCCTGGAACAACGACGTGATCAGGCCCTTGCCCTGTTCCGTATCGTGATCGGCCTCTTCTTCCTGATCCACGGGGTCCAGAAGATCTCGGCGGGCACTCCCCTGCTGTCCTGGCCGGCCGGCCCGATGAGCCTCATCGAACTGATCGGCGGCGGTCTCATCCTGGTCGGCCTGTGGACCCGCTGGGCCGCGTTCATCAGCTCCGGCGCCATGGCCTACGCCTACTTCGTCGTGCACCAGCCCCGAGCACTCCTGCCGATCGCGAACGGCGGCGAGCTCGCTGCGGTCTACTCGTGGGCGTTCCTGCTGCTGGTGTTCACGGGTGCCGGCGCGTGGAGCATCGACGCACTTCGCGACAAGTCGTCGAAGCGGTCGCTCGCGAACGTCTGAACGCACTGAAGCCCTGTTCGCCACAACGCGAACAGGGCTTCCCCAAGGGCGAAGCCTCCAGGGGGCCTGGGGCGCAGCCCCAGCTGGGGGTCTGGGGGCTCGGCCCCCAGAAAACACTTCGGAACGTAAAAGGCTCGCGCTCTCCGCGAGCACGAGCCATCCATACGTGGAGACGAGGGGAATCGAACCCCTAACCCCCGCCTTGCAAAGGCGGTGCTCTGCCAATTGAGCTACGTCCCCGGAGATCCGGGGCGGCAAGCCGCCCGCGAGATCAGTCGGTGGGAGCGGTGGCCTCGCGCCACAGGTCCGCGTCGGCCTTGGCCGAACGGCTGCGCTTCACGAAGAACAGGACCGCACCGGCAACCACGACGAGTGCGATGATCTTCTTAGCCACTCTGAACCCCTCCAAAGACTGTTATGCCCCGACCTACCGGACCAGCCTACAGGCTTTTCAGGTCTTCAGCCGGGGCTCCGGAACTCACATCCGGACAGAAACGATGATGATTCGAGAGAAGTACGAATCGAGTGGGCCTAGGAGGACTTGAACCTCCGACCTCTTCATTATCAGTGAAGCGCTCTAACCGCCTGAGCTATAGGCCCTCGATCAACTGTCACCCTCATCGGGGCGACGAGGAGAACCTTACAGGATCGTCCTCGCCGCTCCCAAATCGGGGGTCACTCACGCTCGGAGAGCGTCAACTCCAAGCCACCGGCCAGATCCGCGGACACGTTGTAGACGAACGCACCCACCGTGGCGAGGGCGGTGAAGAGCACGATGTTCACCGCGCCGATGATCGCCGAGACGCCGAACACGCGGCCCGCGCTGATCAACGGTTCGCCCGGCTCGTTGGCCTGGAGCAGGTCGTTCGCGGTGCTGTTGATCTTGTCCCAGACGCCCATGCCGTGCAGCACGCCGTAGAGCACGCCGACCGCCACGAGCCAGACGAAGAACAACGCGACGCCGAGGACCAGGGCGAGCTTGAGCACCGACCACGGGTCGACGCGCTTCACCTGCAGCGAGGCGCGGCGCGGGCCGCGGCCGGGGCGGCGGGCCGACGGGGTGGCCGCGGCCGGACGAGCCGCGGAGTTGCCGAGGTTCACCGACGTGCGGCTGCTGCCCAGACCCACCGGCACGGCCGAGCCCGTGACCACCGGCTTCTGCACCTTGACGGTGTCCGGGTCGGTCTGCGGGAACGCCGGCTCAGGGGTCGGGACGGGCGGGGCGGCCGGGGCCACGTACGCCTCGGTCGAGTCCTGCTGGGCGGCGTCCGTGTCGTTCGTCACGCGCTGCCAGGGCGGCGGCGCGGAGACGACGACCGGTTCCTCGGCGGCGACCGGCGCGGCCGGCTCAGCGGCGGGAGCCGGAGCGGGCGTGTCGATCGCGACCGTCTTCTCCTCGGCGGGAGCGGCGGGCGTGGCGGGAGGCTCAGGAGCAGCCGCGTCGGCCGCCTTCTCCGCCGACACGGGCTTGGTCGTGTCCCCACCCGAGGAACCGGAGGCCGCAGGCGTGGCCTCGGCCGCCTTCTCCCCAGACTTCTTCGAAGTCGGCTTGGTGATCACCGCGGTCTTGTCCGCGTCCCGACCTTCGCGGTTATCGGGTGGAGTCACGAGCTGTCCTTAGCCTCTCGCTAGCGATTCCGACTACTCGGCCGAGTCGGTGGGGGTGGCTGCCTGGTCGGCGCCGGAGTCCACCACTGCGTCTTCTGCGGCAGACGTCTCACCGTTAGTGACGTCGCTGGGCTCGTCCGCGTTGCGTGCGACGGCGATCAAAGTGGTGCTCTCGCCGAGGTTCATCAGCCGCACGCCCTTCGTCTGCCGTCCAGCCTTGCGCACCTGCTCGGCTCGAGTCCTGATGACCCCGCCGCTCGAGGTGATGGCGTAGAGCTCGTCGTCGACGTCGACGATGAGCGCGCCCACCAGCCTGCCACGTCGGCGGTCGTGCTGAATGGTCAGCACACCCTTGCCGCCACGGCCCTGGACCGGGTAGTCCTCGATCGGCGTGCGCTTCGAGTACCCGCCGTCGGTCGCCACCAAAACGAAGAGGCCCTCCTGCACGACGCCCACCGAGAGCAGCTCGTCGTCGGCGTTGAACCGCATGCCCTGCACGCCTGACGTGGCACGACCCATCGGGCGCAGCACGTCGTCGGTCGCGTGGAAGCGGATCGACTGGCCGTCCGCGGAGACCATCAGCAGGTCGTCGTCGGCCGAGCAGAGCACGGCACCGACCAGCTCGTCGTCCTCGCGCAGGTTGATGCCGATAAGACCACCCGATCGGTTGGAGTCGAAGTCGGACAGCTTCGACTTCTTCACCAGACCCTTGCGGGTGGCGAGCACGAGGTACGGCGACACCTCGTAGTTCTTGATCTGGATGACCTGCGCGATCTCCTCCTCCGGCTGGAACGCGAGGAGGTTCGCCACGTGCTGGCCGCGCGCGTTGCGGTTGGCCTCGGGCAGCTCGTACGCCTTCGTGCGGTACACGCGGCCCTTGTTCGTGAAGAACAGGATCCAGTCGTGCGTCGAGCACACGAAGAAGTGGGCGACGATGTCGTCCTGCTTGAGCTGCGCGCCCTGCACGCCCTTGCCGCCGCGCTTCTGCGCCCGGTAGAGGTCGGTCTTGGTGCGCTTCGCGTAGCCGGTGCGTGTGATCGTGACGACCACGTCCTCGACCGCGATCAGGTCCTCCATGGACACGTCGCCGTCGAACGGGATGATCTTCGTGCGGCGGTCGTCGCCGAACTTCTCCACGATCGCCGTGAGCTCGTCGCGCACGATCTTGCGCTGCCGCTCGGGCTTTTCGAGGATGTCCTTGAGGTCCGCGATCTCGACCTCGATCTCGGCCAGCTGGTCGATGATCTTCTGGCGCTCCAGGGCGGCCAGGCGGCGCAGCTGCATCTCCAGGATCGCGTTGGCCTGGATCTCGTCGACGTCGAGGAGCTCCATCAGGCCGGTGCGCGCGATGTCCGGAGTCTCGGACCTGCGGATCAACGCGATGACGGCGTCGAGCTGGTCGAGCGCCTTCACCAAGCCGCGCAAGATGTGCGCGCGCTCTTCGGCCTTGCGCAGGCGGAACCGCGTCCGCCGCACGATGACCTCGATCTGGTGCTTCACGTAGTGGCGGATCATCTGGTCGATCCGCAGCGTGCGCGGCACGCCGTCGACCAGCGCCAGCATGTTGACGCCGAACGAGTACTGCAGCTGCGTGTGCTTGTAGAGGTTGTTCAGCACGACCTTCGCCACCGCGTCGCGCTTCAGCGTGATCACGATGCGCATGCCGATGCGGCGGTTCGACTCGTCGGCGATGTTCGCGATGCCGGTGAGCTTGCCGTCCCGCACGAGCGCCGCGATGTTCTCGACGAGGTTGTCCGGGTTGACCTGGTACGGGAGCTCGGTGACGACCAGGATCGTGCGGCCCTTGGCGTCCTCGTCCACCTCGACGACCGCGCGCATGCGGACCGAGCCGCGACCGGTGCGGTACGCGTCCTCGATGCCGGACGTGCCGAGGATCTGCGCGTACGTCGGGAAGTCCGGGCCCTTGATCCGGGCGATCATCGCTTCGAGGGTCTCCTCGTCGGAGGCCTCGTGGTTGTCCAGCGCCCACACGACGCCCTCGGCGACCTCGCGGAGGTTGTGCGGCGGGATGTTGGTCGCCATGCCGACGGCGATGCCGGAGCTGCCGTTGATCAGCAGGTTCGGGATGCGCGACGGCAGGACCGTCGGCTCCTGGATGCGGCCGTCGTAGTTGTCGCGGAAGTCGACGGTCTCTTCCTCGATGTCGGCCAGCATGTGCATGGCCAACGGGGAGAGCCGGCACTCCGTGTACCGCATGGCGGCGGCGGGGTCGTTGCCCGGCGAGCCGAAGTTGCCCTGACCGTCGATCAACGGGTAGCGCATCGCCCACGGCTGGGCGAGACGCACCAACGCGTCGTAGATCGCCGAGTCACCGTGCGGGTGGTAGTTGCCCATCACGTCGCCGACGACGCGCGCGCACTTGTTGTAGCCGCGGTCGGGACGGAAGCCGGAGTCGAACATCGAGTACAGGACGCGGACGTGCACGGGCTTGAGCCCGTCCCGCACGTCCGGCAGCGCACGACCCACGATGACGGACATCGCGTAGTTGATGTACGAGGTCTGCATCTCCTGCTGGATCTCGACCGGCTCGATGCGGTCGTGATCCGGGGGCAGCGTCGTCTCGGTCACTGATCTCTTTCCTTCTCGCCAGAAACGCCAGGGGGCCTAGGGACCAAGACCGGACTAGATGTCCAGGAACTTGATGCTCTTGGCGTTGCGGGTGATGAACGAACGGCGTGCCTCGACGTCCTCGCCCATGAGCACGCTGAACAGCTCGTCGGCGGTGGCCGCGTCGTCCATGGTGACCTGCCGCAGGATCCGGTTCGCCGGGTCCATCGTGGTCTCCCACAGCTCCTCGGCGTTCATCTCACCGAGACCCTTGTACCGCTGGATGTTGTCGTCCTTGCCGAGCTTCTTGCCGGACGCGATGCCGTCCTTGATCACGGCGTCGCGCTCGCGGTCGGAGTAGGCGTACTCCGGCTCCGCCCGCTGCCACTTGATCTTGTAGAGCGGCGGCTGCGCGAGGTAGACGTGGTTGTGCTCGATGAGCGGCTGCATGAAGCGGAACAGCAGCGTGAGCAGCAGCGTGCGGATGTGCTGGCCGTCGACGTCGGCGTCGGCCATCAGCACGATCTTGTGGTAGCGCAGCTTGGCGAGGTCGAACTCGTCGTGGATGCCGGTGCCGAGCGCCGTGATCAGCGACTGGACCTCGTTGTTCTTCAGCACGCGGTCGATGCGCGCCTTCTCCACGTTGATGATCTTGCCGCGGATCGGCAGGATCGCCTGGTACATGGAGTCCCGCCCCTCCTTGGCCGAACCGCCCGCGGAGTCGCCCTCGACGATGTAGAGCTCGCAACGCTCCGGCTCGGTCGAGCGGCAGTCCTTGAGCTTGCCCGGCAGGCCGCCGATGTCGAGCGCGCCCTTGCGGCGCACCAGCTCACGGGCCTTGCGGGCGGCGATGCGGGCCTGCGCCGACGACACCGCCTTGGTGACGATCGTCTTGGCCTCGTTGGGGTGCCGCTCGAACCAGTCGGCCAGGTGCTCGTTCGTCGACTTCTGCACGAACGACTTGGCCTCGCTGTTGCCCAGCTTGGTCTTCGTCTGGCCCTCGAACTGGGGCTCCTTGAGCTTCACCGAGATGATCGCCGCGAGACCCTCGCGGATGTCGTCACCGGTGAGGTTGGCGTCCTTCTCCTTGAGGACCTTCTTCTCGCGCGCGTACTCGTTGACGACTCGCGTCAGCGCGGCGCGGAAGCCCTCCTCGTGGGTACCGCCCTCGTGCGTGTTGATCGTGTTCGCGAACGTGTAGACCGAGGGCGTGTAGCCGGTGTTCCACTGCATCGCGACCTCGACCTGCAGGTCCTCGCCCTGCGCCTCGAAGCCGATCACCTTCTGGTGCACGGCCTCGCGGGTGTGGTTGATGTGGCGGACGAAGTCCTCCAGGCCACCCGGGTAGTGGAAGACGCGTTCCTTCACCGCGGCCTTGTGGCCCTCGGCGTCGGCCTCCTCGTCCTCGGCCGAGACCCGCTCGTCGCGCAGGACGATCGTGATCCCCTTGTTGAGGAACGCCATCTCCTGCAGGCGGCGCGCGATCGTCTCGACGTTGTACTCGGTGGTCTCGAAGATCTCCGGGTCGGCCCAGAACGTGACGGACGTGCCGGTCTCGTCGGTGGCTTCGCCCCGGCGCAGCTCGTGCGCGGGCTTGGAGGCCTCGTAGCGCTGGGTCCAGTGGTAGCCGGCGTGCTTGATCTCCAGGTCGACGGCCGTGGACAGCGCGTTCACCACCGAGATGCCGACGCCGTGCAGACCACCGGACACCGCGTACGAGTCGCTGTCGAACTTGCCGCCCGCGTGCAGCTTGGTCATGACGACCTCGACGGTGGGCACGCCCTCGACCGGGTGCATGCCGGTGGGGATGCCGCGGCCGTCGTCGATCACCCGGACGCCGCCGTTGGCCAGCAGGGTGACGTCGACCGTCGTCGCGAACCCGGCCATCGCCTCGTCGACCGAGTTGTCCACGACCTCCTGGACCAGGTGGTGCAGACCGCGCTCGCCGGTCGAGCCGATGTACATGCCCGGCCTCTTGCGCACTGCCTCAAGACCCTCGAGGACAGTGATCGAGGACGCGCCGTACTCATTCTTCTTAGCTGACACGGGCCTGGAGTCTCCTCGCTGATGCGGGCCGGGCCCGCACGGTGATGGGTGACGCTCCCCGTGATTCTACCGGTGCGCACCGACAGAACGGGGTCAAGGACACCTTTGATTCGGTCACAGAGGCCCTCACGCGGTCCCGGACGGGTCAGGACGGCCGAAAAGGGGGTTCAAATCCGCTGGTGAACGCTCATTGCGCCACAGAACGGCCGCTGAGCCCTTGACAGGACCTCACCCGTAGGTGTCACGCGGACCGCGCCCAGGAACGTGCCTGGGGCCGTGTCGCCAGTTCGGGGCGTCCGGCCCCTTGATCTTGAGCCGTTTCACGACGCCGTGACCCACGCCCGCGGCGATCCGTTTGAGCAGGTCGCGCTGCAGAAGGCGCAGCTGAGTGGCCCATGCCGTCGATGACGCCTGGACCGTCAGTTCCCCGTCACTGAGAGCGATTGGTTTCGCGTGCTCGGCGACGTCCTCTCCCACCAATTTTGCCCATCGGGCGAAGACCTGGCCACCCTGAAGTTGCTCGACCCAGCCCCGGTCCGCGGCGATCCGCGACGCGATCCGGCCGATCGTCTGGGGGTCGCGGTCGTCCGGCCCCGGACCCGACCACCGGCGCCGCCGCCGGTTGACCGGACGGCCCTTCGACTTGCTGCCGGGGGTGCGTCCACGGGCCTTCGCGCTGGCCTTCGCCGCCTCCAGGGCGGCCCGTGCGAGGTCAGAACCCTTCAGTGGCTCACCCTCAGGTGTGAATGAACCTGTGGACAAGTCCGGATTTGTGACGGAGTTATCCACACCATCCACAGACTTGTCCCCAGATGTGTGGGCGGACACACCCGATCGAGCTACATCTTGGGGATCTGAGTTAGACACGTCGGACCTCCCCGCCACTTACCTCAAACCGGGCACCGCTCAGCTCGTCGGGAACGTCCTCCGCCACCGCGGCGGTGATCAGCACCTGCTCCGCGGCGGCCGCGACCTTCGCCAGCTGCTGCCGCCGGCCGCGGTCGAGCTCCGCGAAGACATCGTCCAGCACGAGCACCGGTTCGATGCCGTCGACACGCATCAGCTCGTAGCCGCCGAGCCTCAACGCGAGCGCGAACGACCATGACTCTCCGTGACTGGCGTAGCCCTTTGCGGGGAGTTCGCCGAGCGTGAGGTCGAGGTCGTCGCGGTGCGGGCCGACGAGGCACACCCCGCGTTCGATCTCCTGCCGTCGGACCCGGTCGAGCTCGGCCAGCAGCAGGTCCTCGATGCTCTCCCGATCCTCCGGCAGTTCGCCGACGCTCGACCGGTACGAGATGAGCGCCGGACGGCACTCCGGTGCCACCTCCGCGTACGCCGTCGTCACGTGGTCCGCCATGTCGCGGACCAGCTTCATCCGCGCGGCCAGCAGCTCCGCGCCGTGCTTGGCCAGGTGCCCGTCCCAGACGTCGAGCGTCGACAGGTCCGCCGATCGAGAGTGCTTCACCGTCTTCAACAACGCGCTGCGCTGCTTCAGGACACGGTCGTAGTCACTGCGAACACCCGCGAACCGAGGCGCGCGCAGCACCAGCATCTCGTCGAGGAACCGTCGCCGGTCGCTCGGATCGCCTCGCACAAGAGAGAGGTCCTCCGGTGCGAACAACACGGTGCGCAAGATCCCGAGCACGTCACGCGGACGTGGCACCGGGCCGCGGTTGATCCGCGCCCGGTTCGCCTTGCCCGCCGTGATCTCCAGCTCCACGAGCAGCTCGCGGTCGTCGTTGACCACGGCCGCCCGCACGACAGCGCGCTGTGCGCCGTGCCGGATCAGCGGCGCGTCCGTGGCGACGCGGTGCGAGCCCAGCGTCGCCACGTACCCGATCGCCTCGACCAGGTTCGTCTTGCCCTGACCGTTGCGCCCGACGAGCACCGACACGCCGGGTTCGAACGCCAGGTCGGCGAGCTCCCACGACCGGAAGTCGCTGACCTGGAGGTGTCTGACGTGCACTTATGCCTTCTGAACGGCGTGGCCACCGAACTGGTTGCGCAGCGCGGCGACCGCGCGCATCGCGGGCGAGTCGTCCTGCCGCGACTGGAACCTGGCGAACAGCGCGGCGGAGATCACCGGGAGCGGCACCGCGTTGTTGATGCCTTCCTCGACGGTCCACCGGCCCTCGCCGGAGTCCTCGACGTACCCGCGGAGGTCGTCGAGCTCCGGGTCCGACTCCAGCGCGCGCACCAGCAGGTCGAGCAGCCACGACCGGACCACGGTCCCCCGCTGCCACGCCGTGATGACCGCCGGCACGTTGTCGACGACGTCGGTCTTGTCGAGCAGCTCGAAGCCCTCGGCGTACGCCTGCATCAGTCCGTACTCGATGCCGTTGTGCACCATCTTCGAGTAGTGCCCGGCACCGACCTTGCCCGCGTGCGCGAAGCCTTCCTCGCGCGGACCCTCGGGACGGAGCGCGTCGAAGATCGGCTGCGCCTGTTCGACGTGCTTGGCGTCACCGCCGACCATCAGCGCGTAGCCGTTGTCGAGACCCCACACGCCACCGGACACACCGCAGTCGAGGTAGCCGATCTCCTTCTCCGCCAACAGGTCCGCGTGGATCCGGTCGTCGGTGAACTTGGAGTTGCCGCCGTCGATCACCAGGTCGCCGGGTGACAGCAGCTCGGACAGCTCCTTCACCGTGTTACGGGTGATCTCGCCGGCGGGCACCATGACCCACACCACGCGCGGCGCCTCGAGCTTGGAAACCATGTCCGCCAACGACTCCGAGTCGCTGACCTCCGGGTTGCGGTCGTAGCCGATCACCTCGTGACCGGCACGACGCACCCGCTCGCGCATGTTGAAACCCATCTTGCCGAGGCCGACGAGTCCGAGCTGCACGGTGTTCTCCCCTAAACGTTTCTCGTTACCCGGTAAGGGTTTTAGCCGGGCAGGCGCACGGGCATCAGGAGGTACAGGTAGCCCGGCGCCACGTTCCCATCCTCGTCCACCGGCTTGAGCAACGCCGGTCGGCTGGGCGTGGTGAACGAAAGATGCACTTTGTGCGTCCGCACCGCGCCGAGACCGTCGAGCAGGTACCCGGGGTTGAACGCGATCGTGACAGCATCGCCGGTGTACTCGACGGGCAGCTCTTCCTCGGCCGAACCCTCGTCGTCGCCACCGGCGGACAGGCGCAGGCCGCCGTCCACGAACTCGAGCCGGACCTGGGTGCCGCGCTCGGCGACGAGCGACACGCGCTTGATCGCCTGGACGAGCGTGTCGACCTCGATGATCGCCGCGGCCGAGTGCTCGGTCGGCAGGAGCTGGCGGTACTTCGGGAAGTCCGCGTCGAGCAGGCGGGTGGTCGTGCGCTTGCCGGAACCGGACAGGCCGAGCAGGCCGTCGTTCGCGGCGAGGGACATCTCGACCTTGCCGCCGGACGAGCCGAGCGTCTTGGCTGCGTCGCCGAGCGTGCGGGCCGGGACGAGCACGGCGACCTCGCCGAGGGAGGCGTCCGGCTCCCACGGGAACTCGCGCATCGCGAGCCGGAACCGGTCGGTGGCGACGAGGGTCAGCTTGCCCTCGCCGATCTCCACGCGCACACCGGTCAGCATCGGGAGCGTGTCGTCCTTGCCGGCCGCGACGGCGACCTGGGCGACGGCCTCGCCGAAGACCTCACCGGGCAGCTCACCGATGAGCTGCGGCATCGACGGCAGCGCGGGGTAGTCCTCGACCGGCATCGTCGGGAGGCTGAACCTGGCGCTGCCACAGCTGATCATCATGCGAGCGCCGTCGACGGCGATCTCGACCGGGTGGTTCGGGAGCGCCTTGGTGATGTCCGCGAGCAGACGGCCGGAGACGAGCGCGCGGCCGCCGTCGGCGATCGTGGCCGGGACGCCGACCTGAGCCGAGACCTCGTAGTCGAATCCAGAGACCGTCAGCGACTCGTCCGACTCCGCGTCGAGCAGCACGCCGCCCAGCACGGGGACCGGCGGACGGGACGGAAGGCTGCGAGCGACCCAGGCGACAGCGTCGGCGAGGCCGTCGCGTTCGACGCGGATCTTCATGAGGCGTCCTTTCCTCGACAGTCGACAAGCCCAACCACAGCAACGTGCCAGTGGGGGTTAGGGAGCCTCGTCCCTCGGGGTCAGTCTCCTCGACTCCGAGGGCGGAGCATCCACCGTAGAGCGTCCTGGCCCTTCCCGTCACTTCGGGGTTCGGGCACCGATCCCTGGGAGCCGTCCCCCGCTGTTTTGCTTTTGAAGTTCTTCTTGGAAGAGATCAACAGCAGTAACAGTAAGGGCTGTGGATTGTGGGGACAGCCGTTGAACGCGCAGGTCGGGAGCCCATCGTCCATGTGGACTAAGGGGGGATGGCACCCGGGGACAGATCGGCGCACCCGGGGACAGCCGGTTGTGCACACCTCTCGATCCACAGATCGTCCACAGTTGTCCCCGGGTGCGTCCCCGGGTGCGGGGCAGTTGTACCCGGGTGTTCAACAGGCTTCTGTGGCCAGATCGTGGCCGGGGCCACAAACTTTTCCAGTTGTCCCCACCCCTTCGAGTGCGGACGGCAAACAGTAAGCCCCTCCGCGTGGCCAAGCACCCCTCGATTCCACCCGGGTTCGAGCGCGCGCGTACGGCCCGTACCTCGATCACGAGTCGTTGGTCCCGTTGCCTGCGAACAAAAAGAAGGGGCCCTCCGTCGTGGAGGACCCCTCGGCGTACCCGGGTTGGATCAGGGCGCGTGGCGGGCGCGCTGCTTGATCCGCGACGTCAGTTCCTGCACCTGGTCGTAGATCCGCCGGCGCTCCGCCATCTCCTTGCGGATCTTCTTGTCCGCGTGCATGACCGTCGTGTGGTCGCGGCCGCCGAACGTCTGCCCGATCTTCGGCAGCGACAGGTCGGTCAGCTCGCGGCACAGGTACATGGAGATCTGCCGCGCCTGCGCGAGCGCCTTCGTCTTACCCGGGCCGCAGAGGTCGTCGATCGTGACGCCGAAGAACTCGGCGGTGACCGCCATGATCGTCGGCGCGGTGATCTCCGGCGCGTGCGAGTCGGGGATCAGGTCGCGCAGCACGATCTCGGCGAGCTGGACGTCGACCGGCTGGCGGTTGAGCGACGCGAACGCGGTGACGCGGATGAGCGCGCCCTCCAGTTCGCGGATGTTGCGCTCGATGCGGGCGGCGATGAACTCCAGCACCTCGGCCGGGGCCGCGAGCCGGTCCTGCGCCGCCTTCTTGCGGAGGATCGCGATGCGGGTCTCCAGCTCGGGCGGCTGGATGTCCGTGATCAGACCCCACTCGAACCGCGTGCGCAGGCGGTCTTCCAGCGTCTCCAGCCGCTTCGGCGGCCGGTCGCTCGACACCACGATCTGCTTGTTCGTGTTGTGGAGCGTGTTGAACGTGTGGAAGAACTCCTCCTGCGTGCCTTCCTTGCCCTCCAGGAACTGGATGTCGTCGACGAGCAGCACGTCGATGTCCCGGTAGCGGCGCTGGAAGGCGACCTTGCGGTCGTCGCGCAACGAGTTGATGAAGTCGTTGGTGAACTCCTCGGTCGACACGTACCGCACGCGCATGCCGGGGAACAAGCGCTGGGCGTAGTGCCCGACGGCGTGCAGCAGGTGCGTCTTGCCGAGGCCGCTCTCACCCCAGATGAAGAGCGGGTTGTACGCCCTGGCGGGAGCCTCGGCCACCGCGACGGCCGCGGCGTGCGCGAACCGGTTCGAGGCGCCGATGACGAACGTGTCGAAGTTGTACTTCTCGTTCAGCCGGGTCTGCGAGGGCGACGGGTTGGCCGGCCTGGTGTACGGGAGGTTCGCGTTCGGCGTCGCGGCACCCGCCGTGTTGGCGGTGTTGAACGTCGGCCAGATCTCGGTGACGGCGGCGAGCGCGTCGCCGGCTTCGTCGACCTCGTCCGAGTCCGCGTTGTCCGTCACTGTGTCAACGTTCGTCGCAACACCCGCAACGGTCGCGACCGCGTCGTCCGTGATCACGGACACGGGCGTGTCGCCTTTGGGGATGCTCGGCACCGGCTGGACGGTCTGCACCGGGATGGGCGTGGTCGGAGGGCTCACCGGTTCCGGCGAGTCGACCTTCACCGCGAGGGAGACCGTGCGGCCGAGCCTGCGGGAGAGGGCGTCGGTGATCGGGTCGCGCAGCGCGCGTTCGATCGCCTCTTTCGCGAAGTCGCTCGGGGCCGCGAGCAGGGCCGTTCCGTCGAGCAAACCGATCGGACGGGTGACCCTCATCCACGCGCGCTGCTGAGGGGACAGGTGGCTCGTGGCGAGCTCCTGCACCACCTCGGCCCACACGAGACCAAGGTCGACCTGCTGGCTAGACACCTCCGCGCTCCCCTCCCCTCCACTGGAGCCCATGACTCCACATGTGGACACGGAGAATAGAGGCATCCACAGAGTTATCCACAACTGTGCACTAAACGGTGCGTTGTGTTGCCGGTGCGATGGCGGCTCCCACGCCGGCCCGGCACGCGCGAGGGAAGAACGGTAACAAGGCCCGGCACGCCTCACAAGACGTGGCACCGGGCACCCCGATTTGGTCGGCGCACCCGGGGGTGCGTACCCTCGTACGAGTCTCCCGCTTGCGACGGGCGCCTTTCGCGCGCCTACGTCCACTGCCATCGGAGACAACCACACAGGCTTTGTCAGCAGTGAAGCAACGGGAGAACCGACCGTGAGCAAGGGTAAGCGCACCTTCCAGCCCAACAACCGCCGCCGCGCGAAGACGCACGGCTTCCGGCTGCGCATGCGCACCCGCGCGGGCCGCGCCATTCTGGCCGCGCGCCGCAGCAAGGGCCGTGCCCGCCTGTCCGCCTGATCGCGGCTGGTAAGCGCAGCGTCGTCGTGCTCCCACCGGCCGCCCGGCTCACCCGCAGCCAGGACTTCGGCCTGGTGGTCCGCCGAGGCCGCCGCGCCGGACGACCCCGGTTGGTCGTCCACGCCTTGACGCCTGACGTGCCCACCTTGGATTCGTCCAAGGTGGGCTTCGTCGTGAGCAAGGCAGTTGGCAACTCGGTGGTCCGCCACCGCGTCTACCGGCGCCTGCGCCACATCGTGCGTCCCTGCCTGGCAGACATGCCACCGGGAACTCTCGTCGTGGTTCGGGCGTTGGCACCGGCAGCCGAGGCGTCGAGCTCGGAGCTCGCCGCCGACTTCTCCTCCGCCCTGCGCAAGGTGCTGCGATGACGACGTTGCCCGCGAAGGTCGCCCTGCTGCCGGTGCACTTCTACCGGAAGTTCATCTCACCGCTGCTGCCGCCGACCTGTCGCTTCTACCCGAGCTGCAGCGCGTACGCGGTGGAAGCCCTGACCGTCCACGGTGCGCTGCGAGGCACCTGGCTGACCATCCGCCGGTTGCTGCGCTGCGGACCCTGGCACCCTGGAGGCCTGGACCCCGTTCCGCCGAGGCGGCAGGTCCCCGACGTATCCACCGAGGAGTAGCTCCGTGCTCAACTTCATCTACTACCCGGTGTCCTTCATCTTGTGGTGTTGGCACTGGGTCTTCGGCCACATCTTCGGTGAGTCGAGCGGCTTCGCCTGGGCGCTCTCGGTGATGTTCCTGGTCTTCACCCTCCGTGCCATCCTCTTCAAGCCGTTCGTCGGCCAGGTGCGCTCCATGCGGCGGATGCAGGAGTTCGCGCCGGAGATGCAGAAGATCAAGAAGAAGTACCCGAACGACCGCCAGCGCCAGGCGCAGGAGATGCAGAAGCTCCAGGCCGAGCACGGCGTGAACCCGCTCGGGGGCTGTCTGCCGATGCTGGTGCAGGTTCCGGTGTTCATCGGTCTGTTCCACGTGCTGCGCTCGTTCCAGCCGGGCTGGGGCGAGGTCTACTTCTTCGACAAGGCGGGCGTTGACTCGTTCGTCAACGCCAAGCTCTTCGGCACGAACCTGTCGACCTTCATCACCATGCCCGCCGACAAGCTCGCGCAGTTCGGCACCGAACGGCTGAACGTCGTCCTCGTCGCCGTGCCGTTGATGATCGTGGCGTCCATCGCGACCCACTTCACGGCCCGCCACTCGGTCGCCCGTCAGAACCAGGCCGCCCTGGACAACCCGCAGACGGCGATCATGAACAAGCTGACGCTCTACATCTTCCCGCTGGGCGTCCTCGTCGGTGGCTTCTTCTTCCCCGTCGCGATCCTGCTGTACTGGCTCTCCAACAACGCGTGGACCCTCGGCCAGCAGCACATCGTCTACAAGAAGATCGACGCCGAGGACGAGACGAAGAAGGCCGCGGCCGTCGAGACCCGCCAGGCCCTCGCTCCGAAGCCGGGCGCCAAGCCGGTCAACCCGAAGAAGCCCGCCCCCGGCGCCAAGCCGGCCAACGGAGCCAAGCGCATGCCGACCGCGGGCCCCGGTGGCCCCTCCGCTTCCGCGGGGACGAACGGCAGCAGCTCCAACACCGAGATTCCCGGCCTGATCTCAGGCCGATCCACCAGCAAGAAGCCGGGCAACAAGAAGCGCCGCTGAGTTCGGGCTTCTGCCCCGGAGAGGAGACATCGTGTCGGAGACCTTGCAGGCGACCGACGACGTGGAGGCGTCGTCGCCGGCCGAAGCTGAGGCCGACGCCTCGGCCGAGCCGCAGTCGCAGAGCAAGACCGAAGACCTGCTCGTCCAGGAAGGCGACATCGCGGGCGACTACCTCGAGCGCCTGCTGGACCTGCTCGACTACGACGGCGACATCGACCTGGACGTGGAAGGCGGCCGTGCCGTCGTCAGCATCGACGGCGGCGAGGACCTGTCCAAGCTGGTCGGCCCGCGAGGCAACGTCCTCGAATCCCTCCAGGAACTGACCCGCCTGGCCGTGCAGCAGGAAACGGGCGTCCGCTCCCGCCTGATGCTCGACATCGCCCAGTGGCGTGCGGGCCGTCGCGCGGAGCTGGCCGAGCTCGGCCGCTCGACCGCGGAGAAGGTGCTGGCGTCCGGGGAGCGTGCCCGCCTGCACCCGATGACCCCGTTCGAGCGCAAGGTGGTTCACGACGCCGTCGCCGCCATCGCGGGCGTGCACAGCGAGAGCGAGGGCGAGGAGCCGCAGCGGCGGGTCATCATCTTCCCCAAGCCCTGACGCTTTCCTCTAACGGTCCCTGGTTCCACTCGGAGCCAGGGACCGTTTGCTGTCTTGGGTCACTGTTCCACGTGAAACACCCGCCCGGTCCACCACTCCTCCAACCACCTCTTCTGCTCAGCCATGTCCGGGACCTCGAAGCCCCGAGCCGCCGCGATCAACCGCCAGGCCGGCGCGGGCGCCACCCCGTCCATCCCCAACAGCAACGCGGCCAACAACGAGGACCGGCCGATCCCGGCCCACCAGTGGAACACCACGTGGGCCCCGCGGCGGTACATCTCGTGGAGCGGCTCCACCACCGCAACAGCGTCGGCGACTTCAGGCACGCCGCGGTCCTCGATCGGAAAGCTGACGAACTGCATCCCCGCAGCGGTGACCACAGCCGCCTCGTGCGGAAGGTCGCACTCGGCCCGCTCCTCATCCGTCTGCGCCGACACCAGAACATCGACGCCGAGCTGCCGCAGCCCGCGAACCTTCCCTTCGAGGAGTGCGCCGCCGGCCGGGTGGGCCATCGTTGAAACGAGCCCCGGTCCGTCGTGAGCGGCGGTGTAGATGGTTGGACGCAACTTTCCCCCAAGTTTCACGTGAAACAGCGCTCAGGATTTGGCGAAGCGCACGGTTGATCCGTCATGATGGTCCCCTGGCATTCGCCAGCTTTTCCACCGGCCGCCGGAACGTCGCCGCCGCGTGGTTTCACGTGAAACGCTCACGGACGGAGAACATGGCCGGGGAGTTGCCCGACAACGCGAAGCTCGTATTCGGCGAGCACTTGGATCGTGCTGCCGAGTTCGTCTGGCTCCTGGAGGAGCACGGCGTCGAGCGCGGACTGATCGGTCCTCGCGAGGTCGACAAGATTTGGGATCGACACGTGCTGAACTCGGCCGTGGTCGAGCGAGTGATCGAGCCGAACGCGCGCGTTGCCGACGTGGGTTCCGGGGCGGGACTGCCAGGTGTCCCCCTGGCCATCGCGCGGCCGGATCTCCGGATCACGCTGCTGGAGCCGATGGCGCGGCGCATCGCGTGGCTCGAGGAAGTGAAGGACCGGCTGAGTCTCGACAACGTGACCGTGCTCCGCGGGCGTGCCGAGGAGGGACCGGTTCGGGCTCAGTTGAAGAATTGCGATGTGGTCACCGCTCGTGCGGTGGCTCCACTGGAGAAGCTGGCGAAGTGGTGCCTTCCGCTCCTCAAGGGCGGCGGGCGGATGGTGGCGCTCAAGGGCGAGCGCGCGCAGGAGGAGCTCGACCGCGACGGGGCCGCTGTGGCGCGCTTGGGGGGCGTCAACGGTGAGGTGGTCGTCGTGGGAGCGGACGTACTTGAGGTGCCTACGACGGTGCTGATCGTCGAGCGCCAGACGAGGAGGGATCGGTGAGCGTGTATCCGGAGTTTCAGGCCGCCGATGTTCCACGTGAAACCGAACCCCAGCAGAAGCAGAACTCGAAGCCGACCAACAACGGAGATGACAGCGCCGTGGTGTGGACCCCGATTGCAGAAGAGGCGGCTCGTGCGGCAAGCGTGCTGCACCCCGACGAGTCGCTTCTCCCCCGACCTACCCACCGGCGGGTCATCACCGTCGCCAACCAGAAGGGTGGCGTCGGCAAGACGACGAGCACGGTGAACCTCGCCGCGGCGCTCGCGATCCACGGGCTCAAGACGCTCGTGATCGACCTCGACCCACAGGGCAACGCCAGCACCGCGCTCTCGGTCGAGCACCGCTCCGGGACGCCGTCCGTCTACGAGGTGCTGATCGGCGAGATCTCGATCGCGGAGGCGGCTCAGGTCAGCCCGACGTCACCGAACCTCTACTGCGTCCCGGCCACGATCGACCTCGCCGGCGCCGAGATCGAGCTCGTCTCGATGGTGGCCCGCGAGTCGCGGCTCAAGGAGGCGTTGAGCCCGGAGGCGCTCGACCAGCTGCAGCCCGACTACGTCTTCATCGACTGCCCGCCGAGCCTCGGTCTGCTGACCGTCAACGCGATGGTCGCGGCCCAGGAGGTGCTCATCCCGATCCAGTGCGAGTACTACGCGCTGGAGGGTCTGAGCCAGCTGCTGCGCAACATCGAGCTCGTGCAGCAGCACCTCAACCCGGACCTCGGCATCTCGACGATCCTCCTCACGATGTACGACGGCCGGACGAAGCTCGCTGACCAGGTGACCAGCGAGGTGCGCGGGCACTTCGGCGACGTTGCCCTGAAGACGGTGATTCCGCGCAGCGTGAAGGTCTCCGAGGCGCCAGGATTCGGGCAGACGGTGTTGACGTACGACCCGGGCTCGCGCGGGTCGATGAGCTACCTCGATGCCGCCAAGGAGATTGCTGTGCGCGGGGCGAAGAAGGAGGGCGCATGACGGAGCAGCGCAAGGGCGGACTCGGGCGCGGCCTGGCCGCGTTGATCCCGCAGGGTCCTCCGCCCGGTGCGCCCAGCACCATCCGGCCCGCCGCGGCCGGCAACGGGGCGGCGGCGACGAAGACCCAGCCGGTCGGTGAGGTCGCGGGGGCGGTGTACCGCGAGGTCGCGGTCACCGCGATCAGGACCAACCCCAAGCAGCCGCGCCAGGTGTTCGACCAGGACGCGATCGACGAGCTGTCGTTCTCCATCAAGGAGTTCGGGCTCATGCAGCCGATCGTGGTGCGCGAGCTCGGCAACGACACCTACGAGCTCGTCATGGGCGAGCGCCGGTGGCGGGCCACGCAGCAGGCCGGGCTCAAGACCATCCCGGCGATCGTGCGGCAGACCGCCGACGACGTCATGCTGCGAGACGCGTTGCTGGAGAACATCCACCGCGTCCAGCTCAACCCTCTCGAAGAGGCGGCGGCCTACCAGCAGCTGCTGGAGGAGTTCGGCGTCACGCATGAGGAGCTCGCCGACCGCATCGGCCGCAGCCGTCCCGTCGTCACGAACACGATCCGCCTTCTCAAGCTCCCCCTCCCCGTCCAGCGACGGGTCGCTGCGGGCGTGCTGAGCGCGGGTCACGCACGGGCGTTGCTCGGGCTGGACGACGCCGGCGCGCAGGAGGACCTCGCCGCCAAGATCGTCGCGGAGGGCATGTCGGTCCGCGCGACCGAGGAAGCGGTGACGCTCGCCAAGAACGAGCGGCCGAAGAAGGAGAAGGCCGCGCCGCGCAAGCAGATGCACGCGCCCGGTCTGCAGGAGCTCGCCGAGCGCCTCTCGGACAACTTCGACACCCGCGTGAAGGTCGAACTCGGGCAGCGGAAGGGCCGGATCGTCGTCGAATTCGGGTCAGTTGACGATCTTGAACGGATCATCGGACTGATGAGCCCAGAAACGGCAATTCGGACATCGGAGTAGGCCCATAGGATCACCCACGGGTCTTATGTCACGGTGACGATGACGCCCCGCAGCCGAATGGCTACGGGGCGTCACCTATGAGAAGAGATCAACGAGCGACTGCGCGCTCGATCAAACCGGCGTAAATCTCGCCCAACGACTGCCCCGCCGCCTCGACGGCCATCGGCAGAAGAGACGTCTCGGTCAGTCCCGGCGACACGTTCACTTCGAGGAAGTAGACGGTCCCGTCCTCGGCCACGACCGCGTCGGTCCGCGACACGTCCCGCAGCCCGAGCAACCGGTGCGCCGCGACCGCGAGCTCCCCGACCGCCTTGGCGGCGGCCGCGTCCAACCGAGCCGGCGCGTGGAAGTCGGTCAGCCCCGCGGTGTACCGAGCGGTGTAGTCGTACACACCGGTCTCCGGCACGATCTCGACCGCGGGCAGCGCCGTCGGCCCGTCCTCACCGTCGACGACCGTCACCGCCACCTCCACCCCGGCGATGAACTGCTCGGCCAGGACGGTGTCGCCGTACGCCAGGCACCCGACCATCGCCGCGGGCAGATCGGCGGCGTCGCGGACCACCTGAGCGCCGAGCGCCGAACCACCCTGGTCCGGCTTCAGCATCAGCGGCAGTCCGAGCGTCGACACCATCGCATCGAGCACCGGCTGCGCACCCAGCTCCCGGAACGTCGCGTGCGGCAGCACGACCCACTCCGGCGTCGCCAGCCCGGCACGGGCCAGTTCGGCCTTCGCGGTCGGCTTGTCCCACGCACGACGGCACGCCCGCGAGTCGGTGCCCACGTACGGCACGCCGAACATCTCCAGGATCGCCTGCACCGACCCGTTCTCGCCTTCGCCACCGTGCAGAGCGACGACGACGGCGTCCGGACGTGAAGCGCGAAGGCGGGTCAGCAAGGACGAGTCTGCGTCCCACTCCTCCACCGTCACGCCCACCGACCGCAGGGCGGCCGACAGGCGGCGACCGGAGCGGATCGAGACCTCGCGTTCGTGGGACAGCCCACCGGACAGCACAGCGACCATGCGGTCAGCCACAGCACAACTCCAAGAGAAAGATCAGGCGGTGTCGGGCGACGGGGTCTGCGGACCGGACAGCTGACGGCCCGGCGTCGCCCCGAACGTCGCGTGCAGCTGCATCTCGTCCTCGATGACGTTCGCCAGGCGGCGGACGCCCTCACGGATGCGCTCCGGTGTCGGATAGCAGTAGGAGATCCGCAGCTGACGCGAACCGAAGCCATCCGCGTAGAAGCCGGTGCCGGACGCGTAGGCCACGCGGGCCGTGACGGCCCGGGGCAGCATCGCCTTGGTGTCGATGCCCTCGGGCACCGTCACCCAGACGTAGAAGCCGCCGTCGGGAATGTTCCACGTGGAACCTTGCGGCATGTGCTGTTCGAGAGCCGAGATCGCCGCATCCCGGCGGTCCCGGTACGCCTCGCGGTAGGTCTTGATCTGACCCTTCCAGTCCTGGGTCGAGAGGTACCGCGACACGATCATCTGGTTCAGCGTCGGCGGGCACAGCGTGGCCGACTCGGCCGCCAGCACCAGCTTCTCGCGCACCGCGTGCGGCGCCAGCACCCAGCCGACCCGCAGGCCGGCCGCGAAGGTCTTCGAGAACGACCCGAGGTACACGACGTTGTCCGGGTCCATCGACCGCAACGCCGGGTACGTCTGCCCGTCGAAGCCGAGAAGCCCGTACGGGTTGTCCTCCACGACCAGCACGCCGTAGCTCCGGCAGATCTCCAGGATCTCGGCCCGCCGCGACACCGCCAGCGTCACGCCGGCCGGGTTGTGGAAGTTCGGGATCGTGTAGAGGAACTTGACGCGCTGACCAGCGCGTTTGCAAGCCTCAAGAGCCTCGCGCAGCAACGACGGCACGAGCCCGTCGGCGTCCATCGCCACGTGGACGACCTGCGCCTGGTACGCGGTGAACGACCCCAACGCGCCGACGTACGACGGCCCTTCGGCGATCACCACGTCACCGGGGTCGCAGAAGATCCTGGTGACCATGTCGAGGCCCATCTGCGAGCCGACGGTCACCACCACGTCGTCCGGGTGCCCGTTGATGCCTTCCAGCGCCATGACGTCGCAGATCTGCTCACGCAGCAACGGAACGCCGTGCGCGGAGCCGTACTGCAGCGCCACCAGGCCCTCGGAGGCCACCAGATCGCCGATCTCGGCGGAGAGCGACTCCAACGGCAGCGCGGCCAGGTGCGGCATGCCGCCGGCCAGCGAGACCACCTCGGGACGCGATGCCACCGCGAAGAGTGCCCGGATCTCCGATGCCGTCATCCCTGCCGTGCGCGCTGCGTAGCGGCGGAGGTGGGGGTCCAGGCTTCTGGGGCCCTGCTTGGCGGGCTGTCCGGGCATCGTCATGTGGGACTCCTGAATGGGAAATGTCCCGAGCGAGTGTAACCGTCGTCCCGTTCAGGGCACGTGCCTTCCCGGTTCCGTCACATTCGCCTACCCTCGTACGGGTCTACTGTGCGTGCCAAAGGGGTGGAGGTCGGGGTGTCGCGACGCGTTGTGGGCGTCACGCTGGACAACCTGGAGCATCTCTCCAAGCACAGCAGGACGTGCGTTTTCTGGGAGCTCGCCCCTCACCTGCGTGAACAGGCCGAGGAGTACGGCGACACCGAGTTCGAGAAGGAAGCCTGGGTTTCCAGCGTCCTGCTCGAATGGGGTTCGTGCGGTCGCCTCATCTACTGCGACGGGATTCCCGCCGGGTCGGTCTTCTACGCACCTCCTGCCGCGGTTCCGCGCAGCTCGGCCTTTCCCACGTCCCCGGTGAGCCCGGACGCCGTCCTCATGACGTCGCTGGAGGTCCTCCCGGAGTTCCGAGGGGGAGGACTCGGGCGTGTGCTCGTCCAGGCCGTGGCGAAGGACCTGACGCGTCGTGGCGTGAAGGCCATCGAGGCGTTCGGCGACATGCGTCCGGACGAAGAAGAGCGCAGCTGTGTCACGCCCGCGGAGTTCCTCACGAGCGTGGGCTTCAAGACCGTGCGGCCGCATCCCCGCTGGCCCCGGTTGCGTCTGGAGCTGCGCAGCGCCATCACCTGGAAGGAAGACGTCGAGGCAGCCCTCGAACGCCTCCTCAACAGCGTCACGGTCTCGACCGCGGAACCGAGCTTCCGCCCCGTCTGACCACACGAAAAAGGGCCCCTCGCCGAGGGGCCCTTTTTCGTCAGCAGGAAATCAGCCCTTGGCCATCTCGTAGCGCAGCAGGTCGTTGAACGTGAAGGTGCCCGTCGGCTGGTCGTCCTTGCCGAGCAGGTAGAGCCGCTTCACGGCCACGAGGATGCCCTCGGCCACGATGTCGCGGAAGCCGGGCGTGGCCAGGCGCGCGCGGTCCTCGGCGTTCGTCAGGTAGCCCACCTCGACGCGGACGGCCGTGCAGCGGGTGAGCCGCAGCAGGTCCCACGTCTTCGGGTGCGAACCGCAGTTGCGCATCGACGTGCGGGCGGCGACCTCGCGCTGGATGAAACCGGCCAGCGCCTCTCCCACGGTCGACGAGGTGCCGTTGCCGGTGCCGTAGTGGAACGTCGCCACGCCCTGCGCATGCGGCGAGGAGTTGCCGTCCGCGTGCAGCGACAGGATCAGGTCGGCACCCGCCTCGTTGGCGAACCGGGCGCGCTCCGCCTCGTCCGGGCAGTTCGCCGGACCGCGTGTGAGCAATGCCTCCATGCCGGTGGCGGCCATCTTGCCTTCGAGACGGCGGGCCAGGTCCAGCATCAGATCGGCCTCGGACACGCCGTCCACGACCACGCCGCGGTCCTGGCCGCCGTGACCGGGGTCGATGACGATCCGCTTGCCGGACAGGCGCGAACCCGCGCTGCGGACCCGTTCCTGCTCACGCAGCAGCACAGGGCGGCCACCGCGGACCTTCGGCTGCAACTGACGCAACGCGCGCACGGTGTCGGGACCGCACATGCCGTCCACGATCAGGCCGTAGTCGCGCTGGAAGTTCTTCAGCGCCTGCTCGGTCTGCTGGCCGAACACGCCGTTCGCGCGGCCGGCGTCGTATCCGAGCTCCAGCAGGCGTTCCTGCAGCATCAGCACGTCGTCACCGGTGGTCGGCTGCGACATCAGGTACGCGAGCGGCCGGTCCCCCAACCGGAACGTCGCGTCGCGCAGCGCTCGGTAGGTCGCCGGGCCGACGATGCCGTCGATGATCAGCCCCCGCTGCTGCTGGAACGCTCGCACGGCGTGCTCGACCTGCTGGTCGAACACCGGCGGCGCCTGGGGGTCGGTCGGCGGAAGCAGTCCGAGCCTGGTCAGGGTCGACCGGATCTCGGCAACATCACTTCCGACGTCCCCGCGGCGGAGCAGCTGCATGCACCCTCGCTCGACTAGGGCGCCGAACTTGATCGGCGCGTTAGTTGGGAAGCCTTCATTGTGCCCTGCTCCGCAGAGTGATCGATGCAGGGCTACTCACAGTCGCACCGGGATCACGTTCCCGGTACCGAACAAGCGTGACCCGCCCGTCTTATCGATAGACGGGCGGGTCACGTTGCGCGTTGCACCGGATTTCTTAGCCGATGCAACTTCTTGCGTCAGGCCAGAACGTCCTGCAGGTCGTTGAGCAGCGCCGCCTTGGGCTTCGCGCCGACGATCTGCTTCACCGGACGGCCGCCCTGGAACAGGATCAGGGTCGGCACGGACATGATCTGGTAGTCACGGGCGATCGACGGGTTCGCGTCGATGTCGACCTTGGCGATGGTGAGCTTCTCGCCGTGCTCGGCGGCGATCTCCTCCAGCACCGGCGCAACCATCTTGCACGGGCCGCACCAGGTCGCCCAGAAGTCGACCAGCACGGGCTTCTCGCTGGTCAGCACGTCGTCCGCGAACGACTTGTCGGTCACCGTGACGGTGGCGCCTGCCATGTTCTCTCCCTAAAGCCGTAAAGAAACTTCAGTTGCTCTTGCCGTAGCCGCCGCCGACAGCCTCGGCGGCGATCTCGGCGTGCTCTTCGCCGTGCTCGGCGAGCCACCGTTCCGCGTCGATCGCGGCGCTGCAACCCGAGCCGGCGGCGGTGATGGCCTGGCGGTACTCGTGGTCGACGAGGTCGCCGGCCGCGAACACGCCGTCCAGGTTCGTGTACGAGGTCTTGCCCTTGGTGAGGACGTAGCCCTCCTCGTCGAGGTCGACCTGGCCCTTCACCAGCGCCGAGCGCGGGTCGTGGCCGATCGCGAGGAAGAAACCGGTGACGGGCAGCTCGGACTCGGCGCCCGTGACGGTGTCCTTGACCTTGATCGAGGACACGGTGCCGTCACCCAGCACGTCGGTGACCTGCGTGTTCAGCTGCCACTTGATCTTCTCGTTGGCGCGGGCGCGTTCGAGCATGACCTTGGAGGCGCGGAACTCCTCGCGGCGGTGGATGACCGTGACCGACTTGGCGAACCGGGTGAGGAACGTCGCCTCCTCCATCGCCGTGTCACCGCCACCGACGACCGCGATGTCGTGGTCGCGGAAGAAGAAGCCGTCGCAGGTCGCACAGGCCGACACACCGCGGCCGAGCAGCTCCTGCTCACCGGGGATGTTCAGGTAACGGGCGGCCGCGCCCATCGCGAGGATGACCGCGCGGGCGGAGTACTCGACGCCGTTGGCGACGACCTTCTTGATCTCACCGGTCAGCTCGACGGACTCGACGTCCTCCGCGCGCAGCTCCGCACCGAAGCGCTGGGCCTGCTCGCGCATCTGCTCCATGAGCTCGGGGCCCATGATGCCCTCGCGGAAACCGGGGTAGTTCTCCACCTCGGTCGTCGTCATCAGGGCGCCGCCGTACTGCGAACCCTCGAAGACCAGGGGTTCGAGCTGCGCACGGGCGGCGTAGACCGCCGCGGTGTAGCCCGCAGGCCCTGATCCGATGATGATCACGTTGCGCACGCTCACGGCCCCAGCAACTCCTCGATCTCGTCGTCTGACTGGCTCAACGGATCGTAGGTGTCGCTAATTCCGTGACTTGAGCGACTACCTCGGCTTGATGGTGGTGTCCGCCAGCACGCCCTCGGGCTTGTCCGGCCCGCAGGTCTTCGGGTCCAGCACGACCAGCCGGTACTGGCCGAGACCGGCGGGCAGGATCGCCATCACCGCGTCCTTGCCGTCGAGCGTGATCGGGCTGATGCCGAGCGGGTTGCCGGAGCTGGTGATGCCGCCGCCCTTGAGGCAGCCGGCGAGGCGGTCCGGGGTCTCCAGCGGGCCGAAGTTCTGCGCTTTGAGCACGTCACCGACCGCCGAGCCCAGCTCGTCGCGCTTCAGGGCGAGCGGTGGGGCGGCCGTGTTCGAGCTGGTCTTCGGGGTCTCCTGGGCCGCCGGCGGGTTCTTCGCCTGCTGTCCACCGGGAGAGACGGCCAGGACGATGCCGAACGCGGCGGCGGCCGCGACCAGCACGCCGGCGCCACCCAGGCCCAGCCTGCGGTTGCGCCGCTTGCGGGCCTCGTCGAGCGACACGACCGGAGCGGCGGGACGGGCCTCCGCGGCGAGCGCGGCGTCGATGCGGGCCGCCACGTGGTCGGGCATCGGGATCGGCGGCAGCGCCTGCAGGTCCTCCAGCGTGGCGTCCAGGGCCCGCAGGATCTCACCGGCCTCAGGGTCCGCCTCGACCCTCGGGCGCAGCTGTGCGGCGACCTCAGGGGGCAGCACGCCCGCGTGCAGGTCCGCGATGAGGTCTACCGACCACGGCGGACCCATCGGCACGCGCTCCATGCCGGTCATCGGCCCTCCCACTGACGTTGCTCTTGCACATTCACACCGTCAGCTGGGACGTTCGCATCTGCGATTCGGTTCCTGAGGTGCCCGAGAACTTTGGCGAGCTTGGCGCGCCCACGCGCGCAGCGGCTCTTGACCGTGCCTTCCGCGATGCCCAGGAGCTGCGCCGTCTCGGCGACGGAGTAGCCCTCGACGTCGACCAGCACGATGGGCGCCCGCTGCTCCTCCGGCAGCTCCATCAGCGCTTCCTGCACCATCAGGCTGGTCTCGCGGTCGCTCATCGCGTCACGGGGCGCGACGGGCTCGCCGGGACCGGCCTCGGGCAGCGGCACTGTCGGTCTTGTTTGTCGTCGCCTCATCCGGTCGAGGCACGCGTTGACCACGATCCGGTGCAGCCAGGTGGTCACCTGCGACTCGGCGCGGAACGACGAGGCCGCGCGGAAGGCCGAGATGAACGCCTCCTGCAGCGCGTCCGCAGCCTCCTCGGGGTCGCGCAGCGTGCGCAACGCCACCGCCCACATCCGGTCGCGGTGCCGCTTCACCAGCTCCGAGAACGCGTAGGGGTCACCTGCGGCGTGGGCCGAGATGAGTTCGGCGTCCGAGCTGGCTGCGGCGGTCACGGCTACGGAGGATAGCGAGCGTGATCACAGATCACTTGGACAGGTCTACTGGGCCCTCGTGTAGAGGATCTCGTGGATTTCCGACTGGTTCTTGCCGCCGCCGGCGTTGGTCAGCTGCGTGATCCAGATCAGCACGTGGGACGTCGGCTCGTGGTCGTTGAGCTGGATCTGCGTCTGCCCGTCGGACAGGTCCGCGATCCCGATGACCTTGGTCTCCTCCAGCGGCGCGTCCAGCGACGACGCCACCCGGATCTCGACGTGCGTGCCCTTGCTGGGCGAGGTGATCGTGACCGAGGCCAGCTTCACCGGCTCGGCGAACGACGCCATCAGCCCGATGCCCGGCTTCAGCGCCGGGAACTGCTGGAAGTAGTTGTCGGTCCGCCAGAACGTGTTCGCGTTGTTGTCGACCGCCCGGCTCGCCTGGTTCGCGTTGTCCGGCTGGTTCGTGACGTCGTAGACGCCGATCTGCCCCGGCTGCACCGGTCCGGCCGGCGCGGGCGCGGGTGCCGACTGACCGTTCGACCCCGGCTGGTTGATCACCACGGTCGGCCCGCCGCCCCTGGACGGCTCGTCGCTGAAGAAGCCGACGATCTGCACGCTCAGCCACACGATCACGGCCACCGTCGCCAGTGCCAGCACGCCGACGCTGATCCACAGCTTCTTCTTCTGCTGCTTGTCCTGCACCGGGCGCTGCGTCGTCCACACGACCTGGTCGTCATCGTCGTCGCGGGACGACACGGACGGGATCAGCGCGGTCTCGGCCTCCTCGGCCGCGATCTGGTCGAGCACCTGGAGGATCGCCGCGGACGTGCGGATGCCGCCCACCGAGGTGTCCTCCAGCGAACGCACCGCGACGGACGACAGCTCGTGCGGCAGGTACGGGTGCAACGCGTTCGGTGCCACCACGGACCCGTCCGGCCCGGTCGGGGCGATCGGCACGTTGCTCGGGCCGCCCGGCAGCGCCCACCGGCCGGTGAGCAGCAGGTACAGGATCGCGCCGAGTCCCTTGACGTCGTCGCGCGCGATCGCGTCCGGCCGCGGACCGGGGAACGCGAGGCGCAGCCGGCCGTCCGAGGTGACCCGGATGCGCTGCGGGTGGTCGGCGCCCAGCACGAGACCGGCGTGGTGCGCGCCCTCGATGGCGGCGCCCAGCGGTTCGAGCAGACGGGTCGCGGCGCCCGCGGGCAGCGGGCCCTCCGCGATCAGGTCCATCAGGTCGGTGCCCTGGGTCCACTCGGCGACGACCATGCCGAGGATGCCCTCGTCCGGCCGGATCCCCGTGCCGGGCGTGAGGACGTCGATGACCCTGGAGACACCGGGGTGCGTGAACGACGCCGCGTGCATCGCGCGTTCGACCGTGCGGCGGGCGCGTGCGGCGGCTTCGTTGTCGGACAGGTCGCCCAGGAGCACCGTGAGCGCCACGTCCCGGTTCAGCTGACCGTCGCGGCCGCGCCACAGTTCGGCGTTGGACCGGGCGTCCGCACCGGATTTCGCGAGCAGGCGGTAGCGGCCGTTGCCGATGACGCCGCCGGGGACCAGGGCGGCGTGAACTCCGCTACTCACGGGCACGAGAGTACGGGACGACGCTCACCGACCGGGGTCACCGGCGCCGCACCAATTGGTTGATCTTGTCGATCGCCGGCTTCATCTCGGGTACCCGGAAAGCCGCCAAAAGGCCGAACGAGAGCGGCAAACCGATCAACGTCACCAGGATGACCTCGGCCCAAGCGGCTACAACCGGGTTCGAGAACCCGATCGCGCTCTGGACCAGCAGGTTCGCCCCCTTGGCCACGGCGAACGCCAGTGCGGACGCCACCACCGTGAGGCAGACCGTCCAGATGGTGAAGCCGGTGCGCAGACGTCCGAGGCGGAACCGCAGCCAGACCTGACCGACGACCGCGCCGAAGACGAAGCTGAGCGACATCGCGAGCGACACGCCGACCGCGAGCTGTTCCGGCGACGACACGTTGAGGAAGAAGAACAGCAGACCGATCCGGACCGCCACCATCAGGCCCTGGATGTACGTCGGCGTGCGCGCGTCCTTCATGGCGTAGAAGACCCGCAGCTGGAGCAACGTGATCGCGTACGGCACGAGGCCGAACGCCGAGAGCGCGAGTGCGACACCGATGCCCGTACCGCCGGCGACGCCGGACTTGCCGAAGCCGAACGCGGCGACGCCGATGGCGACACCGGACACCGTCATCAACACGCTGAACGGCATCAGCAGGATCGACGACATCCGGTTGCCGAACAGCAGGTCGCGCACGATCGCGTCGTTGTCGTTGTGCGCGGCCGCGCGGCTCATCTTCGGCATCAGCGCGGTGAGCAGCGAGACTCCGAGGACGCCGTACGGCACCTGGGCGATCAGCCACTGGTAGTTGAACGCCACCAGCGCGGTGTCGGAGTGGGTGGCCACGTTCGTCAGGACCGTCATGCTCGCGAAGCCGAGGCCGACGTAGAGCAGCACCCAGAACGCCAGGCCGCCGAACTCCGACAACCGCGAGTCCCAGCCGAACCGCCACTTGAACCGGAAGCCGGTCCGCACGAGTGCGGGGATCAGCACGACCGCCTGCACCGCCACGCCGAGCGCGGTGCCGATGCCGAGCACCAGCAGCTTGGCGTCGGTCATGTGGACCGGGTTGAGCGAGATCTCGCCGGGCATGAGCCAGTAGACGACCAGCACGACGATCACGACGACGTTGTTCAGCACCGGCGCCCAGGTGGGCAGGCCGAAGACGTGCCTGGCGTTCAGCACCGCGCCGAGCAGTGCGGTCAGGCCGTAGAAGACGATGCCGGGCAGCACGAGGTACGCGAACGCCGTGACCAGGGCCGGGTTGGCCTTGGGCGAGTCGGCGATGAAGAGGTCGGTGAGCAGCGGAGCGCAGGCCACGGCGACGACCGTGCCGATGCCGAGGATCAGCGTGCCCATGCTGATCAGCCACTGGGCGTACGACTCACCGCCGTCGCTGTCCTCCTTCTCCGCGCGCACCAGCAGCGGGATCGCGACGCTGGTCAGCACGCCGCCGAGGAGCAGTTCGTTGATCATCGTCGGCAGCGTGGTGGCCGCCTGGTACGAGGTGTTCAGCTGCTCGGCGCCCAGTGCGGCGATCAGCATCACCTTCGACAGCAGGCCGGTGGCGCGGCTGACGATCGTCGCGATCGCCATCGAGCCGCTGGCCTTGGCGACCGACGGTGCCTGCTTCTGCTGCTCTGGTTCGGTGGTCGTGGCTGTCTCGCTCACGCGCTCGACTTCTCCGGTGTCACGTTCTCGATGGACGGTGCCTCGCCGCCGTTCTCGCCGTTGCGAGCACGGACCCGCTTGTAGATGCGACGTCCCGAGAGCAGGACGAGCGCGATCGCGGCGATCACGGTGACGATCACCGTGATGGTGCCGTAGGCGGACGACGACACCTCCAGCTTGACAGTGTCACCCAGAGCGACGCCCTCGGGAGTGGTCAGCCGGACGTTGACCGGGAACCGGCCCGACCGCAGCACCTCGACCGGCACCCGCACGACGCGCTCGCCGCGGGCGGGAAGCACCTGGTCAGGCAGGTCGAGCTTGCGGATGCCCGGCGTGTCGGCCAGCACGATCCGCACGGTGACGCGGACGTCGAGCTTGTTCGTGATCGTCACCGGGATCGGGCTGTCGCCGGAACCGAGCAGGATCGGGCTCGACGGCGGCGTCACGCCCACCATGCCGGTCAGCGAGTTCAGCTCGCCCTGGCTGATGTACGCGGCGGACCGCGCGCCCTCCTCGTTCGACCGCCACGCGCCGGACATCGCGCGCAGCAGGCCGAGCCACAGCGGGTCGGCGAGGTCGGCGGGTGCGGCGTGCTCGCTGTCCTCCTGCTGCATCGAGGCGACCATGCCGTTGAGCTCGACGCTCTGCTGGGTCACCGAGTCGGCGATGGCCGGCGCGATCTCCCTGGCACCGGCCTCCGGCGGGTAGGTGATCTTGGCGTTCGTCACCGACGGCGTGGTCCTGGTCAGCTCCTCGAGGCTGAGCTGGGTCGCGTAACCGCTGCTGAGCAACCGCTGGGCGGCGTTGAGGAACTCGGTCATCTCCGAGAGCGGCGCGTTCCACCGGCGCGGCGGCGTGACCACCACGTTCCGGCCGTCGCCCTGCCAGCCGGCGCGGAACACCAGCACGGACAGCGCGTTCTGCACGGACACCGGCTGGCTCTCGACCGGCGTGGTCACGCCGGAGAGGGTGCGCGGCCGCGACGCACTGCCCTGCAGCGCGTCCGAGACCATCGAGTCGATCTTCACGGCCGTCACGGGGTGCTGGCCGGCGACGCCGACCGGAGCGGTGCCCGGCGCGTCGGCCAGGCCCGTCGGGTCGAGCAGGACCGACTTCATGCCCGCGTACTTCTGCTCCGGCTGCGGCGTGACCAGCTCGTCGAACGTCGGCTGGTCCAGCACGCCGTCCTCCGGCCAGACGAAGTCCGGCAGCGGCTGCACGCCCAGGACCTGCTGGATGAGCTTCGGGCCGTCGGTCAGCGCGAGCGTGCGCATGTTCGCGAGCTTCGCCCTGTTCAACGCCACGAGGTCGGCGTCGGCGGACGGCAGGGCCACGACGCAACGGCCCTTGACGGCGAGTCCGAGGCGGTCCAGCCAGAGCTTCGCCTCGGCCTTGCCCTTGCCCTCACCGGCACCGCGGACCTGGTAGCCCGTGCTCATCGCCTGAACCGTGCGCAGCAGGTCGGGGTCGATGGCCAGGCACATGGCCGTGCTCATGGACGAGATCACCTGCTCGTAGGCCTGCAGCAGGCCGTACAGCCGGCCGGTGGCCGAGAGCGAGGTCACCAGTTCGTCGTCGACCAGCTCGGACTGCCCGGGACCGCCGAGGCTGACCAGCCGCGGCCGGTCCGCGATGGGCCACAGGACCGTGAGCTTGGCCGGAGCGCCGGGCTTGCCCCTGGTCTCGCCGCCGGGCACGCCCAGCACGGGCAGCAACGTCGACAGGGCCGCGAGCCGTGCCTGGCCGCCGTAGTCGGGGCGGCCGTTGATGTTGGCGAGGACCGGGTAGATGCCGGGCTGATCGATCGCGAGCGAGGTGGGTTCCGACCCGCGCAGCGGCACCTCGAGGGTGAAGTCCTTCTGCTGGCCGGGTTCGAGGTGGTCGGCGACCTTGGTGAAGTTCGGCTGGACGAACTCGGCGGCCGCCGGTTCGCGCAACGCCTTGCGCAGGTCGTCCTCGGTGTCCAGCGACTCGCCGCGCTCCAGGCGCAGCACGATGTCGGAGACCTTGCGGTCGCCGACGTTGACGATCTTGCCCGTGATCTTGACGGTGCCCGGTGAGTCACTCGTCACGAACCGGGGTGTGAGCTGGGCGATGTCGAGTCGCAGGAACTGCGGTTGCTGCTGGCCCGGCTGGGCGGAGAGGGTTCTGGTCGCCCACACCTGGGTGGCGGGAGCGGGCATGAACGGCAGCGCGTCGGCCTGGTCCGGCTGTGACTGCTCGACGGCGCCCGCGGGCGCCGTCGCGGTCAGCAGGAACGCGGCGACAGCGGCTGTGCAGACGAGCTTCCTCACGCTCACGCCGACTCCGCCCCGTTGCGGCAGCGGTCGGCGAGCAGTTCGGCGGCTCGGCGGACCAGACGGCGCTCGTCGGCATATGCCAGTCGCCCGTCCAGCTCGCCGAGTGGCACCCACGCCACCTCGGTGACCTCCACGTCTTCGTCGGAAAGCTCTCCCCCCAGCGCTTCGAGGAGGAAGTGGTGAACCGTCTTGTGCACCCGGCGGTCGTCAGCGACGAACCAGTAGTCGATCGACCCCAACGGGCGCAGCACCCTGCTATGAATACCGGTTTCCTCGGCGACCTCGCGCACCGCGGTCTGTTCCGCGGTCTCGCCGGCCTCGATGTGACCCTTCGGCAAAGACCACAGCAACCGGCCGCGCCGGTCAAGTCTGCCGATCACCGCGGCCCGCTGCTCGCCGTCGAGCACCAGGCCACCAGCCGACGTCTCGTCGACAGTCTTCAGCCGCCGGCCCCGGCGCCGCCTGCGGCGCCCCGGTTTGGAACCTCCGGAACGTGCGGCTGACGGGGGCATACGGCCGATCGTACTTACGAACCTTAAGTACGCTGGTTTCTCGTGTCTCGATCGCTCCAGGAGAATGCGGTGGTGGAAGAGCCCACCATCACACCAGTCGTCGCCGAGCTCGCCGCCCGGTTCGCCGCCGAGGGCAAGCGCCTCTACCTCGTGGGTGGCAGTGTGCGCGACGCCGTGCTGGGGCGCCCGACGAACGACTTCGACTTCACCACGGACGCGCGACCTGCCCAGATCCAGAAGCTGCTGGGCGGCTGGGCCGACGCCCAATGGGACACCGGCATCGCGTTCGGCACCGTCGGTGCCTCGAAGAAGGGCGAGATCCTCGAGATCACGACCTTCCGCGCGGACGTCTACGACGGCGTCACCCGCAACCCCGAGGTGACCTTCGGCGACACCATCGACGGCGACCTGGTCCGGCGTGACTTCACGGTCAACGCCATGGCGTTCGACGTCGTGGCCCGCGCGTTCGTGGACCCGACGGGAGGCCTTCAGGCCGCTCGTGACGGCGTGCTGGACACACCGGCGACCCCGCAGGAGTCGTTCGGCGACGACCCGTTGCGGATGCTGCGCGCCGCCCGGTTCGTCTCCCAGCTCGGCTTCACGGCCGCGCCTCGGGTGGTCGAGGCCATGCGGTCGATGGCAGGCGAAATCGCCCGCATCACGCCGGAGCGAGTGCAGGTGGAGCTCTCGAAGCTCCTGTGCGGCGCGCACCCGCGCCGCGGCATCGAGCTCATGGTGGAGACCGGGCTGGCCGACATCGTGTTGCCCGAGCTCACGGCCATGAAGCTGGAAATCGACGAACACCATCAGCACAAGGACGTCTTCGACCACTCGCTGGTTGTGCTGGAACAGGCGATTGATCTTGAAGATGTTGATCAATCACCCGATCTGGTGCTGCGGATCGCGGCGTTGCTGCACGACATCGGCAAGCCGGCGACCAGGAGGTTCGAGCCCGGCGGCGGTGTCTCGTTCCACCACCACGAGGTCGTGGGCGCGAAGATGGTCCGCAAGCGCTTGCGGGCGTTGCGGTACTCGAAGGAGATCACCGAGGACGTCGCCAAGCTCGTCTACCTGCACCTCCGCTTCCACGGCTACGGCAACGGCGAGTGGACCGACTCGGCCGTGCGCCGGTACGTGACGGACGCGGGAGACCTGCTGACGCGGTTGCACAAACTCGTCCGTGCGGACTGCACGACCCGCAACAAGCGCAAGGCCAACCTGCTGCGGCGGACGTACGACTCTCTTGAGGAGCGCATCGCACGCATCGCGGCCGAGGAAGACCTCGCGCGCGTGCGCCCGGACCTCGACGGCAACGAGATCATGAAGCTGCTCGGCCTGCCGCCGGGCCCGCAGGTCGGCGCCGCGTGGAAGTTCCTCAAGGAGCTCCGCCTGGACCGCGGACCGCTGGACCGCGACGAGGCAGAGGCCGCGTTGCTCGACTGGGCGCGCGAGCAGGGCATCACTCCGCCATCTCGGTGACGCATTGTGAGCGGATGAAATCCCCGCGTTAGCGAACTGACAGCGCGGGGATGCACCATAGGTGGTGCGCTAGGGGAGCGCATGGGGGTGGTGCAGATGTTCTCCTGGGGACTTTCCGCAGGTCCTGCGGTACACGACCTGGACGAGCTGACCGACGACCAACGAGCGGTGCTGCGGTGTCTCGCGCGTGGTCACGCCGACCACGAGATCGCGCGGGTGCTCGGCATCGGGCAACAGCGGGTGGCCGACGAGGTGGCCGACATCCTGCGGCGCCTGGATCTACCCGATCGGGTTGCTGCTGTCGTCTTCGCCCACGAGGCCGGGATGCTGCACCTGCCGTTTCCGCGTTAGCAGGAGCAGGTAGGCGCCCAGCCCGACCAGGTAGAGGCTCGCGGCGGTGAGGATGAGACCGGGCGAACGCCCGTCCAGGGGGACCACCGTCGCGGTGATGGTCACCGCGGTGACCTGCGCGATGTTGAAAAGGGTGTCGTAGAGCGCGAACACTCGGCCGCGCACTTCGTCGCCGACGTCGCGCTGCACCGCGGTGTCCACGCACAGCTTGACGACCTGACCGGCGAAGATGACCACGAAGCCGGCCGCGAGGATGCTGATCAGCGTCATCGGCAGCCCGAGCCCGATCTGCGCGGCGGCCGTGATCACCATCGCGCCGCAGATCGTGGTCTTCACGCCGAACCTGTCGACGATCCGGTCGGTGAGGATGCCGGCGAGCAGGATGCCCGCACCGCCCGCGACGGCGACCTCGCCGAGCCCGCCGATGCCGGCCTTGAGGATGCCGACGTCGTGCAGGCTGTAGCGCATCAGCAGCAACGTGACCATGAGGCTCACGCCGAACGCGGCCCGGTGCGCGAGGACCGCCGCCAGCGCGGCCGTGACGTTCGGGGTGTGCCAGGTGGCCTTCGCGCCGTCGAGCAGACCGCGGGCGACGGCCTTGATCGCGTTGTGCGGCTCGTCGACCCGGTCCGGCCCGAGCACACCGGCCTTGAACCGGCTGGCGATGAACGCGCTGGCCAGCATGCCCGTCAGCGCGATGCTGGTGGTCCAGCCGGAACCGCCGTCCCCGGCGCCCAGCACCGTGCGGAACCCGATCGCGCACGCCGCGCCGAACACCGCCGTGATCGCGCCCGCCGTCGTGGCCAGCGCGTTCGCCTCGACCAGGTGGTTCTCGTCGACGACGTGCGGCAGCGAGGCGCTCAACCCGGAACCGACGAACCGGCCGATGCCCATGACGACGAGGGCGGAGACGTAGAGGGGTAACCCGCTGAGCCCGGCACCGACCGCCAGCGCGGTCAGCAGGACGAACGCCGCGCGTGAGACGTTCGCCACGACGATGACCTTCTTGCGGTCCCACCGGTCCAGCAACGCGCCGGTGAACGGCCCGACGAGCGAGTACGGCAGCAGGAGCACGGCGAACCCGGCCGCGATGGCCGCGGGATCGGCCTGCCGCTCGGGGTTGAAGAGAACCGCGCCGGCGAGCCCGGCCTGGAAGAGTCCGTCACCCCACTGCGACGTGAGCCTGGTGGCGAGAAGCCTGCGGTACTCGGGGATGCCGAGGAACCGGCGTGATCCCCAGTGGTGCTTCTCCACCGCAAGCGTTGTCACCGTTGCACTCTATGCGTGTTCGGGTGAAAACCACGAAAGCCGGACCTCACGGTCCGGCTCCCCTGGATCGGATGCCAGGTCGCCTCACGGCGCGATGCACTACGCGGCTCCAGCCGTACGGTATTCCGCGAAGGCGGTTGTCTGTTGAGCCCGGGGGACACAAAGACATCCGACACCTGAGTCTAACGGGGAGCGGCCCTGAGTTGTTCCGGCGATCACGGATGATTTCATGGTGACGTGCGTCCCGATGCCGAGGTCGAGCCAGGCTCCCTGTTGGTTGCTGCCCCGAGCCTGAACGACCCGAACTTCACGCGCACGGTCGTCTACATCATCGACCAACGTCCAGAGGGAACCCTCGGCGTCGTGCTGAACCGTCCGTCCGAGGTGGCGGTGCACGACGTCCTGCCGCCGTGGGGTCCGCACGTGACGAAGCCGCAGTGCATCTACATCGGCGGCCCGGTCGAGCAGAAGACGGCGTTGTGCCTGGCGGCTCTCAAGGCGGGCACCGATCCGTCCAAGGTGGAGGGCCTGGTCGGCGTGCAGGGCCCGGTCGCGCTGATCGACCTCGACGCCGAGCCGGACGACCTGATGCCGCTGGTCCGCGGCCTGCGGGTGTTCGCCGGGTACTCGGGCTGGGGCGAGGGCCAGCTCGCGGGCGAGATCGAGCGCGGCGACTGGATCGTCGTCACCGGACTGGCCGACGACGTGCTGGTCGGCGCGAACGTCGACCTGTGGGGGCGGGTGCTGCGCCGGCAGGGCATGCCGCTGGCGCTGCTGTCCACCTACCCCAAGGACGTCCGCGAGAACTGATTCACGTGAAACGTGCGGCTACAGACCGGCGAGCGGCGAGCAACCGCCACCGCCGCACGCGCAGCCACCGCAGCCCTTGGGCTTGACCGGCTCCGGCAGCAGCGCGGCCGCCCGGCTGCCCACGATCCCGCCGGCGAAGGCGATCGCGAGCGCGCCCACCAGTCCGATGATCCCAGCGGTGACGGCCAGGTCGGCCATGACGAACGCCATCGCGCCCGACACGATCGCCACGGCACCGGCTGCCACGTTCGGCACCCCGGCGACGCGGTTGGCCAGCGCGAACGTCTCCTCGTCGCGGAGGGCCGCCGCCGTGCGCACGCCGACGAAGCGGTTGCGGCGCAGCTTGCCCTGCAGACCCAGCAGACCGATCGCGCCGAGAGCGACGCCGAGCACACCCAGGACGACCGACAGCACGATGTTCACCCCATGAGGGTAAGGCTGGCGCGCCGGTCACCTCGCGCTCACCCCGGTCCGATGTGCCGCAGGCCACCGCCCGTGCAGGCCGCTTGCGGTGCGCTGATACCGTTGAGGGCATGAGCACGGCCCGCCTGCTCCTTAGTTAGCCGCGACGACCTGATCGGAAGACGGTCGGCGCGGCAGCCCTCCATGCCCATCTGGGCTGGGGGGTTTCGTCATGTCAGGGGCAGGATCGATGGAGAGGGACTCATCAACATGAGCACGGACGCGGCGGAGATCCCCGCCTACCGCTACACCGCGGAGCTGGCGAACCAGATCGAGGAGCGGTGGCAGCGGTACTGGGAGGAGCACGGCACCTACTACGCGCCCAACCCCGTTGGCGCGCTCAAGGGTGACGTGCCCGCGGACAAGCTGTTCGTGCAGGACATGTTCCCGTACCCGAGCGGCGCCGGCCTGCACGTCGGCCACCCGCTGGGCTTCATCGGCACGGACGTGTTCGCGCGCTACCACCGCATGAACGGCCGCAACGTCCTGCACACGATGGGCTTCGACGCGTTCGGCCTGCCCGCGGAGCAGTACGCGGTGAAGACCGGGCAGCACCCGCGCAAGACCACCGAGGAGAACATCAACACCTACCTGCGGCAGATCCGCAGGCTGGGGCTGGGCCACGACGAGCGTCGCCGCATCTCGACGATCGACCCCGAGTACTACAAGTGGACCCAGTGGATCTTCTTGCAGATCTTCAACTCCTGGTACGACCCGGACGCGCGCAAGGCTCGTCCGATCGCCGAGCTGATCTCTCAGTTCGAGTCTGGCGAGCGGGACGTTCCCGGCGGTCGCAAGTGGTCTGAGCTGTCTTTTGCCGACCAGCAAAGGATCTTGGGCGATTTCCGGCTGGCCTACTTGTCGGAGGCGCCCGTCAACTGGTGTCCCGGACTGGGTACTGTGCTGGCGAACGAGGAGGTCACCGCCGACGGACGCAGTGAGCGTGGCAACTTCCCGGTGTTCAGGAAAAACCTGCGCCAGTGGATGATGCGCATCACCGCGTACTCGGACCGGCTGATCGACGACTTGGACCGGCTGGACTGGCCGGACAAGGTGAAGGCCATGCAGCGCAACTGGATCGGGCGCTCGCACGGTGCCCGAGTCCGATTCGCGGTGGGAGACGAGAACATTGAGGTCTTCACGACCCGTCCGGACACGTTGTTCGGCGCGACCTACATGGTCCTGGCACCGGAACACGAGCTGGTGGACCAGATTGCGGCGCCCGATCGCGTGGCAGACATCGCGGCGTACCGACGGGCTGCGTCCCTGAAGTCCGAACTGGACCGTCAGGAGAACAAGGAGAAGACCGGCGTCTTCATCGGGGCGTACGCCACGAACCCGGTGAACGGCAAGGAAATCCCCGTCTACATCGCCGACTACGTGCTGATGGGCTACGGCACCGGCGCGATCATGGCCGTGCCCGGCCAGGACCAGCGCGACTGGGACTTCGCGAAGAAGTTCGACCTGCCGATCATCCGCACCGTCCAGCCGTCCGACGGCTTCGAGGGCGAGGCGTACACCGGCGACGGACCCGCCATCAACAGCGGTTTCCTGGACGGCATGGCGATCGACGACGCCAAGAAGACGATCATCGGGTGGCTGGAGGAGAACGGCCACGGCCACGGCACCGTCCAGTTCAAGCTGCGCGACTGGCTGTTCAGCCGCCAGCGCTACTGGGGCGAGCCGTTCCCGATCGTCTACGACGAGAACGGCACCGCGATCGCGCTGCCCGAGTCGATGCTGCCGATCGAGCTGCCCGACGTCGACGACTACTCCCCCCGCACGTTCGACCCGGAGGACGCGGACACCGAGCCGTCGCCGCCGCTGTCGCGCGCCACCGACTGGACGACGATCGAGCTGGACCTGGGCGATGGTCTGAAGACGTACCGCCGCGACACGAACACCATGCCGAACTGGGCGGGTTCGTGCTGGTACCAGCTGCGCTACGTCGACCCGGTGGAGACCGAGCGGTTCGTCAACCCGGAGAACGAGAAGTACTGGCTGGGCCCGCGCACGGCCGAGCACGGCCCGACCGACCCCGGCGGCGTCGACCTGTACATCGGCGGCGTCGAGCACGCGGTGCTGCACCTGCTGTACTCGCGCTTCTGGCAGAAGGTCCTGTTCGACCTGGGCCACCTGACCGGCGACGAGCCGTACCGCCGCCTGTTCAACCAGGGCTACATCCAGGCGTACGCGTACACCGACGCCCGCGGCGTCTACGTGCCCGCGGCCGAGGTCGTCGAGGAGAACGGCAAGTTCTTCCACAACGGCCAGGAGGTCAACCGGGAGTACGGCAAGATGGGCAAGAGCCTGAACAACGTCGTCACGCCCGACCAGATGTGCGAGACGTACGGCGCGGACACCTTCCGGTTCTACGAGATGTCCATGGGCCCGATGGACGTCTCCCGCCCGTGGGCGACCAAGGACGTCATCGGCGCACAACGGTTCCTGCAGCGTCTGTGGCGCAACCTGGTCGACGAGACCGACGGCTCACTGCGCGTGGTCGACGAGGAGCCCTCGGTCGAGGCACTGCGGTTGCTGCACAAGACGATCGCCGGCGTCCACGACGACTACGCGAACCTGCGCTACAACACGGCAGGCGCGAAGCTGATCGAACTGAACAACTACATCACCAAGCACTACGCCTCCGGCACGCCCCGCGCGCTGGCCGAGCCGCTGGTGCTGATGCTGGCCCCGCAGGCCCCGCACGTGGCCGAAGAGCTGTGGACCCGCCTGGGCCACGACGGCTCGCTGGCGCACGGCCCGTTCCCGGCCGCGGACGAGCAGTACCTGGTCGAGGACACCGTCGAGTACCCGATCCAGGTCAACGGCAAGGTCCGCTCGCGGGTCGTCGTGGCGGCGTCCGCGTCGCAGGACGAGATCAAGGCCGCCGCGCTGGCCGAGGAGAAGATCGCCGAGCTGGTCGCCGGTGGCGAGCCGCGCAAGGTGATCGTGGTTCCCGGCCGCCTGGTGAACGTGGTCCTGTAGGAACCACTCGACCTGGAGGGGCGCTGCGCTTCGGTGCGGCGCCCCTCAGTCGTTCTCCTGGAAGCCGATGTCCGACAGCATCTGGTCGAGCATGCTGTCGAACATCGGCTCCGGGTTGCTCACCGCGAACGGGAACCTCCCGAACACCTCCAGCGCCACGTGCCCGTACAGCCGCACCCACGACTGCACCACGTGGTAGATCTTCCCCAGGTTGAGGACGTCGTCCTCGACCGTGACGCCGTGCACCGACACCGCGTCCATCAGGACCTGTTGGAACCTCACCAGGTCCTCGTGCAGCACTTCGGGTACGTCGTCGTCCGCGTGGTTCGCCACCAGGTTGGACGCGATCAGCCGTCCCGCGAGCGACAGGAACACCGCGCCGAACTGGTCGGCGCCCAGCGGGTCGCGGGGCGAGGCGAACACCAGCGCGAACTCCTGCGGGTGCGCCAGGGCCCAGCGGCGGAAGCCTCGGCACACCGCCCTGACCTGGCATCCCACGTGTCCGGACGTGTCCGCGGCCAGGTCCGCGTAGAGCACTGCGGCCATGTCGGCGCAGATGTCGTCGCAGAGCTGTCGCAATAGCGCTTCGTGGGAGTCGTAGTAGCGGTACAAGGCGGGCGCGGTGATGCCTAGCTCGCGTGCGATGGCACGCAGAGTCACCGCGTCGCGGCCGCGTTCCACCAAAAGAGCGCGGGCCGCCTGCCGAATCTCACGCTCGGTCTCAGCGCGAAGCCGTTCTCGGCGAGTGGCCTCGGTCATATGTCACTCCATCGGGTTGTAGACCCCGTCCACCGCCCGTACGGTTTTAGTGAACGGTGTTTACAAGAGTTCACGGTATTCACAGCACGGTAACCCAGGAGGCCGTCGTCGATGTTCGCGAAGTGGGGATCTGTCGCATATCGCCGCCGGTGGGTGGTGTTGATCATGACCGTACTGCTCGCCGTGCTCGGCGGTGTGTGGGGACTGGGCGTGTTCGACAAGCTCAGCCAGGGTGGTTACGAGGCTCCTTCCAGCGAGGCGGCGCGGGCGGACAAGGTAGCCGAGGAGGCGTTCGGGCGGCAGAACGGTGACGTGATCGTCATTTACCGCGGCGACTTCGCCAACCCGCTGGAGCTGAAGAAGGTCGCCGACCACATCAGCGGGTTCCCGAAGAACGACGTTCTCAAGGTCACCGGGCCGGTTCCGTCGGACGACAAGCAGCAGGCGCTGGTCGCCATCACGCTCACCAGCGGTGACTCGAACGGGCAGATCAAGCAGTTCGAGGACGTCCAGTCGCAGCTGCCGATCGACGGTTTCACGCAGCAGGTCGGCGGGCTCGTGCCCACCCAGAAGGCCATCAACGACATGTCGCAGTCGGACCTGACGCGCGCGGAGATGTTCTCGCTGCCGCTGGTCCTGCTGTTGCTCGTGGTCATCTTCGGCGGTCTCGTGGCCGCCAGTCTTCCCGTGGTCGTCGGCGGGCTCGCGATCATGGGCGCGCTCGGCGTGCTGCACGGCATCGCCACCTTCACCAGCGTCAACTCCTTCGCCGTCAACGTCGCGTCGCTGCTCGGGCTGGGCATGGCGATCGACTACGGCCTCTTCATGGTCGGCCGGTTCCGCGAGGAGCTCGCCCAGGGGCGCACCACCGAGCAGGCGGTCGGCCGCACGGTGGCGAGCGCGGGCCGTACCGTGATGTTCAGCGCAACGCTGCTGGTCATCGCGCTGGCCGGACTGCTGATCTTCCCGCACGGCTTCCTGAAGTCCCTCGCGTACGGCGGCATGTCGTCGGTCGCGATCGCGGCGCTGGTGTCGCTGACGCTGCTGCCGGCATTGCTGGGCGTGCTCGGCCACCGGGTCGACAAGCTCGCCATGCCGTGGCGCAAGAAGGAGCCGAGCGAACGCGGCTGGCGCGGCCTGAGCGGCAAGGTCATGAAGCGGCCGCTGTTGTTCGCCGTCCCGCTGATCGCGGTGCTCGCGGCGCTCGGCGCGCCGTTCCTGAACGTCCAGTTCGGCCAGGTCACCGAGAAGGTCCTGCCGGAGGGCAACGCCGTGCGCGTGGCCACCGAGAACATCAACCAGAACTTCTCCGCGCTCTCCAACACCGGGCTCAAGATCGTCGTCAAGGGCGGTGACCAGGCCGCGGTCGCGCAGTACCTGGACAAGGTCAAGGACGTTCCCGGCATCGGCGACGTCCGGCCGATGGGCTCGGACAAGGGCGTCACGGCCGCGGCCGCCGGGCTGGAGCACGACGCGTTGAGCGCGGAGTCGAAGCAGGCGCTCAAGGACGTCCGCGCGCTCACCCCGCCGAACGGTGCCGAGGTGCTGGTCGGCGGCAACACCGCCATGGTCAGCGACTCGCTCGACGCCATCTCCGACGGGCTGCCGTTGATGATCGGGCTGCTGGTCGGCGCGACGCTGATCCTGATGTTCCTGGCGTTCGGCTCGGTCGTGCTGCCGATCAAGGCCGTGGTCATGAGCGCGCTGTCGCTGTCCGCCACGTTCGGCGTGCTGGTGTGGATCTTCCAGGAGGGTCACGGCGCCGACCTGCTCGGTGTCACGCCGGGGCCGCTGGAGTCCGGCATCGTCGTGCTGATGGCCGCCATCGTGTTCGGTCTGTCGACGGACTACGAGGTCTTCCTGCTCTCCCGCATGGTCGAGGCCCGCGGTCACGGCGCGACCACGGAGGAAGCCGTCAGCACCGGTCTGGCCAAGACCGGCCGGGTGATCACCTCGGCCGCATTGCTGCTGATCGTGGTGACCGGTGCGTTCGCGTTCTCACAGGTCGCGATGATGCGGTTCGTCGGTGTCGGCATGATCCTCGCGCTGGCGCTCGACGCCACCGTGGTCCGGATGCTGCTCGTGCCGGCCGTGCTCAAGCTGCTCGGCAACGCCGCGTGGTGGTCACCTGGGCCGCTCAAGCGGGTCCAGGAACGCCTCGCGCTTCACGACGAGCCGGTCGACGACTTCGACGACTGGGACGACGAGATCCGCGAGCCCGTCGCGGTCGGCTGACCGGGCGGGAAGGCGATCATGGCCGCGTCGAACTGGCGCGGCCTCTGGTCCTCCAGCTCGCCCGACTTCATCGCGAACGTGGCCAGCACCGCGTTCGAGCTGTCGAGCACCGTCGTCGTCGTGCCGGTCGCGAGGAACACCCTCGGGTCAC
Organism: Lentzea sp. NPDC004789; assembly: GCF_053601075.1. Lineage (NCBI taxonomy): Bacteria > Bacillati > Actinomycetota > Actinomycetes > Pseudonocardiales > Pseudonocardiaceae > Lentzea > Lentzea sp. NPDC004789. The sequence goes on along the minus strand of NZ_JBSGBE010000003.1, from coordinate 303,675 downwards.
CCGGCGCGATGGCGACGCCCGGCGCGTTGATGGGCAAGCGTTCGCGCAACGTCATGGTCGCCGCGTCGACGACCACGACCGCGCTTTCCTTCGTGAGCGTCAGGTAGACGGTGGTGCCGTCCGGGGTGACGGCGATGCTGCCCGCTCCCCTGCCGGCCCGCAGCGAGCCGACGACCTGGTTCGTGGTCGTGTCGATCACCGACAGCGTGCCCGGCGTCTGCTCGCCCAGCTCCATGCTGCTGACGTACAGGCGCTTGCCGTCCGGTGAGATCGCCAGGTGCTGCGGCAGACCGCCGACCTGGATGGTCGAGGTCTGGAACGCGGTCGCCGTGTCGACCACGCCGACCGTGCCGTCCTGGGCGTTGGCCACGTAGAGGACCTGGTTGTTCGGGTGCACGGCGAGGCCCAGCGGCTGGCCGGGCACCTTCACCGCGGCCACCAGCTGGAAGTGCTCCGGGTCGACGACCGCGATGCCGCCGCTGGCCGACACGTACAGGCGCTTGCCGTCCGGGCGCATCGCCGCCTGCGAGAGCTGGACCTGCGTGAAGATCCGGTCCAGCACCGCGCCGGTGTTCGGGTCGACCTCGGCGATCGTGCCGGTCCACCCGTTGACCACGTAGACGCGCCCGCCGTCCGGCGACACGGCGACACCTGTCGCGTGGCCCGCTGTGTCCGCGTGCGCGACTATCGTGCCGGTTCTGGTGTCGACGACCTGGACGAGTCCGGTCCTGCCCACCACGTAGGCGCGCGGAGCCGCGGCTGCGGAGGTGGTCGTGAAGTCGTGCCGTTGCTCGACACCCATCGCCGCGATGGCCGCTGAGAGCGCTAGAACCGCGGCCACGAGGCGTGGCTTTGCCATACGCCCGATGGGACCACTTCCGGGTGCTATCGATCTACTTCCGTCACCCGGTCGAGCGAAATCTTTGCCTTGTCGTAGTACTGGTCAGGGGTTCTTCGCGCCGGCCACCAGCTTCGCGTAGCGGGTGCCGGCGGTGAGCAGCACCAGACCCGCGCCGAGGAACGCCAGCACGCGGGCGATGCCGTCGAGCGCGGCCAGGTCGAACAGCACCAGCTTGAGCACCGCGGCGCCGACCAGGATCAGCCCGGAGATCCGCAGCGCCTTGTTGTTGATCCCCTTGACCAGCAGGAACAACGCGGCGATCGTCCACGACACGGTGACCACCGAGTGTCCGAAGAGGAATCCGCTCTCGTCCGGCGACACCAGCAGCGCCGCGCACAGCACCGCACCCGCCGCGCCGTAGAGCAGCACGAGCCCAGCGACGATCCACGGGAACGGGTGCCTGGCCGGCTCGCGCAGCACCTGCATCTTCAGCGCGGCCCACGGCACCGTCGCCGCGAACACGCCCAGCACCAGCGCCGTGACCAGACCGGCCGCGTAGTCGCCGGAGCCGACGGTCACGTACCGGGGCTCCTCGACCAGCCACGAGATCGGCACGGCCTGGACGACCGTCATCAGGAACCCGACCACGCCGAACACGATCGACCCGACCAGCGCGCTCTTCTTGGTCAGCCGCGCCGCGAGGAACGCCAGCAGCACCGCCTCGGCCAGCACGACCGCTGTCCGCGCGTTGCCGTCCAGCGCGATCACCGTGGTCTGGAACAACGCGAGCATGCCCGCCGCACCGGCCGCCGTCGTGAACGCGCGGGGCAGGTCGGGGACCATCCAGATCGCCAGCAGCACCGCGGCGACCGCGCCGGCGAGGATCGAGTCGGCCGGGTCCTTCAGCAACGTCGTCGCGAACATCGCGGGCAGCGCCGAACCGGCGACCAGCCCGACCGCCACGACGTCGCCGGGCCGCTTCCACACCGTCAGCAGCGCGACCACGATGCCGACCGCGGTGGTGGCACCCGCGACGCCGACCACGGTCCACTCGAAGTCGGCGGGCACGGCCCGCGCGGTGGTGAGCAGCGAGGCGATGATCGGCGGCAACCCGGCGGCGACCGCGAGACCGGGCCAGCGGCGCTGGAGCTGGACCGGCGTGCCGGCCATCTTGAGCACCAGCAGGAACCCGACCAGCAGCACCGTGAAGCCCTCGGTCAAGATCGGCGAGCAGATGGCGCACGCTGCGACGACGCCGACCGCGAGCGTTTGCGAGTCCCACCGCAGCGCGAGCACGACACCGGCCGCCGCGACCGCGAGGCCGACCACCAGACCCACCGCCGGCGGCAGGTACTCGTAGAGGCTCGTGGCGGCGATGACGTCGAGGTAGAGGCCCGCGAAACCGGTCGCCGCGAGCGCGAACGCCCCGGTGCGGCCGTGCGGGTTGCGGTGCAGCCACATGCCGATGCCGACCAACGCGCCGCTGAACACCGCACCGCCGATGACGCGCGGCATCGGCCCGAGCCACCCGCGTTGAATCGCGAGGATCAGCAGCAGCACGAACCCGAGCACGGTGATCGCGCCACCGACCCAGGCCAGCAGCTTGGAGCCCGCGCCGTCCTTGCCGAGCTTCTCGAAGAGGGTCTCGCGCGGCTGGGGCGCTGGAGCAGGCCACTGCTGAGGTGCCTGCGGCCACGGTTGCGGTGGCGGAGGCTGCGGCCAGGCCTGCTGGGGCGGAGGCGGTGACTGAACGGGCATCGTCGCCGGGACCGGTGCCTGGTTCGCCCACGGGCTCTGCTGTGGTGGCGCGGTCGCGGCCGAAGCCGAGTGCTCCCGCATCTCCGCGCTGAGCGTCACCAGTCGCTGCCCGATGGCCGCGAGCTCCAGTGCGAGGCGCTGCTCGTACCCGAGGCGATCCTGTCCGTCCATGTGATCAGGGTGAGGCAGAGCACGCCCGGTGACATCCGTACACCTACTCATCCAGCTTGACTACATACATGTGTAATCGATTAACTACGCCCTCGTGACGACCATGAAGGACGTCGCGCAGCACGCGGGCGTGTCCACGGCCACCGTGTCGCGCGTGCTCAACGGCCATGCCGCGCCGACGCCCGAGACCCGTGAGCGGGTGCTCGCCGCGATCGAGGAGCTCGGTTACCGGCCCAACGCGCTGGCGCGGTCCCTCCGGACCACCAGCACCCAGACCCTCGGTCTGGTCATCAGCGATCTGCTGAACCCGTTCTTCGCCGAGATCGCGCGAGCGGTCGAGGACGAGGCCCGGTCACACGGCTACTGCGTCGTGATCGGGAACGCCGACGAGAGCGCCGAGCAGGAGGCCACCTACGTGCGCACCCTGCTCGACCGCCGGGTGGACGGCCTCCTGCTGTGCCCCGCGACCGACGACCCTGAGTTGGTTCGCGAAGTGAGCGCAGGCGGCGTTCCGCTCGTCCTGCTCGACCGGACGGTCAGGGGCGCCACATGCCCCGTCGTCCGCGCCGACGGCAGCGAGGCATTGACCGCGCTCGCCCGGCGGCTCGTCGGCGCCGGCCACTCCCGCATCGGTGTGATCGCGGGACCGCCGGACACCTCCACCGGGAGAGAACGTAGCGACGTGTTCACCAGCGTGCTCGGTGGCGCGGCGCAGGTCGTGCACGGCGACTTCCGGCAGGAGAGCGGCAGCCAGGCCGCCGCCAAGCTGATCGACGACGGCGCCACCGCGCTCGTGGCCATGGACAACCTGATGGGCCTCGGCGCGCTCGGCGAGATCCGGGCCCGCGGCCTGCACATCCCGCACGACATCGCGCTCGCGGTGTTCGACGACCAGCCGTGGTTCCCGCTGCTCGACCCGCCGATCACGGTCATCGCGCAGCCGACCGTGGAGATGGGCCGTGCCGCCGCCCGCAGTCTGCTAGCCCTGATCAACGGCCGGCAGCCCGACGACGTCCGCCTCACCGCGAAGCTCGTGCTGCGCGGTTCGTGCGGGGAGGCCGAGCTGTGAAGACGCTGATCACCGCCCGTGGCATCACCAAGCACTTCGGCGCCACCAAGGCGTTGGACGGCGTGGACCTCGACATCAACGCCGGCGAGGTGCACGTCCTGCTCGGCGAGAACGGTGCCGGGAAGTCCACTCTGGTCAAGGTGCTCGCGGGCATCCACGGCCACGACGCCGGCACCATCGAGGGCAACGCGAGCCTGGCGGTCATCCACCAGGAGCTCGCGCTCGTGCCGGAGCTGAGCGTCGCGGAGAACCTGTTCCTGAACCGCCTCCCGCGCAGGTTCGGGTTCGTCGACCGCGCCGAGATGCGCCGCAGGGCACCGGAACTGCTCGACCGCGTCGGGCTGGACGTCGACCCGAACGCCAAGGTCAAGGACCTCGGCATCGCGCAACAGCAGATGATCGAGATCGCCCGTGCGCTCGACAAGGACGCCGGTGTGCTGATCCTCGACGAGCCGACCGCGGTGCTCACCGACACCGAGACCGACCGGTTGCTGGAGATCATGGGCCAGCTCCGCGAGAACGGCGTCGGGCTCGTCTTCATCACCCACCACCTCGACGAGATCCAGCGCGTCGCCGACCGCATCACGGTCCTGCGCGACGGCCGGTCCGTCGGTGTCCTCGGACCCAAGGCCACCACCCAGCACATGATCGAGCTGATGGTCGGCCGGTCGATCGAGGAGCAGTACCCGCGGGCCAGGCAGCGCCGCGGCAAGCCGCTGTTGAAGATCAGCAACCTCACCCGGCGGGGCGTGTTCCGCGACATCAACATCGAGGTCCGCGCGGGCGAGGTCGTCGGCATCGCGGGCCTGGTCGGCGCCGGGCGCACCGAGGTCGCGCGCGCCGCGTTCGGCGTGGACGACTACGACTACGGCAAGGTCGAGGTCGACGGCAAGCCGTTGCGCCGCAACGACGTCCAGGCCGCGATCAAGGCCGGGCTCGGGCTGGTGCCGGAGGACCGCAAGGGTCAGGGCCTGGTGCTGACCGCGACCGTCGGGCGCAATCTCGAACTGGCCACGCTCGCCAACCGCGACCAGCAGCGCCTGCACGACATCGCGGGCAAGCTGCGGATCAAGGGCCGGGTCGAGCAGCCGGTGAAGGAGCTCTCCGGCGGCAACCAGCAGAAGGTCGTCATCGGCAAGTGGCTGCTGGCCGACCCGAAGGTGCTGATCCTCGACGAGCCCACGCGCGGTGTCGACGTCGGCGCGAAGGTCGAGATCTACGAGCTCATCAACCGCATGACCGCGCAGGGCCGGGCCGTGCTGCTCGTGTCCAGCGACCTGCCCGAGGTGATCGGGATGAGCGACCGCGTCGTGGTGATGGCGCACGGCCGGGTGGCCGGTGAGCTGCCCAAGGGCGCAACTCAAGACCAGGTGATGGCACTCGCCGTGCAGGAGATTTCGGCATGACCACGATCAGCATTCGCAAGTACGCCAGTGAGAACGGAGCGCTGGCAGGGCTTCTCGTGCTCGCGCTGGTGATCGCGATCATGCAGCCGGCGTTCCTCAACACACAGAACCTGCTCAACGTCGGTGTGCAGGCCGCGGTCATCGCGATCATGGCGTTCGGCATGACGTTCGTGGTCGTCGCCGGCGGCATCGACCTGTCGGTGGGCAGCATCGCCGCGCTCGCCGCCATGGTCGGCGCACTGACCGCGGGGCCGGTCGGACTGGTGGTCGGCGCACTCTGCGGCCTCATCAACGGCGCGTTGGTCAGCTACGGCAAGCTGCCGCCGTTCATCGCGACGCTGGCCATGCTGAGCGTCGCGCGCGGTCTCACCCTGGTGTTCTCGGCAGGCCAGCCGCACGAGACCGACGCACCGGTGACCTTCCTCGGCTCGAACCTCACGCCGATGCTGCCGTTGCCCCTGCTGCTGATGCTGCTGTTCTTCGGCATCACCGGCCTGATCCTCACGCGCACCAACCTCGGCCGCCGCATGTACGCCATCGGCGGCAACGAGGAAGCCGCGAAGCTCAGCGGTATCGACGTCCGGAGGCAGAAGCTCTGGATCTACGCGCTGAGCGGCCTGTTCGCCGCCGCCGCGGGCCTCGTGCTCGCGGGACGGCTCGGGTCGGCCGGTCCGCAGGCAGCGGTCGGTTACGAGCTCGACGCCATCGCCGCGGTCGTCATCGGCGGTGCGTCGTTGTCCGGTGGCGTTGGCCGCGCCACCGGGACGTTGGTCGGCGCACTTGTGCTCGCCGTCCTGCGCAACGGCCTCAACCTGCTCCAGGTGCCGCCGTTCTGGCAGCAGGTCGTCATCGGCGTGGTGATCGCTCTCGCCGCGTTGCTCGACTCACTTCGCCGTCGCTGAGTACCAACCGCAACAGGTAAGGAAGACACCAATGAAGGTGACCCGACGGATCGCGCTGACGCTCGGTGCCGCAGCTCTTCTGGCGACCGGGTGCAGCGGAACAGGGGCGTCCGGAGGCAGCGGCATCACCATCGGCCTCGCGGTGTCCACGCTGAACAACCCGTTCTTCGTGGAACTGCAGCAGGGCGCGCAGGAGATGGCGAACCAGCTCGGTGCCAAGCTGACCGTGGTCGACGCGCAGAACGACGCGACGAACCAGGTCAACCAGGTGCAGACGCTGGTGACCCAGGGCGTCAAGGCGATCATCCTGAACCCGGTCGACTCCAAGCAGTCCGCGCCCGCCGCCAAGGCCGCCGAGATGGCGAACATCCCGCTGATCTCGGTCGACCGCTCGGTCGAGGGCGGCAAGGTCGCCGCCGAGGTCGCCTCCAACAACGTCTCCGGCGGCAGCCTCGCGGCCATCGAGCTCGGCCGCGCCACCTCCGGCGAGGTCGCGCACCTCAAGGGCATCCCGGGCGCGTCGGCGTCGCGTGACCGCGGCCAGGGCTTCGAGCAGGGCCTGAACAGCGGCAACATCAAGGTCGCCGCCACCGCCGTCGCGGACTTCGACCGCGCCAAGGCCCTCAACGAGACCACGAACCTGATGCAGGGTCACCCGACCATCAAGGGCATCTTCGCCGAGAACGACGAGATGGCGCTCGGCGCGATCAAGGCGCTCGGTGCCCGTGCCGGCAAGGACGTCGTGGTCGTCGGCTTCGACGGCACGCCGGACGGGCTGAAGGCCATCCAGGACGGCACGCTCGCCGCCACCATCGCGCAGCAGCCGAAGCTGCTCGGCTCCAAGGCCGTCGAGCAGGCGGTCAAGGCCGCCAAGGGCGAGGTCGTCCAGCAGGTCGTGGACGTCGAGGTCAAGGTCATCACCAAGCAGAACGTGGCAGAGTTCCTCAAGTGACGAACACTCTGCTGGTCCTCGGGTCCGCCAACGCCGACCTCGTGGTCGAGGTCGGCAGGCGGCCCGGCGGCGGTGAGACCGTGCTCGGCGGCGACACCGTCGTGCTCCCCGGAGGCAAGGGCGCGAACACCGCCGTTGCCGCCGCACGGGTCGGCGGATCCGTTGCGCTCGTCGGTGCCGTTGGTGGTGACGGGTACGGCTCGCTGCTGCGCGAGTCGCTGGAGTCGTCCGGCGTCGACACGGCGCTGGTGAAGACGTCCGCGCGGCCGACCGGAATCGCCTACATCACCGTGACCCCGGACGGCGAGAACTCCATCGTCGTCTCGCCCGGCGCCAACGCCGACGTCACTGAGTCCGATGTGGACGCTCTGTCGTTCGAGGGCGTGCAGGTGCTCACGTGTTCGCTGGAAGTGCCGCTGGAGACGGTGACCCACGCGATCGACGTCGCCGCGAAGGCCGGCGTGCGGACTGTGCTGAACCTGTCGCCCGTCGCCGAACTGCCCGCACGGACCCTGGAACAGCTCACCGTGCTGATCGTGAACGAGCACGAGGCCGCGCAGCTCGCACCCGGTTTCGCGGACCTGTTGCGGCTCGGCCCGAAGTCGGCGGTCGTCACGCTCGGCGCGCGCGGTGCGGCCGTGGTGACCGACGAGGGCATCACCGAGGTGCCGTCGATCGAGGTGGCCGAGGTCGTCGACACGACCGGTGCCGGTGACGCGTTCGCGGGCGCGCTGTCCGCCCGGCTCGCCGACGGCGACGGGCTCGCCGCCGCCGCGAGGTACGCCGCCAAGGTCGCCGCGCTGTCCGTCACGAAGGCCGGCGCGCAGCCGTCCTACCCGACCGCGGCCGAGGTCAGCTCCGCAGCGGCGGAATGACCTGCACCGGTTGTTCCTTGGCCGTGGCGAAGTCGAAGACGGCGAGCTCCTCGGAGTTGCCCAGCTTGGCCTCCAGCCTGCGGAGCTTGCCGTCGGCGTCCAGCCAGTAGCGCAGCCGCGCCTCCGCCGCGTCCTTCTGCTTCGGGCCCTCGAAGACGTCGACGGTCGTGTCGCCGATCCGGTCCGACCGCAGCCAGCGCGCCGAGCTCTGCAGCAGCAGCTGGGAGTTCTCCGGCCGGTCCGCGCCGAGGTTCACCAGCAACCGCAGCGCACCGTCCAGCTCGGAGCCGCGTTCCTGCAGGTTGCGGACCTGCCAGTCGACCACCGGCACCGGGTCGACCGGCTTGGTGGACTGGTTCATCGCGAACGCCATCCTGCCCGGGTTCCACTGCACGAGACCCTGGGAGAACTCGTCGTTGCGGCCGTCGGTGCGCATGCCCGCGTAGCCGACGTGGTTCACGAAGTCGACCCGGCCGTCCAGCACCAGCTTGCCGCCGGGTGACGGCACGGACGCCGTGAACGCCCTGATCCCGCTGGTGTAGTTGGAGAACCGGACCAGCGCCAGGCGTTCGGCCTCGGGAATCGAGAGCGGGCGCGGGTCAGGCGTCGAGCTGCAGGCGGTCAACGCCAGTGCCAGCGCCAGCACGGTCTTCCTCATGACCGCACCGCCGCGCGGTCTCCGAAGAGATCCTCGGCCGGCACGCCGTACTTCTCCACGTTCGGTGCCTTGTCCGGCAACGGGCCGCTCGGCATCTCCGGTTGCACCGGCGGGGCGGCGACCTGGTTGAACGGGATTCCGCGCGGTGCGGCGGGCTTCGGCATCGGGTCGCCGACGCCGTCGTAGCAGCGGCCGCCGTCGAAGCAGTTGTGCCTGCCGGGCGCGCGTTTCGAGGCCACGTACAGCACGTCCTGGCCGTTGCCGGTGATCACGTTGTCCTCGAAGCGGTTGTCCAGCGGCGGCAGGTCCTCGCTCGACCCGAGCGCGACGCCGGTACCGGGGTTGCCGGTGATCCGGTTGCGGGACACCACGTTCCGCGTCCCGCCCGCGATGCCGACGCCGAGCCCGAACGCGCCGTCGGCCTGCGCCGGGGACAGCGCCTCGTCGTTGTCCGACACGAGGTTGCCGACGAGCGCGGCGTCCTCCTGCGGCACGAACGCCTCCTGGTAGTCGGAGTTCGACGTCACGCCGACGCGGTTGCCGCTGAACCTGTTGCCCAGCACGTACATCTGGCCGGACGCGTTCGTGCCCTCGTAACCGACGGCGTTGCGCTCGGCGACGTTGCCGCGCACGACGATGTCGCACGGCTTGCACTGACCGACGTAGAACCCGGAGTCCGCGCTGCCGCTCGCGTAGCTCTGCTCGATCACGCCGTGCTGGGCGTCGAACGCGTAGATGCCGTACAACGCGTTGTTGCTGGCCGTCACGTACGAGATGCGGAAGCCCTGCAACGGCGGGAACTTCGCCGGGTCGAGCTTGGTGTAGCCGGTGCTGCCGCGGCCCATCCCGCCGTTCTCGTTCAGCCCGGTGACCAGCACGCCGTTCAACGTGTGGTTGCGGACCGTCAGGTTCTGGATCGACACGTCCGGCGCGGTGACCACGATCCCGTTGGCGCGCTTGACCTCGCCGTCGATGATCACGCTGCCGCGCTGGGTGCCCCTGATCGTGAGGCCCTTGGTTCTGACCTGCACGGACTCCTTGTAGACGCCGGGCGCGACGACGATGGTCGCGCCCTCCCGCGCCGCGTCCACGGCCGCCTGGATGGTGCTCAGCTGCGCCGGGACGGTGATCTCGGGGCCGAGCTTCGGTGACGCCGCCGACGAACATCCGGCGACCAGCAATACCGCTGCGAAGGTGTACGGAGCGCGCACAGCCGGTCACCGTACTGCTCTGTTCGGCCTAGTGTCACACTGCCCCTGTGGTCGCCATCTCACGCCGCCGTCTGCTCTACGGCGCTGCTGCCATCGGCCTACTGGGTGGCTGCGGTTCTCCGGACCGTCAGCAGGGCATCACCACGCCCCAGCAGCGGTACGCCGACATCTCCGTCTGGGACGCGGCCGCGGTGCCGTCCGCGCAGGTCAGCGCGTCGGTCACGGTGACGTACGGGCACGGGATCGACGGCCTGCCGGAGTTCCCCGGCGACGCGGTCGCGCCGCAGGAGCTGGGCGGAAAGCTGTTCCTGCAGATCTGCGGGGACGACGCCGAGGCCGTGCGCGACGCGGCTGCACGGCTGCGGCCCGACGGCCGGCTGCGGTGGCGTGAGCAGGGCTTCTGCAACCCCGACGGCACGAACGGGTTGGGTTTCAAGGACGGCATCGTCGTGCCGAAGACCCCGGAGGAGTTCGACGCCGAGGTCTGGCTGCCGGACGGGTCGACCATCGCGGTCGTGCGCCGGATCAAGCTCGACGTCGCCGCGTTCACCGCTCTGCCGGTGGCCGACCAGGAACGGGTGTTCGGGCGGCGCAAGCACGACGCAGTGCCGCTGTCCGGCGGCGAGGAGGTCGATTTGTCGGCAAAGACACCGGACGGCGAGTACGTCATCCCGGCCGACGCGCACGTCCGGCGCGCGCATCCGCTGATGGCGGGCGCCGGCCTGATGCTGCGCCGCTCCTACAACTACGCCGAGGGCCTGCTCTTCATCTCCTACCAGCGCGAGCTGAAGACGTTTGTGAACACGATGTATCGGATGGTCGAGGGAGACGCACTTCTGCGTTACGCCACGACGACCAGCTCGGCGGCTTTCCGCATTCCGCCCCGGAATTGGTCACACTGAGCTGTCGTCGGTTCCCGGTGGAAGGGTATGGTCTAGACCATGTCGAGCACGCGGCTGAGCGGTGTCGGTGTCAGCAGCGGCCGGGCGTCCGGTCCCGTGGTCAGGGTCGCCGAGGCCCTGCCGGAACCTCCGCTTGGTCCGCGACCTGCGGATACGAAGGAAGAAGCCTCCCGCATCCGCCCGGCGACCGAGGTCGTGGCGCAGCGCCTGATGGAGCGCGCGAAGACGGTCGAGGGCGAGGCCAGGGCCGTCCTGGAGACGACCGCGACCATGGCGGGCGACCCGTCGCTCATCAAGTCGGCCGAGAAGCTCGTCGTGGACGAGGCCCTGCCCGCCGCCCGTGCGGTGCACCAGGCCGCCGCGAAATTCATCTCCGCGCTGCAGGCCGCCGGTGGCTACATGGCCGAACGCGCCCGCGACGTCCAGGACGTCCGCGACCGCGTGGTGGCCGAGCTGCTGGGCCTGCCCGCCCCCGGCGTACCGGACCTGACCTCGCCGTCCGTGCTGGTGGCGCGTGATCTCGCGCCCGCGGACACCGCCGGTCTCGACCCGTCGAAGGTCCTCGCCCTCGTCACGGAGGAGGGCGGTCCGACCTCGCACACGGCGATCCTCGCGCGGTCGCTGGGTATTCCGGCCGTCGTCGCGTGCCGGGGCGTCCTGGCGTTCGACGCCAAGGCGTTGGAGGTCGACGGCGACACCGGCCAGGTGCGCGAGTCGGACGGCAAGGTCCGCGCGGCCGGCACCGGCAAGAAGGCCGTCTGGAACGGCGTGGGCGTGCTGAAGGACGGCCACCGCGTGAAGGTGCTGGGCAACGTCGGCTCGCCCGCGGACGCGGCCGCCGCCGCTGCCGCCGGCGCCGAGGGCGTCGGCCTCTTCCGGACGGAGTTCTGCTTCCTCGACGCGGCGGAGGAGCCGAGTGTTGCTGAGCAGACTGCTGCCTATGAGGCTGTGCTGGCGCCGTTCAAGGGCAAGCCGGTTGTGGTGCGCACCCTCGACGCGGGCGCGGACAAGCCGCTGGCGTTTCTGAACCCGGACCCCGAACCCAACCCGGCCCTCGGTGTGCGCGGTCTGCGCGTCGCCTTCGACCGCCCCGAGGTGCTCGACCGCCAGCTCCAGGCCATCGCCGCCGCGGCCGCTTCTTCCGGCGCCGACGTGTCGGTCATGGCACCGATGGTCGCCACGGCTGCTGAGGCGTCGTGGTTCGTCGCACGCGCCCGCCAGGCGGGGATCAAGCGTGCCGGTGTGATGGTCGAGGTTCCGTCGGCCGCATTGTCGGCCCGCGAGATCCTCCAGGTCGTCGACTTCATCTCCATCGGCACCAACGACCTGGCCCAGTACGTCTTCGCCGCCGACCGCCAGCTCGGTGGCGTGGCCGCGCTGAACGACCCGTGGCAGCCCGCGTTGCTGCGGCTGATCTCCCAGGTCGGCGAGGCGGCCACGGCGGCGGGCAAGCCGATCGGCGTTTGCGGTGAGGCCGCAGCCGATCCGTTGCTCGCGTGCGTGCTCATCGGCATGGGCGTGACGTCGTTGTCGATGAACCACACGGCTCTCGCGGATGTCGGCGCCAAGCTCGCGACGTCGAGCATGGACATCTGCCAGCTCGCCGCCCGTGGCGCGCTGGCGGCAGGAGATCCGGGAACGGCCAAGCTCGCCGCACGCGCACCGCACTAACGTTGGGTTCGTGCAGAGCCAGACGAAGCGTCGCCTGTCTGAAGAAGAGCTCAACGCCCTGATCGGGTATCGGTTGGAGAGCGAGCTGACCGACGGCTGGTTCAACACGGCCTACCGCGTCGTCCTCGACGACGGCCGTGCCGCCGTCGTGAAGCTCGCGCCACCGGCCGACGTCCCGATCCTGCGCTACGAACGCGGCATCATGGCGACGGAGGCCATGGTCTATCGGCGGCTCGCGGTGCTACCGGACGTTCCGGCGCCCGAGCTGCTCCGCGAGGGCCCGGACTTCCTGGCGATCTCCCTGCTGGAGGGCACTCCCTGGGACAAGGCCACGGACCTGCCCGACGCCACCCAACGGGCGTTGCGCCGCGAACTCGGCGCGATCACCGCACGCCTGCACACCCTGACCTCGGACGAGTTCGGCTACCCGGCCGCGGAGTCGGGGCTGTCCGCGCCGGACTGGAAGACGGCCTTCACCGCCATGGTCGACGCACTCCTCGACGACGCCGAACGGTGGCAGTCAGACCTGCAGACCACGCCCGCCGAGATCCGGGCGCTGGTCGCGGCCGGCGGCTACGCGCTCGACGAGGTGACCAGGCCTGCCCTGATCCACTTCGACCTCTGGCCGGGCAACATCTTCATCGACGGCACCCGGATCATCGGACTCATCGACCACGAACGGGCGTTCTGGGGCGACCCGGCCGCCGAGCTCGTCTCCCTGGCGTTCGGCGGTGACGTCGGCCAGGACAGCGATCTCGTGCGCGGATACGTCGAGGCGGGCGGTGTCCTCGACTTCACGCCCGCGTTCCAGCACCGGCTGGCGCTCTACCACCTCTACCTGAGCCTGCTGCTCACCATCGAGTGCAGTCCGCGCGGCTACACCGACGAGAACCACCTGACGTTCTGCCGGGGCTACCTCGCCGACAACCTCGCCCGGCTACGGGCGCTCGGCCTTGACCGCGCCGAGGAACGCTGACCACGCCTGCGCAGACACCGGCAGGTGCGTGGCCGGTGCCTTGCTGTCGCGGACGCCGATGCCACGACCGATCTCGACGCAGTCGCTCGAGTTTGGGCTGTGAGAACTCTTGCGCCAGGTCGACATGCGGGACGCCTCCTCAGATCAGGATGCCGGTGATCAGCTCCTTCGATTGTTCCGGATCCAACGCTTGATCGTCGAGCAGCTTCAGCAGGGAGGTGTAGACGGCGACTGATTTCGCGTCTTCGAGGAAGAGGCCGGACGTCTCGCCTTCGAGGAAGATGACCGGCTCGAACTTTTCGTAGCCGAGCTGAAGGAACGATCCGGATATGCCCGCGTGTGCGCCGATGGCGGTCGGCACGACCCGCAGGGTGATGTAGGAACGCTGCGCCATCATCAAAAGGTGGATGTACTGGTCCTTCATCACGTTCGGCCCGCCCACCGGTAGACGCAGCGCGTGTTCGTGAATGAAGAACACGAACTTGCGGCTCCAGTGGAAAAGTTTGCGGCGTTCGAGCTTCGCCTCGATGAGCTTTTCGTAGTCGACCGCCTTGCGGACAACTCCTTCGAGTGCAGCACGCATGTAGTCAGTGGTCTGGAGATGTCCGGGGATGAGATTCGCCGACCAGACCGTGATCTCGTTGGCGAGACGTTCCTGGTTGAGCAGCAGGGGGACCTGATCCGGCGGCCCGTCCTCGGGAATCTTGAGGTAGCCGCTTTCGCGCGTCTCGCGGAACAACGCGACCAGGTGGCGGGCCTCTTCCGGGCTGACCCGGCAGAACCCGAGCAGGTGCTTGAGATCGCCCTCGTCGACCCCGCCCTTGCCGCGCACGAGATCGGAGAGTTTGGCTTCGTCCCAGCCGAGTGCTTCGGCGAGCTTGCGATGGGTCAGCTTGGTCTGTTCGATGGCGTTGCGGAGGCCCTCGCCGAACTCCCGTCCCACCACACTGGACTTTCGTCGTGGCATGGCAGTGAAGCTAGAAGTACGACTCCCTTCGGCTCCATCGTTTCCGCCCGAATTTCCCTGAAGGAAGTAGTTTTTGGAGCCGGTACAAGTCCTACCTTTGTGCCACTAAGTGGAGTTCATCAAGCACGATGCGCACCAACGGATGGTCTTCCGACCCTCTGCGCACAGCCGCCACCACTCGTCGCAATGGCGCCACACCGGCAACTGGAATTCCGCGCACCGCGTTCCGGGGCGCCAACGCCACGCCGGCGCCCGCCGCGACCAGTGCCTCGATCGCGCGGAAGTCGTCAGAGGTGTGCCGGATCCGCGGGGTGAACCCGGCCTGGGCGCACGCCATCTCCACAACGTCCCGCAACGGGTTGCCGGGCTGTGTCACGACCCAGTCCTCGTCGGCCAGCGCAGTGAGGTCCACCGGTCCGGTGAGCGGGTGTCCCGGTGGCAGCACGACGTCGAAAGGTTCGGTGTAGAGCGGAAATCGCGTGAAGCGCTCGGTGGCGCGGTGCTCCTCGGTGATCGCCACGTCGATCTCGCCGTCCAGCAGCAGCCGTACGCTCTCGTGGCCCTCGGCGTCGCGCACCGACAGCTCGATCGACCGTTCCCGCAACGCGGCCAGCGCCGGTGCGACGACCTGCGTGATCGCCGACGCGAACGCCGCGACCGCGACCCGCCCGGACGAGCCGGAGGCGAGAGCGTCCAAAGTGGCCTGTGCGCGTTCCAGTTCCGCGGCGACGACATGGGCGTGCGCGACGAGCAGCTCACCGGCCGGGGTGAGCGAGACGCGGCGTCCTTTCCGCAGCAGCAAAGGATGTCCGGCCTCCGACTCCAAGGCGGCCAGCTGCTGCGACACCGCTGACGGCGTGAGGTGCAACGCGGCAGCCGCGGCCGTCACGGTGCCGTGGTCGGCGAGTGCGCGCAGCACGCGGAGCCGTCGTGGGTCGATCACCCGCTCATGATGGACGCAGCGGCCAGGCGACGCAGTTCCGTCGCGATGTTCCGCATCGCGCGCCGCGCGTGCCGGTCGCAGGAGATGAACGAGGCGAACCCGTGCACCAGCCCGTCGCAGTGCAGGTGGGTCACCGGCACCGAGGCGGCACGCAGTCGTTCCACGTACTCGGTGCCCTCGTCCCGCAGCGGGTCGAACCCGGCCGTGACCACGCAGGTCGGTGGCAGGCCGTGGAAGTCGGGCGCGCGCAACGGTGACGCGTACGGCTCGAACAACCGCTCCAGCTCCGGCGAGTAGCAGGACCGGTACCAGTCGATCGTGTCGGTCTCGATGAAGAAGCCGCGCCCGAAGAGCTCCCGTGCCGGGTGTTCGCCCATCCCGTCGACCGCCGGGTAGAGCATGAGGTTGAAGGCGGGCTTCGTCACCGCGTCGTCGACGCACCGCTGCGCCACGACGGCCGCGAGCGCGCCACCCGCGCTGTCGCCACCGACGCCCACCGCGAGACCTTCGCCGCCGAAGCGCTCCACGTTCGCGACGACGTGCAGGAACGCCGCGTAGGTGTCGTCGACCGCGGCCGGGTACGGGTGTTCCGGGGCGAGGGAGTACTCGACCGACACGACCCGCACGCCACCGTGCAGGCTGAGGAACCGGCAGATGCCGTCGTGGCTGGTCACGCTGCCGACGGCGAAACCGCCGCCGTGGAAGAACACCAGCACCGGGAGCGGACCGGACGCGCCGGGCGGGCTGTACACCCGTGCCGCGAGCGGACCGCGCGCACCGGTCACGAAGGTGTCGCGCACGTGCACCTCGGACGCGACGCCGGCGTGCATCACGGACGACACGATGTCGTAGTCCCTGCGGGCCGCCGTCAGGTCGATCACCGCCTGCGGTTCGGACCTCGGCACGAACCGTTCCAACGCGATCAGCAGCTGGGCGGTGGGGCTCAGCCGGGCCCCCTCGACCTCGACCGGCGGGCCGAGGATCGCGCGGATCACCCGGTCCGGAAGGGACAACGCGGCCCTGGCTGCGAGCGTGGCCAGGCGGAGGCTCAGTCTCACCCGAACAGCGTACGGCGACCCCATTACGGCTGTGAGTCTCAAATGGACTTTCCGAAGAACTCGGAAACTCACCGTTCCACGACGGGAGATTCGACCGGGCCGTTCACCGGGACGTCCTGAGGCACGATCGGGTCGATGGACGTGCTGTCGAGCAGGAGGTACTGCTCCTCCGAGATGGGGAAGTCCGCCGGCACGCCGTGCTGCGACGTGCTGATCATGTCCCGCTTGACCATCGGCAGACCGGTCTCCGGGTTGACCACGAACTGCGTCTCGACGCCCGAGAACTGGAACGTCGACGGCGCGGGGATCGCCACGCCGATGCCGGAACGGCCGTCGGACAGCGGCACCTCGCCGAGGAAGCGCGCTCCGTCGAGGCTCTTGAGCAGCTCGAACGCCGCGCGTCGCTGGTCGTCGCGCACGTTCGCGGTCATCACCTCCATGGCGAGAGTCGCGGTCTTGTAGGTGTCCTTACCGCTGATCGTCTCCAACGACTTCCTCAGCTCCGCGGGGTCCGCGGGCAGCGAGTCGAACGAGTCGAACCGCACCTTGCTGTGCAGGGACATCTGGAACCCGGCGACGTTGGTCTTCTGCACGGACGGCTTCATCGGGCCCATGCGCACCGAGTGGCTTCCTCCGACCTGAGGCACCGTCGCGGGCTTGCCCGTCAACTCCCACTTGATGCCGTCGTCCGAGGTGAAGGGCTGCACCCAACCGTCCTTCTGGACGACCGTGACCTGCCTGTTGACCGTCAGCCACTGGTCGGTCTTCGAGGAGATCATCACGACGAACGGGTTCGCCGGATCGCCCACGACCATCAACGACCACTGCTGCGTCAGCGCGTGCCACCACGGTCGCGGCGCGGCCGGCTGCGCGGGCTGGGTGGGCCTCGGCAGCAGCACGACCACCAGCGCGATCACCCCGGCCACGACCAGCACCGGAGCGAACCGCCTGACCAGCCGCGTCCTGGCCGAACGCGCCCGCGGCAGCGCGGTGATGCGGGCGAGGTCGCGTTCCATCCGGTCGCGGTCGACCTCGGGCACGGCCGGCCTGACCCTGGCGAGGTCCTTCATGAGGTCTTCCATGACTCCCTCGCACGGTCGAAGTTCGATGTCGAGAGAACGGCCTGCAACCGTCGTCGCGCTCGATGCAGCCGCACGAAGAACGTCGCCGTCGTGCACCCGAGCACCTGCGCCGCCTCCGCCGCGCCCAGCCCGTGCCACGCGATCAGCGTGAGCACCTCCTGGTCGGCCTCGGACAGGGTCGCGAGCGCCACCCGCAGTTCGATCAACGCGAAGTCGTCGTCGGCCGGAAGCTCGATGAGCTCCATGTGCGTGGCCTGGCGGCGGGCCGCGCGCACGAGGTTGCGGGCGATGCCGAGCAACCACGGCAGCGCGTTCGACGGCATCTGGTCGAGCCTGCGCCAGGCGATCGTGAAGGTTTCGCTGGTGATGTCCTCCGCTCGCTGTGCACCCGCATGGCTCGCGGCATAGGCGAGCACGCGCGGGTAGCACTCGCGGTAGACGGCAGAGAAGTCCTCCACGATCGCCCCTCCCTCTTCACGAGGTAGTGCGCGGATCGCTCGGATTCTTACCGTTGTGTGACTCGGGTCACATCTTGGCGCGTGCGGCGACGAACGCGTCGACCGCCCGGTTCACGTCGTCCAGCGAGTGAGCCGCCGACATCTGCGTGCGGATGCGGGCCTTGCCGTGCGGCACCACCGGGTACGAGAAGCCGATCACGTAGATGCCCTGTTCCAGCAGCAGGTCGGCCAGCCGGGCCGCCTCGGCCGCGTCACCGATCATCACCGGGATGATCGGGTGCTCGCCGGGGAGCAGGTCGAAGCCCTCCTCGGTCATGCGGCGGCGGAACAGCTCGGTGTTCTCCCTGAGCCGGGTGAGCAGCTCGGACGAACCGGAGAGCAGGTCCAGCGCGGCGATCGCGGCCGCGGTGATCGACGGCGCCAGCGAGTTCGAGAACAGGTACGGGCGTGAGCGCTGGCGCAGCAGTTCGACGATCTCCTTGCGGCCGGACGTGTAGCCGCCGGACGCGCCGCCCAGCGCCTTGCCGAGCGTGCCCGTGACGATGTCGACCCGGTCCTGCACGCCGAAGAGCTCCGGGGTGCCGCGGCCGGTCGGTCCGGTGAAGCCCACCGCGTGCGAGTCGTCGACCATGACCAGCGCGTTGTACCGCTCGGCCAGGTCGCAGATCTCGTCCAACGGCGCGAGGTAGCCGTCCATCGAGAAGACGCCGTCGGTGGCGATCAACCGGTACCGCGCGTCGGCCGCGTCCTTGAGCTGACGCTCCAGGTCGTCCATGTCGCGGTTCTTGTAGCGATAGCGCTTGGCCTTGGACAGGCGCACGCCGTCGATGATCGACGCGTGGTTCAGCTCGTCGGAGATGATCGCGTCCTCGGCGCCGAGCAGCGTCTCGAACAGGCCGCCGTTCGCGTCGAAGCACGAGCTGTAGAGGATCGTGTCGTCGGTGCCGAGGAACTCGCTGAGCTTGCGCTCCAGTTCCTTGTGCGGCTCCTGCGTGCCGCAGATGAACCGCACGGACGCCATGCCGAAGCCCCACTCGTCGAGCGCGGTCTTGGCTGCCTCGATGAGCTTCGGGTGATCGGCGAGCCCGAGGTAGTTGTTGGCGCAGAAGTTCAGGACCTCGTCACCCTGCCCGACCCGCACGGCGGCGTTCTGCGGGGTGCCGATGACGCGCTCGGACTTGTAGAGCCCGGCCTCCCGGATCTCCCCGATCGTCCTGACCAGGTCGTTCTTCAGCTCGCCGTACATCAGGCTCCCGTCCAGTCGAGGATGACCTTGCCGCACTTGCCCTCGCGCGCGGTGGCGAACGCCTCCGCGTGCTGCGTGTGGTCGTACCGGTGCGTGATGACCGGCGCGAGGTCGAGGCCGCGCTGCAGCAGCACGGTCATCGAGTACCAGGTCTCGAACATCTCGCGGCCGTAGATCCCCTTGATGTGCAGCATCTTCAGCACGACGCTGCTCCAGTCGACGGGGAACTCCTCCGCCGGCAGCCCCAGCATCGCGATGCGACCGCCGTGCGCCATGTTCGCGATCATGCTCTGCAGCGCCGACGGCTTGCCGGACATCTCCATGCCGACGTCGAAGCCCTCGGCCATGCCGAGTTCGTGCTGAGCCTGCTCGATCGTCTTCTCGGCGACGTTCACCGCGAGGTCGACCCCGACCTTCCGCGCGAGGTCCAGCCGGTGCTCGGACACGTCGGTGATCACGACGTTGCGCGCCCCCGCGTGCTTGGCGACGGCGGCGGCCATGATGCCGATCGGCCCGGCGCCCGTGATGATCACGTCCTCGCCGATGACCGGGAAGCTCAACGCGGTGTGCACGGCGTTGCCGAACGGGTCGAAGATCGCGGCCACGTCCAGGTCCACGGGCGTGCGGTGCACCCACGCGTTCTGCTCGGGCAACACGACGTACTGCGCGAACGCACCGTTGGAGTGCACGCCGAGACCGCGCGTGTTGGCGCAGAGGTGGCGGCGTCCGGCCTTGCAGTTGCGGCACGTCCCGCACACGAGGTGGCCCTCGCCGCTGACCAGGTCGCCCACCTTGACGCCGGTGACGCTCGCGCCCGTCTCGACGACCTCGCCGACGAACTCGTGGCCGAGCGTGAGGGGCGCCTTGATGTTGGCCGCAGCCCAGTCGTCCCACGAGTCGATGTGCAGGTCGGTGCCGCAGATACCGGTGCGCAGCACCTTGACCAGCACGTCCGTCGGACCCGGCGTGGGGTCGGGGACGTCGGTCAGTTCCAGGCCAGGCCCAGCGGCGACCTTGACGAGAGCCTTCATGCGGGAAGTCTCACCCTTTGCTGCTTGTGCAGTCCATCAGGACTTTCTGAAGTTCTTGTGCAGCTCAGCTTCATTGGCGATGTTGCGCACCATGCCGCCGAACACCACGCCGTGAAACGGCCAGACCACCGCCCAGTAGAGGTGTCCGGCGAGCCCTTTGGGCACGAACACGGCGCGTTGGCGGTAAGTGGACCCGCCGTCGCGGGTACCCGCCACTCGAAGCTCCGGCCCTGGGCACTTTCATCTCCGCGCGCAACGCAGCAGCCTGCCGCGTTCGGTCTCCTCGTCCCGGTATCGGCCGAGCGCCTCACTGGCATTGTCTCAAGATCGCGAGTTGTCCACAGATCGCCGAATGGCCGCTTGACCAGCGCAAACCCTGATATTCTGGAACGGGGACGCCCCCCGGGAGGGTGGGGGCTGCGCTCTCCGCGTTTGCATCGACGACTCACCGCGGACATTCGGGCGTCTCGCCGGTTCGGTGATCGCGCTTGTCGGCGGACGCGGCGCGGTCGGACCCGGCGGATGCGGTCGGCAGCGGTTCCCTCAGCGCACCCGGTGCCGAGTTTCCGACCAGCGCGCCGCCTCAGTTCTGCAGGTCTTGGCAAGCGCCGGCTCGACCGCGTGGTCGTAGCCGACGTTCTCGCCCGGCAGAGCCCTCTCGATGTCGTGCTCGCCGCAGACCACCTCGTGCACCAGTGACTCGATCAACGCCCCCGCCATCGACCCGGCCACCGGCGTCACCAGGAACACCCAGTACGCGGACAAGTGCGGAGTCAGCAGGGGCACGGGGAACACCAATCGTTTGCGCAGCCCGGCGACCAGCGCATACCGGTGAATCATCTCCAGGTAGGTCAGCACGTCCGGGCCGCCGATGTCGAACGTCCGGTTCGCGTCCAGCGTCGTCGCGTCGACCAGGTACCGCAGCACATCCCTGACCGCGATCGGCTGGATCCGGTTGTGCACCCACCGAGGCGTCACCATGACCGGCAGCCGTTCGGTCAGGTATCGCAGCATCTCGAACGACGCCGACCCGGATCCGATGATCACCGCGGTCTGCAGCACCACCGCGGGCACCGACGACCGCAGGAACACCTCGCCGACCTCCTTGCGCGAGGCCAGGTGCGGTGACAGCGGTCCGCCACGCGGATGCAGCCCGCCCAGGTAGACGATCCGCCGCACGCCGGCGCGTTCGGCGACGCGGGCCGTGTTCTCGGCAGCGCGCCGATCCGCGTCCGCGAAGTCCTTCGAGTGCAACGAGTGCACGAGGTAATGGACGACCTCGACCTCGTGCATGGGCACGTCGAGATCGCCGAGCACGTCACCGCGGACGATCTCGACGTCAGAGGCCCACGGCACGTCGCGCAGCTTCGAAGGCGAGCGCACGAGGCACCGCACCTGATGTCCGGAGGCCAGCAGCCTGGGCACGAGCCGTCCGCCGAGGTACCCGGTCGCGCCGGTCACGAGACACCGCATGCCCTGATCCTGCGGGCTCCGGCGAACGGGTGCAGATCAGCGCTTGCGCTTGATCACCACGGACCCGCCGCGCACGTGACCGCGCACCTGGAAGTGCGGAGAGCCGACGGGGTTGTGGACCTTGTCCTTCAGCTCACCGGCCGTGATCTCCACGGCGTCGACGTTCAGCGACGACCCCGGTGGCAGCACCAGCTTCACCGACCCCAGCGACACGTCGAGATCGATGTTGACGACCGGCGGCACCTCCGCCCCGGTGAAGTCCAGGTTCGTCGTGCCGAGGGTGTTGCGGATGACGAGCTCGCGCGGCACCACCCAGTGACCCTTGCGGACCGTGGTGCCCATCGTGTTCTTCAGCTCGGTCCGCGCGTGCGCGACCTCGTTGTTGACCATGCCGGGCAGGTCGATGAGCACCGAGTTCAGGTCGGCGCGCGTCACCGCGGCCAGCGCGGTGTCGGTGCGGGCGGTGAACTCGTCGAGCGTGATCATGCCGCGGCCCACCGCCTTGTTCAGCAGGCTCACGACGTGCTCGCGCTCGGGGTCGGACACGCGTAAGTCTCTGGGGTCGGTCATTTCTCTGCCTCCGGTTCGCTGTCGAGACCGTGCTCGATGGCATAACGCGCCAGCTCCACCCGGTTGTGCAGTTGCAGTTTGCGCAAAGTCGACTGGACGTGGTTCTCGACCGTGCGGTGGGAGATCACCAGGCGGTTCGCGATCTGTCGTGCCGTCAGGCCCTTGGCCACCAAACGGAGCACCTCGGTCTCCCGGTCGGTGAGCTCCGGCTTCTCCTTCGAGTCGTCCGGCGCGGCGGCCATGCGCCGGTACTCGCCGAGCACCAGTCCGGCCAGGCCCGCGGTGAACACGGCGTCACCGGCGGCGGTGCGCGAGACGGCCTCGACCAGTTCGTCGGAGGACGCGGACTTCACCAGATAGCCGGACGCGCCCGCCTTGACGGCCTGCAGCACGTCGTCGTGCTCGCCGGACGCCGACAACACCAGCACGCGCGTGTCCGGCAGCTCGCTGGTGATCATCAACGTCGCGTCGACGCCGGACAGTTCGCCGAGGTTGAGGTCCATCAGGACGACGTTCGGGCGCACCGCCTTCGCGATGCGCACGGCCGAGGCAGCGTCTCCCGCGGTCGCCACGACCTCGAAGCCCCGCTCCTGCAGATCCCGTGCCACGCCTTCGCGCCACATCGGGTGGTCGTCCACGACCATCACCGAGACCGTCACCTTGCCGCCCCCTTCCTGAACACCCGAACCTCCCACTCCGTGCCCTCCCCCGGCCCGGTCTGGAGTTCCAGCGTGCCGCCCAGCGACTCCACACGGCCTTTGATCGACTTCGCGATGCCCATCCTGCCCTCTCGGGCCGCGGAGGCGATCCGGCCTTCCGGGATGCCGGGACCATCGTCCCTGACGCTGAGCACGATTTCCTCTCCGAGGTCCTCCAGCAGCACCCACGCCCGTGCGTCGGCACCGGCGTGCTTGTCCACGTTGGACAGTGCCTCGCGGACCAGCGAGTGGAGTTCACCGGCCACGGCGGCCTTCAGCATGACCTGGGTCGCCGGCGTCGACACCTGAACGCGCGGCGTCGCGAGCAGCTGCAGGCCCGGCCGCACGTCGATCTCTCCGTCCACTGTGGAGTCGGTCGGTGCGGCGGCCACCAGGTTGCGCAGCGCCACCTCCTGCTCGCCGGCGAGCCTGGCCAGTTCCGCGGCCTCGCCACCGACTTCGAGCCCGCGCTTGCGGACGCGGGCGAGCACCTGCAGCACGCTGTCGTGGATCGAACGCGCGAGCCGTTCCCGTTCCGCCGTCGCCGCTTCCGCGCGCAACGCCTGGGCGAGCAGCACCGCCGATCGCCGTGCCGTCGCCGACGCCATGCCCACGACCATGCCGGCACCGGCCAGCAGCACGACGTCGCGCAGCATGTCGAGACTCGGCACCCTCTTGGACAGATAGGTGAAGAGACCCACCACCAGCCCACCGGCGAACCCCGCGGTCGGTCCGCCCACCGCGCCCAGCACGACCGCGGGCACGCACGCCCAGATCGTGGTGATCAGCGGAACGTTCAGGGTCAGCAGCTGGTGGTCGGACATGATCAGGGGCGACAACGACATGAGCCCGCACGTCACGGCCAGGTCGATCAGCACGAGCGGCCAGTTCCTGCCCCGCGTCGTGCTGTACGCGCGGCTGGTGAACACCGACCACAGCGCCATGATCCCGAGCGTCGTCCACGCGAGATCGGGCCGGAGGTAGCCGGACTGGTTCGCGATCACGTTCGCCGCCGCGAACAGAAATGTGACTATGCGTAGCGCAATAGCCCCGCGCCACAGCGGCGTGGCCGGGTCGTCGATCACCTTCGTCACACGTTCGGCAGGCAGTTCGGGCACGCTGTGCTCCTTTCGGCCACCATCCTGCCGCGTGAACGTGCGCTGGCTAACCCCCAGGTGGCCGTCTTCTGCCGAACGGAGGAATGTGCGACGCTCTCCGGGTTCGGGGCAGCGCTCCCGGTTGGGGGGAGGGCAATACAGGTGCGGGACTGGCCGGTGTGGACTTTGCGGCGGCCCGCGCTCTGCTACTGGTTGATCATCGACCTGGCCGCGCTGGTCCTCGTCACCTACGTGATCATCTCCACCCCCACCCCGTCACCGTCCGAGATCGGCCGTTTCGCCGCCATCGCGGGTACGGCGGGCGCGGTGATCATCGGCAGTTCGATCTACAGCCACCGCCTCGGCGAGACCGAGCGCAACCCGTGGGCGGCCCACCTCTCCTACCTGACCGCCGGAATCCTCGCCCTGCCGCCGAACCTCCTGGTGCTCCTGCTCTTCGGCCCCGCGCTGCACTGCCTGCTGGCGCAACGCCCGGAAACGCACCGCTGGCTGTTCACCCTGAGCGCCACCACGCTCGCCGTCTTCGCCACGCGCTACCTGCTCGGCTGGACCAACCCGCACGCCATGCTCGTGGTCATGATCCTCGGCGCGACCGTGCTGCTGGCCCTGCGCGCGGCCCTGATCGCGGTCGGCCTCAAACTCCGCCGTCCCAGCGCGAGCTTCGAGGAGAACGTCGGTGAACCGATCGACGTGGTGCTCGGCATCGTCGCGGTGTCGATCGGCGGTCTCATGGGTTGTGTGGCCGAGTCGAACGCCATCCACGCCCTGATCGCCGGCCCGCCACTGGCCCTGCTGGAACGCGCCGCGCAGCTCCCGCAGTGGCGCCGTTCGGCCCAGCGCGACGCCAAGACCGGGCTGGCCAACGCCGTCCACTGGGACAGCCGGGCCCGTTACGAACTGACCAAGGCCTCCACCCGCCTGCGGCCGATGGCCGTCATGCTGCTCGACCTCGACCACTTCAAGAGGGTCAACGACGAGGTGGGCCACCTGGCGGGCGACGCCGCGCTGGCCGCCATCTCCCTGTTGCTGCGCGGCACCGTCCGCCGCGGCGACCTCGTGGGACGGTTCGGCGGCGAGGAGTTCGTCGTGCTGCTGCCCGAGGCCTCACCGGAGGAGGCCGAGTCGGTGGCGGAACGGGTGCGCAAGGCCGTGGCGGCACTGCGGGTGCCGACGATGGCCACCGACGGCAAGCCGCACGAGCTGCGCGGCCTGACCGTGTCGATCGGCGTGGCCACCACCACGCGGTTCGGCTACGAGCTGCCGGACCTGCTGGTGGCGGCCGACGCGGCGTTGCTGGCGGCCAAGGCCTACGGCCGCAACCTCGTGTCGATGGCCTAGAGGTCCTTGACCCGTTCGCTGGTGTCGTCCTTCGGTGCGGTGTCCTGCGGATCCAGCACGTCGACCTGCGACGGGTCCTCCTCGGCGTCCGAGTCCGACACCAGCGACCGGATGCCGGAGTTCAGCACCGCCAGCAACGGCACCGCGAGCAGCGCCCCGGCGATCCCGCCCACGACCAACCCGCCGGCGATCGCGAGCACCACCGCCAGCGGGTGCAGCTTCACCGCCCGTC
Source organism: Lentzea sp. NPDC004789 (assembly GCF_053601075.1). Classification (NCBI taxonomy): domain Bacteria; kingdom Bacillati; phylum Actinomycetota; class Actinomycetes; order Pseudonocardiales; family Pseudonocardiaceae; genus Lentzea; species Lentzea sp. NPDC004789. The sequence continues at coordinate 278,069 of NZ_JBSGBE010000003.1, read as the reverse complement.
CCAGCAGCAGCGGCTGCAGCACGTGCGACTCCAGCTGCATCACGCCGATGAGCACGGCCAACACCACCAGCGCGGCAATCGGCCCGTTGGTCACCAACGCGATCAACACCGCGACAGCACCGGTGAACACCGCACCGATGATGGGAATGAACGCGCCGAGGAACACCAACGCGGACAACGGCACCACAAGAGGCACCCCGATGATCGCCAGTCCGATGCCCACGCCCACGGCGTCGACGACCGCGACAGCCGCAGTCGCGCGCACGTAGGAAACGAGAGAGCCGAACCCGCGACGCCCGGCAACGTCCACACGGGACCGCACGTCTCGTGGCACCGCACGGATCACGAACCGCCAGATCCCGTCCCCGTCGTGCAGGAAGAAGATGAGCGTGAACAGCGCCAGCAGCAGCCCGGTCAGCGCCTCGCCCAGCGTCGCGGCGGTCGTCAGGGCGCCGGACGTGATCTCGGCCTGGTTGTCCTTGATCGTCTTGACGATGTCGTTGAGGTAGTTCTGCAGCTGCTGGTCCGACAGGTGCGCCGGCCCGTCCTTGAGCCACCGCTGGATGGTGTCGAGCGACGCCGACACCTGCGTCTGCAGTTCGGGCAGACCGCGGGAGAACTCGCTGATCACGAACGTCAGCACGCCGCCCAGCACACCGATGCCGAGGATCATCATCACGGTCGTCGCCACGCCGCGCGGCACCCGCCATTCGACGAGTTTCGCCACGCCGGGCGACAGCAGGGCGGCGAGCAGCAGGGCGATTGCGACCGGGATCACGATCGAGGCGAGGAAACCCAGCACATACGCGACCACGTACAACGCGGCCACCACGACGACGAACCGCCAGCTCAGCGCGGCACTTACCCGCAGCAGCAGTGGTACGCGGCTGCTGATCTCCGACTCCGGTGCGCTCACGTACCTCACGTTAACTGTTCAGACCCTGGTCAAGCCGGAGGCTGATCGGGATGATCCGATTCGTCAGGGAGGGCGAATAGTGATCAAGCCGGAAGACTTGACCGACGTCGAACGCCAGGTCGCCGGGGCCTACGCGGGCGGCACCGAGATCGACCTGACCGGGCAGAGCGTGCGCGGTGAGGTGCTCACCGGGTTGCTGACCGGCATGTACCGCGTGCCGCGCAAGGGATTGCCCGCTCTGCGGCTGCGAAACGCGCGGATCACCGGCAAGTTCGAGCTCGAAGGCACCCGCGTCACGCGCGTCATCGACCTCACCCACTGCGCGTTCGAGGAAGCACTCGACCTGCGCATGGCCCGCCTGATCGGCCTGCGGCTGAGAGGCACCCGCGTGCCCGGACTGCAGGGCCGCAACCTCAGGGTCTTCAGCGACCTGGTCCTCGAAGCCGGGTTCACCTGCACCGGCACGGTCGACCTCACCGACGCCGCCGTCGACGGCACGCTGCGCCTGGCCGGTTCGGTGCTGCGCAGCGACACCTCGCACGCCCTGCTCGGCGCACGCCTGCGGGTCAGCGGCTCGGTGCAGGCCATCGCGATGCGCGCCAACGGCGAGGTGCGGCTGAGGGGTGCGGCGATCGGCGGCAGCGTCCACCTCGGCGGCGCGCGGTTGATCAACACCGGCCGGGACGCGCTGGAGGCGTCCGGCATCGTGGTCGCGGGCAACGTCTTCTGCAACGCCGAGGGCGGCCGGTTCACCGCGGACGGACGGGTGCTGTTCGATGGCGCGCGCGTCGGCGGGAACCTCGAGTTCACCGGTGCCCGGCTGCACTCCACCCACCGCGTCGACAACCAGGTGCTCGTCCTGCCGCACGGCCTGGCCGACGAGGCCGCGACGCTGGTGGCCGACCGCCTCCGGGTCGAGGGCAACGTCGAGCTCGACGACGGCTTCACCAGCACCGGCACGGTCCGGCTGCCCAACGCGAGCATCGGCGGGTACCTGAGGCTCTCCGGCGCGGTCATCGGTCCACGCGAGGTGGCCGAGGAGCTCGCCGGTGACGTCACCAACCGCATCCCGGTCGCCCTGCACGCGGACGGCATGCAGGTCCGCGGCGACGTCGAGGCCCGCAGCGCGATCAACGGCGCGGGCGTCCGGTCGCTGCCGTTGCAGACCTACGGCCAGGTGCGGTTGTCGAACGCGCACATCATGGGCAGCGCCAGCATGTCCGGGGTGTCGTTGCACGGGCCGGGCATCGACGTGCTGTTCGCCGACCGCTTGGAGGTCGGCGGCACGCTGTTCCTGCGCGAGCTCAGGGCCAAGGGCTCGGTCCGCCTGCAGAACGCGAACATCGGCTCCACCCTCGACATGTCCGGCGCCGAGCTGACCCTGCCGCGGTTGCGCGCCAACGGCACGCAGAAACCGTCGCTGGACGCCCGTGCCATCACCATCGGCAAGGACCTCCTGTGCAGCCGCGGGTTCACCGCGGTCGGCGGCGTGCGGATCCGGCTGGGCGAGGTCGGCAAGATGGCCACGTTCAGCGACTCGCACCTCGGGTCGACCGCCGCCGACATCGCGCTCAACGCGTACGGCCTCACCGTGCACCAGTTCCGCCTGCACATCCCGGAGGGGCAGCAGCCCAAGGGCAAGGTCGTGCTCAGCAGGCTCAAGGCGGTCTCGGTGACCGACGGGCCGGGGTTGTGGGACGCCGAGGGCGGCGTCGCCGTGGACGACTTCGAGTTCGCCGGCATCACCGCCGACCCCGAGGTGCCGGTGGAGACCAGGCTGAAGTGGCTGCTCAAGGTGCAGCCCGACTTCGCGCCGGGACCGTACGAGCAGCTCGCCGCCGTCTACCAGCAGGGCGGTGAGGAGGAGCTCGCGCAGAAGGTCCAGCTGGAGAAGCAACGCCGCCGCTACTCGGAGCTCGGCCGGGCCGGGCGGGTCTGGGGCGCGGTGCAGCGGTGGACGGTCGGATACGGCTACCGGCCGTGGCTCGCGATCTGCTGGCTCGGCGTGTTCTGGCTGGGCGGCGCGCTGTGGTTCAACTGGCACCCGATGGCGAAGCTCAACACCGACCAGGACCCGGTGTGGAACGCCTGGCTGCTCGCGCTCGACCTGCTGATCCCGATCATCGACTTCGGTCAGGACGGGAAGTGGCGGTTCACCGGCGCGTCGCAGTGGATCTCGTCGCTGCTCGTCGCCGTGGGCTGGGTGCTGGCGTCGACCGCGGCGGCCGGTGCGGCACGCGTGCTCAAGCGGGTCTGATGCCAGGGTCCGACTTCGGGGGAGCGTTCACACGATGTAGTTAACCGAGCGCTCTCAGCGTGCATTCGGGGTGCCGGGACTGGCAGAGTCCCCGGCGTCGACTTGATCACCTTGATCGTCGGCGAATCCCTTGAGCGCCACCGAGTAGCGAGGTTTCCGCGTTGTCCTCTGCCGATCTGCGAGCGAAGACGGGAGCGAACGGCATCCGCCGGTTCGCCACCCGAGCGCTGCTCGCCGTCGGTGGTGCGATCGCGGGTACGGCCGTCGCCTGGGTGCTCTCCACGTCCTCGGCGCAGGCCGCCGAAGACGTGCAGCAGTTCGACGTCGTCACCAAGATCGTCAATGTTGACGAGCAGCTGCCGGTCGTCGCCCCTGCTGCCAACGCAGTGCACGAGATCGACGAGACGTTGCGCGCCGAGCAGCAGAAGGCTCGCGCCGCGCTGCCGGAGGTGCGGGTCCAGCAGGCGGTCGAGCAGATCGCCGCACGGGTCCTGCCCCAGGTCACGAGGATCGGTCAGGACCAGGCGGCCGCCACCGAGCGGTCGATGGACGTGACGTTCCCGGAGATCCCGGCTTCCGCCTCCGAGACCGGACAGTCGCCGGTCGCGCAGGCTTCGCAGCACACCGGCCCGTCCGGTGCTTCGTGGACGGATCTGCTGGGGCACAACGACTTCGTCGTGCCCTCGCAGCAGCACCCGTCCCTGCCGACCAACCCGTTCCCGAAGCTGCCCGTCCCGGCCCCCGCGCCGGTGCAGTGCACTTCGTGCTCCGACGGTCCTGGTTCGGCCAAGGGCAGCACCATCGCTGCTCTCGCTGCGTCCGGCAACGCTCACGGCACCTCGGTGACGCGCGCCCTCGCGCCGTCCACCGACGAGGTGACCGTGACGCCGGGCAAGCAGCCCGGTATCAACCCCGACTGATTTCAGCGCGCGGTCCGCGGCAGCCACCTCCCCGGCTGTCCGGAAGTCGACCGTCGCGCTTTTTTCTTGCGCTCCTTCCGGTCGATCACCGCGTGCGACTCCCCCGGTGATGACGCGCCCTTCCCCAAGCGCGTTCCGGCCCCACCCCCATGAACCCCCCTGATCGCAGGGGATTTTGGAAGGAGACCCAATGCAGACCTGGGCAAAGCGCGGAATTCAGTCCGCGTTTGTCACTGGTGGTTTGCTGATGCTCGGTACGGGCATCGCTTCTGCCCAGGAGAACGTCAACCCCGACGCAGCGCCGTCCCCCGTTGACGCGGGCGTTTCGGTTCCGGTGAAGGTGGACCAGAACAACCTGGGCACCCCCGTCAAGAGCCTGAACGTTCCCAAGATCGACCGCACGATCAGCACGGACCGTGTCACCAGCGCGGTGCCCGTTCGCTCGGCCGCTCCGGTCGCGCACCCCCTGATCAAGCAGGCCGCCGGACGCCTGCAGGGCACTGCCGCGCAGGGCCTGTTCCGCAACAACACGGTCCAGGCGCACGTCGACGTGCCCATCGACATCTGCGGCAACGCGATCGCGGTCCTCGGCAACTCCGAGGCGGCCGGCGACTGCACGCAGGAAACGCACCGCGACGGCACCATCGTCACGGACGGCGCGGGCCAGGCACTCGCCGGCAACGTCGTCGCCGTCAACCACGTGCTGCCGATCCAGATCACCGGCAACGCCATCGCGGCAGGCGGCAACGCCGCCACCAACACCACCGCCGAGCAGGTCTCGACGACCGGCGGCGACATCACCACCAACGGTGACAAGGGCGCTGTCTCCGGCAACGTCGTCGCCGAGCAGGGCGCCACGCCGATCCAGATCACCGGCAACGGCGTGGGCGGGATCGGCATCGCCGACGCGAAGTCCACCGCCGACACGGTCGCCACCTCCGACGGCGACGTCGTCACCAGCGGCAAGAACAGCTCGATCTCCGGCAACGCCGTGCCGATCCCGCTGGCCCCGCTGGTCGAGGTGAACGGCAACGCGGTCGCCGGTGCGGCCAACTCCACCACCAAGTCGACGCAGACCGGCACCGCGAACGCCGGTGGCATCACGCACACCAACGGCGACCCCGCCACGCTCGCCGGCAACATCGTGGAGCCCGCGCTCTCCGGCCCCATCACGGTCGACGACAACTCGGTCGCCGGCGGCGGCAACTCGACCGCGGTCAGCGACACGACCAACGAGTCGATCTCCGGTGGTCAGAACAACACCAACGGTTCGGGCTCCACGGGCTCCGGCAACATCGCCGACGCCCCGATCTCGCTGCCCACCGCCGTGGGCGGCAACGGCGTCGCGGCCATCGGCAACGCGCTGACCGACCACAAGAACGACGCCACGTCGATCGCGGGTGGCCCCGGCTACACCCTCGGCGACAAGTCGGTCCTGTCCGGCAACATCGTCGACGCCCCGCCCGCCACCGCCGTGGACGTGTGCGGCAACGGTGCTGCCGGTGCCGGTCAGGCGGCCGGCACCTGCGTGAACGACGTCAAGTCGGGCACCGCGGGTTACCAGGGCACGACCGGCAACGACTCGGTCGCCGCCGGCAACGTCGTGCAGGCCCCCGTCGCGGCTCCGGTCGAGACCTACGGCCTGGCCGGCGCGCTCGGTGGCACCGCCGCCGGTTCGACGGACGAGACCAAGGACGTCCGTTCCAGCGCCCAGCCGAACACGCAGGACGACCACGGCACGGTCTCCAGCAACATCGTGACCGCGCCCACCGTGGCCGCCGCGCAGGTCTTCGGCACCACGGCCGGCCTCGTCGGCAACACCGTGTCCGACACGTCGAACGACACGTCGGTCAAGGCCGGTCAGCCGCCGCACGCCACCGGCAAGAAGAGCTCGGTGTCGGGCAACATCGTCCAGGCTCCGACGTCGACGCCGGCCCAGGTGTTCGGCAACGGCTTCACCCTGGTCGGCAACAACACTGCCGTCGGTGACAACGCCACCGACATGAAGGCGGGCGGCGACGCTCTCACCACCGGTGAGGCGGGCTCGATCGCCGGCAACGTCATCTCGGCTCCGGTCGCGTCCGGCACCCAGCTCATGGGCTGGTCGGTCGGTGGCGGCAGCAACGTCGACGCCGCGTCCACCAACGACCTCGACTCGGTCGCCGGTGGCAACGTCGACAGCAACGGCGACAAGGGCTCGGTCTCGGGCAACCTGATCGGCGCGCAGGCCACGCCGTTCGTCACGCTGCCGGGCAACACCATCTCCGCCGCGGGCATCACCACGTCCGACGTGGTCAGCGACACCAACGTCGTGGCCGGCGGCGACAGCAGCACCACCGGCAAGGACTCCTCGGTCTCCGGCAACCTGATCCACGTCCCCGCCAACGCCGTCGCCGGCGTCTACGCGGACGCGATCGCCGCCGCGGGCCAGGCCTCCACGGTCACCGACAAGGTGTCGCACACCCAGGCCGGCGGCAACATGGAGACGGTGGGCAGCGGCCCGCTGTCCGCCCGCGAGATGACCGTCCCGGCCGAGGTGGCCGCCAACGTCGCGCGCATCCCCGTCGAGGTCCTCGGCCAGGCGACCACCGCGGGCACGGACAACGACACCCAGCTCACCGGTGAGGAAGCCCCGAGCGCGCTGCGCGCCACGCAGCTCAAGGGCATCCAGCTCCCCAAGGGCGTGGACAGCCTGATGAAGGCCGACGAGGTCCCGGCGTTCCACGGCCTCGACAAGCTGCCGGTGAACGCCCTGCCGAACCCGGCCGACCTGGCCGCGATGACCGGCCAGCTGCCCACCCCGGCGCTGCCCGCCCTCGCCCAGGAGCGCGCCGAGCTGCCCACCGGCCCTGGTGGCGTCGCGAACGTGAACCCGAACGTCCAGGGCCTGCCCCTGGGCCAGGTGCTGGAGGCGGCCAAGGGCCTGCTCCCCGGTGCCGCGGCCGAGCGTTCGCTGCCGGGTGTCCCGGCGCTGCCGCTGCTGCCCGCGCTGCCCGCGCTGCCGACCGAGCGTTCGCTGCCGGGTGTCCCGGCGCTGCCGCTGCTGCCCGCGCTGCCGACCGAGCGTTCGCTGCCGTCCCTGCCGCTGACCGCCCCGGCCCTGCCGGTTCCGGTGCAGCTGCCGGCTCTGCCGACCGAGCGTTCGCTGCCCGGTCTGCCGCTGGACGGCCCGGCCTCCATCTCGGGTCTCAACCTGAACCCGACCCAGGGCCTGGTTCCGCACGCTGAGGAGCGCTCGCTGCCGCAGCTCCCGGTGAACGCCCCGGCGCTCGCCATGATCGACCCGGCCAACCTGTTCCAGACGGTGACCGGTTCGCTGTAACACCTCGCAGGTTGTAACACCCTCCTCCGGTAAGAAGCTGAGCCCCGGCGACACGACGGTGTCGCCGGGGCTCAGTGCTGTTCGGCGGTCGCGAGCACGTCGTCGGGCGTGGTGTCGCCGTCGCTCGTGACCCAGTGGATCTGCGGGCTGTCGCCGACCAGCTGCCTGATCAGCGACGAGATCGGCGAACCGTCCCCGAAGTCGTGCTCGGCGAGCACCGCCAGCACCGTGTCGCGGTACCGGGCGACGGTGAAGTCCGGTCGCAGGTTCTGCCGCAGCACCCGCGCCGCCTCCAGCAGCGAGTCCGGCGCCGTGACGAGCACCAGCGTGACGAGGGTGCCGCGGGTGCGGGCGCGGATCAGCGACTGCTCCAGGCGGTCGAGCAGCAGCGCGTGTCCGGGCAGGCCCGTGAGCGGGTCGTGCAGCACGAATCGTGTTTAGCCGAGCTCACGCCGGTTGACCAGCATTGCCGCGCTGACGACCGTCAGCCAGGTGAATCCGATCGTGATCGTCAGGCGCTGGAGCAGGCCACCGAACTCCACCAGGCCCGGGGTTTGCGCGAACGCGGCGTTGGTGAGGACGAACATCACGGCGAACGCCACACCCGACGCGATCGAGTACCACGGCCGGAAGCGGCGGGCCAGCATGAAGCAGGCGATGGGCCAGCCCACGAACGTCGGGATGGCGAACAGGTCGTGCAGCAGACCGTGCCACGTGTACTCGGACACCGCCGGGCTGCCGGGCGGATAGCCGTTGACCGGGTCGGTGGTGAAGACGCCGGACCCGATCAGGCCGAGGCCGATGCAGCTGATCAGCAGCGTGCCCCAGAAGCCGGGGCGGGCGCTCAGGGCGAACACCACCACGAGCACGCCGGTGACGAGGAAGTTCGCGGTCTGCACCCAACTCGCCAGCTGCAGCGAGCTGACCGGATGCCGCAGAGCCGAGTACCCGGTGGTGACAGCACCGTTGACGAGGAACGTCAGGACGAAGAGCGGCCCTGCGAGCACACCGCAGACCACCAGCCTGTTCATGACAAGCGCGCGCGTACGGCGGCGGTGTCGACGCCGAGGTGGGCCAGCAGGTCAGCGGCCGGGTCGGGCCGATCGTTGGCGAGCAGCGCCAGCACGAACTGCCCGGCGGTCGGGTGCACCGCCCTGGCGCGCGGCGCCGGTTTGATCGCACGCAGCAGCGTCGCCCTCGCGGCGGTGGTCAACGGCGGCCGCTTGGTCGCGGCGGGCACCGCGGCCGGCGAGAACTCCCCGGTGTTGATGCCGATGGCGGCGAGGGCCTCCCGGTCGAGACCGTCCAGCCCCTCCCGTGCGGCAGCGAGGTCGACCCCCAGCGCCGTCACCGCTTCCGGCTCGTGCAGCACACCCAACAACAGGTGCTCGGTGGAGAGCCGACGGTCGCCACGGCGCTGTGCCTCCGCTTGCGCCGCCATGATCACGCGCGCTCTGACCGACTTGGCTGGTTGCTTCACGACGTCCCCCTGTACTTGGCGTGCACCGACTGACGGGACATGCCCAGCGCGTCGCCGATCTGCTCCCACGACCAGCCCTGCTCCCTGGCACGGGCCACCGAGGTCGCCTCGACCTGCTCGGCGAGGCGGCGCAACGCCCCGACGGCACGCAGTCCGACGGCGGGGTCGACGGAGTTGATCTGGCGCGTGAGCTCGTCCACGTTTGTCAGGCTAGGCTGACACACGTGGCGCGTCAACGTGGCCTGACGTCATCCAAGTGCGTAAACATCGCCCTCTTCGGCCTTGAAGATCTCTCCGGTGAACGACTCGCGGGCTGCGGCCACCGCGGCCGTGCGGTCGTTGCCCGGCCAGAAGTGGGTCAGCATCAGTCGTCGCGCCCCGGCCTCGCGCACCCACGAACCGGCGGCTCTGGCCGTCATCAGCAGGCCGGAGGTGTCGCCGGGCCGGTCCGTGGCCTCGACGATGAACAGGTCCGCGTCCCGGCCCAGTTCCGCCAGCGCCGGCGACGGTCCCGTGTCGCCGGTGTAGGCGAGCACCCGTGCCGCCTCCAGCCGGATGCCGGCGTTCGGGACGAAGTGCGGCAGGTCGATCCCGGTCAACCGAAACGGACCGACGGTCCACTCGCCCGGCAACGCGAACACGTCGAACACCTCGTGCAGCGACACGTCGGGTTCGAGCCCCTGCAACCGGTCGAGCACGCCCGGCGGGCAGTACAACGGCAGCCGTCCGTGCCGCCCGTAGTGCCGCATGCGGAACAACCCGTGCAGGTCAGCGCAGTGGTCGGGGTGCTCGTGAGTGATCACCACGGCGTCCGGCCCCGTCGGCCACAGGTCCAGCAGCCGGGGCAAGGTCCCGTAGCCGAGGTCCAGCGCGAGGCGGAGGCCGGACTCCTCGACGGCGAACCCGTTGCACGCGCGGCCCGGCTCCGGAAAGGCACCGCAGCTGCCGAGCACCGTCAGCCGCACGGCTTGCTCAACACGATTCCGCGCGGCCCGAAACCGGCCGAGGAGTAGAAGGCGACGGCGTCGTCGTTCGTGGCGAAGATGGTGGCGAACACGATCACGACACCACGATCGGCGGCCATCTGCTCCGCCGCCACCACCAGTGCGCGGCCGATGCCGCGGCCGCGATACCCGTCCAGCACCACGGTGTGGACGTCGGCGGCACGGCGCGGCACCAGGATCTGGTGGTCGGGCGGGTCGGCCAGGAGCACCACCTCCGCCATGCCGACCACCTCGCCGTCCACCTCGGCGACCGAGATCAGCGCGGACCCGACGGCCTGCTCGAAGTGACGGCGCACGGCGTCCGGCGAGGGCATGCGGAAGAGCTCTGGCGCCAGCTGGACGTGGCGTTCGGCGTTGGCAAGGCGCAGCCGGACGAGGGTGGCGACGTCGCGGCGTTCGGCAGGGCGGATCGAGGGACTCACCTCCGCAATGATTCACCTGACCGGCAGTCCGGAAACCGGGCAGGATGCCGCCATGACACTGCCCGCCCTCCCCGAGGAGTCCTTTCACCGGGTGCTCTGCGTCGTCGCCCATCCCGACGACATGGAGTACGGCACGTCCGCGGCGGTCGCCCGCTGGACCGCGCGCGGCATCGAGGTCGGCTACCTGCTGCTCACCCGAGGCGAGGCCGGCATGCCGAACCCGCCGGAGGAGACGGCACGGCTGCGCTTCGCCGAACAGCAGGCCGCCTGCGCCGCCGTCGGCGTCACTCACCTGACCGTCCTCGACCATCCGGACGGCGTGCTGGTCTACGGCCTCGACCTGCGCCGGGACATCTGCCGGGAGATCCGGCGGTTCAAGCCCGACGTCGTGCTCGGGTGCAACTACGCGATCGACACGCCGCACGGCTTCGAGCAGGCCGATCACCGCGCGGTCGGACTCGCGACGCTCGACGCCGTCCGCGACGCGGGCAACCGGTGGATCTTCCCGGAGCAGATCGACGACGAGGGCCTCGAACCGCACTCCGCGCGCTGGTACCTCGTCCCCGGTCTGGGCGGTGCGACCCACGGTGTGGACGTCACGGGTGAGGCGCTGCGCCGCGGCGTCCTCTCGCTGGAGGCGCACGCCGCCTACCTGGCCGCCATTCCCGGCCATCCCGCCCCGGCCGACTTCATCCCGGTGATCGCCGCGATGGGCGGCAAGGTCATGGGGGTCGAGCACGCCGTGTTGTTCCAGGCCCGTGACCTGCACGCACCGCCCGACCTGGCCCTCGACCAGGACACCGAAGAGCCTCACGTGTGACACCCTGTTAGACACTTGTCTGATTCGGTTGGACTGTTGTCTATGAACCTGCGCGATGGGTCCGGCTCGGCTCGACGGCGTGCCCCTGAGCCGCAGGAGCGGATGGTCGATGCCGAGCGCACCCGTGCGGCGTTGCTCGATGCGGCGTTGCAGGAGTTCTCCGAGAAGGGGTTCGCGGGGGCTCGGGTTCGGGACATCGCCGAGCGCGCCGGGGTCAGCAAGGACCTCATCGCCTACCACTTCGGCGGCAAGGAGGGCTTGTACCAGGCGGTGCAACGGGCCTGGCTGCAACGCCGTGACGGGTTCGCCGAACCCGATCTGCCGCTGGCCGAGAGCCTGGCGCGCTACCTGCACGACGCGTTGAGCGACCCGCGGCCGATGCGGCTGCTGGCCTGGCGAGGACTGGCCGGCGTCGGGCAGAGCCCGCCCGACGCGAGCACCGACGCCGACCACCCCGACACGGCCAGTCTGCGCCGCCGACAAGAACGCGGTGAGCTCGATCGCGACCTCGACCCGGCAACGCTGCAGCTCGTCCTGCTCGGCGCGGTCGCCGCCCCGGTCGTGTTCGGCGACGTCGCCCATCGGTTGTTCGGCATCCACCCCGGCGAGCCCGAATTCGAGAACCGCTACCGCGACGGCCTGCAGCGGATTCTGCGTGCCCTGCGCGGCCCGGAAGAACAGGACGACCAACGATGACGTTCACGCCGGAACAGGTCGAGTACCTCAACAGCCAGACGCTCGGACGGCTGGCCACTGTGGACCGGCACGGCGCTCCGCAGAACAACCCGGTCACGTTCCACTACAACCCCGAACTGGGCACCATCGACATCGGCGGACACGACCTCGGTGCCAGCCGCAAGTTCCGCAACCTGGCCGGCAACGACCAGGTGGCCTTCGTCGTCGACGACATCGCCTCGTATCGACCGTGGCGCGTGCGCTGCCTGGAAATCCGCGGGCGCGCCGAAACACTCACCGGCGCTGAACCCCTCCGACCGGGGTTCTCAACCGAACTGATCCGCATCCACCCCGACCGCGTCCTCGGCTTCGGGCTGACCGCCCACGGCGCAGCCGCGCCAGAAAAGTCCACGGTGAGCGACGCGTGACCTGCTCGGCGGGCTCCGCCAAGGCGGCTGCGCCCAGGTGTACCTGGTCATGAGGTTGGTGACTGAAAGCGGCTGATGGGCGGGCGCGGATCCGCTGTCCGGTCAGCGGATCGCACTCGGCCGGCCTCGGCACGCCATGCCCGGCCAGCACCCGCGACACGGTGCGGGCGGGCACGCCCGCAGGGGCGCTGATCCGAGCCGGTCCGCAACGCAGCTCGCTGCGCGACCGGCCTGCCGGAAGCGGCCCGTGAGACCAGGAGCAGGCGTCCATGCACTGTCAGACGGGCGTCAGCGTGTCTCACCCATGATCAAGCCGACACACGTCACCAACCGGGTTGACCAGGTACACCTAGGCCTGGGCCAGGTCGGTGAAGCGGCTGTAGTGCAGCTGGTGCGCCACCGTGATGGTGGCGGTCGGGCCGGCACGGTGCTTGGCGATGATCAGGTCGGCCTCGCCGGCGCGCGGGTCGTCGCGTTCCCAGGCGTCCGGGCGGTTGATCAGGATGACCATGTCGGCGTCCTGTTCGAGCGAGCCGGACTCGCGGAGGTCGGAGAGCATCGGGCGCTTGTCGGTGCGTTGTTCGGGACCGCGGTTCAGCTGGGAGATCGCGATGACCGGGACGTGCAGCTCCTTGGCGATCAGCTTGAGCGATCGGGAGAACTCCGAGACCTCCTGCTGGCGGGACTCGGACTTCTTGCCGGAGCTCATCAGCTGGAGGTAGTCGACGACCATCAGCTTGAGGTCGTGCCGCTGCTTGAGGCGACGGGCCTTGGCGCGGATCTCCATCATCGTCAGGTTGGGGCTGTCGTCGACGAACAACGGCGCCTCGCTGATCTCGCTCATGCGGCGGGCCAGGCGGGTCCAGTCGTCGTCGCTCATCTTGCCGCCTCGCATGTCGCCGAGGCGGATGCGGGCCTCGGCGGAGAGCATGCGCATGACGATCTCGGTGCGGCTCATCTCCAGGCTGAAGATGGCGCTGGTCAGGCCGTGCTTCACCGAGCACGAACGGGCGAAGTCCAGGCCCAGCGTCGAGTTGTGCGTCGGGATCATCGTCTCGCCCGCGAGGTACAGGTGGTCGTGGTTGTCGACCTCCACGCAGCGCACGGGCACCGACGCGACCGGGCGCACCGCCACGATCTCCACCTGGTCGTGCCTGCCCAGGCTGGCGACCAGCTCGTCGACGTCCCGGCGCAGGCGCGCGAACCGGCCGTCCACCTGCAGGGCCGCCAGCAGTTCCGCGCGCTGCTTGCGGGACGCCCGCAGGTACGCGGCGGGGATGTGCGGGTCGTCGGCCAGGTCGAGGTCCTTGGCCACGCGCAGTTCGTCGTCGGTCAGTTCGAGGTCGCCCAGGCCGGACAGGAACAGGCCCAGCGCGCGCGGCGACAGCGGCAGCGCGGCGGTGGGCAGCTCCCAGGCCGCCGACATGCGCACGAACACGCGGCACACGCCGACGCGCTGGAACAGCTGCGCCGTCGTGCGGATCGCCCAGAAACCACCGGTCTCGCTGCACGACTCGGTCAGCCACTGGTGCTCCGCGTCGGCCACGATCACCGTGCCGTCGGAGAACTCCACCTCGAAGCACGGGCGGCCCGTCATCACCTCGGTCGCGGCGACCACGCGCGTCGGGCGGCCGTCCGCGCCGATCAGGTGGGAGCCGACGGCGACCTCGCCCATCGTGGTCCAGCCGGACGGGGTGGGCAGCGGGGTGTCGAGCGCGAGCGCCTTGCCGACACCCGGCCGTGCGGCGACGATGATCATCTGACCGCCGTGCAGGCCGTTCGTCAGCTCGTCCAGGTCGGCGAAGCCCGTCGGGATGCCCTGCGAGATGCCGCCGCGCGACGCGATCGCGTCGATCTCGTCCATCGTCGGCTGGAGCAGATCCTCCAGCGCCACGTAGTCCTCGGTCGTACGGCGGTCGGTGACCTCGTAGATCGCCGCCTGCGCGCGGTCGACCACCTCGTCGACGTCCGCGCCCTCCGCGCCGTTGTAGCCGAGCTGCACGATCCGCGTGCCCGCCTCGACGAGACGGCGCAGCACCGCCTTCTCGGCGACGATCTCGGCGTAGTAGCCGGCGTTCGCGGCCGTCGGCACCGTCGCGATCAACGTGTGCAGGTACGGCGCGCCACCCACGCGCAGCAGCTCGCCGCGCCGCTCCAGCTCGGCCGAGATGGTGATCGGGTCGGCGGGCTCGCCGCGGCCGTAGAGGTCGAGGATGCAGTCGTAGATCGCCTGGTGGGCGGGCCGGTAGAAGTCGTTCGGCGCGAGCGCCTCGATGACGTCCGCGATGGCGTCCTTGGACAGCAGCATGCCGCCCAGCACGGACTGCTCGGCGGCGAGGTCCTGCGGCGGCTGACGCTCGAATCCGGGCTCCGCCATACCCCGGTCGTCCACCAGCGCCACTGCCAAATCACCCCTGCGAAGAGTCGAGAGCCGGTGCCCCTGTCCGTCAGGACCTTTCGATCCAGGCCCTAGTTGTACCGCGCGGCACCGACAATTCCGGGCGGCCACGCTGTGCGATGGTCGCCGCCCGAGTCGCGACGCTAGAGGGACCCGTCCGGAGCAAGCAAACCAGCGTGTGGATCGCCCTGTGGACAACTGGGGGACAACCTGTGGATGGTTGCGCACAGGGGCGGAGGCGCTGGGGACAACCTGTTGACAACCGGTGGAGTGACAGAAGTAACTGCAGCTCAGAGGCTGTGAACAAGTTGTGGAAAAAGTTGTGCGCCACAGCCTCGGCGTGTCGCGGAAAACACCCTCTTCGGCGTGTCGCAACCCGGCCGTGCACGCAGGTTATCCACAGGACGTGGACAGAATGGCACTGGTCCGAACGAGCGAAAGCGCCACCCACCCGGAGCATTCCGGGTAGGCGGCGCTTCAGCAATCGCAGCCAGCGTGAAGTGCCCCCGAGGAGGTCACGTCACGAGTTTCGCGTTGCGGTGCTCACTCGTCGGCGGTAACGCCGACGGGATCACTACGACGCGGTGCTTACTCGGCCGAGGTCACCACGAGCGGCAGGGCGACGGTGACCTCCGGGTGGAGGCGAACCGTCACCGAGTGCTTGCCGGTGGTCTTGATGTGACCCGGCAGCTCGATGGCGCGCTTGTCCAGGACGAGGCCGCCCGTGGACTTCTTCACGGCCGCCGCCACGTCGGCGGTGGTGATCGAGCCGAACAGCTTGTTCGAGCCGGCCGCAGCCTTCGCGGTCAGCGTCACGCCGCCCAGGCCCTCGAGCTTGGCCTTGAGCTCCTTGGCGTGGTCCAGGTCGCGCACGCGGCGGGTGTCCTGCGCGCGCTGGATGACCTGGATCTGCTTCTGCGCGCCGCGGGTCGCGACGATCGCGAGACCGCGCGGGAGCAGGTAGTTGCGGCCGTAGCCGTCCTTGACCTCGACGATGTCGCCGGGCGCGCCAAGGCCGGAAACGTCAGCGGTGAGGATGAGCTTCATCGCGAATGTTCCCTTCTCTTAGCGAGCGGTCGAGGTGTAGGGCAGCAGGGCCATCTCACGGGCGTTCTTCACGGCAACAGCGACGTCGCGCTGGTGCTGCGAGCAGTTGCCCGTGACGCGGCGGGCACGGATCTTGCCGCGGTCGGAGATGAACTTCCGAAGCAGCGTCGTGTCCTTGTAGTCGATCAGGTTCGCGCTCTTGTCCTTGCAGAAGGCGCAGACCTTCTTCTTGGGCTTGCGCACAGGCGGCTTGGCCATGTGTCTCTAACTCCTGGAATACGCAGTGATCAGGTTCTGGATGACCGGTGCAGCGGTCTAGAAGGGGGGCTCGTCGGCGAAGCCACCCGAGCCGGCCGGCGGGGCGGAACCCCACGGGTCGTCAGCGGGTGCGCCACCGCCACGAGACTGCGAGGGACCGCCGCCGAAGCCGCCGCCACCGCCGCCGTCTCCACGGCTGACCTTGTTGACCTTCGCGGTCGCGTAGCGCAGCGAGGGGCCGATCTCGTCGACCTCCAGCTCCACGACGGTGCGCTTCTCGCCTTCCTTCGTCTCGAAGGAACGCTGGCGCAGCCGCCCGGTGACGAGCACTCGCGAACCGCGGGTGAGCGACTCGGCCACGTTCTCGGCGACCTGCCGCCACACGTTGCACCGCAGGAACAGCGCTTCGCCGTCCTTCCACTCGCCGGACTGGCGGTCGAAGGTGCGGGGCGTGGAAGCGACCGTGAAGGACGCCACCGCGGCACCGCTCTGGGTGAAGCGGAGTTCCGGGTCGGCGGTCAGGTTCCCGACCACCGTGATCGTCGTCTCACCAGCCATGTCTTGGGAGCTCCCCTAATCGAGGTTCGTCAGGCCTTGACGGCCGACTTGGCGGGCTCGCGGCGCAGGACCTTCGTCCGGAGCACCGTCTCCTGCAGACCGAGCTGGCGGTCCAGTTCCTTCACCGCGTCGGGAGTCGAGGTCAGGTCGAGCACCGCGTAGATACCCTCGGTGTTCTTGTTGATCTCAAAGCTCAGCCGGCGCTTGCCCCACACCTCGACCTTCTCAACGTTGCCGCCCGTGGTGCGGATGACGTTGAGGAACGTGTCGAGAGACGGCGCGATCGTGCGCTCGTCAAGGCTGGGGTCGAGGATGACCATCACTTCGTAATGACGCATGAGGACCACTCACCTCCTGTGGACTCGCGGCCACGGGCTTTCCGTGGCAGGAGGGTCGTCGCGTCAGCAACTGAAGAAGGTTAACAGAGCGCGTCCGGTGACTACGCAGGGGTGCGGCGGAGCACCCAGGTCCGCACCAGCGCGCCCGTCACCAGGGCCAGCATCAGCACCGCGAGCAGCACCGGCAGGCCGACGCCGCCGGGACCGCCGAGCCTGGGCAGCGCCGTCGCGCGACCGGCCGCCAGCACCTGGTCGGTGTCGAGGCCGGTTCCGTTGGAGGCACGGGGAACCTGCGAGCCGTAGCGCACGCCGGGCGACGGCGAGTAGAGGCCGGGCATCGCGAACGGCAGCGAGCCGTAGCTGAACAGCGGCACGCGGCCGAAGTTCGACCCGAGCGCGTAGAGCGAGAAGTCGCGGTTGCTCGGGGCGCTCTGCGGCGTCCCCGGTGTGCCGGGACTCACACCCGGCTGCTGGCCCGGAGACGTGCCGGGCTGCTGCGGCTGGGGCTGCTGGCCCGGCGCCTGGGGCTGGCCGGGCAACTGCGGCGTGAGCTTCTGCGAGGCGTCCGCGATCGCCTTGCTGCCGTCCTGGATCGGCGCCGCGACCTGGTTCACGCCCGTCACGACGACTCCGCAGCCGCTGGTCAGCGTCGAGCGCACGGACTTGTCGAGCGTGCCGATGACCGGTCCGAGCAACGGCAGCTTCTGCAGCTCGGCGACCACGGCGTTCGCGATCGTGGCACCGCTGATCGTGGTCGTGCCGGCCTGCACCGCACCGATCGGAATCGGTTTGCCCTGCGAGAACAGCGGCTTGAACTGATCGGCGATCGGCGGTCCGAGCAGGGGGATCGCGCGGATCAGGTCGGTGATGGGCTGAGTGACGGCGGCGGGGCTGAGCGAGACCGGGGTCCCAGGCGTGCCCTGCACCGATGTCGCGCAACTGCCCACGACGATGGGCTCGGCCGCCGTGGCGGGTACAGCTCCCACGGAGGCGGAGGCCAGCGCCAGAAGCGTCGCGGCGGTGACGCTGAGCAGTCGCATGTGAACCCCTTTCCTACTCTCAAGTAACGACCGTAGGTCCTGGTCGTGACGCAGGCCATCCCCAGTTTTTGCAATTACTCCTATCGGCGGCGGCTGCGATGGCGTTATGGACTCCGACTACCCTCCTAGTTCATGCGCATCGGGGCCCATGTACGCGACGACGACCCGGTCGGCGCCGCGGCCGAACGCGGGGCCGAGGTCGTCCAGTTCTTCCTGTCCGATCCACAGGGCTGGAAGAAGCCGAAGCCGCACCCCCAGGCGGAGGCCCTGCTCGCCTCCGATCTCGAGGTGTTCGTCCACGCCCCGTACATGATCAACATTGCGTCGCTGAACAACAAGATCCGGATTCCGAGCCGGAAGAACGTGATCCAGCACGCCGAGGCCGCCGCGACCGTGGGCGCGAAGGGCCTGATCGTGCACGGCGGCCACGTCACCAAGGGTGAGGACCCGGCGGAGGGCTTCGCGAACTGGCGCAAGTTCTTCGAGCGCCAGGTCGCCGAGGGCGGCTTCGCGGTCCCGGTCCTGATCGAGAACACCGCGGGCGGCGACAACGCCATGGCCCGCACCTTCGACTCCCTCAAGCTGCTCTGGGACGCGGTCGGCGAGTTCGGCGCGGGCTTCTGCCTCGACACCTGCCACGCGTTCGCCGCCGGTGAGGACCTCGTCGGCATCGTCGACCGGGTGAAAGCGATCACCGGCCGCATCGACCTCGTGCACCTCAACAGCTCGCGCGACGAGTTCGGTTCCTCGCGCGACCGGCACGACAACATCAGCACTGGCACCATCGACGCCGATCAGCTCGTGGCGGTGGCCGCGAGCGCCGGATGCCCCGTCGTGGTCGAGACACCCGACGAGGGCCAGGCCGACGACATCGCGTTCCTGCGCGACCGCGCCGGCCGGTGAAGACCGTGCACGAGGTGGTGAGCGTGACGCCCGAGCGAGGTGACTCCGGGCGTTTCGCGACCCGCTTCGGCAAATCCGCCGCCGCCGTGCTCGTGCTGCTGTGCGGGCTCACGCTGCTGCTGGGCTTCATCAACAAGGACCGCTGCACGGGTCCGCAGTTCGACCAGTGGGGCCGCACGCAGCCCAACTACGACGAGCGGAACAAGGAAGAGGTCTGCTACTCCGACATCCAGCACCTCTGGATCGGGCGCGACATCGACCGGCACGTCTTCCCGTACGTCGACGGCGGCATCAACGACAAGGGCGTCCTCGTCGGCGGTTCCGTCGAGTACCCGGTGCTCACCGGCGTGATCATCTGGGCGGGCGCGATCTTCGCGCACAACGACGCGGAGTACCTGCTCTTCTCGTCGCTGCTGATGGCACCGTTCGGCCTGCTCACCGGCTGGTTGCTGGGCAAGCTCGCCCGCTGGCGCGCCCTGCTGTGGGCGATCGGCCCGCCGCTGGTCCTGTACGCGTTCCACAACTGGGACCTGCCGGTCGTGCTGTGCTCGGCGGCCGCGGTCTACGTGGTGCACCGCTGGAACCGGCCGCTGGTCGAACGGGCGACGGTCGCGTCGGTCCTGCTCGGCCTCGGGTTCGCGTTCAAGGTCTACCCGGCGATCTTCGTGCTGCCGCTGATGCTCTTCGTCGGCACCGGGGGCTGGCGCGGCCAGGAGCTGCCGGAGGGCAAGAAGGCCGACGTCGCCGGTGCGATCAAGGTCGGCCTCGCCTCGATCATCACGGTCGTGCTGGTCAACCTGCCGTTCGCGTTCGCCGGCTACGACGGCTGGGCGGCGTCGTTCGAGTTCCAGCAGCTGCGCCGGGTCGACATCACCACGAACTCGATCTGGTACTGGGGCCTGCGGCCGTTCATGGGCGACGACGCGATGCAGTCGCTGGTCAGCGTCATCTCGCCGATCACGATCCTGATCTCGTTCGCGATCGCCGCCGGCTACGGCTGGCTGCGGTACCGCCGCGAGGGCACCTACCCGTGGATCGCGGTGTCCGGGGCGATGCTGTGCGGGTTCATGCTGCTGCACAAGGTCCACTCGCCGCAGTACACGCTGTGGCTGGTGCCGTTCCTCGTGCTGCTGCGCGTGCGGCTGATGTGGGCGTTCGCGTACTTCGTGGTCGACCTGGCGATGGGCATCGGGATCTTCCGCTGGTTCTGGGCGATCGAGTTCGGCAAGCCCGCCGGGATCTACGACAGCTTCTCCGCGCAGGCCGTCATGATCGGCGTGTGGGGCCGTGCGGCGCTGCTCGTCGCGCTGTTCGTGGCGTTCCTGCAGGCCCGTGACGTGACCGAGGACGACCGCGAGGACCTGAAGTTCATCCGCGGAGCCGTAGCCGCGAAGGCCTGACCGGCCGCAGACTGCACCCGTGAGGGTGATCATCGTGCTGGCGTTGCTGCTGGCCTGTGGCGCCTCCGGCGTGCCCGTGCGGTCGGAGGTGGTCCGCTGGCTGCCCGTGTGGCAGGCCGTGCCGACGCTCTCCGCCTCCGTGCCGGACCAGAGCGTGCGCACGACGGTCGACCTCACCGCGAGCGGCACATCGGTTCGTGTGCGGCTGTCGAACCTGATGGGCACCAAACCGGTCCGCGTCGAGCAGGTCACCGTGACCGCGAACGGCGAGTCGCGGCAGCTGACGTTCGGACGTGCCCGCGGCGTCACGATCAGGCCGCGCGACGAGGTCTACAGCGACGCCGTGCGGCTGAAGGTGACGAGCACGCTGGAGATCAGCACGTACGCCCCGGCCGGCACACCGTGTCAGGCGCGCGCACATCGCACGATCACGTCCGCGCGGTCCTACGTCTGCCTCGTCTCGGCGGTCGAGGTCGCGGGCTTCACGGCACCGGGTGCGGTGGTGATGTTCGGCGACTCGATCACCGAGGGTTTCTCGGAGGGCACCTGGCCGTCCCTCGTCCAGACCGACTACGCCGTGCTCAACGCGGGCATCAACGGCAACGGCGTGCTGAGCGGCGACGCCCCGATGATCACCCGCGTCTACCGGGACGTCCTGTACAGCCGCGAGGTGCGCAAGGTCGTCCTGCTCGGCGGCATCAACGACATCCAGCACGACGTCAGCGCGGAGAACGTCATCGCCGGCATCCGCACGGTGCTCCTGCGCTGCCGCAACGAGGGCGTGCAGGTGCTCGTCGGCACGCTCACGCCGTGGCGCGGCTGGGTCAGCTGGACCGAGGAGCGCGAGCGGCAGCGCCAGCGGACCAACGCCTGGATCCGCGCCACCTTCCCGGACGCGATCGACTTCGAGGCCGCCGTGCGCGACCCGGCCGACCCGCTCAGACTGCGTCCGGAGTTCGACTCCGGTGATCACCTGCATCCGAACGGGGCCGCATTCGGTGCAATGGCTCGCCTCGTGCGGGTCTGACGAGCCGGCGGTCCGGCGCGTCGGCCAGCACGCCCGCCAACGGGTCCTGGTCGCCCGAGAGGCGCACGAGGTCGCGCTCCGGGTGGTAGATCTCCTTGATGATGAGCACGCACAGCCCGATGACGGCGGCGTCGCGCAGCAGCACCGCGCCGAGGAACCAGTCGATCGGCAGGCCCTTGTTCTCCGTGCCGAGGTAGAAGTACATCCGCGGCACCCACACCAGCGCGTCGACCGTCATCCACGCCAGCAACAGCTTCCAGCGCGGCAGCGCGAGCACCGCCAGCGGCACCAGCCACAGCGAGTACTGCGGGCTCCACACCTTGTTCGTCAGCAGGAACGCCGCGACCACGAGGAACCCGAGCTGCGCGAGCCGCGGCCTGGTCGGCGCGGACAGCGTCACGTACGCGATGCCTGCGCAGCACACGAGGAACAGCACCGAGCTCACGGTGTTGAGCACCGTCGGCGCCTGCCCCTGCTGCAGCCCGGGGTCGAAGCCCTGCCACCCGGTCCACTGCACGAGCACGTTGTAGAGCGTGTCCGGGTCGGCGTTGCGCTCGGTGTTGAGGCGGAAGAACTCCTTCCACCCGATGTGCGACGTCGGGTTCAACGCGATCGGCGCGTTGACGAGCACCCACGCCCCGATGGCCGACACGGTGGCCGTGAGCCCAGCCTTCAACCGGTCAGAGCGCCAGCACAGCAGAAGCAGCGGCCCGAGCAGGAACAACGGGTAGAGCTTCGCCGCACCGCCCAGCCCCAGCAGCACCCCGGCGAGCATCGGCTTCTTCCGCGCCCACGCCAGCAGACCGGCCGTGGCGAACGCGGTCGCGATCGTGTCGAAGTTCGTGAACGCGTGCACGATCACCAGCGGGGACACCGCGACGATCGCCGCGTCCCACATGCGCCTGCGCGCGATTCGCGCCACCGAGAACACGGTGATGAGCCACGCCACGGCCAGCCAGAACGCCGTGACGTCGAAGAACACGATCACCGTCATCGGCAGCCCGGGAACGAGCGCCACGAGCCCCTGCGCCACCCGCGCGTTGAGCCACATGAACAGACCGGTGATGACCGGGTACTCCATGTACCGAATGTGCTCGGTCGGCTTGCCCTCGTCGTCCTTCCACGACGTGATGTACGGGAAGGAACCGCGCTGGTCGAGCCGTTCCGCCGTGTAGAGCGGCACGGTGTCGGAGTAGCAGAGCGCGGTGAACTGCCTGCTGCCCCGCCAGTCCAGCTGCACCTGGCCCTTCTCGTCGACGTACTGCTGGATGCACGGCGACTTCTGCACCCAGCCGGCCAGCAGCGTCAGCACGGCGAGCAGCAGGATCACCCGCGCCGCCGTCCAGAACCAGTGCCTGCCGACCTGCGCGTGCTCACCGAGCGGACCGCCGAAGGGTCTGCTCAGGGTGCGGGCGAGCGACTCGGTCCAGGTGGGGGCGACCCGCTCGGAGTGCGTGAGCGAGTCGGTGTCCTCGGCGGGAAGCTCGGCAGGGCTGCTGGGCACGTGGCGGATGTTACGGCCAAGACCGTTTCGCCGTGGTCAACATCCCCGACCAAAGCAAAGGGCCCGGTGCGTTGCGCACCGGGCCCTCAGCTCTGACGGGTGTCACCCGCCGCCGGGATTTCGGGCGTCTCCCCCGGGATTGCCTCCCGGGAGGCCGGGCTTCGTCGTGGTCGTCTTGCCGCCCGTCGTCGTCGTCGGGTTCGGGCAGAAGAAGCCCTCACAGGGCTCCGTCGGGCCGGTCGGCTTCGGGTCGCTGGTCCTGCTCGGCTCAGTCGGCTTGTCCGGCGTGTTGGACGGCTGGCTCGACGTCGGCGCCTCCGACTTCGTCGGCGGGTTGAACTGGTTGAGCGGCTTGGGCTTCGCGAACTTCTCCATCTGCGTCCCGGCCAGCGCCTTGTCCATGAACGCCTGCCAGATCCTGCCCGGCACGCCGGAACCGAAGATGTTGCTGCCGCTCTTGTCCGTGATCGGCTGAGAGCCCTCGTCGCGGCCGACCCACACCGACGCCGAGATCGACGGGGTGTAGCCGACCATCCACGCCTTGGAGTTCATGCCGATCTTGCCGCCCGGCGCGACGTTCGGGTCGAGCTCGTGGGTACCGGTCTTGCCGGCGCACTCCCGGCCCTGCGCGCAGGGGATCGACGAGCGCTTCGGGATCTCCTTCAGCACCTCGGTGACGTTGTCGGCGATGTCCTGGCTCTTCGTCTGGTCGGGGTCGAACGCCGAGATCGGCTTGTCCGCGTGCTGGTAGAGCACGCCGCCGTCCGGGCCGGTGATCTTCACGATGAAGAACGGCTGGCGGTAGACACCGCGTGCGGCGAACGTCGCGAACGCGGACGCCATGTCGAACGGCCGGACCCGTGCCTGGTCACCACCGATGGCGATACCGGCGTTCGGCGTTCCGCCGTCCTCGCCGACCAGGAGCTTGCGCGGCCCCTGACCGTCGTGGAGGTCCACCTCGTTCGGGATGCCCGCCTGGTGCGCGGCCTCGACGGTCGGCCGGATGCCGATGTCGTTGAGGACCATGTCGTAGAACACCGTGTTCAGCGACAGGATCATCGCTTCCTTGACCGGGCATTCCTTCTGGCAGTTGGGCGCCGCGGTGGCGTTGCGGATCGTCACCTTGGTGTTGCCGTTGCCGAACTGGCGCGGGGACGAGCCGTCGTAGGTCGTGCCGATGCCCCGGCCGTGTTGCAGCGCCGCGACCAGGTCGAACGGCTTGAACGACGAGCCGGGTTCCTGCAGCGTGCCCTTCGCGTAGTCGTAGCTGCCGCGGCCGCCGCGGCCGCCCCAGTAGGCCCGCACGGCACCAGAGGCGGGCTCGATGGCCGTCAGCGACGTCTTCAGCATCTCCGGCTGACCGCCCTTGATCATGATGTCGTCCACGGCCTGCTCGGCCGCGGTCTGCATCTTCGGGTCGATCGTCGTCTGGATGGTGACGCCGGTCTTCTGCGCCTGCTCGAACGAGACGCCGGTCTGCTCCGCCTCCAGGGCCTCCTGGACCTGGTCGATGATCAGGCCGCGCGGGCCGTCGAGCGACTTCGGCTGGGTCTCGGCGAACGGCAGCGGCCTCGGGAACTGCTGCGCGTCGACGTACGCCTGGTCGACCCAGTGCTTCTGGAGCATCTGCCCCATCACGAACTTCCAGCGCTTGGTCGCGTACTCGCTGTCCTCGGACCACGACGGCGTCTGGATCATGCCGGCGATGAGCGCGGCCTCCGACGGCGTCAGGTCCTTCATGTCCTTCTTGTAGTAGACCTGCGCGGCGGCCTTGAAGCCGTTGGCGCCGCGGCCGAAGTACACCGTGTTGAGGTACGCCGTCAGGATCGTGTTGTGATCCGACTCGTTGCTCATCTTGAAGGCCTTGACGACCTCGGTGAACTTGCGGGTCAGCGTCGGCGCCTCGTTGCCGGTCGCCTTCTTGATGTACTGCTGCGTCAGACCGGAACCACCGCTGGAGCCACCGCTCACCTGGATCCAGACGGCGCGCAGGATCGCCTTGGCGTCGAAGCCGGGGTTGTCGTAGAAGTCCGCGTCCTCCGCCGCGAGCACCGCGTGCTTGACGTTATCCGGAATCTCGTCGTACGTCAGCATCGACCGGTTCTCACCGGGTGAGGTGATCTTGGTCATCTCACTGCCGTCGGCGTACTGCAGCGTGATCGTCTTGTTCTGGCCGGCCGCGATCTGTTCCGGCTTCGGCCAGTCGACCAGCGGGTACGCGACCGCGACCGCGATCACCGGGCCGAGGATCATCAGGCCGAGTGCGACGAACGCGCCGATGCGGACGCGCTTCCAGATCTTCTTCTTGCGCAGGCGGCGCTCCTCCTCTTCGGTGAGCTCCGGCTCGTCGTCGTAGTACTCGTCGTCCTCGTCGTCGATGCCACCCGCGAGGAGGAACTCGTCCTCGGGCTCGCGGTGGGTCAGGAGGTCGGGCTCGCGCTGCGGCGGCCGGTTGACCGGTGGCAGCTGCGTGGTCCGCTCCTCACCGGGCTTGCGCGGAGGCATGCCGGGACGGCCGGGACCGCCAGGGCCGCCCGCGGGACCGCCGGGCCGGCGACCACCGGGAGGTGGCGCGACCGGCATGCCGCCGGGCGGTGTCGGGGGACGCCCGCCGGGCCCGCCAGGACCGCCCTGAGGGCTACCGGGACCCTGCGGGCGTCCGGGACCGCCCTGGGGGCCTCCCGGCGCGCCTGCGGCACCCTGCGGCCCTGGTCCGTTCGGGCGGCGTGGGGGCTGCTGCTGTGGGAAACCACCGGGTGGCGTGCCACCCTGGGGAGGGCGCGCGAAACCGCCGGGCGGGGTGCCCGGTCGCGGCTGATTCGGGACATCACGTCTCGTGCCGCCGCCGTCCGGGTCGTCCCCGGTCGGCCATTGCGGCTCGCCTCCGCGCTGCCGGTCATCATGCTGGTCGTTCACGTGAAAAGGCCTCCCAGACCGGCGCGCATCAGCACGCGGTTCGGTGGTCGTACTTCGTTCGGAGCAGTGTCACCTGTGGGTCATTCCGCCGCAGTCCTCCTGCGTGGCTTTTCCAGCCCACGCTTCCCCAGGACGTATGACTGCACCAGGTGGTTCCAACTGCATGTGCGACAAACTTCAACGACGTACACGGTGAACTCGTCGAAGAGGGTTGCCATCTTCACGAGCTCTTCAGGTGTCCGCGCCGAACCGGTCGCGTGCTTGAGCTCGTCACCGTAGACCCACGAGACGTTCGTGAGCGGTTCCTTCCGGCACACCGGGCATGGCACTTCCGTCGCCGTACCGTGGAACTTCGCAGCTCGCAGCAGGTACGGGGACGCGTCGCAGACCTCCATGGTGCCCGTGCGGCCGGCGTAGACCTCCGCCAGCAGCGCACGCCGCTGCAGCGAGTAGTCCACCACCTGCCGTTGGGTCAACACGTGACCAGAGTACGTGCCGACCGCATTGGCGATGATGGGCCGTTCAGGGCAGCGGAGTCCGAAGCGGTATCACGGTGTGCCACATCCCACACTGAAGAGGGGCCATCGATGTATCGCGGCGATATAATCACCTCACCTATCGGTGCAGGCGCGAGGAGGTGACTCGTGTTCGAGTTCGCGCTGCTCGGCCTGCTGCACGAGGCGCCCATGCACGGCTACGAGCTGCGCAAGCGCTTGCACGACCTGCTCGGAGCGTTTCGCGCGTTCTCCTACGGATCGCTGTACCCAACTTTGCGGCGACTCCAACGTGCGGGCCTGATCGTGGAGGAGGGGCCGGAGGAATCGGCTCTTTCTTGGGGACGTCGGGCGCGCAAGGTCTACAAGCTGACTCCGGAGGGCAAGGAGAGATTTGCCGAGCTCCTCGCCAACGCGGGTCCGCAGACCTGGGACGACGACTCGTTCGGAGTCCACCTGGCGTTCTTCTCCCGCACGCCCGCCGACGTCAGGATGCGCATCCTGGAAGGCAGGCGGCGGTGTGTCGAGGAACGCAGGGAGGGGCTTCGCGAGCGGCTCACGCGCACGGGTGAGCAGATCGACCGCTACACCCGCGAGCTGCACAGGCAGGGGCTGGAAAGCACGGAGCGCGAGGTGCGGTGGCTCAACGAGCTCATCGCGCACGAGCAGCACGAACAGTCCGAGCAGGACGAGTAGTACTCATCTTTGATCAAGGAGGACTCGGCAATGGGCGGAAATCGCCGCACCGTTCGAGTGGCCATCGTCGGGGTTGGCAACTGCGCGGCGTCGCTGGTGCAGGGCGTCCACTACTACCGGGACGCCGACCCGAGCACCCGCGTGCCCGGTCTGATGCACGTGCAGTTCGGTGACTACCACGTGCGCGATGTCGAGTTCGTGGCTGCGTTCGACGTCGACGCGAAGAAGGTCGGCGTCGACCTGGCCGAGGCGATCGTGGCCAGCGAGAACAACACGATCAAGATCGCGGACGTGCCGCCGCTGGGCGTGGTCGTGCAGCGCGGGCACACCCTCGACGGCCTCGGCCGCTTCTACCGCGAGACGATCGAGGAGTCCGACTTCGAGCCGGTCGACGTCGTGCAGGCCCTGCGCGACGCCGAGGTCGACGTGCTCGTCTCGTACCTGCCGGTGGGCTCGGAAGAGGCCGACCGCTTCTACGCCCAGTGCGCCATCGACGCCGGTGTGGCGTTCGTCAACGCCCTGCCGGTCTTCATCGCCTCGGACCCGGAGTGGGCGGAGAAGTTCCGCGCGGCCGGCGTGCCGATCGTCGGTGACGACATCAAGTCCCAGGTCGGCGCCACCATCACGCACCGCGTGCTGGCGAAGCTGTTCGAGGACCGCGGCGTCCAGCTCGACCGCACCATGCAGCTGAACGTGGGCGGCAACATGGACTTCCTGAACATGAAGGAGCTGGAGCGACTGGAGTCCAAGAAGGTCTCCAAGACCCAGTCCGTGACGTCCCAGCTCAGCCGCGACATCGGCAAGGACAACGTCCACATCGGCCCGTCCGACTACGTGGCGTGGCTCGACGACCGCAAGTGGGCCTACGTCCGGCTGGAGGGCCGCGCGTTCGGCGACGTGCCGCTGAACCTGGAGTACAAGCTGGAGGTCTGGGACTCCCCGAACTCCGCGGGCATCATCATCGACGCGGTCCGCGCGGCGAAGATCGCCCTCGACCGGGGCATCGGCGGCCCGATCCTCTCGGCGTCGTCGTACTTCATGAAGTCCCCGCCCGTGCAGTACTCGGACCCCGAGGCCCACGCGGCCGTCGAGGCGTTCATCCGCGGCGAGTGAACTGACAGGGCCGCCCTCTCCGGTCGAGGGCGGCCCTTCTTTCAGCGCTTCGAGAGCCGCAGCTTCTGCCAGCTGCCGTCCGCGGTCCACCCGCCGTCGACGGGCAGCGCCACGCCGTTGACGTACCGGGCGTTGTCGCTCGCGAGGAACCGAACGGCCTGCGCGATGTCGTCCGGCACCGCGAACCTGCCGGCCGGCACGTGGTCCGTGATGTCCTCGTCGACGTAGTACCCACCGGCCTGCGACTCGACGTCCATCTCGGTCTTGACCCAGCCGGGACACACGGCGTTGACCCGGATCCCCCGGCCGCCCCACTCGACCGCGAGCGTGCGGGTCAACCCGATCAGCCCGTGCTTGGTCGTGTTGTACGCGGCCCGGTCCGCGACCCCCTGCAGCCCGGCCACGGACGCGATGTTGACGACGCAGCCCTGCCGTTGGGCGAGCATGACCCTGCCGAGCGCCTGCGTGAGCAGAAACGGCCCGGTCAGGTTGACCGCCATGATCCGCTCCCACTGTTCGAGGCTGGTGTCCTCGAACGGCACGATGCCCGCGATCCCGGCGTTGTTGACCAGCACGTCGACCCGGCCGTGCGTGCTGGTGACGTGATCGGTCAGGCGCTGCACGTCCGCGGCGCTGGCGACGTTGCCGACGATCCCGTCCTTGCTCTCCCGCAGGTCGAACCCGACGACGGCGAACCCGTCCTCGCGCAGCACGTCCGCGATGCGCAGCCCCATGCCCTGCGCCGCGCCGGTGACCACAGCAACTCGTTGCGTCATGGGCGCCACGCTAAGGACGTACCGCCGTTCAGGGACAGCCACGTTCGTGTGTTTGGAGTCTCAGCACCAGACCTGCTTCCGCTAGGTTCGGCGCGGTGCGCACGCTGCTCGTCGCCCTCCCCGGCCTGGTCCTCGCCGGCATCGGCCTGACCCACCCGCACCACCTGGACGCCTCGACCGCCCAGTGGTGGCAGAACATGCACATCATCCTGGCGGCGATCTTCCCGCTCCTCGGCGCCGCGCAGTGGGTGCTGCTCGCCGACAGCCCGAAGTACGTGCGCTACCCCGCCCGCGTCGCCGCGTTCGGCTTCGTCGTCTACTACGGCGCGCTCGACGCGTTGGCCGGCATCGGCGGTGGCGCGATGACCATCGCGAACAACGGCCGCAGCGACGCCGACGCGCCGATCTTCAAGATCGGCAACCAGCTCGGGACCTTCGGTGCGTGGTGCTTCTTCGCCGCCAGCATCGCGATCGCGGTCTGTGCGCTGCTCAAGCACAGGCTCAAGGCGATCCCGGGCGCCGTGTTCTTGCTCGTGGGCAGCTTCCTGTTCCTCGACAGCCACATCTACTGGCCGAAGGGCGTCATCGCCTGCACGTGCATCGCGCTCGGCATGGCCGCGACCAGCTACGTGAGCGCATCCGGCAGGTCCGCGACGGACGACAGCACGCGCACCTGAGCCAGCACCTCCGGGTCAGGCGGGAAGTGCGGGTTCGGCACGGCCAGCACGGTCATCCCCGCGGCCAGGGCGGCGCGGAGCCCGTTCGTCGAGTCCTCGACGGCGTAACAGGACGCAGGTGCAACCCCGAGCCGTGACGCGGCGAGCAGGTACACGTCGGGTGAGGGCTTGCCCGCGGCGCACTCCTCGGACGACACCGCGACGGGCACGGGCAGTCCGGTCACGTCCAGGAAGACCTTGATCAGCACGGCCGGCGCGGACGACGCGATCGCCACCGGGAACCGCGCGGCCACGGCGCGCACGGCCTCCACAGCACCCGGAATGACCGGCAGGTGCGCCGCGTACGCCTGCTCCATCGCCGCGATCACGCCGGCGGAGGTCTCTGCCGGCGTCAGCTGAACGCCCACCTCGGACACCAGGTACGCGCCCCACTCGGGCGTTGACATGCCCTGCATCGCGCGAGTCGCCTCAGGGGTCCAGACGCCGCCGTGCGACCGGGCGAAGCCCTGGCGCACCTCGTCCCACACCTGCTCGGAGTCGATCAGCACGCCGTCGAGGTCGAAGATCACCGCTGCCACGCCCTGCACCGTACCCTGTGGCGGACGATACTTCGCTATGCTAATCAAAATCTGTTAGGTTAGCTAAGTGAATTTCAAGGCTCAGCCCAAGCAGGTGTGGATCACGGCGTTCGCCGCGGTCATCGCCTTCATGGGGATCGGGCTCGTGGACCCGATCCTGTTGTCCATCGCGGAGGGTCTGCACGCAACACCCGCGCAGGTCACCCTCCTCTTCTCCTCCTACCTCGGCGTTCAGGTCGTGGCGATGCTCTTCACGGGTGCCGCGACGGCGCGGTTCGGGGCCAAGCGCACGCTCGTCGGCGGGCTCGCGCTGATCGTCATCGCCACGCTGGCGTGCTCGGCGGCGGGGAGCATCGGCCAGCTCGTGGGACTGCGGGCCGTCTGGGGGCTCGGCAACGCCTTCTTCATCGCCACCGCGCTCAGCGTCATCGTCGGCGCGGCCAGCGGCGGGCAGAAGGGCGCGATCCTGCTCTACGAGGCCGCGCTCGGACTCGGCCTGAGCGTCGGGCCGCTGCTCGGGGCACTGCTCGGCAGCTTCTCGTGGCGCGGGCCGTTCCTCGGCACGGCGATCCTGATGGCCGTCGCGTTGATCCTTTGTGCAGTCTTCCTGGCCAGGGACGCGCACCACGAACGTCCCCGGATCGGCCTGCTCGACCCGCTCAGGGCGTTGAAGCACCCGGTTCTGCTGCGGACCTCGATCGGTGCCGCGCTCTACACGGCCGCGTTCTTCACGGTTCTCGCCTGGTCGCCGTTCGTGCTGCGGTGGGGTGCTGTCGAGATCGGATTGATCTTCTTCGGCTGGGGCGTCTGCGTGGCGGTCTCCAGCGTCTTCCTCGCGCCGCGGCTCGCGGAACGCGTCGGTGAGAAGAGCGCGATCATCGGGTCGGTGCTGGCGTTCGCACTGCTCATGCTGGTGATGGCGGTGCCGGGCAAGCCGTTGCTGGTGGTCGCGGTGATCGTGAGCGGCCTGGTCAGCGGCCTGCTGAACACCCTGTTCACCGGTGCCGCGATGAGTGTCAGCGACGCGCCGCGGCCGGTAGCGAGCGCCGGCTACAACTTCCTGCGGTGGCTCGGTGGTGCGCTGGCGGCGACGTTCGTGAGCCACCTCGCGCAGCCGTTCGTCGTGGCGGCGGTCCTCTGCGCGGTCGCGGCGGTGCTGCTGACGTTCAACCGCACCGACACGCATCTGGTGCCGGAAGATGCGGTACTGGCAGGTGAACAATTGGTTGTTTAGCGGCAAAATGGACACATGATCAATTTGCCGCTCGTCAACCACCGCGTGGGCAGGGCTGCGGTGACCTGCGAGTACCGCTGTGGTGACGCGTGTTTCCACGACGTCCCCAACACCTCGGACAACGCCTACTTCGGTGACCTGATCACCCGCCGCACCGCGCTCAAGGCCGGTGCGGTGGTCGCGGCAACGGCAGCGCTTCCCAGCGCGACAGCGGCGGCCGCGCCGACAGCAGCAACAGCAGCAACAGCCAGAGGCCTCGGCTTCAAGCCCGTCGAGGTCAACACCAAGGACGAGGTCGTCGTCCCCGAGGGCTACCGCCAGGGGGTCGTGATCCGCTGGGGCGACCCGCTCTTCCCCGGCGTCCCCGAGTTCGACTTCGACCACCAGACCGCCGCGAAGCAGGAGAAGCAGTTCGGCTTCAACTGCGACTTCGCCGCGATCCTGCCGCTGGACCCGTTGGAGCTCACGGGTCTCATGGTCACCAACCACGAGTACACCAGCGAGAAGTTCATGTTCCGCGGCTACGACGCGAACAACCCCACCGAGGAACAGGTGAAGATCGCCTGGGCCGCGCACGGCCTCTCGGTGTTCATGATCAAGAGGTCGATGTTCTCCGGCCACTACCGGCCGCGCTTCAGCCGGTACAACCGCCGGATCACCCTGAACACGCCGTTCGAGGTGCGCGGTCCGGTCGCGGGCAGCGACCTGCTCAAGACCTCGGCGGACCCGACCGGCAGGAAGGTCCTCGGCACGATCAACAACTGCTCCGGCGGCGTCACGCCGTGGGGCACGATCCTGTCCGGCGAGGAGAACTTCAACCAGTACTTCGCCAACGCCGCCGGCCGCAACGACCCGCGCCTCACCCGCTACGGCGTCACCGGCACCGCCACCACGCGCAAGTGGGAGCGGTTCGACAAGCGCTGGGACCTCGCGCAGGAACCCAACGAGGTCAACAGGTTCGGCTGGATCGTCGAGATCGACCCGTGGGACCCCGACTCCACCCCGGTCAAGCACACCGCGCTCGGCCGGTTCAAGCACGAGACCGCGAACGTGCGGATCGCCGACGACGGCCGCGTGGTCGCCTACTCCGGTGACGACGAGCGGTTCGAGTACATCTACAAGTTCATCTCGAACGGCAAGGTCAAGCACGGCAACAGCAAGGCGGCCCGCCGCCACAACATGACGTTGCTCGACGACGGCACGCTCTACGTCGCGCGGTTCTCCGGCGACAGCCCGGCGAGTGAGATCGACGGCACCGGAAAGCTGCCCAGCGACGGCAAGTTCGACGGCAGTGGCGAGTGGATCCCGTTGGCCAGCGGCAACAAGTCGTTCGTGCCGGGCATGACCGCGGAAGAGGTCTACGTCTTCACGCGCATCGCGGCGGACAAGGCCGGCGCGACCAAAATGGACCGTCCCGAGGACATCCAGACGCACCCGCGCACCGGCGTCGTCTACTGCGCGCTCACCAACAACGTCGAGCGCGGTGTCACGCCCGGCAAGGAAGGCGCGACCGAGCCGAATCCCAGGCACAACAACCGGCACGGCCAGGTGCTGGAGCTGACCGAACGCCGCGGCGACGCGCTCGCGCTGACGTTCAGCTGGAACCTCTTCCTGGTGTGCGGTTTCCCGGACGACCCGAACACCTACTTCGGCGGCTACGACAAGTCGCAGGTCAGCCCCATCTCCAGCCCGGACAACCTGGCGTTCGACCCGCACGGCAACCTGTGGATCTCCACCGATGCCGACGGCAAGCTGAACGGGCTCAACGACGGCCTGTACGGCGTGCCGCTGGAGGGTCCGGAACGCGGCCACCTGAAGCTCTTCCTCACGGTCCCGCGCGGTGCCGAGACGTGCGGCCCGATCGTCGGCGAGCGGGTGATCACGGTCTGCGTGCAGCACCCCGGCGAGGTGGACGGGGCGAGTGCGGACAAGCCGGCCTCGCACTGGCCGGACGGCGGCACCTCGCAACCCAGGCCGTCGGTGGTGGCGGTGTGGCGGGAAGGCCGTCGTCAACTGGGTGAGATCGGTTGATCACAGGGCGTGCCCCGATCGTTCGGATGCAGGACGTGTTCGCCTGCCGTTCATCCTGTGGACGGCTGGCGATCTAGTTCGGCTCTTAGGTTCGGCCAGTTCCCACACTGACCGATCTCGGAGGCCTGCGTGTCTTCAACCACCGATCGGGGCCGCCGCCTGCTGCCCCTGCTCGCGACGAACCACCCGCTCGGGCGCGCGGCGATCACGTGCCAGTACCGCTGCAACAACGCGTGCAGCCACGACGCCCCGAACACCTCGGACAACGCCTACTTCGGTGATGTCGTGCGCGAGGTCGTCAACCGGCGCGGCATGCTCAAGGCCGGCGCCGTTCTCGCGGTCGCCGGTGCGGGTGCCGCTGCGTTCGCGGGCACGGCCGCGGCGGCGCCCGTCGGGGTGGACCTGGGTGTCGACGTCGACGTGCGGCACCGGCCCGGCCACGGCCGGCCGAACGGCACCAACTTCGAGCCGGTCAAGCCGAACAAGGAAGACCGCCTCATCACGGCCAAGGGTTACGAGCAGCAGGTCGTGATCCGCTGGGGCGACCCGGTCCTCCCCGGCGCACCCGCGTTCGACTTCGACAAGCAGACCGCGGCCGCGCAGGCCAAGCAGTTCGGTTACAACAACGACTACTGCGGCCTCATCGAGATCGACGGCGCCTGCGACCGCTGGTTCATGGGCTCGAACCACGAGTACACCACCGAACCGTTCCTCTTCAAGGGCTACGACTCGGCCAACCCGACCGAGGAACAGGTCAAGATCGCGTGGGCGGCGCACGGCTTCTCCGTGGTCGTCGTGGAGCGCGAGCGCAAGGGTTCGCTCAAGCCGGTCATCGACCGCCAGTACAACCGCCGCATCACCGTCACCACGCAGTTCGAGTTCGACGGCCCGGCCGCGGGCAGCAAGTACCTCAGGACCTCCGCGGACCCGAGCGGCCGCAAGCCCGTCGGCATGTTCGGCAACTGCTCCGGTGGCGTCACCCCGTGGGGCACCTACCTCACCTGCGAAGAGAACTTCAACGGCTACTTCGGCAACGGCGACCTCGTCACCGACCCGGTGGCGAAGGCGCGCAACGCCCGTTACGGCCTCACCGGCAAGGCGTCCGAACGCAAGTGGGAGCGGTTCGACAAGCGCTTCGACCTCGCCCAGGAGCCGAACGAGGGCAACCGCTTCGGCTATGTCATCGAGATCGACCCGCACGAGCCGAACTCCGCGCCGGTCAAGCACACCGCGCTCGGCCGGTTCAAGCACGAGGCCGCCAACATCCGGGTCGCGCACGACGGCCGGGTCGTCGTCTACATGGGTGACGACGAGCGCTTCGACTACATCTACAAGTTCGTCTCGAAGAACAAGATCGTGCACGGCCACAGCCGTCGTGCCCGTCAGCAGAACAAGAAGCTGCTCACCGAGGGCACGTTGTACGTCGCGAAGTTCACCGGCAACAGCCCGGTGGGCGAGATCGACGGCAGCGGCAAGCTGCCCCTGGACGGTCAGTTCGACGGCAAGGGCGAGTGGATCCCGCTGGTGTCGGGCGACAAGTCCCTGGTCGAGGGGTTCACCGCGGAGGAGGTCTACGTCTTCACGCGTCTCGCGGCCGACAAGGTCGGTGCGACGAAGATGGACCGCCCGGAGGACATCGAGCCGAACCCGAAGACCGGCCGCGTCTACGCCGCGCTGACCAACAACAGCCGTCGTGGTGCCGCCGGCCAGCCCGCGGTCGACGAGATCAACCCGCGCATCAACAACAAGCACGGCCACGTCCTCGAGTGGGAGGAGGCGCGCAACGACGCGACGGCGACGACCTTCGCGTGGCGCCTGCTCCTGGTCTGCGGTGACCCGAACTCGCCGGACACCTACTTCGGCGGTTACGACAAGACCCAGGTCAGCCCGATCACCTGCCCGGACAACCTGGCGTTCGACTCGTACGGCAACCTGTGGATCGCCTCGGACAGCCTCTACGCCCTCAACATCAACGACGGCCTGTACGTCGTTCCGCTGGAGGGCGAGGAACGCGGACACGTCAAGGCCTTCCTGTCCGTTCCGCTCGGTGCGGAGACGTGCGGCCCGGTGATCCAGGACCGGTTCGTCCTCGTGTCCGTGCAGCACCCCGGCGAGCTCGACGGCGCGAGCGCGGACAAGCCCGCGTCGCACTGGCCGGACGGCGGTACCTCGCAGCCGCGGCCCGCCGTCGTCTGCGTGTGGAAGTCCGACCACGGCCGCATCGGCAGCTGACCTGCCGATGCGGCTCGGCTCGTCCACCTGATGTGAACCGCGGACAGCCGACCGGAGCGTCCACAATGGCCGTCTACTTTGGAGTGAACCGTGAAGCGCGGTCGAGGCGACCCCGTGCCCCGCAAGGCCCTCCACGCCTTCTTCACTCCGGCGTCCTGACCTACCGCAATCACTGGCTCACTCCATGAAGTCGTTTGAACCGGTGCGGTCATCGGTCCGTAGGCCCTGATGGCTGCACCGCTCAACGAGAGACACGTCGCACTGTCTGCTTTGGAGTGAGTAATGAAGCGTGCTGGTCTTGTGCTGGTTTCCACCACTCTGCTCGGCGTCGCCGTGGGAGGCGCCGGTTCCACCGCGGCACCGACGCCGCAGGTGATGGACACCGCGGAGGCGACGGTCGCCTCCGCGGTTCAGGTTCCACCGGGCAACAAGCCCGTCGCGAAGTTCTACGCCAAGGGCGTGCAGACCTACACCTGCACGGCCGGGGCGTGGAAGAGCCTGGAGCCCGCCGCCACCCTGGCGGACCGGCTCGGCCGGGCGGTCGCGCTGCACACCCGCGGTCCGATCTGGGTCTCCACCGTCGACGGCAGCGCGGTCGAGGCGGCCCCGGTCGACGGCGCCCGCAACGACGTTCCCGGCGCGGTCCCCGAGCTGCTGCTGAAGGCGAAGTCGACCAGGGGTGACGGGGTGTTCGCCAAGGTCAGCTACGTGCAGCGCCTCTCGACCAGTGGCGGCGTCGCACCGGCGGGCGGGTGCCAGGAAGGCGCCCAGACCTCCGTGCGCTACGAGGCCGTCTACGCCTTCTCCGCACCGGCGCGCTGAACGAGCGCCACCACGGCTGCCGTGATCATCGTGACGCCGACGACCCAGAGCCCGGTCTTCTGGGTGCCGGTGAGGTCGCGCAGCCACCCGGTGACGTAGGGCGCGACGAAGCCGCTCACGTTGCCCAGCGAGTTGATCAACGCGATCCCGCCCGCCGCGGCCGTGCCGCCCAGGAAGCTCGTGGGCAGCGCCCAGAACGTGGGCAGCGCGGCGCAGACACCGATGGCGCAGACCGAGACGGCGACCATCGCCGCAACCGGGTTGTCCAGGTAGAGCGCGACGGGGATGGCCGCTCCGCCGAGCAACATGGGCGCGGCGACGTGCCACTTCCGTTCTCCGGTGCGGTCGCCGTGCCTGGCCCACAGGATCATGGCGACCGCACCGAGGACGTACGGGATCGCGTTGATCAGCCCGCGTTCGACGATGTTCGCCCGCGGCGCCAGCCCCTTGATGATCGTCGGCAGGAAGAACCCGAGCGTGTAGAGCCCGTACACGATCCCGAAGTACACGAAGCTCAACGCCAGGACCCGCGGGTGCGTCAGCGCCTTCTTGAGCGGCCAGTGCTCCTTCTCCGGCTCCTCGACCGCCTCGGCGGGCCGGTCCGGCAGCCAGAACCACGTCACGAACGCCAGCGCGATCGCCGGCAGCCCCTCGATCAGGAACATCGTGCGCCAGTCGGTCCACTGGATCAGCAACCCGCTGAGCGTCGACCCGAGCGCCGTGGACACCGGCACCGCCACCATGAACAGCGCGACGATCCGCGCCCTGTCCTTCTCCGGGAACCAGTACGTCAGGTAGAGGATGATCCCGGGGAAGAACCCGGCCTCCGCCACGCCGAGCAGGAACCGCAGCACGACCAGCACGGTCCCGTTGGGCACGAACGCCATGGCCGAGGCGACGATCCCCCAGCTGATCATGATCCGCGCGATCCACCTGCGCGCCCCGAACCGGTGCAACGCCAGGTTGCTGGGCACCTCCAGGATCAGGTAGCCGATGAAGAACACCCCGGACGCGAACCCGAACACGGTCGCCGAGAGCTTGAGCTCCTCCGACATCCCGTTGGGCCCGGCGAACCCGATGTTGACCCGGTCGAGGTAGTTGATGAAGTAGAGCAGGCACAGATACGGCAGGATCAACTTCCTGGGCACGTTACGGTTCTCCCATGAGTGATCGTCCGGTCGCCCTCGTCACCGGGGCATCCAGTGGAATCGGCTCGGCCATCGCCCGCAGTCTGGCCCCAACCCACGATCTCCTGCTAGGCGGACGCGACGAAACGTCCCTGTCCCTGCTGGCAGCGGAACTGCCCGGCGCCACCGCCTGGCCGTTCGACCTCACGAACGCGGCCGCCGCCGACCTCGGCCCGTTGCAACGCCTGGACGTGCTCGTGCACAGCGCCGGCATCGCCCTGCTCGGCCCACTCGGCGACGCCACCCCGGACGACTGGCGCAAGACGTTCGAGGTGAACGTCTTCGCCGTCGCCGAACTGACCAACCTGGTGCTGCCGCAGCTCAGGGCCGCCTCCGGACACGTGGTGCTGATCAACTCCGGCGCCGGCCGCAACGCCAACCCGGGCTGGGGCGTCTACGCGGCCTCGAAGTTCGCCCTGCGCGCCTACGCCGACGCCCTGCGCGGCGACGAGCCGTCGTTGCGGGTGACCTCGGTGTACCCCGGCCGGACCGCGACGCCGATGCAGGAGGACGTGCGGCGCCAGGAGGGCGGCTCCTACGACGCCACCCAGTACCTGGACCCGGCCTCGGTGGGCCGCGCCGTGGCGTCGGCCGTGCTGGCGACGCCCGACGCCCACATCACCGAACTGATCGTGCGCCCGCGGCCGAGGTGAGTTGTCCACAGGTTCATCAACAGCATGTGGTTAGTTGTTGACGCAATGTGACCGTCAGGTGAGGCTGGAGAACAAGAGGTCCTCGTCGGCGTCAGGCTCCCAGCGCGGATGCCCCTGAGCCGGTTCAGAAGGTTCGCGGTTGGAGGTCGTGGGGAGTTTCTCCACCACTTCCTGTGCTTCGTCGAGGAGATCGTCGAGCTCATCGCCGATGTGCAGATCGGATGCCGCACTTTCGATCTCGTCGATCTCCGCCTGCGCGACGTCACGATCGGCAGGCACGTCGATCAGGCCTGTGAGGACATCGGTCGCGTATTCGACGAAGCTGTCCTGAACATCGGCTTGTGCCCTCGCTCCCTGCCTTCCTCGCATGGTCAGGAGGTCGTACAGGTGGACGTAGTCCTGAGGTTCGAAAAGCTCGGATTCGAACATGGAAATAGCCGCGTCGAGCAGTTCTTTCACGGCCTTTGAATGATTTTCGGAAAGTTCTCGAAATCTCCGTCCGATCGTGGTGCACACATCGTGCACGATCGACAGCGGTAGGTACCCCTCCCGCCACACGGGCGGCAGAACTGTTGCCAGTCTGTCGAGCACTTCACCGAACCGCGACGGTACGTGCCGGCCCGAGATCTCCAGCACGATGAGAGGGACGTTCGTGTGCACGCCGGAATCCAGCTGGCGCAGAGCCGCGTCGAGGAATGTGCCGGGCTCGGCCAGAAATTCCCGGCGGGCCTCGGGCAGGTAGTGGTAGGCGCTGAAAAGATCGACCTGCTGGTTGGTGTCGATGAATCTCCACAACGCCGTGATCTGTGCTGGTGAAGTTGCCGCGGAGACCAGATCGGTGAAGACGGACGGGTTGAGGCCGAGCTGTTCGACGACGAAGTCGCGCACGCCTGGATTGACGAACGAGACCGACGTGTCGTAATGGCCGGAGAACTTGAGGAACAGGCCGTCGAGGACCGCGAGCGCGTTGTGGACCTCGGCAGTGCTGCGGCGCCCGTGAGCCTTCGAGCGGAACGCGACGACGGCTCTCTTGAACTCGTTGACCTCCACCGTCGGAGGCAAAGTGGACAAGGTGAGAAGAACGTCCCGCTCCGCTTCCCGGAGCTGGTGGTTGAAGATGTGGTCCCACAGCTCGCTCGGGTTCGCGAGGCTCTTCAGCGCGAAATCGGGGAACCCGGCGCCTGCTTCGCAGCTCCCGGCGCGCACCGCGGTGTCGATGATCAGCTTGATCAGCCGCGGGTTGTAGTTCGGGTGATCGATGATCGCGGAGTAGTTGCGCTTGAGCCTCAACGCGGCCCGCGCTTCTTCTCCGAGCTCGGAGAAGTAGACGTGGTTGTACAGGATGTGGGCGCGGTTGGCCCTGCTGTAGGAGGAGAGGTTCAGGACCAGTTTCGAGTGGGCGATCGAGGGGTCGCGCAGTCGTTCGTAGGTCTGTCGAGCGCCTTCCAGGATGTACTCGCGAGTGGTGAGGATGAGCTGGTGGTGCGGGCTTCGCCGCACCCGTCGCATCAACGCCAGCAGCCGGCTGTCCTCGTTCTTCCCCATTTTCTCGGCGAGCGCGTTCTGTCCGAGGAAGTCGTCGTACAGGAAGAGCTGTTTTTCGGACGGGTTCCACAGCGCGTCGGCCTCGCGAGCGTCCTCGCTGATCCAGTACGGGGTGAAGCCCTCGGCGAGGAGGTTGAGGGCGAGCATTTCGGCCAGGGTGGTCTTGCCGACGCCGGGAGGGCCGCTGATGATCAGGACCCCGTTCTCGGCGAGGATGTTCTGTGCTTCGCCGAGGGCCTCGCCTTGGACGTAGAGCCTGCGTCGCTCCTCGATCCCGTCGAGCAGGTCCTGGGCGTGGACGAAGAGATCGCGATTGAGCAGCATCTCCAGAACGGCCGTGCTGGTGATGTAGAGCTTGTAGTGCGCGCGCTCCACCTCCGGATGGTCGTTGAGCAGCGCTTCCAGATCGTCTCTGCCGAGCACGCGTTCGGGCACGAGCCCCTGGTCGGCGAAGATCCTCGCGATCTTGTCCTTGGCGCCCGGCGAAAGGTTCGCGCTGGTCGCCAGCCAGTACTCACCGAGATCGCGGCGCCCAGCGAGCTTCGTCGCTTCTCGGACCAGTCCTGACTTGACGTCGGAGAAGCTCCTGTTCGGTGAGTGCTTGCACTGCACCGTGATCTGCTTCTGCTGTTCGGTGTTGAGGAACCGGACGTCCACACCGCCGTCGCGACCTGCCGCGAACGTCTCGAGGCGCAGTTGCCACTCCTTGGAAAGGAGGTCGCGGACCAGGCACTCGAAGTCGTACGACGACAGGTACTCGTAGTTGCGTCGCGACATCGGCGCCAGGCCCTACGCGGTCCGCAGTCGCCGTGCCACCGCCGCGACCCCCGCCTGGGCCTCCTGCCGGTCCACCCGAGTCGACTCCCCACCGGCCACGACGTGGTCCCCGGCCACCCACACGTCCGTCACCCGACGAGACCCGGACCCCCACACCAGGTTCGCCAGCAGCTGC
The DNA here is from genome assembly GCF_053601075.1 of Lentzea sp. NPDC004789. Classification (NCBI taxonomy): domain Bacteria; kingdom Bacillati; phylum Actinomycetota; class Actinomycetes; order Pseudonocardiales; family Pseudonocardiaceae; genus Lentzea; species Lentzea sp. NPDC004789. The sequence continues at coordinate 237,446 of NZ_JBSGBE010000003.1, read as the reverse complement.
GAGTCCGGTGCGTCCAGCCCGGTCGCGAACGCGGGGTCGTCCGCGGCGATGTGCACGACGTCGCCCCACCGCCCGGCCTCCAGCGAACCGATGTCGGAGCGTCCCAGGGCGTCGGCCCCGCCCCGCGTGGCCATCAGCAACGCCTGCGCCGCACCGAGCGCGGTCGCGTCCATCTTCGACACGCGGGCGAACAGCCCGGCCAGCCGCGCCTCCTCGAACAGGTCCAGGTCGTCGTTGGACGCGGGCCCGTCCGTGCCCAACCCGACGGACACGCCGGCGGCCAGCATCTCCGAGACTCGCGCGATGCCGGAGGCGAGCTTCGCGTTCGAACCGGGACAGTGCGCCACACCGACACCGAACGACGCGTACAGCGCGATGTCGTCGTCGGACAGGTGCACGGAGTGGGCGGACAGCACCCGCCCGCCCAGCACGTCCGAAGCCTTCAACAGGGCCGGGACCGACCCGTACTCGGCCCGCTGCGCCTCGTCCTCGAACGGCGACTCGGCCACGTGCACCATCAGCAACGCGCCGCGCGACCGCGCCTCGACGGCCACCGCGGTCAGCTGGGCGGCCGACAGCGTGTAGGCGGAGTGCGGGCCGTACGCCAGCTCGATCCGCTCGCCGGGCCCGAAGACGCGACCGTCGGTGTCGATCCACGCGGAGATCGAGTCGGTCAGCGACCGCCAGTCCATGCCCGGCACGTCGAGGATCGCCCCGCCGAACACCACCCGTGAGCCGGCGGCCAGCACCGACGACACCAGCTCAGGGCCGTGGAAGTACATCTCGGCGGACGTCGTCACGCCGTGCCGCAGCATCTCCACGGCGCTGAGCAGCATGCCCGTGCCGACGTCCTCGGCGGTCATCCGCGCCTCGTTCGGCCACATGGCCTCCTGCAGCCACCGCAGCAGCGGCAGGTCCGAACCCAGGCCGCGCAGCACCGTCATCGGGCTGTGCGCGTGGGTGTTCACCAGGCCGGGCAGCAGGATTCCGGACAGGTGGCGGACCTCGCCGTCGAACGCGGGTGCGGACGCGGCGGCGCCCACATGGGTGATTCGGCCGTCGACGACGTCCACGACCGCGTCGCGCAGCACGGAGCAGGACGGGTCGCAGGGCAGGACCACCGGGGCGTGGAGGCGCAGTGACATGCGGAGGATCCTGCCACTGTGATGCCGGACACAAGGATGCATAGGTCGGCGGCGGAGGGGAATCCTGCGCCCGTCGGGAGCGGGCCGACCCCCAGGGTCCGCCCCCGGCCGCCAACTTCTCCCCAACCGAGGGGCCCGTCGAGCACGAACCGGCGGGCCCTTTGTGCACCCGTGGGCAAACCGGCAGGCAACCAGAGCGACGGGGACGACGTCACATGATCATGTCGAAGAAGCCGTGCACGTCCAGTGGAGACTTCCGGCGCGCGCAGAAGCCCGCCACCCCCAAGCCGCCGACGCGGCGCTGAGTTGGCATGATCACATCCGCACGGGTACGGGCGTGATCATGCGGAGGCATCAGTGGCCGACATCGACCCTCAGAACGACGACCAGTTCAGCGATGTCGAGATGACGCAGGAGTTCGAAGTCATCCGGGACGAGAACTGAGCTAGGCAAGAGGCAGTTCGGCGCGGACCGTCCACCCGGTCGGTTCGCGCCGGCCTGCGGAGAACGTGCCGCCCAGCAGTTCGACGCGCTCGCGCATGCCCACGAGCCCGTAACCTCCCGAGCCGCCAACGGGAACACCGGACGCGACGCCGTCGTCCGCCACGAACAGTCGCAGCACACCGTCGCCAGAGGACAGTGCGACGTCCACTGAGGACACCGAGACCGCGTGCTTCTGGGTGTTCGTCAACGACTCCTGCACCAGGCGCAGCACCGAGCGCGCCAGCTCCTGCGGCACGGCGTCCTGCAGGTCCACCGAGAGGTGCACGGGCAGACCGGACTCGCTGACCAGCTCGCGCACGTCGTCCACCAGCGACGAGGACGCGGCCGGTCCGGCGGAGGTGCCGTCCCGCATGGTCCCCACCAGCCGCCGCATCGCGGTCAGCGCCTCGGTGCCGGAGGCGGCGATGGACGGCAGCACGTCGACCTCGCGGTTCAGCTGACCTGCCTGGGCGTGCACGACGATCGCCGTCACGTAGTGCGCGACGACGTCGTGCAGCTCCCGCGCCAACGCCATCCGTTCCGCGTTCTGGGCCGCCGCAACGGAAGCCGCCAGCTGGGACGCGCGTTCCGCGTCACGTGCCCGGAAGTACAGTCCGGTGCCGACCGCCAGCACCAGCGTGATGACCGCACCGACCAGGTAGGACGTGGGGTCCGGCGTCCACTCCCGGTACTCGACGGCTGCCACGACCGGCCAGCCGAGCACCTCCGCGGTGATCACCGCCGCGACGATCAGCACGGTGCCGCCGATCGCGCGCAGCCGCGAGGACTCCCGCACGAGGATCGCGATCGTCGCCATCGCGGCGCCGGTGATCGAGATGTTGACACCGCTGACGAAGAAGTGCGGTTCGAACGCGACACCGAGAAACCGCAGGTAGAGCGCCGTGCACACGACGGCGAACGCCAGTGCCAGCGCGGCGTCGAACGGCCGGCGCGGGGCCAGCACCGAGATCACGCAGATGACCAGCACACCGGGGATCTGCCACCAGCCGTGCGCGGTGGTGATCGACCCGGTCTCGGCCAGGACGATGCCGGTGAGCGAGAGCGCCAGCGGCCACTGGCGTTTGGCGAGCAACCGCCAGCTCAGATCCGTGCTCTCCACCCGACACACAGTAAAGCCGGAAGTCCTACCCCGCGTCCGACCAGGGGCTAACCCGGCATCAGCCAGAAGGCTGAGTGAGCGACCTGCGGAAATACCCTCCCGGCGGATGCCGGATCACGCGCCGGTCACGGACTCTGGAGGAGCAGTCGGGGAAACGGAGGACGCCATGTTGTCAGTTGTGTTCACTTGGGCCGCCGCGGTGGTCGGCCTGTTGGTCCTTGCGCTCATGGCCCTGTCGGGCGTGATGGTCGACTCTCACCGGTAGGAACGCCGGCGATCAGCGTGTGATGGGGAAGTCAGACGCTGGTCAGGGAATGTTGCTGGCGGAGCAGTTCGGCCAGCCTGCTGGTCGGTTGAGGACGGGTCTCGTCCAGCGCGGCGGTGAACCGGGCCGGTGCACCGGTGCGGGCGCGAGCGGCGGCGGCCGGGTCCAGGCGGAACGAGGGCCTGGCCGCGGAAGGGCGTTGGCGGGAGCGCAACCACGCGAGGCGGTGCAGGGCTTCCGCGTGGTGGTCCGTGATCGTGACGGACGCCTTGTCGAACGAGTGCAGCACTGCCGCGTTCAGGTGAACGGTGGCGAAGTCCCGCCACAGCGTGCGTTCGGACGTCGTGTCCAAACCCAACGCGTCGGCGACCTCGCGTGCCACGCCGTACGCGCCTTCCTCGGCCAGTGACCGCGTGCCGATCTCGGCACCGACGAACCACGAGTTGAACGGCGCCGCCGGGTAGCTCACGCCGCCGATCGACAGCCGCATGTTCGCGATGACCGGGACCGCGTGCCAGCGCAGGCCCATCTCGCCGAACCACGGCAGCGTCGGGTGCTCCAGCGGCACCTCGTGCACGATCTCGGACGGCAGCGTGAAGAGCCGCGGTCCCTCGTGCTGGGTCTCCACCACCAACGGCAGCAGGTCGAACCGCGACCGCCGGGCCGGTGGCCGCCATCCCATGCCCTGCATGGTTTCCGTGAACTGGGTGTAGCGACGGTCCCCCATCCCGTCGGCGTACCCGGCGTACCGGATCAGCTGCTCGTTCCAGATCACCGGGCCGGGCGAACCCGGCGCGTCGGGCGCGAAAACCGTGACCAGCGGCCGGATTTCACCGCCGTTGGTCGCGAGCCGCAGGTGTTCTACGCACTCGCCCGCCACGGCGGCGGCGTTGCGGTAGCCGCGCAGATCGCGGACTTTCAGGCGTCGCCACGGAACACCTGAGGTGCACCAACCGGAATCCCGCAACGCGATCCGCGCGCCGTACGCGAGCTCGTTGGTGGTGTGGCGGTAGGTTCCGGTCTCGGCGATCTCGGCGCGCACCTGGGCGATGCGGGCGGACAGCGAGCCTGCGTCGGAGTGCGCCGCGTGGTACATGCGGACGAACTCCTCCGCGACGGGGAGGACGTCGGGGGTCACGGAGCGGAAACCTAAGGCCGGAACGGCTTCACGCGTCACTGCCACTCGGGGCATTTCGGGTGATCAACACCCGCCACCCAATTGGGTGAGACTTAGACCCGTAGTGGCCGAACCCCAAGCTTGAGACCTCGATCAGGTGAGGTCGTTCCGCTTGAACATCAGATCGTGGGAAACACGGCCCTCGTTCACCGCGCGCTGCTCGAACTTCGTGACGGGCCGCCAGTCCGGCCGCGGTGCCCAGCCGTCGTACATGTTGGTCAGCAACCGCTCGCCGGAACACACTTCGAGCATCTGCTCCGCGTAGTGCTCCCAGTCCGTCGCGAGGTGCAGCACGCCACCCGGCTCCAACCGGGACGCGAGCAGCGCCACGAACTCCGGCTGCACGAGCCGGCGCTTGTGGTGCTTCTTCTTCGGCCACGGGTCCGGGAAGAAGATCCGCACGCCGTGCAACGACGCGGGCGCCACGTGGTCGGTCAGCAGATCCACGGCGTCACCGCGCAGCACGCGGAGGTTGTCCAGCCCGCCGAGGTGCTCGGCGCGCAGCAGCAGCTGGGCGAGACCCGGCTTGTAGACCTCGACGGCCACGTAGTTGAGCTCGGGCGCGGCGGCCACGAGCTGCGAGGTGGTCTCGCCCATGCCGGAACCGATCTCCAGCAGCACGGGCGCGGACCGGCCGAACCACGACGTGAAGTCCAGCGGGCCCTCGGGCAACGACTTCACGTCGTTGCCCATCTTCTCCCAGTACGTGTCCCAGGCACGCTCCTGTCCCACGGTCATGCGCTCGCCGCGCTGCACGAAGCTGACGATGGAACGGTGGAACTCAGGCCTGGTCACGACCCGACAGCCTAGGCGATGAGTTCGATGTCCTCGATTTGCGCACGCAGCTCGGCGACCGTGAAGTCGATGGGCTGCGGCCTGCCAGGTCCGCGGTGGGCGGGCACCAGGTGGATCCAGCCCCGGTGCGAGTCGGTGAACTGCACGGTCGTCGGCGTCGCCGGACCGTAGACACCGCTCTCGGAGGGCACGTACTCCCAGTAACCGACCTCGCCGGGGTCGACCCAGGGCACGTAGACCCAGCCCGGACGGGACGACAGCAGTTCGGTCACCGCGTCCTCGATCGCGTGACCTTCGGCACGGGAAGTGAGCTTTCCGCGATCCAATGCGCGCAGCCACCACGGCGCGGGCGCATTGCCCACCGCTTTCACGGCGCGATAAGTCGCGAGAACCTGCTTTTCGTTGGCCTTGTTGACCCAGGAACGACGAGCTTCCGCCGGTGCGCTGGCCAGATCAGGGGAGTTCGGAACTTCGAGCGCATCAGACCACTCGAGGCTGAGCATTGCTTCGACACGGACCGCCACAGGCCACCTCCGGCACGGGGATGACCCAATTGAACGGGATTTCAAACGCCTGTGTTGTCCTGAAAGGGGCGTTTCACGGCTTGTTAACAGCAAACTTACGCAACGTGTGACCCCGGGCACGTTGCGCCGCGGGGTGGAAACACGATGTACGTGACGTGCCTCTGCTCCCAGCGCTCGCTGTCGTGCTGCCGTTGCTGCTCGCCGCGCAGACGATCGAGGAGCAGGAGTGGCATCTCAACGCGCTCGACATCTACTCGGCGCAGGACCAGTCGCGCGGTGACGGAGTGGTCGTCGCGGTGATCGACTCCGGAGTGGACGCCAAGCACCCCGACCTCGCCGGACGGGTCTTACCCGGCACGGGCTTCGGCAGCTCCAAGGGCACCGACGGCACCACCGACCCCGACGGGCACGGCACCGGGATGGCCGCGATCATCGCTGCCACCGGCCGCAACGGCGGCGCGCTCGGCATCGCGCCCGGCGCGAAGATCCTCCCGATCGCGAGCGCCGAGAACGAGCAGTTCTCGCTCGACGTCGTCGCGGAGAGCATCAGGTGGGCCGCCGACCACGGGGCCAAGGTCATCAACATGTCGCTGGGCTTCTCCAGCTCGATGACGCCGACGCTCGTGAAGGCCGTGAACTACGCGATCGACAAGGACGTCGTCCTCGTCGCCGCCACCGGCAACGACGGCAAGGAGGTCTCCGCGCCGGCCAACATCGGAGGGGTGATCGCGGTCGCGGGCACCAACCGCGAGGGCAAGCCGTGGAAGTCGTCCAACGTCGGCGCGGACACGGTGCTCGCGGCGCCGGCGGAAGGCATCGTCACGGCCGCGCCGGAAAGCGTCTACGCCAGCGGTTACGCCGAAATGGACGGTACGAGCGCGGCGTCGGCCATCGTGTCCGGTGTCGCCGCGTTGGTACGTGCGAAGCATCCGGACATGGCCGCCAAGGACGTGGTCAACACGTTGATCAGGACGGCGAAGGACATGGCGGAACCCGGCCGCGACGCCACGACCGGGTTCGGCATGGTCAACCCGATGGGCGCGCTCACCGCGCAGTTCCCGCCGGTGGAGCGGAACCCGCTGCTGCCGCCGCCGAAGCCCTCGACCACGCCACCGACACCGACGCTCGCCGCGCAACGTCCGGTGCGGCCGGTCGCCCAGATCGGGGACCGGCTGCCGTTCGTCGCCGGTGTCGCGGGCGGAACCGCCCTGCTGACGGCGCTGCTGATCGCGCTGCCCGCCATCAGGTCACGGCGGCCCAAGCCCGTCGTCAGTGCGCGTGATACTCCACCGACTCCTTGGTGAGCTGCATGAAGGCTTCCTCCAGCGAACCGCGCTGAGGGCTGAGCTCGTGCAGCACGATCCGGTTCTCCGCCGCGATCTCACCGATCTGCGGCGCCGGAATCCCGTGCACCACAAGGGCTCCGTCGACCGCGTCCTCGGTGACCGTCGCGTGTGCCGCGAGGATCTCGCGCAGCTGCACGGCCTGTGGTGACCGCACCCGCACGTGGTCCTGGGTGGCGTCGCTGATGAACTGCTCGGTGGTGGTCTGCGCGATCAGCCGGCCCTTGCCGATGACGATGAGGTCCTGGGCGGTCTGCGCCATCTCCGAGAGCAGGTGGCTCGACACGAACACCGTGCGGCCCTCGTCCGCGAGCCGGTGCATGAACTGGCGGATCCAGAGGATGCCCTCCGGGTCCAGGCCGTTGACCGGTTCGTCGAACAGCAGCACCTCGGGATCGCCGAGCAGCGCGCCCGCGATGCCGAGCCGCTGCGCCATGCCGAGCGAGAAGCCGCCCGCCTTCTTGTGCGCGACCTCGGTGAGGCCGACGATCGCCAGCACCTCGTCGACCCGGCTGACCGGGATCTTGTTGGAGACGGCCATCCACTTCAGGTGCGAGCGCGCGGAACGGTTGGGGTGCACCCACTTCGCGTCGAGCAACGCGCCGACCTTGCGCAGCGGGTGCTTGAGCTCGGCGTAGTACTTGCCGTCGATCGTGACGTCGCCACCGGTGGGGGTGTCGAGGCCGAGGATCATCCGCATGGTCGTGGACTTCCCGGCGCCGTTCGGTCCGAGAAAGCCCGTGACGCGGCCGGGTTTGACGACGAACGACAGGTCGTCCACCGCCTTCGTCCTGCCGTAGTCCTTGCGCAACCGCACTGCCTGGATCATGGCCTCTCCCGCCTGCTCGAAAGAACTGATCGGGACGTGGGTCATCCCCCCGATGGATGACCCACGCCCCGCTCCCCCTTCATCTGAGAACCGGTCACGCGTCCCGGCGCTTGGCGACGACCAGCGCGACCACCAGCAGCGCGACCGCGATGCCGGCGAAGTAGCCGAGCGAGCCCCAGTGGCTCAGCTTGAAGACGACACCACCGGCGGCCTCGCCGTCCGCCCCGGCGGGGCTGTCCCCGGCCAGGAAGTTGTCGGCGTTCATGAAAGGCAGCCAGGCCTGGATCTTGACGCCCACCTTGGGGATGAGCCCGACCAGGTTCTCCGCGAGCATCGACCAGACCAGCAGGATCGCCACGGCGCCCGCGGTCTGGCGGACCAGGATGCCGACGGCGATCGCGAGGATCGCGCCGATCGCGAACGTCAGGCCGACGCCGGCGACGGTCCGCCATTCCGCGGAGGTGTTGATCGCGAGGTCGGCGCTCGGCTTGATCACCTTCGCGATGGCCCACGAGCCGAACGCGGCGATCTCGCCGATCACGCCCGCGACCAGCGCGACCACGACGGTCTTGGCGACGAGCGCCGACGTGCGGCCCGGTACCGCGAGGAACGTCGCCCGGATCGTGCTGAAGCGGTACTCCGTGGTGACCGCGAGCGCGCCGAGCACCAGCACGACGACGAGCGCGAGCCGCGTGCCCGCCTGCGTGAGGCCGACGCCGACCTGGTCCGCGTTCGCCGCGAGGAGCGCGGCGAAGCCGACCGACATGGCGATCGCGAGCGCCGTGCACCAGTACGGCGAGCGGGTCGAGAAGAGCTTGATTCTCTCAACTGCCAACAGGGTCATCGCCACTCACTTCCCGATCTCTGCGTGGTACTCGACAGCATCGCCGGTCAACTGCATGAACGCCTCTTCGAGCGAGCCGCGCTGCGGGCTCAGTTCGTGCAGGACGACACCGTTCGCTGCGGCGATGTCCCCGATCTGGTCACTCGTCGCACCCGATACGGACAATGCCCCGTCCGCGCCGTCACGAACCGTGAATCCCTTGTCGACGAGCAACGGCCCGAGCTTGAACAGCTGCGGGCTGCGCACGAGCACGGAGTTGCCCGTCGAGCGGTCGATGAACTCCGACGTGCTGCCCTGCGAGATCAGCTTCCCCTTGCCGATCACCACGAGCTCGCTCGCCGTGAGCGCCATCTCGGACAGCAGGTGGCTCGACACCAGGACCGTGCGGCCCTCGGCGGCGAGGTTCTGCATGAACGTGCGGATCCAGAGGATGCCCTCGGGGTCCAGGCCGTTGACGGGCTCGTCGAACAGCAGCACCCGCGGGTCGCCCAGCAGTGCCGCGGCGATCCCCAGCCGCTGCGACATGCCGAGCGAGAACCCGCCGGCCTTCTTGTTGGCGACCTGGGTGAGACCGACGGCCTCCAGCACCGCGTCCACGCGCTCGGCCGGCAGCCCGTTCGAGACCGCGAGCCACTTCAGGTGGGCCCGCGCCGACCGGTTGGGGTGCACCCACTTCGCGTCGAGCAACGCGCCGACCGTCCGCAGTGGACGGTTCAGCTCGGTGTAGGGCTTCCCGTCGATCAGCACGCGGCCTGCCGTCGGTCGGTCGAGCCCCAGGATCATCCGCATCGTGGTGGACTTGCCCGCGCCGTTCGGACCGAGGAACCCGGTCACCCGTCCAGGTTGGACGGTGAACGACAGGTCGTCGACCGCGACCGTCCTGCCGTATCTCTTGGTGAGGCCGATTGCCTCGATCATCAGCGTCCCCTCTCGGTGTCGGGGACAACTCTCCTGCGCCGAGGGGGTCTGCCACATCGCCCTGCGGTCTGCGGCCACCGTCAACTTCAGTCGTCCGGTGCCCCTACCTCAGTCGTAGTTGAATGCTGCTCATGGGTTACACCGAAGCTCCAGAAGGCTGGTGGCGCGAGTTCGTGCTGGCCACGCCCGCCCGCACCGGCAAACTCGCGGTCACCCGCAAGGACGGCTCGCCGCACGTCGCCCCGGTGTGGGTGGACCTCGACGGCCCGGACGTCGTCTTCCTGACCTCGCGCGACACGATCAAGGGCAAGTCGATCCTGCGCGACGGCCGCGTGGCCCTGTGCTTCGACGACGAGGCCCCGCCCTTCAGCTTCGTGACCATCACCGGCCAGGCCCAGGTCGACGAGGATCCGGACCAGCTGAAGTACTGGGCGGGGCGCACCGCCGCTCGTTACATGGGCGCCGACCGCGCCGACGAGTTCGCCGAGCGCAACGGCGTGCCCGGCGAGATGGTCGTCCGGGTCAAGGTCGACAAGGTCGTCGCCAAGGTGAACGTCTCGGACTAGGGCGCTAGACCTCGATGGTGGCGAGCGGGTCCACGTTGTTGTTGCGCGCGTACCCGTTCTCCACCCCGACGAGCAGTTCCACCACCTCGAAGTAGTCGTCCCAGAACGGCGAGTCCCGCAACGCCTCGACGAGCTGCTGGTAGGCCTCGTGGTCACGCGCCTCCCACACCCAGATGTCGGTCACCCGCGCCGAGTAGAACTCCGTGTCGTAGAAGCGGGAGCGGACGCCCTCCGTCCTCTCCTTGATGGCGGGCAGCACCCGCGTCTCCAGCACCTCGATCCGCTGGGCGAGGGTCAGGTCCAGCCACTTCCTGGTGGTCTTGACGAGCATGAACGCGGTCAGGTTGGCCTCGAAGGTTGTCATGACGGCAACGCTAGAAACGCGCGACCCTTGCTCGCCACGCAACTTCGGCAAGACACAGTTGCGTACGATGCAAAGGTGCCTGATCAGCTCGATCTGAACCTCCTCCGCGTCTTCGACGCGCTGCTGCGGGCAGGCAGCGTCACGGATGCCGCCGAGCTGTTGCACCTGTCCGTCCCCGCGACCAGCAGGGCGCTCGCCCGGTTGCGGCGTGCCATGGGCGACCCGATCCTCGTGCGGGCCGGCCGGGGCCTCGTGCCCACGCCGTTCGCCCTGCGGACGGCCCCGCGGGTGCGCTCGCTGCTGGACGAGGCGTCGGCGCTGGTCAACGACCAAGAACTCGATGTCGCGCGGTTGCGCCGCACGTTCACCGTCCGCGTCGGCGACGGGGTGGTGACGCCGCTGGTCGGGGCGGTGGCCGAAGCGGCGCCGCACGTGGTGCTGCGGTTCGTGGCCGAGGGCGACGAGAGCGTCGAGCCGCTCAGGGACGGCACGGTCGACCTGGACCTCGGCGCTGGGTCGGACGTCGACGCCGACATCAGGTCCGAGGCGCTCTTCACGGAACGGATGGTCGGCGTGGTGCGCATCGGCCATCCGTTGAAGAAGGCCACGCTGGCCCAGCTGTGCAAGTACCCGCACGTCAGCGTCTCGCGGCGCGGCCGCACGCACGGGCCGTTGGACGTGGCGTTGCAGGCGCGAGGCCTGCAACGTCACGTCGGCGCGGTCGTCCCGTTCTACGCGGCCGCGGCAGCGCTGGTGGGATCGACCGACCACATCGGACTGATCCCGCAGCGGCTGGCGGAAGAGCATCATCGGACGCTGCGGTGGTTCCCGGTCGACGCCGATCTGCCGGAGGTCGACGTGCGCATGCACTGGCACGCGCGCCTCGACGTCGATCCCGCCCAGCGCTGGCTGCGGGACGTGGTCAGAAGAACCGCGAAAGCGCTTGCGCCGCACCGTCTTCCAGCACGGTCGCGGTGACCTCGTCGGCGGCCGCCTGCACGGTCGCCGGCGCCTGACCCATCGCGATGCCGCACGCCGCCCACCGCAGCATCTCGACATCGTTGGACCCGTCGCCGATCGCGAGCGTGTCGTCGGCGCTGACGCCCAGCGACACCCGCAGCTCCTCCAGCGCCGACCCCTTCGTCACGTCCTGCGGCACCGCCGTCAGCCACGCCTCGGTGTGGTCGACCGTCCAGGAGACACCCGGCAGTTCCAGCTCCCGCACCGCGAACGCCAGCTCGGCGGGTGTGCGGTCGTGCCAGCGCATGACCAGCCGGGGTGTCGGCGTGGCCGCGATCTCGTCGAACGTCGCGTCCGTCGCCACGCCCCACAGGTCGTTCGGCAGGAACCGGCCGAGCGAGAGGCTGCCGACGCCGGTCTGCTCGGCCGCGAACACCGAGCCGGGCAGCAGCGCCTGCAGGGTCTTGATCGTCGGGCCGGGGTCGAACGTCGTGCGCTTGGTGATCTCGTCCCGCGCCGGGTCCCACCACACCGCGCCGTTCGAGCACAGCGCGAGCGACACGGGCACCTGCGGGGTGATCGGGGTCGTGCCGACCAGGCTGCGGCCGGTGCAGAGCACGACGTGCGCGCCATGTTCGGCAGCGCGCGTGACGGCCGCTTTCACGGCGGGTGAGATGTCGTTCGAGCCGACGTGGGTGAGGGTGCCGTCGATGTCCAGCGCTACCAGCCGGGGTCTCCAGTTCACGTGACACCACCCTAGGCGAAGGTTAGTGAATTGTGGTTCACTAATGGGGTGGCACGACCTCGCACCATCTCCGACGAGCGGATCCTCAGTGCGACCGCGACGGTCATCGACCGGCGCGGACCGGAGTTCACGGTCGCGGACGTGGCGGCGGAGGCCGGGGTGTCGGTCGGGGCGGTGGCGAAGCGGTTCGGGTCGAAGAGCGGCCTGCTGCAGGCGCTGACCCGGGCGGGCAGCGAGGAGGTCACGCGCCGGATGCGCGCGGCCGGCTCGGTGCGCGAGGCGTTGCTGACCTGGTTCGACCGGCTGGCCGACCCGGTGGTCGCGACGAACAACCTCGCGCAGCTCGGTGTCGACCTCATCGATCCCGAGCTGAGGGCGTTGCTGGCTCGCCACTACGCGGTGCTGGAGACGGAGCTGGAAGTCCTGTGCGCGGCCGAGGAGCTGCCACCGAACGCGGCTCGCGTGCTGGCCGCGCTGGTGTACGGGATCGCGATGGACTGGTCGGTACGACCACGTGGAGAGCTGCTGGCACGCATGGAGGAAGACATCGACCTGGTGTTGAAGGGGATGCGCTGATGGCTACCTGGGCACAGTTCGCGGCGGAGGAGCCCGACCTGGCCGCGTTCACGCAGGGCCGGTTCGCGGCGGACCGGCACGCGTTGATCGCGACGCTGCGCAAGGACGGCTCACCGCGGATCAGCGGCGTGGAGCCGGACTTCGCGCGCGGTGAGCTGTGGGTCGGCATGATGCTCGACTCGCTGAAGTCGCGCGATCTGCGTCGCGACCCGCGTTTTTCGTTGCACTGCACCACGACCACGGCCTCGATGACCGCGGCGGGCGACGCGAAGATCAGCGGGACGGCCGAGTTCTGGCTGGAGAAGGACGACTACCTCAAGGACCTCTACGACCGCACCGGGTGGATGCCCGAGGGCGGCGAGCTCGACCTGTTCCGGCTGAACGTCACCGAGGTCGTGTCGCTCACGGTCGAGGGCGACGAGATGGTCGTCCTGTCCTGGCACGAGGGAAGGGGCACTCGACGTGTCGCCAAGAAGTGAACCGGATCTGAGCGGCAAGGTCGCCGTCGTCACGGGTGGCACGCGCGGTGCGGGCCGGGCGATCGCGATCGAGCTCGGCGCGGCCGGTGCGACCGTGTTCGTCGGCGGCCGGACCACGCGGGAACAGCAGTCCGAGGTGGGCCGCTCGGAGACGATCGAGGACACCGCGGACCTGGTCACCAAGGCCGGTGGCAAGGGCATCGCCATCCGGTGCGACTTCACCGATCCGTCCGATGTGGACGCTTTCGCGGCGCGCCTCGACCGGCTCGACGTCCTCGTCGACAACGCGTGGGGCGGCGAGAGCCTCGTCGAGTGGGGCAGGTTCTGGGAGCACGACCTCGACCGGCAGCTGCACATGTGGCGCAACGGCATCGAGACCCACCTCGTCACGTTGCACAGGCTGATGCCGATCCTGATCCGCTCCGACGACGGGCTCGTGGTCGAGGTGACCGACGGCGAGGACGGCGAGGCCTACTTCGTGAACCTCACCTACGACGCCGTGAAGAACTCCGTGCGGCGGTTCGGCGAGGTGCTCGCGAAGGACCTCAAGGACTTCCCGAACGTGACGGCGGTCGCCGCGACGCCGGGGTTCCTGCGGTCCGAGCAGATGCTGGAGACGTTCGGCGTCACCGAGGAGAACTGGCGGGACGCGATCGAGAAGGTGCCGGACTACGCGTTGTCCGAGACGCCGCACTACCTCGGCCGCGGGATCGCACACCTCGCCGCGGACCCGGACCGCCGCAGGTTCGCCGGGCAGTGCCTGTCGTCGTGGCGGCTCAAGCGCGAGTACGGGTTCACCGACCTCGACGGCTCGCAGCCGGACTGGGGCCGGTGGTGGGACGACGTGGTGAAGCCGCGGATCGCGGGGACGGTCGTGGCCGCGGACCCCGCGGACTACCGCTAGGCGTCGCCGGGGCGGACGAGACCGGTCTCGTAGGCGAGCACCACGGCCTGCACCCGGTCTCGCAGCTCCAGCTTGGCGAGGATCCGTCCGACGTGCGTCTTCACCGTCGCCTCCGACAGGAAGAGCTTGCGGGCGATCTCCGTGTTGGACAGGCCCTTCGCGATCAGCACGAGCACCTCGCGCTCGCGTTCGGTCAGCACGTCCAGCACGGTGGCGTCCCGCAGCTCACCGCCGCCGTCGCCGAGGAACCGGCCCAGCAGCCGCTTGGTGACCGACGGCGACACCACGGCGTCACCGGAGGCCACCGCGCGCAACGCCGACACCAGGTCGGACGGCGGGGTGTCCTTCAGCAGGAACCCGCTGGCGCCGTTGCGCAGCGCGGACAACGCGTACTCGTCCATGTCGAACGTGGTCATGACCAGCACCTTGGCCGTGTCGGCCTCGGTGATCCGCTTGGTCGCCTCCACACCGTCGAGCACGGGCATGCGGACGTCCATCAGCACGACGTCGGGGCGCAGCTTGTCGGCCATCTGCACCGCGTCGAGGCCGTCGGCGGCCTCCCCGATGACGTCGATGTCCTCCTGCGCCCCCAGCACCATGCGGAAGCCCATGCGCATGAGTTCCTGGTCGTCGACCAGCAGCACCCGAATCACTCGATCACCCTATGCGGCCAGGGGGAAGCTCGCGCGCACACGCCAGCCCCCGCCGGGGTTGGGGCCCGCCTCGAACTCGCCGCCCAGCACCGCAGCCCTTTCCCTCATGCCGATCAGCCCGTTGCCGCCGGACACCTTGACCACGTCGTGCGGCGTGCCGAAGCCGTTGTCCACGACCTCCAGCCGCAGCTCCTCCGGTGACCGCGCGAGCCGGACGGTCGCGGTCGTGCCCGCGCCGGCGTGCTTGATGGTGTTGGTCAGCGCTTCCTGCACGATCCGGTAGATGCTCAGGCCGACACCGGCGGGCAGGTCCTCCACGTCACCGGTGATCTCCAGCCGCACCGGGACCCCGGCCGCGCGGGTGTTCTCGGCGAGCTCGACCACGCCGCGCGCGTCCGGCTGGGGAGCCCACTGCGTCTCGGCGTCCTCGCTGCGCAGCACGCCCAGCAGCCGCCGCATCTCGGTCAGCGCGAGCCGTCCGGTCTCCGCGATCGTGCGGACCGCGTTCTCCGCGACCTCCGGCTGCGACCTGATCGTGTAGGCGGCGCCGTCCGCGTGGACGATCATGACGCTCACCGCGTGCGCGACGACGTCGTGCAGCTCACGGGCTATCCGCGAGCGCTCCTCGCCGACCGCGATCCTGGCCTGCTGGTCGCGTTCGGTCTCCAGCAGCTTGAGCCGTTGCTCCAGCTCGCTCTGGTAGGCCCGGCGAGCCCCGATGAACTCGCCCATCGCCCAGCTGAAGCCGAAGATCACGAAGACCATGAACACGAGGAACACGGCCTGGATCTCGCCGACCTGGAAGATCGCCCACAGCAGCGTGCCCGCGAGCAACCAGCCCGAGTAGATCAACGCCGACTTGCGGCCGATGTACGCCACCAGCGTGTACAGCGCGATGGCCAGCGCGAAGTCGGACATGCGGACCGGGATGCCGCCCTCACCGCCGTGGGTGAAGAGCTGGAGGTACCCGCCCGCGAGGATCAGGTAGCTGGTGCCGAGCGGGTGGTAGCGCCGGAACGGCAGCGGTCCGAGCATCAGCAGCGTGACCGCGAGGAACGCCGAGAACGACACGCCCCGGTCCGTTGTGCTGAGCCCCACAGCCATGTCGAAGATCAGCAGAATCCCGGCGATCAGGGAGTCCCCGAACGCCGGGTGAGCCTTCATCCACAGGCTGAACCGCCGCACCGGACCAGGTTAGGTGCGGGTCGAACTTCCGCGCGTCGCGCCACGGGTGGACGGTGCGTACGACTTCAGTGTGAGTTATTGTGTCGAGGGGTTGATACAAAAACTCGGGGGTGTGCGGTGAGCGATCGTGTGGCCGCGGTGGTCGTGTTCGTCTGCTTCGGATTGCTGCTGCTCGTGCTCCTGTGGCCGACGGCGTCGAACGGCAAGCGCTTGCTGAAGAAGTGGCAGGTGCCCGATCCGACGGACGCGCAGGTGGCCGACGCCGTCCGGTACCTGAAGCGGCGTCGCCTGCTCTACCCCTGGCTGTATCCGGCGATCGGGTACTTCACCCCGCTGCGTGACGGCCACGGGGACATCCTGGTCACCGTGCTCGCCGGCACGTTGCTCGCCGAACTGCTGGCGCTGCGACCTCGGCGCTCGGCTCGCCGGGTGGCGTCTCTCACCCCGCGCGGATTGTTCGACATCGCCTCGAAGGGCGTGTTCGTCTCCTATGTGCTCATCGTCCTGGCCGTGGCGATCGACCTCGGCATTTATCTCAGGTGGGACCTCGTCGGGTGGCTGGCGCTGTCCGCGGCGGTGGTCGGTGTGATCATCTGGGCCGCGGTGACCCGCCCGGCGACCGGTGACCAGGACGTCGACATGGCGCTGCGGACCCGCAGCGTGCACGTGTCGGCGGGCTTGGGCGCGGCAGTGGCCGGTGTGCTGGACCTCAGCACGTGGGGCCTCATCATCGGCATCCTCGCGTGGATCGCGATGGCCAACACCAAGCCGGTTCCGGCGAAGATCGACCGGTGAGCGCGCCCCGAATCGTCGTCGACGTCGAAAACGGCGTCGCGCCGTGGCGTCAGGTCCGCGACCAGCTGGTGCGGTTGATCAGCGGTGGCGTGCTGCCGGTCGGGTCGCGGTTGCCGACGATCCGGCAGCTCGCCGCCGACCTCGGCCTCGCCGCCGGCACGGTCGCGCGGGCGTACCGCGAGCTGGAGACCGAAGGCGTGCTCACGACAGGACGAAGGCAGGGCACCGTGGTGGCTGCCCTGCCTTCGCATGCACCGGACCCGCTCTCCGCCGCCGCGGCGGAGTTCGTCGCCGTCGCTCGGTCACTCGGCGCCAGTGAGGGGGAGGCACTGAACGCCGTGCGTGCCCACTACGGGGCTGAGTAAGGCGACTCGATCTTGGGTGCGGGTCGCGGTTCGCCTACGTGCGCGTGCCGTTCCTCGTAGATGCGGTGCTCCTCGGCCATCTGGTCCGCGAGCTGCTGCTGCATCTGGCGATCCCGAATCCTGGCCAGGATCGCCATCGTCACCGCGTGCGCCAGTGCCAGCAGCAAGAGCACTATGCCCAGCTTCATCACGACGTCTTTGGTCGCGTTCCCGGTCTCGACGCTGACGAGTGACACCAGCGCGAGCAGGCCGAGCACGACGAGGTGGAACAACACCACCGCGAGCCGGATCATCGAGGTGGCTTCTTCTTCGTCGTACGCGCGCTTCAGATATCCCTTGCCGCTGTGGTAGATCAGCTGGCCGTCAACGACGACCAGGACGATCCCCAGCACTAGGAACGTCACGTAGCTGTCTTCCATGAGCTGTGGCTACCCGCGCACGCACGCGTACAAACCGTGGCACGATCAGTTCCCGTGACGGCGTTGCAGGGACAACAACAACTGGCCGGACCGCTCTGCGCGGCGGTGGCCCAGTTGTGCGTCGCCCTGCGGCCTCAGGTCTCCCAGCAGACCGCCGTCGGTTTTCAGGAGGTGTTGCGGCGGCTGCACGCGCCGTTGCAGGTCGCGGTGGCGGGGCGGATCAAGTCCGGCAAGTCGACGCTGGTCAACGCGTTGATCGGCCGCCGGGTCGCGCCCACCGACGTCGGTGAGTGCACAAGGCTCGTGACGCGCTATCAGTACGGAACGGTCGACCGCATCGAAGTGGTGCTGCGGGACGGACGGCGGCAGGTGCTGCCGTTCGACGCCAACGGCATGATTCCCGCTTCTCTTGGCTTGGACGGCGTTTCGCACATCGAGGCGTACCTGACGAACGCCGTCCTGCGCGATTTCACCGTCATCGACACGCCAGGACTCGGGTCGTTGGACGCGGCCTCGGTCGCGCGCACCGAGGAACTGCTGGATCCCGTGTCGCGCAACGCCGTCGCGGGCGCGGAGGCCGTTCTCTACGTCGTCACGCAGGGCGTGCGCGCGGACGACCACTCGACCCTGGCGGCCTTCACCGCCGCCACCGCCTCCCGTGAGGCCGGGCCGGTCAACGCCATCGCCGCGTTGAACAAGGTCGACGCCGTGGCACCGGAAACCGTCGAGGGCTCGGACGGTGACGTGTGGCGGGCCGCGGAGATCCTGGCCTCGAAGCAGGCCGTGCTGCTGAAACCGCGGGTCGCGGACGTGCTGCCGGTGATCAGCCTGCTCGCGGAGTCCGCGGAGACCGGCGAGTTCACCTCGGCCGACGCGGAGGCGTTGCGGCAGCTGGCGGCCCTGGACCCCGACACCCGCACGATGATGCTGATGGCCGGCGATCTCTTCACGTCGTGGGACTGCGACGTCCCGTCCGGCGTGCGGTCGCGGTTGCTGGAGAAGCTCGACCTGTACGGCATCGGCCGTGCGCTGTCGGCGCTGGACGCCGAACCTTCGCTGACCGCGGGTGCGCTGCGGCGGGTGCTGTTCGACGCCTCGGGGTTCGCCGCCGTGCGCGGCCGGTTGGACGCGGTGTTCCGGGCCCGTGCCGACGGCATCAAGGCGGCGGCCGCCCTGGCGTCGGTCACCTCGCTGGCCTCGGGCGATCCCGGCGAACGGCAGCGCGTGCACGACGCGATCGAGGTGCTGCTGGCCCGTCCGGAGGCCCATCAGCTGCGGCTGCTGGAGGCGTTGACCCTGGTGTCGTCCGGTGCGGTGGCGCTGCCGCCGGACCTGACGGAGGAGGTGCTGCGCGTCGGCAGCACCCCGGACGTGCCGGGACAGCTGGGGCTGACCGGCCGTTCGTTGCCGGAACTGACCGCCCGCGCGCTGGAACGCGCCGGCTGGTGGCGTTCGTTCGCCTCGTTCGGGGCGACGCCGGCGCAGGCTCGGGTGGCGCACGTCGTCCACCGGGCGTATTTCCTCATGTGGCAGCAACTACGTGCTGGGGGGCACCGATGAGCGTGAATGGAACCGATCCCACGGGCGTGGCGTCGGACGACGGTGTGGAGACCATTGCCGACGAGCTCCTCGACCAGGCGTTGGCCGAACGCCGCGCCCTGGTCCAGCTGTGCCTGTACGCGCTGGACCGCGCCAGCGCCGGCGTGGTCGAGCGCATCGAGGAAGGTCTGTCGACCATAGGGGTCGTGGCCGTCCGCGCCGACGGTGAGCGCTTCGACCCGTCGTTGCACGAAGCCGGCGGCACGGTGCCCACGGACGACGCGTCACTGCAGGGCCTGGTCGCCGAGACCGAGGTACCGGGCTTCTGCGACCGCGGCCGCGTCCTGCGGGCTCCGATCGTGACGGTCTACACGGCCCCATGAGCAACCTCGCCCAGACGGTCCGTCAGACGCGCGAACGTCTCACCTCTCTCGTGCGCGAGCTCGACCCGGTGCTCGCCGACTGGGTCACTCGCCGCGCGGTCCCGGAGATCTCGTCGGTCGTGATCGTCGGCGAGACCAACCGGGGCAAGTCCTCGCTCGTCAACGCCCTGCTGGCCACTCCTGGCCTCTCCCCGGTCGACGCCGACGTGGCCACGTCCACGTACCTGGTGTTCCAGCACGGTTCCGCGTGGGCCGCCCGCGCCTGCTACCCCGGCGTGCTCGCGCCGGTGACGTTCCCGCTGCCCGCGTTGATCAACTGGGTCTCCGCGGCGCACGAGCTGCCTCCCGGCGAGCTCCCGCCGCGCTACGTCGAGGTCGACGCCCCGATCCCGCTGCTGGAGCGCATGTCCGTTGTGGACACTCCAGGTGTCGGTGGCCTGGAGTCGGTGCACGGCGAGCTGGCGCTCGAAGCCGTCACCTCGGCCACCGCCCTGGTGTTCGTCGTCGACGCCTCGTCGCCGTTCACCCGCGGTGAGCTGGACTTCCTCAAGCGCGTGGGCGACCGCGTCGAGACCGTCGTCTTCGCGCTGACCAAGACCGACCAGTACCGCGGCTGGCGCCAGGTCCTCGACGCCGACCGCGCGCTGCTGGCCGAGCACGCCCCGCGCTTCGCCGACGCCGTCTTCCACCCGGTCTCGTCCCGCATGTTCGAGATGGCCGCGCAGGCCCCGAACCCGGACGCCGCCGCCATGCTGCGCGAACGCTCGGGCATCGGCGCGTTGCAGACCGCACTGCAGGAACTGGTCGCCGGCCGCGCCGGCATGCTCGCCGAGGCCAACGCCCTGCGCGCCCTGTCCACGGTGCTGGCCGAGCTGTCGGTGCGCCTGGAGCACGAGAAGCGCGCGCTGTCCGTGGGCGAGGATGAGGCCGCCGTGCTGCGCGCCCGGCGTGAGGAGCTGCAGACCGAACGCCGTTCCTCCACCCGAGGCTGGCAGGTCCGCCTGCGCGGCGAGGTCCAGCGCGCCCGCGTGGAGAACTCCCACGAGATCTCCCGGCAGATGCGCGACCTGCAGACCTGGTACCGCCAGGCGATCGACGCGGCGGATCGCACCGCTCTGGCCCAGCTGCCGCAACAGGTCGACACGGCCCTGCAGGTGGTGTCGGGCCGCATCTCCACGGCCCTGGCCGTCCGCCTGGCCCAGGTGACCGACGCCGTTCTCGCCACCCTGTTCTCCGCCGACGAGCTGACCCTGATCCGCGGCCAGTTCGCACGTGGCGAGCAACCCCCGGTCGTGCTGCGCCCCAAGGAGAAGCGGCCGCCGACCGCCGAGGACAAGCTGCTGGTCTTCATGGGCGTGTCCGGTGGCCTGGGCGCGGGCAAGCTGGCCGTGATGCCCCTGGCCGGTCTCGGCATCGCCGTCCTCAACCCGGTGGTCCTCCCGGTGACGATCGTCCTGGGTCTGGGCGCGGGGTGGTGGATGGCCCGCACCCGCACCCACACGGCCGAGAAGCAGCACGTCAAGCAGTGGCTCTCCGACGCCATCGCCGACGCCCGCTCCACAGTGGACCAACTGGTCGCCGAACAGCTCATCGAGGCCGAGCAGGCGCTGTCGCTGGCGTTGGACGAGGCCCTCGCCAAGCGCATCGAGGCCATCGAGGCCGAACTGCGCGAGGTCGACAAGGCGCTGCGCATGGAGGCCGGCGAACGCGGTCGCGAACTCCAGTCGGTGACCCGGCACCTGGCCGAGGTGGAGGCGGGACGCGCGAAGGCCGAGGAGCTGCTGGGCCGGATCAGGTCCGTGCGCGACCGCGCGTAGGGGTCGAAAAAGGCTCAACGACCGTGCCGTCCGACGGTTACGGGTGGTCGACAAATTCGATTGTACCAATGATTGAACTTAACGGAGCTTTGCTCATTTTGCCTGATCAGGGCCTTCTTGTGGCGGCAATTTAATTCGTCGTTTCCGGGTCTGCACGGCTTGCGACTATTTCGGTGCGCAAGCTAGTTCACCGTTGTGTCATCGAACGGGAATGGCCGGTAATCGCTGAACTGCTTCGCTGCCCGATATGAAGCTGCAACGAGACCAGGTGGTGGCGGCGACCCTGGTGGGCACCGTGGTCGTCGTGCTCGGGTTCGCGTCGGGCATCGGGCGCGTGCCGCAGACGCAGAGCGTGGTCAGCCAACCGGATCAGCACTCGCACGCGCCGACCACCACTTCGCCGGCCGAGCAGCCGCCCCAGCCGGAGAACCCGATGCCGCAACCGGTGGCGTACGACCCGGCTCCGATGCCGCCGGTGCCGGAGGGACCGCACGTGCCCGCACCCGAGCACACGCATCCGGACGTCCCGCCGCCCACGACACCGCCGCCGACGACCACACCTCCCAGCTCCCAGCCGGGCAAACCGTGCGACGCCGGAGCCATCACGAAGTTGCTGCGGCAGCTCGGACTGCTGTCCCTGCTCGGCGAAGACCTGCCGGTGGTGCACGAACTGCCGACGGGCACGAAGAAGGCCGGCGACCTGAAGCAACCGTCCCTTGTGGACCTACCGCTGTTGGGTGATCCCACCAAGCTGCTCGGCGATGCCGGCAAGCTGGTCGGCGACCTGCTCGGCTCGACCTGCGCCCTGGCCGTGGACGAGCAGACCGGCCAGGTCAAAGCAGTGCTGGACACGCCATGACCGAGGCGGCGAAGTCGTGGTTGCTGTTCGCCAGGTCGTTCGACTACCTCGGCACGACGTTGTTCATCGGTGGCACGGCTTTCATCGCCCTGCTGTGGCCCGACGGCGCGGACACCGCCCGAGCCAGGCGGCTGATCGGGTTCGGCTGGCTCTGCGGGTTCGCCGGCACCGCGGCGGGTCTCTGCTTCGACGCCGCGTGGGTGGCGGGACGGCCGCCGTCCGCCGCCTTCGACCCGTCGGTGCTGGTGCCGCTGTTCGACACCCCGTTCGGCCGGGTGTGGTTCGCCCGCGTGCTGCTGTGGCTGCTCGCCCTGGTCGTGGTCGCCGATCTGACCCGGCGCGGTGCGCGCGCCGCGCGGTCGTTGCCGTGGCGCGTCGGTGCCACCGCGGTCGCGCTGGGAGTGTTGCGCACCAACGGGATGACCGGCCACGTCATGGACCTGCCCGGCTGGGGCCAGGCGGTCGTGTTCGCCCACCTGTTGATGGTCTGCCTCTGGGTCGGCGGCCTGCTGATGTTGCTGCTCGCCGTGCTGCCCGCCCGCGACCGGGACGTGCTCGCCGCGGTGCTGCCGCGCTACTCGCGGCTCGCGATGGTCTCCGTCGGGGTGATCACGGCGGCGGGCGCGGTGCTGGCGTGGCGGCTCGTCGGTTCGGTGGACGCGTTGCTGCACACCGGATACGGCCGGTTGCTGCTGACGAAGCTCGTGCTCTTCGGAGGGCTGCTGGTCCTCGGGTTCGCGAGCAAGACCTGGGTGGACCGGCGGTTGCGCGTCGCCGCGACCACCCGAGGGCTCGTGGTGTCGGTCGCGGCCGAAGCGGTGCTCGCCGTCGTCGTGCTGGCCGTCGCCGCCCTCCTCGTCACGACCGGTCCCGGTCGCTGACTCGCAACGAGAAAGGAAGTCCGCAGTGGACAAGGGAAACCGGTTCGCCGTGCTCGTCGCGGCACTCGGCATGGCGGGAACGGCGCTGTGTCTGAGCCTCACCGCACCGGGGCAGGCCGCCCCGGTCGGCGTGGACCTCGCCGCCCAGCAGGGTCAGGCCGCCACCCAGCAGACGACCAACGTCGAGATGATGGGCTACGCGTTCCAGCCGGCCACGCTGACGATCTCCGCCGGCGACACGGTCACCTGGACCAACCACGACACGGCGCCCCACAACGTCGTCGTGACGAACGGGCCGGAGAAGTTCACCTCGCCGACCCTCCAGAAGGGCCAGACCTTCAGCTACACCTTCACCAAGGCGGGCACGTACTCGTACTACTGCTCGATCCACCCGGACATGAAGGCCTCGGTCACGGTCAACGGCAGCACGTCGCCGACCACGACCACGCCGCCGGCCACCACACCGCCGACGACGACCACGCCACCCACGACGACTCCTCCGACCGGTCATCCGACGACGCACCCGACTCCCACCACGGCCACGCCGCCGGCGGGACAGCCGACCTGCGTCAAGAAGGAGGCGTTGGCGCCATTCATCGCGCACGTGAAGGCGGCGCACCTGGAGACCTCGCCGTTGCAGCAGGCGCAGGACGCGCTCGCGTTCGACAACTACATCAAGGCGCACACCGTGCTGATCGAGCAGATGCTCGACCCGGCACTGACCTCGTCCCTGCCGGCTGACGTGCTGGCGCCGTTCATCGCGCACGTGAAGGCGGCGCACCTGGAGACGTCACCGTTGCAGCAGGTGCAGGACGCGCTGGCGTTCGACAACTACATCAAGGCGCACACCGTGCTGGTCGAGCAGATGCTCGACCCGGCGTTCAACCAGGCGATCTGCTGATGACGCGCGGCCTGGCCGGCGTTGTCCTGGCCGCGCTCGCCGTGCTGACCTTCGCCGTCAGCACGGCGTCCGCCGCCACGACGCACCAGATCCCGATCTCGCGGTACGCCTACCAACCGGCCACGATGACGGTGCACGTCGGCGACGTCGTCACGTGGACGAACCAGGACCAGGCCGCGCACGACGTCGCGGGCGGCACGTTCCACTCGCCGATGCTCGCCCAGGGGCAGTCGTGGAGCTTCACGTTCACCCAACCGGGCACATTCGACTACGTCTGCTCCGTGCACCCCGACATGCGGGCCCAGATCGTCGTGCTCGCCGTTCAGACACCCGCGCCGGCTCCGCGGCAGCCCGCGCAACCGGCCGCCCAGGCACCGGCGGCGACCACGGCGCCGACGACGACAACAACGACGTCCGCGCCTGCCGAGACGGTGACGACCAGCGCGGCCGCGGCCGTCGCGGCACCGCAGCCGCCCTCGGCCTCCCTGCCGCCGATGCTGTTGCTGGCGGGTCTCGTCGCCGCGGTCACCACGCTGTGCTTGCTGCTGATCGGCGCGCGGCCGGAGCGCGAGGAGGTTGGCCGGGGAACCAAACCGGCATAACGTGGGTCATACCGGTACGCAAGAGGTGTAGGAGGTGTGTCCCGGTGTACATCGACGAGAACGGTGCGGCCGACGCCGAGCTGAAGGTGACCGTCGAGCACGAGGAGTACACCGCCGACGTCACCTTCGACCTCGACGGCGACGGCGTGAACGACTCCGCCGTGGTCGAGACGGACGACGGTGGACATCTCGCGTTCACCGACACGAACGGCGACGGTGACGCCGATCTGATGAGCACGTTCGACAAGGACGGCCATCTCCTCAGCCAGGCCCGGTTCGAGGAGAATTCCGGCGAGTGGGTTGCCGTCGACCCGAACGACAATCACCAACAAAAAACAAATTCTGCGCCGCAGCAGACGATTGTCGTGGACACCGACGAAGGCGACCGAAAAGTCGGGCGGGCGACCGAGGACACCGACGGCGACGGCAAGGCCGACACCGCCGTGGTGCGGGACGACGACGGGGACACCTGGCTGTTCACCGACAAGAACGGCGACGGACGGGCCGACGTGGCGACCGAGATCACACGATCGGGCGAGGTCACGATGTCGGAACACCGCGGTGACGACTGGGTCGAGGTCGAGCACGGGCACATCGAGTCCGACGGCCGGTACGTGACCGACTCGAAGAGCGGCATTCTGGACGACTCGGACGACTGGTTCGAGGAAGAACGGTTCGACGGGGTCGTCCGAATCGATTCCACCACCGGGCAGTGGATCAGCCCGAACTGAAGCGCAGGTCACAGGCCCCGGTGTGGTGAGAACCGCACCGGGGCCTCTTGCGTTTTTCCCACCTCAAGCGCGCCTTAACGCCGTCCGAGTGCTGAATCGATTCCAGAATCGGTTTTGTGAGAGAACCGACAGGCTGGGGGTGCGTTACCTGCCATTCACCGGGCTAACCTCGATCCATCCCCTTCCACGCACGCCCGGCGCCACCGGGCGTCTGGAGCTATTCCCGAGGACGACGAAGTCCCCACACCGCGGACGACCCACCCCGTCCTCGGGCAGCCGAGGCGTTCAGTCAGGAGACGAGACGAGATGACGGCAGTGACCATTCCCGGTCTCGAACACGCACCTACCAACCACGCGCGTTTGCTCGCATGGGTTCAGGAAGTCGCTGAGCTGACCTGCCCCGATGAGGTTGTTTGGGCGGACGGGTCCCAGGGCGAATGGGACCGTCTCACGAAGAAGCTCGTCGACGCCGGCACGTTCGTGCCGCTGAAGAAGAAGCCGAACTCGTTCTGGGCCGCCTCGGACCCCAGCGACGTCGCTCGGGTCGAGGAGCGCACCTACATCTGTTCTGTGCGTGAAGAGGACGCGGGCGCGACGAACAACTGGATGGACCCTTCGGAAATGAAGGCCATCATGACCGAGCTCTACCGGGGCTGCATGCGCGGCCGCACGATGTACGTGATTCCGTTCTGCATGGGCCCGCTCGACGCGGAGAAGCCGATGCTGGGCGTCGAGATCACCGACTCCGAGTACGTCGTCGTCTCCATGCACATCATGACCCGCATGGGCACCAAGGCTCTCGCGCTCTTCGGTGAGGACGCGGACTTCGTCCCGGCGCTGCACTCGCTCGGCGCCCCGCTGGAGCCCGGCCAGCCCGACGTGCAGTGGCCGTGCAACGAGACCAAGTACATCTCGCACTTCCCGGAGACCCGCGAGATCTGGAGCTTCGGTTCCGGCTACGGCGGCAACGCCCTGCTCGGCAAGAAGTGCTACTCGCTGCGCATCGCGAGTGTGATGGCGCGGGACGAGGGCTGGCTCGCCGAGCACATGCTGATCCTCAAGCTCACCTCGCCGGAGAACAAGGCGTACTACATCGCGGCCGCGTTCCCGTCGGCCTGCGGCAAGACCAACCTCGCGATGCTGGAGCCGACCATCCCCGGCTGGAAGGTCGAGACGCTCGGCGACGACATCGCGTGGATGCGCTTCGGTGAGGACGGCCGCCTGTACGCGGTGAACCCGGAGAACGGCTTCTTCGGCGTCGCGCCCGGCACGGACTACCACACCAACCCGAACGCGATGCGCACCATCGCCAAGGGCAACTCGCTGTTCACCAACGTCGCGCTGACCGACGACGGCGACATCTGGTGGGAGGGCATGGGCGAGCCCCCGGCCCACCTCACCTCGTGGAAGCACCAGGACTGGACGCCGGACAGCGAGGAGCTGTCGTCGCACCCGAACTCGCGCTACTGCACGCCGATCGAGCAGTGCGACATCAAGGCGCCGGAGTGGGACGACCCCAAGGGCGTGCCGATCTCGGCGATCTTCTTCGGCGGCCGCCGCGCCACGACGATTCCGCTGGTCACCGAGTCGCGCGACTGGCAGCACGGCACCTACATGGGCGCCACGCTGTCGTCGGAGACCACGGCCGCCGCGGTCGGCAAGACCGGTGTCGTCCGGCGCGACCCGATGGCGATGCTGCCGTTCATCGGCTACAACGCCGGTGACTACTTCCAGCACTGGGTCGACCTCGGCAAGCGCGCCGACGCCGACAAGCTGCCGAAGATCTTCTACGTGAACTGGTTCCGCCGCGGTGAGGACAAGCGCTTCCTGTGGCCCGGGTTCGGCGAGAACTCGCGCGTGCTGAAGTGGGCCATCGAGCGCATCGAGGGCAAGTCCGCCGCTCAGGAGACCCCGATCGGCTACGTGCCGACCGCGGACGACCTGGACCTCGAGGGTCTGGACGCGTCGCGTGAGGACATCGAGGCCGCGCTGGCGTTCGACGCCGACGAGTGGCGTGCCGAGATCCCGCTGGTCGAGGAGTGGTTCGCGAAGATCGGCGACAAGGTTCCGACCACGCTCCGCGACGAGCTGGCGGCTCTGAAGCAGCGCCTGGGCTGACCCTGACGCCACGCGGGGACCTTTCGTACTCTCAGAGAGTACGAAAGGTCCCCGCGTGCATTTCAAGCAGGCGCGGTGAGTGACTGGGTCGCTCTGGTGGGGTATCACTGGACGGGTGACGCAGGACGGGGACTTCCTCGGGGGACTTCACTTCGACGGCACCAAGCGCGACGTTGAGGTCGGACCGACGACCGGCATCGTGCGCTACTACCCGGTGCCGCCTGCCCTTCCGGCCCGCCCGACGTGGTGGCGCTACCTGCTCGTGTTCGTCCTCGGTTTAGCGGCCGGTACCGCCGTCGGCGTGGTCCTGTGCAGCAATTTTCTCTGAGTCAGTGCAGCTCACCGTCCATTCGGGACGAAGTTGTCCACAGGTGTGGACGGCTCTGTGCACATGTTGTGGATAGCTGTGGACAGCCGTGGGGACTCGTCCACAGGTCGCGAAAACGGTCTTGACACAGGAATGAACCTGCGCCCTTCCGGGAACGTCTTAGGTGTGTGATGGCGGTCACGAAGATCGCCACCAGGACGGAAGGGGGTGTGCCGTGGGGATCGCAGGAGTCGCGATGCTGGTGCTGTCCCTGGCCGCCGTGCTGATGGTCGTGATCGCCGGATCAGTTCGGCAGCGGGTTGTCGCGGATGCCGAGGAGGGTGCCGGTGAAGGTCTTGGTGGCCTCCGCGTAGCAGATCGCGTAAGTCCAACCCTCTGACCAGCCCTGGGATCCGGGCATCCGCCACGCGGGGAACACGTCGGTGCGCTTGTCCGAACCCAGGTAGTCGTGCACGGCCTTGGTGCACTTGTCCTTCGCGACGGCGCTCATCTGCTCCTTGGACGGCGCCGGGTCGCTGAACTTGCCCAGCGGCACGATGCCGCCCGGCACGGCCTCGGCCATGTGCGGTCCGTTGCACGGGGCGGGCTTCACGTCCGGGTCCTTCGAGGGCGAGCCGCCGAGGCAGATCTGGAACGTGTTGAAGCTGGAGCCGCCCTTGAGCGCGTCCTTCAGGGAACCCTTGCGCGCCAGGGCTTTTCCTTCTGGCGCGAGCTCGACGACGGTGCACAGCCGCCAGCGCTCGCCCTTCTTCCAGCCCTGCTCGTTCGGCCAGAACGTCCACACCTGCAACCGCGTCGCGCCCGCGTCCGCGCTGCCGAGGTAGTCGTTGATCACGCCGTAGCACGACGGCAGCGCGGCCTTGCGCAGCGCCGTGGTGTCCGG
Source organism: Lentzea sp. NPDC004789 (assembly GCF_053601075.1). Classification (NCBI taxonomy): domain Bacteria; kingdom Bacillati; phylum Actinomycetota; class Actinomycetes; order Pseudonocardiales; family Pseudonocardiaceae; genus Lentzea; species Lentzea sp. NPDC004789. Next base: position 208,950 of record NZ_JBSGBE010000003.1, on the reverse strand, counting down.
ATAAGCCGATGACAGGCCGGTCATCTCGCCGACGCCCATCACCTCGGCGTCGTGGCTCGCGGCGCAGTCGACCGGCTTGAGGTCGGAGGAGTTCATGCACTGCCCGACCTTGGGCAGGGTCGGTGCGTCCGCGGCGGCGGTGGACGGCATCGGGCCTGGGACGGCCTGACCTCCGACCTGAATGGCGCAGGCGCTCAGACCCAGCGCACTCAGGATGATTGCCACCGCCAGCCGCACACGAGTCACACCACAGAGACTAGGGCCTTGACCTGATCGGCGATGTCCCGACGCTGTTTTTCGAATGCCGCGTCCGTCACCGCGGCCGGGTCGGCCGGCTGGCCGAGCACCGGCGTGTGCAGGTGTCCGCCGAGGACATTCGTTGCGCCGTAACCGATTCGCACGCGGTTGGCCCGGTACATGCTTTCGTTGGACAGGTAGTTGCCGCCACCGCCGACCGCCGCGACCCGTCCTGGCGTCGGTTGGTCGGTGCGGCAGTCCTGCTGGCTGCCGACGACGACCCACTCGCAGAAGCTCCGGTTGAGCTGCACGGGGAACGGGCCGGTGCCCGCGTCGATCATCTTCTGGAACGGCAGCGACGTCTCGATGAACTCGGCGGCCGGCTGCGGCCAGCCCGCGGCGTCCGGCACGCTGCCGTACGACCCGACGTCGTTGTTGTCGGCCGATCCGCCGCGCCAGCGCGCCGCCCACCGCTCGATGTCGAAGCGTCCCGGCCGGCCCTGGCTGATCGTCACGAACGCGTCGGGCTTCTGCTCCAGCGCGGAGCCGTAGAACTGCTCGACGATCCCCTCGTCGAACCCGCCCCACAGCACCGGCAGCACGGCGGCCTGGATCACGACCCTGCCCTGCGGCGTGGTGATCTCACGGCCGTCGAGCTGCAACGCCGCGGCGCCCGCCGGGTTGGCACGCCGCACGTTCGTGCCGGTCAGCTGGAACGGGTCGAAGCCGGTCACGGCGATCTTGCGCACGCCCGGCCTGGCCGGGAACGCCGCGTCGCTCAGCCCGCGCGAGGCCCAGTCGAACTGCTGGATCAGCTGCGCGCGTTCGTGGACCGACAGCGGGAAACGCGGCTTCCACTGGCGCAGCGCGGAGGTCAGCCGCAGACGCGCCCAGTAGAGCGGCCGGTCGTCATAGGCGTCGTGCGCCAACGGTTTGGTGCTCTGCGCGCGGGCGACCGCGGCCTTCCACAGCGCGTTTCCCTCGCGTGCCACGAACTGCTGCGCCTGCTTCGGCACGATCTGGTGGCACAGCCGCGAGGTGAACTCCGTGACGCGGCCGTCGAAGCCGGCGAGCCGCACGAGCTCGGGACCAACGGCGGGACCACCGGCGACGAGCGTGTCGTCCAGCCGCTGCTCCTCGACGGTCAGCGGAGCGGTGGTGTCGTAGCAGTGGTCGTCCTGAGCTCGGGCGATGCCCGGCACGACCGCGAGGCCTGCCGCGATGACGAGTCCAGCGATGATTTTCACGCTTTGATCTCTAACGGAAACGGGCCACCCGCCGAAACCGACGGGTGGCCCATGTCGTTAACGGACGCGTCTCAGTGGGCGGCGACCGGCTTGACCCTCGGGTTGTCCTCGTCGACGTGGTAGTCGGACGGGTCCGTCTGGTCCGTGCCGTTGAACACCCTGGCCCGCTTGGCGATCAGCGTGACGATCACCCCGACCAGCAGGTTGACGAACAGCGCCACGATGCCGACGTAGATCTGCGTCGTCGACGTCCCGAACGGGTGCCAGCCGAAGATCGAGATGTTGCCCAGCGGCAGCGCCGAGCCGGCGAAGTGCGCCTTGTTCACGGCCGGGTTGCCGATGTTGTAGAGCAGCCACATGCCGTAGCCCATGCCGGCGACCCAGCCGGCGACCAGGCCGTAGATGTGGAACCAGCGGGTGTAGAGCGCGATCGCGACCGACGGCAGCGTCTGCAGGATCATCACGCCGCCGATGAGCTGCAGGTCGATCGAGAACTGCGGGTCGACGAACACGATGAACGCCACCGCGCCGAACTTCACGACCAGCGACGCGATCTTGGCCTGCTTGGCCTCCTGCGCCGGGGTGGCGTGCTTGTGGATGTACTCCTTGTAGACGTTGCGCGTCCACAGGTTCGCCGCCGCGATCGACATGATCGCCGCCGGCACCAGCGCGCCGATGCCGATGGCCGCGAACGCGACGCCCGCGAACCACGACGGGAAGTTGTGGCCGAAGAGCTCGGGCACGATCGTGTTGGTGTCGGGCCGGCCGGTCGCCTGGTTGACGATCGGCTTGGTGCCCGCGCTGATCGCGACGAAGCCCAGCAGCGCCAGCAGACCCAGCACCAGCGAGTACGCGGGCAGCGCCACCATGTTGCGCTTGATGACGTTGCGGCCGCGGCTGGCCAGGATGCCGGTCAGCGAGTGCGGGTACAGGAACAGCGCCAGCGCGCTGCCGAGCGCCAGCGTGGCGTACTGCAGCTGGTTGGTCCCGGTCAGCAGGATGCCGTCCGCCTTGGACGGCGTCGCGTCGAACTTGGCCTGCGCGGTGCCGAAGACGTGGCTCCAGCCGCCGAACTTCGACGGCAGGTAGACGATCGCCACGAGGATGACGACGTAGATCAGGATGTCCTTGACGAACGCGATCAGCGCCGGCGCCCGCAGACCCGACTGGTAGGTGTAGAGCGCGAGGATCACGAACGCGATGAACAGCGGCAGGTGCCCGAGGATGCCGCTGCCGTTGAGACCCATGCTGCGCAGCACTGCTTCGAGGCCGACCAGCTGCAGCGCGATGTACGGCATGGTCGCGACGATGCCGGTGATCGCGATGATCAGCGCCAGCCAGTGCGAGCCGTAACGGCCCTTCACGAAGTCCGCCGGCGTGACGTAACCGTGCACGCGGCTGACCGACCACATGCGCACCAACGGCAGGAACACGATCGGGTACAGGATCACCGTGTACGGCAGGGCGTAGAAGCCGAGCGCGCCCGCACCGAACATCAGCGCCGGCACCGCCACGAACGTGTAGGCGGTGTAGAGGTCACCGCCGACCAGGAACCACGTGATCCAGCTGCCGAACTTCCGGCCGCCGAGTCCCCACTCGTCGAGGTGGTCGAGGGTCGCGCCCTTCTGCCACCGCGCCGCCACGAAGCCCATGACCGTGACGAGCAGGAAGAGGACGCTGAAAACGATCAGCTCGGTCCACTGCATCAGTTCGCTCCCTCGTCCAGGTCGTCGACACCCAGCTTGTCCGGCTTGCCGGTGACGACCGGCGCGTCCTTGGTCTTGATGTAGACCAGGCCGACGCACAGCACGCCGAGAGGCACGAACGCGAACTGGTACCAGTAGAAGAACGGCAGCCCGAAGAGGCGAGGCTCGTCCATGTTGAACCACGGCGTGATGAGCATGAGCAGCGGAACTATCAGCAGCAGGTTCCAGTTGCTCCAGCGCAGGCCGGTCTTGGGATCCGACGGCATGGTGGCCCTCCGTGTACGCGGTGTTGCGCGGATGTTAGGCCTGATGAGACGCGTCGTCAGCTTCGTGATCGGAATCGTTGCACTCCGCTTAACAGTCCCTTAGGCCTGCGCAGCCTCCAGGCGGCCGACGAGGTCCTCCTCGGCCGCGTCGAAGTACTCCGCCAGCTGATCGACCGCCTGTCGAACATCCCCATTGTTCAACAATTCCACAATCCTGCGATTCCACGGCACATATGCCTGGTAGAAGTCGTTGATCTCCTGCGCCACCCGGAAGGCGAGCATGAGCTCGGCGAAGAGCCGGTCCGACTCGTCGCTCAGCCTCGTGCTGCCGGCGAGCCCGACGATGCCGCGGTGGAACTGGATGTTCGCCTGGCCGGCCTTGGTCCAGTCGTTCTTCTCGGCCCTGGCGACGGCTTGCCGGACCGGTGCCCGCACGGCCTCGCGCTGGGTCTCGGTGACGTCGTTCCACAGCCTGAGCGCACCGCACTCGATCACCCTGCGCGCGGCGTAGAGATCGCGCACGTCGTCGCCGGTCGGCCTGCGGACGAAGACGCCGCGGCTGTGCTCGTGCACCAGCAGCCGGTCGCGCGTGAGGAGCCGGAACGCCTCGCGCAGCGTGTTGCGGCTGACGCCGAGGGCGCCGCCGATGGCCTCCTCGCTCAGCCGCAGGCCCGGTGTCAGCTCGCCGTCGAGCACCCGCTCGCGCAGCATGTCCGCGACCTTCTGCGCGGTGCTCGCGCGCTCCAGTTCCGCCTTGCCCTGCGCCAGCGTCGACACCCACGTCTCGGTCACCCGCCAAGTCTATTTGCAGGATCGTTCGATTGCAGTATCGTCAAATCGTTCAACAATCCCACAATCCAACAATCCCCAGGAGTGGGAGGTCGACCATGGACCTGAACGCAGACCTCGGCGAGGGCTTCGGCCACTGGACCCTGGGCGACGACAACGCCTTGCTGAAGGTCGTGACCAGCGCAAACGTAGCCTGCGGCTACCACGCGGGCGACGCCGACACAATGCGCGCCACCTGCGCGCAAGCCGCCGAGGCAGGCGTGGCAATCGGCGCCCACGTCGGCTACCGAGACCTGGCAGGCTTCGGCCGCCGTTTCATCGACGTAGCCCCGGACACCCTGACCAACGAGGTCCTGGCCCAGCTAGGAGCCCTCCAAACCTTCGCCCGCACCGCCGGCACCCGCGTGTCGTACGTGAAGCCGCACGGCGCCCTCTACAACACCCTGGTCCGCCACGAGGCCCAAGCAGACGCCGTGGTGGACGCAGTCCGCCTGTTCGACCCAACCCTCGCAGTACTGGGCCCACCCGGCGCCGTCTGGCTGAAACGAGCCTCTGTAGCCGGCCTGCGCACCTGGCACGAGGCCTTCGCCGACCGCGCCTACACCGCCGCCGGAACCCTGGTCCCCCGAACCGAGCCAGGCGCCGTACTGCACGACCCGACAGAGATCGCCGCAAGATGCGTCCAACTCGCAACCGAAGGCTGGCTGCGCAGCATCAACGGCCACCCGGTGCGCATCCAAGCCGACTCGATCTGCGTACACGGCGACACCCCGAACGCCGCAAAGATCGCCAAGACAGTCCGCACGGCCCTGGAATCAGCCGGCATCGCGCTGTCCCGCGTGGACGCACCCCTCCACCACACCCGCCGCGCGGTCTGACAAACCTGTCAGACCCACCCGCTACGTTGGGTCGCGGGGGACCCGACCTCCAAGGGGACCCCTGCGCCAGCACGCCAACAGCACCATCCCGGCCTCTGCCAGCCGACTCTCGCCTTCCAGCCCAGCGCGCGGCCCGCCCCATCCCAGCCTCGCCGCGCGGCCCGGCCCACCGCCCAGCCCGGCTCCATCAGCTCAGCCCTGCCCGCCGACCGCACCAGTCCGGCCTCGCGACCCGGCTCAGCGCGCTGACAGCACCGGCGTGACCTCGCCTACCGGCCTGGCCTCGCCTACCGGCCTGGCCTCGCCTTGCAGCCCAGCTCGTTGCTCAGCTCACGGCCACCATGCATCAGTCCGGCCTCGTCGCCCAGTCCGGCCTCGTCGCCCAGTCCGGCCTCGTCGCCCAGTCCGGCCTCGTCGCCCAGTCCGGCCTCGTCGCCCAGCCCGGCCTCGTCGCCCAGCCCGGCCGCCGACCGGACCAGCTCGGCCCCACCTACCAGCCGGCCTCGCCGCGCAGCCGAGCCTTGCCACCTAGGCCGTCGTGCTGACCGCACCAGCTCAATCTCGCCACCCAGCTCGGCCTTGTCGCGCAGTTCAGCGTGCTGACCGCGTTACTGCCGCCGCGCCCACCCGGCTCGCTGCGCAGCTCAGCGCGCCGACCGCACCAGCGCCGCAGCCCCCACCAGCCCGGCCTCACCGCCCAGCCGAGCCGCCCGAACCTCCAGCCCGGTCAGGTAGGACAACCCGGCGTAGGCCTTCAAAGCCCGCCGCACCGGCTCGAACAGCAGCTCCCCGGCCTGCGCCACCCCGCCCCCGATGACCGCCAGCTCCAGGTCGCACACCGCGGCGGCCCCGGCGATGGCCATGCCGACCGCCTGACCGGCCCGTTCGAACGCCTCCAGCGGGATCTCCTCGCCGGCCAGCGCCGCCGCGGCCAGCAGTGCCGCGTCCGCGTCGTCGGGTGCCTGCCACCCCGCGCGCCGGGCCCAGGCCACCATTCGCGGGCCTCCCGCCACGGTCTCGGCGCACCCGCGCCCGCCGCACGTGCACGGCTCGCCGTCGGGGTCGACGACGATGTGGCCGATGTGTCCGGCGTTGCCGGTCCGCCCGCCGAACGGTCGGCCGTCGAACACCAGTCCGCCGCCCACACCGGTGGACACGACCAGGCCGACCATGAACGTGCTGCCCTGGCCGGCGCCGCGCCAGTGCTCGCCCAGGGCCATGCACACGCCGTCGCCCGCCAATTCGACCGGCACGCCCGGGATCAGCGACGACACCGCTGACCTCAGCGGAAAGGCCTGCCACGACGGCACGTTGATCGGCGAAACCGTGCCGGCGACGGTGTCCACCGGTCCGGCCGAGGCGATACCGACACCGGCCACCGCGGTACCGCCGGCCACCGACGACACCACGGACACGACCGCGTCCCAGGGGTCGGCGGCAGGCGTCGGCACCCGCGACGACCGCACCACGCGACCCGCGGGGTCCACCAGGGCGGCAGCGATCTTGGTGCCGCCGAAGTCCAGTGCCAGCACCAGATCAGTCACGGGGAGCCATGCTAACCAGCGACTTCGAGCCGGATCACCGCAGTGGTCCGCACGAGCTCACCGGCCGTCACCTTCACCACGGCCGGCCACGACCCGGCAGGGGCCCACGCGGGCGCGGACACCGTGAAGTCGAGCGCCAGCCTGCCCTGAGCGGGCAGCACGCCGGAAACGCAGAACGGTCCGACCAACTCCCACGTCTCACGCGGCGACAACACCCAGGCCTGTACCGGCAGATCGCCGTGCGCACCAGAAGCCAGCACGATCCGCAGCACCGACGACGAACCCGGCGCCACCGACACGAGGGACGGCGACGAAGCCACCCACAGCACCTCGACCGGGTCCTCGAAGTCCCACTCCGGCACGGTCAGCAGCACCACGTCGTAGACGTCGAACGGCAGCCCCTCCAGGATCGCCCGCACCGGGTAGCAGCCGGGCGTCCGCGGGCCTTCGAGCCGCACCTCCGCCTCGACGTACCCACCGGCGGGCAGCGACACCGGCAACGAGTCCCACGACGCCGACCACCCGTCCGGCAGCACCAGCCGCACGACGCCCTCGAACTCCGGGCCGTCCGACACCGCCACCACCCGCAACCGGGTCGGACCGAGCACCTCCAGGTGCACGTTCGCCGCCAGCCCGCCCAACGGCGCCGGCTCGTGCAGCCAGTACCGCGCGAACACCGGGGTGACAGCGGGCGAGACGGGCCCGAGCGGCGGGCCGGCCACCGCGAGCCGCGCCTTGACCGAGGGCAGCGAGCCGTGCGCGGGCGAACGGGAGCCCAGCACTCCCACCAGCCGCGACGGGCCCAGGTGGTCGACCTCGTGCCACAGCGTGAAGGTCGACGACCCGACCATCTTCTCGCCGACCTCGCTGTGCCAGACGGTCACCGGCCCGGTCAGCCGAGGAGGTTCCAGCGCCGGACCGTCAACGGCGACGAGCGACGCGATCGGGTCGTACGACAGAACGTAATGAGTGGAAGCGATCTCGTTGCCGTATCCGCGCTTCCAGCCGTGGTCGGCGTTGTCCTCGACCAGCGAATAGGTCCGCCACCCGCACGCCGGCACGTCCCTGGCCAGGAACGTCACGGTGACCCCGTCGACCAGCGTTGGCAGCACCGAGCCGTCATGAGACGCGTGCACGTTCCGCGGAGCAGGCAGGTGCACGGAGACGACATCGGTGCACGGCACGCCCAACGGGTTCCACACGACGACCGACGAGTCCACAGTGGATGTCAACCGGGCGAGCGATCGCGCGATGACGTCCGAGTGCAGGTCGAAGGCTTCACGAGGATGCGCGACCGCGGCCCGTTCGAGAGCGGCGGTCGGATAGGCCGCGCCGGTAAGCCGAGACGCGTGCGACGCGAACACCGCGGCCGGTGAGTCGTCGACTGGAGGCGGCGGCACCGGTACCGACCCGCGGACGTAGTAGTCACGCGGCAACGAGCAGATGATCCGCGGCCACGTGTAGCGCCGGTTCCAGTCGTGGTGGATCGGGGTCATCCACGGCGAGGGCATCGACCGCGGCGGGCCGACCGGCAGCATCACGTGCGGCGAGGACGCGGCGGGCCGCAGCGCCAGGAACGACGAGTAGACCGCCCGCTCGGCCTCGTCCAGCGAGGAGGCCGCCAGCTCCGTCCCGGACGGCAGCGAGGACAGCACCGGCGTCACACCGACCACATTGGACGGAGAGCCGACGACCTCGACGCGGCCCTCGGAGATCAGCCGCAGCAGCAACGACCGGTGCTTCGGGAACGTGTCCCAGTACGGCTGCAGCAGTTCCGCGGACGTCACCGCGAACCGGTAGGCCGGATCGGTCAGGGCCAGGTCCAGGTGTGCCCGCAGCACCGGGAACGGCGCATCAGCCGCCACGTGCCCGACGAGGTGCACCGTCCACCCGGGCGAGCCCACGACCAGCGAGAACGTGCACGAATCCTCACCGTCGGCAGACCGCACGACGGCCTGTGCGGGCACCAGGGAGCCGGGGGAGTGCTCGGAGACGTCGACCTGGACCTCGTAACCGAACGGCCCGGGCAGCAGCGAGCCGCCGTGCCTCGGCGAGTGCAGGCCAGGGCCGGAGACGTGCGCGTGCACCGGTCCCATCAACGTGGGCGAGGTCACCCGCACCACCTGCAGCAGTGCGGTCCGAGGCCCGACGAAGAGCTCGGTGGACTCGGCGGCGATCACCGAACGATCGCACCATCGTTCACCAGCGGACGAAATACCCCGATGGTGGCGTCATCGTTTCAACATTCGTGTCATGCCCGCGGCCACCGTGGTCGCCAGGATCCAGCCCGTCACGATCAAGCCCGAGGCGATCCACTGCGACGCTCCGGGCGTCTGCCAGCGGTTCTTGTTGCCGAAGTCGACGATCGGCACCACGAGGTCGATCGTGTAGAGCCACGCGTTCCACGGCAGGTGGTCCTGTTCGTTGATCGGGACCAGTGGCCCCTTGTACGCGAACCACATGCTGCCCACGACCCATGCCGTGATCAGCCAGCCCAGAGCGCGCGCCGGGCGGTAGCCGTAGCCCACCATCGAGCGCTGCAGGAAGCTCCACACCAGCACCAGCGGGCCGAAGAACCGCATGCCCTCGGCGACCGCGCGGTACCGCAGCCGCTGCTTCTCGATCAGCACCGTGGACGCGTGTTCCTCGTTGCCCGCCGCGGTCAGCATCTCGGCGAACTGGTCGTACGGGCGCGGCCGGTAGCTGCGGCGCATCGCGTGCCGCAGCCAGCGCAGCCGTTGCTGGACCTGGGCGTCGTCGCGCAGGTCGATGGGGTAGGCGAGCGAGTCGTAGCGGAAGTCGTCGAGGTCGATGAACCCCGTGGCGTTCCAGAAGTTCTCGTTGTCGTCCAACGACGTGCAACGCGCCTGCCGCAGCGTCACCAGGCCCTTCGGCGGCGACACGACGTTGAGCATCAGTTCCTGGACCTGCATGCCCATGGCGTTCAACGCGTGGCTGTCGAACTTGTAGCCGAGCACCGCGCCGTTGAAGTTCGCCATGCGGCCGATGGTCGCGCGCCGGCACCGCACACCGCCGTGCGCGACGAACTCCTTCTCGCCGCGGGCGCAGATGAGGTCGCGGCCGATCGTGGCACCGCCGATGTCGAGCGACGGCTTCTCGCGCGGCTGGTGGCGGTACTTGCCCGGCTTGATCAGGCGGCTGCCGCGCAGGTCGAGGTTCGCGCCGACGGTGATGCCGCGCAGCTCCAGGCCGCCGGAGATCTCCGACTCGCGCACCACGAAGTTGCTGCCGATCTGCGACCGGTTGGTCAGCAGGGCGTCCGCGGCCGGATTGTCCACAGTGGCCCGTTCGAGCGTGATGCTGCCGCGCACGCGCGTGTCGACCATGCGCAGCTGGCCCTTGATCCGCACGCCGCGCCCGACGATGTCGCCGCTGATCTCCGCGCCGTCGACGTGCAGCGCCCGGCCGGAACCCGTCGGGTCGGTGCCCACCGAGGGCGGTGACACCGCGTCCAGCACGGCGTCCGCCACCGACAACGTGCCGCCGATGCGCACGTTCACGGCGCGGACCGTGCCCGCGCTGGTGAAGCCGCGGTCGAGCTCCAGGTCACCGGAGACGTCGGCGCGGTCCAGGATCAGCGTCGCGGACGGGTCGGCGTGCGGGTCGGTGGTGTCCTCGAACTCCGAGCCGCGCGAGAGCATCGCGCCGCGCAACGACAGCGCCGAGCTGATCCGCGCGTTGGCGAGGAACACCACGCCGTGCGAGGTGAACGCGCCGAGAAAGTTGCCGCCCACCTGCATGCCGTTGCCGTTCAACGAGAAGCCGTTGGCGTTCTCCAGCACCGCGCCGCCGAGGTTGACGTTGCCGCCGATGCGCGCACCCGCGAACCGCACCTCGCCCTCGCTGTGGATGCCGAACGCGAGCAGAGCACCCGCCACGGTCAGCCGGTCGCCGTGCACGCACAACCCGCCGGGAACGCTGAACCTGCTGTCCCGCAGCAGAACCGAGCCGGCGATCTCGGCGTCCGTGAGGTCCACGAGGTGGGTGACCCGGCAGTTGAGCAGCGAGACGTCGTTGCTGCTGCTCAGGTTGCGGGCTTCGAGCCCCGGCAGGTCGCAGTCGGTGAACGAGATGCCGGCGAGATTCGCCTGCCTCAGGTCCGGTGCCGCCTCGAACTGGCAGCGCTCGAACTCGAGCACGTACGGCACCTCGACCGCACGCAGGTCGAGCACACCGGTGACCACCCGGTCCGCGACGTGGATGACGGGCGGGGTGCTCGGCCTGCGCCGAGGCAACCGCCACCCGCCACCACCCGCGTTGTCGTTCTCCCCCAACAGTCCTCGCAACACGTCCGCCGCGGCGACCCTCCCCCTGGCCACGTGGCTAGTCCGGGTCGCTCGGACCGTGGTGCGTCGGGTCGAGCACGCGCGCCAGGAACGACCTGGTGCGGTCCTCCTGCGGGTTGCCGATCACCTCGGCCGCCGGGCCCTCCTCGACGATGTAGCCGCCGTCCATGAAGATCACCTTGTCGGCGACCTCGCGGGCGAACTGCATCTCGTGCGTGACGACCAGCATCGTCATGCCCTCGTCGGCGAGCTGGCGCATCACGCCGAGCACGTCACCGACGAGCTCCGGGTCGAGCGCGGAGGTCGGCTCGTCGAACAGCATGACCTCGGGGTCCATCGACAGCGCGCGGGCGATCGCGACGCGCTGCTGCTGGCCACCCGACAGCTGGGCCGGCATCGAGTCGGCCTTCTCGCTCAGCCCGACGCGTTCGAGGTTGTGCAGCGCGACGCGCCTGGCCTCCTCCTCCGAGCGCTTGAGCACCTTGCGCTGCGCCACGGTGAGGTTCGCCAGCACGTTGAGGTGGGAGAACAGGTTGAACGACTGGAAGACCATGCCGATCTTCGTCCGGGCGCGGTCGATGTCGACGTCCGGATCGGTCAGCTCGGTGTCGTTGACGACGATCTTGCCGCCGTTCGGTTCCTCCAGCAGGTTCACGCACCGCAGCAACGTCGACTTGCCCGAACCGGACGGACCGATGATGCAGACCACGTCACCGCGGTTGACCCGCAGGTCGATGTTCTTGAGGACCTCGAGCGGGCCGAACGACTTCTTCAGCCCGGTGATCTCGACGCACGTCTCGCTCATGCGGACACCTTCTTCCTGGTGCCGGTGCCACGTCGCTCCAGGTACCGCGAAAGGTAGCCGAGCGGCAGCGTGATGATCAGGTAGCACAGACCCGCGATGAGGATCGGCGTGAGCGACGGGCTGCGGCTCAGCGTCTCCCGGCCGAACTTCGTGAGCTCGTACTGCTCGCGGAACAGGCCGAGGATGTAGATGAGCGAGGAGTCCTTGGTCAGCAGGATCAGCTCGTTGGTCAGCGGCGGCAGGATGATCCGGAACGCCTGCGGGATCACGACCGTGATCATCGCGCGGCCCTGCGACATGCCGAGCGACCGCGCGGCTTCGACCTGCCCCTTCGGCACCGCCTGGATGCCGGCGCGGATCGTCTCCGCCATGTAGGCCGCGCCGACGCCACCGAGCGCCAGCATGACCGTGGTCAGCGGCGGGAACTGCACCTGGAACGCGATCGGCACGCCGTAGTAGATGCCGATGAAGACCAGCAGCGCGGGCACGCCGCGGAAGAACTCGATGTAGGCGGTCGCGATCCAGCGGTACGGCGCGACCGACGACAGCTTCATGAGCGCGAGCACGAGGCCCAGCGCCAGGCCGAACCCGAAGCCGAGCGCGGTGTAGATGATGGTGTTCTTCAACGCCACGGTGATGACGTTGGGGAACATCGAGCTCGCGATCTCCGTGTTGAAGAACGCGCGCTTGATCTGGCCCCAGTCCGCGAGGACGGCGACCAGGAGGATCACGACGACGAGCAGGCCGTATTGCGCGTAGCGGATGTACTGCGCGCGCTTGCGCTTCGACACAGCCATTGCGGCTCCTAGCGAATGTGGTTCGGACAAGCGGCGGGGCCGGCGCGATACGTGACCGCACCGGCCCCAGGCGAAGCGACTACTTGGACGCCGGCTTCTTGCCGAACCACTTCTCGTAGATCTTGTCGTACGAGCCGTCGGACTTGGCCTTCTTGAGGACCTCGTTGACCTTCGTCAGCAGGGCGGTGTTGCCCTTCTTGACGCCGATGCCGTACTTCTCACCGGTGTCGAACTCGGTCGTGACCTCGGTGTCCGGGAACTCCTTGATGTAGTCGTAGAGCACGCCGTTGTCGTTGATCGTCGCGTCGACGGCGCCGGTGCGGACGGCGGTCTCCGACAGCGGCAGGTCCTCGAACTGGACGACGGTGTAGCCGTTGGCCGCCGCGTTCTTGTTGGCGTACTCCTCACCCGTGGTGTCCTGCTGGACACCGAGCTTCTTGCCCTTGAGGTCGGCGAGGCTCTTGTAGCCCGCGCCCTTCTTGACCAGCAGCGCCTGCGAGGCGTCGAAGTACGGGTCGGAGAAGTCGATCGCCTGCTTGCGCGCGTCGGTGATCGTCATGCCCGCCGCGGCCAGGTCGCACTGGTTCGCGGTGAACGCCGTGCCCGAGGTGATCGTCTCGAACGGGGTGTCGAAGATCTGCTGCGTGACCCCGAGGTCCTTGGCGATCAGGTCGACGAGGTCGACGTCGAAGCCGACCGTCTTGTCGCCCTCGCTGTACTGGAAGGGCTTGTACGACAGGTGCGTGCAGGTGACGAGCTTGCCGCTCTGCACCAACGGGATGTTCGAACCGCCCGAACCCTGGTTCACCGGAGTCGCGCAGCCGGAAGCTGCCATCACGGCCAGCCCCAAGACCGGGATCATGGCAATCAACTGCCTGGTTGGACGAACCACTGCGTCACTCCTCGTAACTGTTGCGGACGAGTGAACGGGATCCTGCCACTCGGGTGACGCGGTGCACAGCACGTGCGTGTTACAGGCCACTCCAACGCAACAATTTTGTGTGAAATCCAGCTTACTGGCGCAAATCATTGCGCAAATTGCGCTAGATCACACAACGTATGCACGCATTGCACCCGAACGGTGACGACTCGCAACGTTCCTTGATCAGAATTTGATCACGAATGGGCCTGTTCACCGGGAACGATCGGTCAAGAGGCCCGCTACCAGCGCCGTCCAGCCGGTCTGGTGGGTCGCGCCGAGGCCCTCGCCCGTGTCGCCGTCGAAGTACTCGCTGAAGGTGACGTGCTTACGCCAAAGAGGTGACTCGGAGGCCTCGATCCGCTTGCCGTCCGAAGGCCTGCGCCCGTCGTGGTCGGGCAGGAAGAGCCCGATGAGCCGGTCGCTCAGCTCGTCCGCGACCTGGCCGGCCGTGACCAGGCGGCCGGAGTGGGTCGGCATCTCGACCTGGAACGCGCCGTCGTGGAACGCGCAGACCGTCCGCAGCGCCTCGACGAGCAGCGCGTTGGTCGGCAGCCAGATCGGGCCGCGCCAGTTCGAGTTGCCGCCGAACATCGGCGTGTGCGACTCGCCGGGCTCGTAGCCCATCCGGTGGTCCTGCCCGGCGACGTTGACCTCCAGGCCCTCGCGGTGGGCGGCGGAGAGCGATCGGATTCCGTGCGGCGAAAGGAACTCCTGCTCGTCGAGCATCCGGTGCAGCACGCGCCGCAGCTTGTGCTCGTCCAGCAACGAGACGAACGCGCCGCGCTCGTAGTGGAACGTGATGAACTGCCGCAGTTCGGGCCTTCTCTTGAGCAGGTGCTCCAACCGGCTCGTGAACCCGTGCAGTTCGCTGAGCACCCACGGCTCCAGGACCGCTGACGCCAGCAACGGGATCAGCCCGACCATCGACCGCACCCGAACGGGTTCGGACTCGACGCCGCCGTCCGGACGGCGCCGCGAGACCCGGTCGTAGCAGAAGCCGTCCTCGTCGTGCCAGATGCCGCCACCGTGCGACCCGAAGTGCGTGAACGCCTCCGCGATCGACAGGAAGTGCTCGACGAACTTCGTCGCAACGTCCTCATAGGACTCGTCGTCGCGCGCGAGCTCCAGCGCGATCTGCATGAGGTGCAGGCTGTAGGCGGCCATCCACGAGGTGGCGTCGGACTGCTCCAGCCGCCACTCGCCCAGCATCGGCTCGGACCGGTTGACCGGCCCGATGTTGTCCATGCCGAGGAACCCGCCCTCGAACAGGTAGCTGCCGTCGGCGTCCTTGCGGTTGACCCACCACGAGAAGTTCAGCAGCAGCTTGTGGAAGATCTTTGCGAGGAACTGCCGGTCCCTGCTGCCGTCCGCCCGGTACACCTGGAGCGCCGCCCACGCGTGCACCGGCGGGTTGACGTCGCCGAACTCCCACTCGTAGGCGGGAATCTGGCCGTTGGGGTGCATCATCCACTCACGGCAGAACAGCAGCAGCTGCTCCTTCGCGAACGCCGGGTCGACCAGCGTGAACGGGATCGTGTGGAACGCGAGGTCCCACGCCGCGAACCAGGGGTACTCCCACTCGTCCGGCATGGAGATCACGTCCGCGACGTCGAGGTGCCGCCAGTGCACGTTGCGCGCCTCGGGGGTCCGCCTGCTCGACGGCGCCTCGGGCTTGGTGGGGTCGCCGTCGAGCCAGTCGCGCGTCCGGAACCGGTAGTGCTGCTTCGTCCACATCAGCCCGGCCAGCGCGCGCCGCAGCACGTGCTTCTCCTCCGGCCCGGCCTCCGGTGCGATGGCGTCGTGGAACTCGTCGGCCTCGATCTTTCTGGCGCGGAGGGTCTCTTCGAAGCTCGGCCCGAAAGGGTCCAGGTGCCCGTCGCCGCCGACGAGCCTGAGCCTGATGGTCACCGTCTCGCCCGGCTCCACGGGGTCGAACGAGTACCAGGCCGCGAACTTCGTACCCGCCGCCCCGGCGTCGTCCGGCCCGACCACCTGACAGGTCGACGTGCTGCCGTGCACGACGTAGTTGCAGATGCCGTCCTTCGTCCACGGCGAGGGGTTCCGCTCGGCCCCGAACAGCGACATCTCGTTGCTCTCGTTGTCCGTCATGAGCATCGACGGCGAGTCGTCCAGGTGCAGCGTGTACCGGCCGAGGTTGCCGTGGTCGGCGGTGACCTTGCGCCCGGTGGCGGTGCTGGCGACGAGCTGGCACGGCCGCTGGTCCCGCCCCCACGCCCACGTGTTGCGGAACCACAGCTGCGGCAGCAGGTGCAGCGGCGCGTCCTCCGGCCCGTGGTTGGTCGCGCTGATCTCGACGCAGATGTCGTCCGTCTCGGCCTTCGCGTAGGTCACCTGGACGTCGAAGAACCGGTTCTCGTCCAGCACCCCGGTGTCGGCCAGCTCAGGCTCGCGGTTCTCCCGCCCCGCGTTGCGGGCCATCTCCCTGAGCTGCCCGTACGGGAACTCTCTTTGTGGATACCGGTAGACCACCTGCATCCACGAGTGCGTGGGCGTCCCGTCCGTCACCCACCAGTGCTCCTTGACGTCCTCACCGTGGTTGCCCTCGCTGTTGGTGAGGCCGAAGTACCGCTCCTTGAGGATGGGGTCCTGACCGTTCCACAGGGCGACGGCGAGGTTGAGGAACCCGTGGACGTCGCAGATCCCCGCGATGCCGTCCTCACCCCACCGGTAAGCGCGCGCACGGGCGTGGTCGAACGGGAACGACGCCCACGCGTCACCCTCGGGCGAGTAGTCCTCGCGGACCGTGCCCCACTGGCGACCCGACAGGTACGGCCCCCACAGCCGCCACGGCGAAGTCGGGTTCTCCGACTCCGCGAGACGCGCCCGTTCCGCTTGTTCGCCCATCCGCCCAGTGTGGGACACCAGGTCAGACGGCTGGTCGGGTCCACGTCTTGTCTGAGTCTTTCCTCACTAAAAACTCGTTCGAGCATGACCTGAACGGCCCATTTCGAACGCGTCCGAACAAGGTCAGCATGCTGACGTGTTCCGAGCCGACGAAGAGGACGACGTCTTCGACCACGCCGTGCACAAGGCGTTGCTCGGAGTGCAGGACCGTCCGCGCTGGTCGGACTCTCGTACGCGTTGACCTCCGGGCGGACGATCGGCCGGACCTGGGTCCTGGGCGGCGCGACTCTCGCGATCACGGCGATCGGCACCGTGGGCCTCGGCCAGTCCGGCCTGCCCGAATGGAGGGTCTGGGTGGCGCTGGCGGGCGCCGTGCTCGCGGCATCATGGTCCTACCCCGCAGTGAACACGGTGTTGCCGACGGCAGCGACGATCAATGCGATCGCCGCAGCTCAACGTGCGTTGGAGGAATGGCGTTCGGCGGTGCTGAACGTTCGTGGCCCTCGCCTACGTCTTGTCGGGCGGCCTTGCCGGCAGCTGATGAGAACGGCACGCGCGATCGTTCGCGAGGAACAGGGCACGGCCCTGTCGGTGGTCGCCGAGAAGTTGATCTCGGATGAGCTGGATCGCGTGTGCAGGACCACCGGTGACGCGCTGACCGCCGACAACCAGGACCCCGCGACGAGGAACCTCCGCGACCTCGCGGCCGCTCGAATCGAGTTCCTCGCGGTCGTCCGGGACTACTTCACCGACGACCTGGCCGAGGTCGCCCCCGCGCAGGTCAACGCACTCGCGAGAGCGCGCCGCTACGCGGGGAGCAACCCGGCGACAGGGCTGGCGCTGCTGGAGGAGTTCAGCGCTGCGACGACTGCGCGTCCAGCACCAGCGCCACCGCCTCCGTGATCCGAGCCGCGTGCGCCAGGTGCAGCCACTCGTCCGGCACGTGGCAGTTCGAGTCCGGCCCCACCGCCCCGGTCACCAGGAACTGCGCATCGGGGTACGCCTCGTGCAGCAGCCCCATGAACGGGATCGACCCGCCGAGCGACACGGTCCGCCACGGCGACCCGAAGACCTCCTTGCCGGCGTCGTCCAGCACGGCCGACAGCCAGGGCGCCAGCTCGGGCGCGTTCCACCCGTCAGCAGCCTCCACCCGTGAGAGCTCCACGGTCGCGTTGTACGGCACGTCGGTGGTCAGACGCTGCTTGACCGCCTCCAAAGCAGCCGCAGAAGACGCCGTCGGCGGCAGGCGGAACGACAGCACCAGCGAGGTGAAGGGGCGCAGCACGTTGCCCGCGTCGTCCGGCAACGGCAGTCCGTCGGCGCCGGTCACGGACAGCGTCGGCCGCCAGCCGGTGCCCAGCGCCTGTTCGACCTCGTCGGTGGACATCGGCTGCAGGTCCCCGACCCGCGGCACGGGACCCCACAGGGCGCCTGGCGCGGCCTCGACGGCCTCGCGGACCTCGGCCAGCCGGTGCGGAGGGATTTCGACGTGCATCTCCGGCACGAGGATCTCGCCCGTGACCGAGTCCTCCAGCCGGTCCAGCAGCACGCGCGCGATGCGGAACGACGACGGGACCATGCCGGACGACATGCCCGAGTGCAGGCCGCCCTCCAGCACCCGGACGGTCAGCGTGACCTGCACCAGCCCGCGCAGCGACGTGGTCAGCCACATGCGGTCGTAGTCGGAGCCGCCGGAGTCCAGGCAGACCACCAGCGACACCCGGCCCAGCCGCGCGGACAGGTGCTCCAGGTATGCGGGCAGATCGGGCGAACCCGACTCCTCGCCGGTCTCCAGCAGAACCACGCAGCGCGAGTGCGAGCCGCCTGCCGCGCGGACGGCTTCGATTGCGGCGATTGCGGCATAACCGGAGTAACCGTCATCAGCCGCGCCACGGCCGTAGAGACGTCCATCACGCAGCACGGGGGTCCACGGACCGAGTCCTTCGCCCCACCCGCCCACCGGCGGCTGCTTGTCGAGGTGTCCGTAGAGCAACACCGTGTCGTCGCCCGCGTTACCGAACGCCGGCACGTCGATCACGAGAAGAGGCGTGCGTCCCGCCAGTTGGACGACGTCCAGGACGGCTCCTGGCAGCGCGCGAGACTCGATCCACGCGCGCACGTGCGCGATGGCGGCGGCCAGCTCGCCGTGTTCCTCCCAGGCCGGGTCGAACGCGGGTGAGATCGCCGGCACGGCGACGAGCTGAGACAGGCTCGGGACGATCTCGGAGTCCCAGAGCGTCCGGACGGTGCTGGTCACGACTGAACGGTCCACCTCTCGATCCTGTCACGACTCCGCCTCCGTCCGCGTCCGCGACCTTGTCCGCGGAGGCCCCGGTGGAAGTTAACGATCGGTAACCGGGACAGCGACGTCCGGTAATCGGACGTCCTAGTCGGAGGGCAAAAGGTCGACCATCCGACTGTTGTCGCTGATCAGAACGTTGACTCGTGTGTTACGAAGTGGGACGGGTCTCACCAACTCGGGTGAGGCCGTGTCAGGATGTGGTCGTAAGCCACCGTCACCGTCGACGGCTGCCTCCGGCCCCACAGGGTTGGCGGCGACCGCCGGCGTCGCCGCACGAGGTCGTCACGAGCGATCAGGCGGTCGGAGAGACAGAGGAGAAGGCGCATGTCGTCCCCTGAGCAATGGACGCACCCGGAGCCGGATGCAGCGCCGGCCGCCACTGCCGCAAAACCGACAGCGGAACAGGTGATCGCAGGCTTGCGAGCAACAGACGAGGGCGGCGCCGACCTGGTGCAGCTGCTCACCCCCGAGGGTGAGCGGGTTTCGCACCCCGACTTCGACATCGACATCTCGGCGGAGGAGCTGCGCGGGCTGTACCGCGACATGGTCCTGATCCGCCGCGTCGACCGCGAGGCGAACGCGTTGCAGCGCAAGGGCCAGCTCGGCATCTGGGTGCCGCTGCTCGGCCAGGAGGCCGCGCAGATCGGTGCCGGCCGCGCGATGCGTCCGACCGACATGGCGTTCCCGAGCTACCGCGAGCACGGCATCGCGTGGACCCGCGGGATCGACCCGACCGAGCTGCTGGGCATCTTCCGCGGCACCGACCAGGGCACGTGGGACCCGGTCGAGAAGCGCTTCCACCCGTACACGATCGTCATCGGCAACCAGGTCCTCAACGCGGCCGGGTACGCGATGGGTCAGAAGTTCGACGGCAAGGTCGGCGACGACGACGGCGAAGCCACCATGTGCTTCTTCGGCGACGGCGCGACCTCCCAGGGCGACGTGCACGAGGGCTTCGTGTGGGCCGCGGTCTACGACGCGCCGCTCGTCTTCTTCTGCCAGAACAACCAGTGGGCCATCTCCGAGCCGACCGAGCGCCAGTCGCGCCTGCCGCTGTACCAGCGCGCCCGCGGCTACGGCTTCCCCGGCATCCGCGTCGACGGCAACGACGTGCTCGCCACGCTCGCGGTCACGCGCTGGGCGTTGAACGAGTGCCGCCACGGCAACGGCCCGATCCTGATCGAGGCGTTCACCTACCGGATGGACGCGCACACCACCTCCGACGACCCGACCCGCTACCGGCTGTCGGACGAGCTGGAGATGTGGAAGCTCAAGGACCCGATCGAGCGGGTCAAGGTCTACCTGGTCCGCCAGCAGTGGGCCGACAGCACGTTCTTCGAGGGTGTCGAGGCGGAAGCCGACGCGCTGGCCGAGAACCTGCGCGAGTTCTGCGTGAACATGCCGGATCCGCCCGCGGAGCGGATCTTCAGCAACGTCTACGCCGAGGGCAACCCCGTCCTCGAAGCTCAGCGCGATGAGTTCCTCGACTACGTCTCGGGTTTTGCTGGAGGTGAGCACTGATGGCTGCTCCGACGATGGATCGTTCGACCGCTGCGGCTCCGGCGACCCCGGTGCAGACGCTCACGATCTCCAAGGCGCTCAACATGGGCCTGCGGGCGGCCATGGAGGCCAACCCCAAGGTCATCATGATGGGCGAGGACATCGGCAAGCTCGGCGGTGTCTTCCGGATCACCGACGGTCTGCAGAAGGACTTCGGTGAGCAGCGCGTGCTCGACACGCCGCTCGCGGAGTCCGGCATCATCGGCACCGCTGTGGGCCTCGCGATCCGCGGCTACCGCCCGGTGTGCGAGATCCAGTTCGACGGCTTCATCTTCCCCGGCTTCGACCAGATCGTGTCGCAGGTCGCGAAGCTGCACTACCGCACGCAGGGCAAGATCAAGATGCCCATCGTGATCCGCGTGCCGTTCGGTGGCGGCATCGGTGCCGTCGAGCACCACTCGGAGTCGCCCGAGTCGTACTTCGCGCACACCGCCGGCCTCAAGGTCGTCTCGTGCTCGAACCCGGCCGACGCGTACTGGATGATCCAGCAGGCGATCGACTGCGACGACCCGGTGCTCTTCTTCGAGCCCAAGCGCCGCTACTACGAGAAGGGCGAGGTCGACACCACGGCCCAGCCCGGACCGCTGTTCGCCTCCCGTGTGCTGCGTTCCGGCACGGACGCGACGTTGGTCGCGTACGGCCCGATGGTCCGCACGTCGCTCGACGCCGCCAACGCGGCCGCTGAGGACGGCACGTCGCTGGAGGTCATCGACCTGCGTTCGCTGTCGCCGCTCGACCTGGCGCCGGTGTTCGAGTCGGTGCGCCGCACCGGCCGGCTGGTCGTCGTGTCCGAGGCGCCGTCCGAGTCCTCGATCGCCAGCGAGATTGCAGCCAAGGTCCAGCAGGAGTGCTTCTACTCGTTGCAGGCACCGGTGCTGCGGGTGACCGGTTTCGACACCCCGTACCCGCCGTCGAAGCTCGAGGAGGAGTTCCTCCCCGACCTCGACCGGGTGCTGCACGCCGTCGACCGCTCTCTCGCCTGGTAAGGGGACAAACGGAAATGCCGCAGTACAAGCAATTCCCCCTGCCCGACACGGCAGAGGGGCTGACCGAGGCCGAGATTCTCACCTGGCACGTCAAGCCGGGTGACACCGTCAAGGTCAACCAGATCATCGTCGAGATCGAGACGGCCAAGGCGGCCGTCGAGCTGCCGTGCCCGTGGGCGGGCGTGGTGACCGAGCTGCTCGCCGAGCCCGGTCAGACCGTCGAGGTGGGCGTCCCGATCATCACGATCGACACCGACCCCGGCGGCGCCGCCGCACCCGTCGCTCCGGCTCCGGCCGCCGCGGAGGCGAACGGCACCTCGTCCGGCAAGATCGGCGAGGAGATGCCGGGCGGCCGCATCGCGACGCTCGTCGGCTACGGCCCGAAGTCCGGCACGGCCAAGCGCCGCGCGCGCAAGGACACCCCGGCCGCCGCTCCGGCCGCCGTCGTGGCTCCGCCCGCGCCTGCTCCTGCTCCCGTCGCGGCGCCCGCGCCCGTTGTTCCTGCTCCGGCTCCGGTCCAGGCTCCCGGTGGTTACGTGCCGCTGGCCAAGCCGCCGGTCCGCAAGCTGGCCAAGGACCTCGGCGTCGACCTGTACGCGCTGACGGGCTCCGGCCCCGACGGCGTCATCACGCGCGAGGACGTCGAAAGCGCCGTCGCCGTACCCGCTCCCGCCGCCCCGTCGTTTGTGGACAACGGCAGCCGCGAGCGGCGCGTGCCGATCAAGGGCGTCCGCAAGGCGACCGCGCAGGCCATGGTCGACAGCGCGTTCACCGCACCGCACGTCACCGAGTTCCTGACGGTCGACGTGACGCCGATGATGGAACTGCGCGCGCGCCTGAAGAACGCGCCGGAGTTCCGCGGCGTGAAGCTGACGCCGCTCGCGTTCTGCGCCAAGGCCGTCATCCTCGCGACGCGCCGCACGCCGGACGTCAACGCGACGTGGGACAGCGCCGCCAACGAGATCGTCTACAAGGACTACGTCCACCTGGGCATCGCGGCCGCCACGCCGCGCGGCCTGGTGGTGCCGAAGGTCCGCGACGCCGACCGCATGTCGCTGAAGGAGCTCGCGGTCGCACTGGACGAGCTCGCCACCGTCGCCCGTGACGGCAAGACCGCACCGGCCGACATGATGAACGGCACCATCACGATCACCAACGTCGGCGTCTTCGGCGTCGACACCGGCACGCCGATCCTCAACCCCGGCGAGTCCGCGATCCTCGCGCTCGGCGCGATCCGCGACATGCCGTGGGTGGTCGACGGCGAGATCAAGGTCCGCAAGATCTGCCAGCTCGCGCTGTCGTTCGACCACCGCGTGGTGGACGGCCAGCAGGGCTCGCAGTTCCTGGCCGACGTCGGCGCGCTGCTGGCCGACCCCGGCATCGCGATGACCTACTGAGGTTCGTCCTGGCGAAGGCCCTCGTGCTCCGGCGCGGGGGCCTTCTGCATCGCCCCACCGAGTCTGCGAAGAGCTGCGGCCGCGCCAACCGGTTGCATGCCTTGGGTCAGAAGATCCGTGTCGATCAGTTCGAGGTCTTCGAGGTCGATCGTGCAGTCGACGAGACGCGCGTGGCCGAGCGACAGAACCGCGTCATTGATCTTGCTCCCCTTGAACGTCACGCTCGTGTTGTTCGCGAGCATCTTGCGCAGGTTGAGCCCGGACTTGGCCCTGTACGCCGTCGACGGCATGAAGAGCATCAGTGAAAAGTCGAGTTCTGCGTTCCGCAACGCGACGTTCTCGAGGGAGATCGACGAAGCCTGCATTCGAGTGCCCTCGAACGAGACCTTCGTGCCGTCCGCGACTGTCGCCTCGGCGAAGCTGAGATCGCTCTTCAGGAAGACGGCATCAGCGAAGTCCACCAGCTTGCCGCTGAACGTCGCCCGGCGGAAGTTCACGGTGCCGTCGCGGAAGTTCGAGTCGGCGAAGGAGGTCTTCTCCGACTTGAAGGTCGCTCCGTAGAAGTTCACCACCCCGGTGAAGAGGCATTCGGAGAAGTTGGTGAGCTTCCCGTGGAAGACCGCCTTTTCGAAGTCCATCTCGGCGCTGAACTTGCGACGGGAGAGGTCGAGGTCCTCGAACTGGACCTTCCTGAAGTCCATCCGGACCGGCCGCTCTCCGATCTCGTGGTCCCAGACGTGGTCCAGCAGGGTTTTGATGATCTCCTGGCGTACCTCCCGGTCGGTCGGGTCGCCCTCCGGGTACGGGGTTCGCAGGTATCCGCACAGGACGTCGACGCACGTCTGCCGTCCTGCCGGCCAGTCGTCGGCCAGCCCGACCATGGCGTAGACACCGGCCAGTCGCACCGCGAAGCGTTCGTGTCCCAGCTGCTCCGCGGCGCTCACATAGCGCTCGTTGAAGAACTTGGTCTGTTCGCGAAGTTCTTGACCGGTGGCCATGAGATGAGCCGCTTCGGAAACCTGTTGCTTGCGGTAGGCGACGGCGAGGGCGACGACGGCTCCCAGACCACCGACCACCGCGAGTCCGATCTTCATGAGATCGAGTAGTTCACTGGTCGTGAAGGTGTTCCGGTCCGGAAGGGAAGGACTGCCGAGCACCAGGAAGAGGCCGTAGCCGGTGGTACCTGCGAGCACGATCGCGAGGGTGAGCCACTTGATGACCGCCCAGGCCATCGATCCCTTGACGCCCGGCTCGGCCTCCTGGGACGGCTTCGAGTCGGGGAAGTCGACATCGTGCCCGGCCCAGATGGCCAGGGCCCGCCTCCCCAGTCGGTAGGCCCAGAACAGCACGAGTCCGGCCAGCGCGGGAGGCCAGTAAGCGGCGAACACGCGTTCGAGCCACGGCAGGATCGTCGACACGATCGAGATCGTTCCCGATTCCGGCACAGCCCGGTATGCGAGGGCCCGCGGATGTCGATCCGCGGGCCCTTCGTTCGACGCCTGTGCATGAACAAGCGACTGTCCTTCTTGATCGCAACGGCTCTGCTGGCAGGCCCGGTGGGCGTGGCGCAGGCATCCGACTCCGGCCTCGTGCGGACCGACACCGGTCCGGTGCAGGGCACCGTCCTGGCTGATCGCCAGGTCTACCAGGGGATTCCGTACGCGGCCCCGCCGGTGGGCGAGCTGCGATGGCGTTCGCCGCAGCCGATCACGCCGTGGACGACGCCTCGTGACGCGACCAAGCCCGGCCCCGTCTGCGCGCAGTCGGCCGGTGCCGGTTCGCCGAGCAGCAACGAGGACTGCCTGTACCTCAACGTCACCACGGCGTCCACGCACGGCCGCAGGCCGGTCATGGTCTACCTGCACGGCGGCGGCAACAGCTACCTGTCGGGCGACGGCTTCAACCCGCGGCCGTTGGTCGTGCAGGGTGACGTGGTCGTCGTGACGATCAACTACCGGCTCGGGTTCTTCGGCTTCTTCGGGCACCCCGGCCTGCCGGACTCCGGCGCGTACGGCATCGAGGACCAGCAGGCGGCCCTGAAGTGGGTGCAGCGCAACGCCGCCGCGTTCGGTGGAGACCCGCGCAACGTCACGATCTTCGGCGAGTCCGGTGGCGCGTTCGACGTGTGCGCGCAGGTGACGTCGCCGAAGTCGCGTGGGTTGTTCCAGAAGGCCATCGCGCAGAGCGGCGGCTGCTCCACGACGTGGGGTGCCAACGGCGTGATCCACACCAAGCCGGGTGGTTCGCCGTGGATCACGAAGGACGCGGCTGCGAAGGACGCTGTGGCGATCTCGGCTCAGCTCGGCTGCGCTGACGTCGCGTGCCTGCGTGCGTTGCCTCCCACGGCTTTCACCGCCATCGACCGCGGCGTGACCCCGGTCGTGACCGGCAACAGCGTGCTGCCCGTGAACCCCGTCGACGCGCTGCGGTCCGGCCGGTTCAACCGCGTGCCGGTGATCTGGGGCAACACCCGTGACGAAGGCAGGCTCACGTCCGCGACCGTGCCGGAACCGTTCGACTACAACGGTTTGCTGGTGACGTCGTTCGGTGCGGAGAAGGCGGCGAAGATCGCGGCCGAGTACCCGGCGGGTGACTCCGCACGGCTCGCGTACGGTGCCGTGCTCACCGACGGCGTGTGGGCGTGCCACCAGCTCACCGATGACCGGCTGCTCTCGCGCTACACGCCGACGTACGGCTACGAGTTCGCCGACCGCACCGCGCCGCTCGGCTGGTTCAAGGACCTCTTCCCCGCGGGCTCCCCGGCCGGCGCCTGGCACTCGTCCGAGCTCGCCTACTTCTTCGACATCCCGACCTTCGACCTCAACCCCGCTCAGCAGCGGCTCGCGTCGACGATGATCCGCGACTGGACCACGTTCGCGCGCACCGGCAAGCCGGGCTGGGCGCGGGGCACCGTCCAGGAGTACTCGCTGGAGCACGTAGGCCCGATCAACGGCCTGACCAGGCACAACTGTGGTTTCTGGAACTCGATCGGTTAATCGGGTTTGACTCTCCAGTCACTGGAGGGTTCAGAGTTGTCCCCGTGACGCGCTACCAGATCGGCGAGCTGGCCAGGATGACCGGCCTCACCGTCCGAACGATCCGGTTCTACTCCGACCAGGGCCTCATCCCGCCCACTGCCAGAACGGTCGGCGGCTACCGGACGTACGACGGTGAGGCGGTCGCGAAGCTCAAGCTCGTCCGCACCCTGAGGGATCTGGGTGTCGACCTGCCGACCGCCGGGCGGGTCCTCGCCCGCGAGGTGACGGTGACCGACGTGGCGCGGGCACATGCGGAAGCGATCGACGCGCAGATGAGGACGTTGCGGCTGCGCCGTGCCGTGCTGCGCGCCGTCGCCAAAGGAGGGGAGATGGAACTGATGAACGAGTTGGCACGCATGTCGGACGAGGAGCGCCAGCGCATCCTCGACGACTTCTTCGAGGAGGTGTTCGGGCCCTACGAGCTGGATCCGCAGTTCGAGCAGCGCATGCGGTCCGTGCGGATCGAGCTGCCGGACGACCCGACGACCGAGCAGCTGGAGGCGTGGGTCGAGCTCGCGAAGCTCGTGCAGGACCCGGACTTCCGGGCCGCGGTGAAGCGGATGTCCCAGCAGCACGAGGAGTTCCGCCGCAACGGCAAGGACATGAGCCCGCCGGCGGACAACCAGATGGAGGCGTTCAACTTCGCGATGGCCCAGGCGCGCGCGGCACTCGACGCCGGCATCGCGCCGACGTCCGACGCCGCTCGCGAGGTCGTGGACCGCGTGAACGCCAAGTGGGCGGAGTCGCTCGACCTGCCGAACGACGAACAGCTCGTCGAGCGGCTGCGCGAGCTCTCCGACTTCGCGGACCCGCGTGCCGAGCGGTACTGGGTGCTGATCGCGAAGATCAACGGGTGGCCTGCCGTGCCGGACCACTCGGCCGAGCGCGCCTGGCTGCGTGAGGCAGGCCAGCCCTTCGGCTAGATCGACCTCGTGTGCACTGCGAGAACCAGCTGGGCGCCCAGCTCGTTCTCGTGGCCGCTTGGTCCAACCTGGACGTTTACCGCGCCATAACCGCGACACGCGATGTTGTGCGCGGCCCGCCGGCGCAGGGGAACGGCGGGCCGTCACCTCAGCCCCTTCACGACGTTCCGCAGCTCGGCCTCCTTGCGATACAACGTCGGCACCGCCTTGGTGACCTTCGCCAGCAACACCGTCTGGTCCACCGGCGCCACCGCGTCCCACGTCAGCCCGCCGGGCTTGGACAGCTGGTCCACCAGCCCGATGGCCGTCTTGGCCGTGTCCGCCGCGACCGTCAGCTCGGCCTTGCTCGCCTTGAGCGGTTGCGCCTCCACCGCGGCCGCCGCCTCGGTGATCGCCCGCACCTGTCCGGGCAACGTGCAGGGCACATCCGGTGAGTGCAAACCCTTGTGCCCCTCGGTGGCCGCGTTGTCGGCCGCCTTCACCTGGTCGAGGAACCGCGTGCCGTTGACGACCGGCACCGCCAGCCCGTCGGCGATGAGCGCGGCGTTGACCAGCTGCCCGTCCAGTGTGGACAGTGCGGCGAACTGGCCCTCCCGCACCACGGTGACCGCGGTTCCCACCGGCAGCAGCTCGGTGAGCCGCTTCTGGGACTCGTTGTGCAGACACTCGTCCGCGGCCGGCGCGTCGACGTTCACGAGCCGCATCGCCGTGACGCGATCACCCTCGCGCACCTCGACCGTCTCCGCGTCGACCACGCGCACGACCTGACTGACCGCCACCGGCCCAGGGTGGTCCACGACCGTCACGACGTAGGCACTGCCCGCGGCACCGGCCAGAACCGCGGCGGCCATGACGTACACATTCGGGAGCATCTCGATTCCCCCTAACGCCGTTCCACTGGGCTGATCGGAGCAGCAGTCGTCGGCGTTACTCCACGCGTTCGCGGATTTACCGTCGGCTAACCAGCTCGACTTACGTTCACGACGTGCTGATCAAACTGGGAATCGTCACGACCGGCGTTGCCCTGCTCCTCGGGGGTACCGCACAGGCAGCAGAACAGACCCCGCCGACCTGCCCGAGCGCGGTGCAGGTCGGTTCGGCAGGTGTCGTCAGGAACGGCACCGCGACCACGGCCACCATCACGCAGTTCGAGGGATGCGGCGCCAAGTTCGGCCACATCCACGTGCAGTCGTCGAGCACGTTCCGCGCGTCGATCAAGCTCAGCGGCGGCGGCTCGTTCACGCCGCCCGCGCAGGGCGCGACCAACCAGCGTGACGTGTGGACGTCCAGCAAGACGCTGAACGACAAGTGCACCATCGCCGTCGGCACGGTGGAGATCGGTGGGACCCAGCTGACGGGGAGCAGCGGCTCCTCCTGCTGACCGGGCGTCAGGCGGCGGGAGCCTCCCGCCGCCTGACGAAGGCGAACGCCAGCACGTTGACGTTCGCCCCCAGTGCGATCGGCCCGGTGATCCCGATGAACTGCTCGTTGGTCAGGTGCGTGCCGGTGAAGAACGTGTAGACGGCCAGTGCGGCGCACCCCCAGCCGATCGCGTACACCAGCGGCCGCACCCACACCGGCAGCGTCTTCCACCAAGCCGCCCAGATCTCGCGCTGCGCCTTCCGGTCGGGAAAACCGCCGTGCTCCCGCACCAGCATGGCGGTGAACAGCACCATGGCCACGACCAGCGCGGTCTGCGCGAGCCACTCCGGCAGCCGCTGCACACCTGGCACGAACGCGGAGGCGGTGACCACCGCGCTCGCGAGCACGCCGATCACCGCCAGCAGTTTGACCAAGAACCCCCACATGGGGGTGAGGGTAAGCCGCTCACTTGATCCGCATACCGGAAATCATCCGTGGTCTTCGGCGGTGCTTTGCCTGCGATAGGGGGCCAGTAGTGGACCCGAGCGGAGCTCATCCGTGCTGACCGGCTCAGCCAGGTCGTCGATCCGGACGACCAGATCCAGGCACTCGTAGGGCAGGCTCGTCTTGGAGCCGTTGGGCAGACGCACCAGTGCTCGTCCACCCCGATCCTCAAGGAACTGGACGAGTACAGACGCGATGTCCCCGCGCTCGATCATGGAGAAACCATAGAGACGCCGTCGACCGAAATGGCGCGTTGGCCGTTGGCGCGGAGCGTCGGCGGGCATCGATCGCCGTGCCCGACCTGATGCCGTCCAGCCACCAGAGGGCGCGGCTCGCTGTGGACGCGGTCTTCAAGCCTCGCAAGACCCCGTCCAGTCAGACGGTCCAGGGACGGCCTGGGATGGTCAGCTCACTTGATCTGCATACCGGAGATCATCCGAGAAACCACCAGCCGCTGGATCTCCGAAGTCCCCTCGAAGATGGTGAAGATCTTCGAGTCGCGGTGCATCCGTTCCACGGGGTGCTCCCGCGTGTACCCGGCACCACCGAGGATGTGGATCGCCCGCTCCGTCGCCCACACCGACACCTCGGACGCCTTGAGCTTCGACATCGAGCCCTCGCCCGCGGTGAACGGCACGTTGTTGCGCCCCATCCAGGCCGCGCGCCACACCAGCAGGCGGGCCGCGTCGATCTCCATGCGCATGTTCGCGAGGTCGAACGCGATCGACTGGTTCTCGATGATCTTCCGGCCGAACGCCTCGCGGTCCTTGGCGTAGTCCAGCGCGTACTCGTAGGCGGCGCGTGCGACGCCCACGGCCATCGCGCCGACGGTCGGGCGGGTGGTCTCGAAGGTGGCCATCGCGGCCTGGCCGCCTGCCTTCTTGCCCTCGCGGGCGCGTGCCAGGCGTGCCTCCAGGCGTTCGCGGCCGCCCAGCACGCAGCGGCCGGGCACGCGGACGTCGTCGAAGAACACGTCGGCGGTGTGCGAGGCGCGCATGCCGTGCTTCTTGATCTTGCCGGGCGACGACAGGCCTGGCGTGCCGGGCGGGATGATGAAGCCGGCCTGGCCGCGTGAGCCGAGCTCCGGGTCGACCACGGCGGTCACGACGTGGACGTTCGCGATGCCGCCGTTGGTGGCCCAGGCCTTCTGGCCGTTGATGACCCATTCGTCGGTGGCCTCGTCGTAGCGGGCCCGCGTGCGGTAGCCCGCCACGTCGGAGCCGGCCTGGGGCTCGGAGGCGCAGAACGCCGCCAGCTTCGGCTCGTTCTCGTCGCCGAAGCACTCCGGCACCCACTCGGCCAGCTGCTCGGGTTCGCCGGACGCGAAGATGCCCGCGACGGCGAGGCCGGTGCCCATCAGTGCGAGGGCGATGCCGGCGTCGCCCCAGAACAGCTCTTCGGTGGCGATCGGCAGCGAGAGGCCGATCGGGTCGGCGAACCAGGTCGCGAGGGCCTCGAAGCCGTAGAGGCCGATCTTCGCGGCCTCCTGGATCACCGGCCAAGGCGTCTCCTCGCGCTCGTCCCACTCGGAGGCCGCCGGCCTGATCACGTCGCGAGCGAAACCGTGCACCCAGTCGCGCAGGTCGGTCTGGTCTTCGTTCAGTTCGAGCGAGAAGCCACCCACTGCAAAACCTCTCCGTCAGGCCTTCGGGATGTTGAACAGGCTCATGAACCCGGCCGCGAACCCCAGGTCGCCCTTCACCTTCAGCTTGCCCGTCATGAACAGCACGGGGGCGGAGGCGTTCCCGGTCGCGAGCTTCAGGAAGTCGGCGGGCGTCAGCGTCACGACGGCACGGGCCTCGCGCGTCACGCCCTTGTTGATGACGCACGTGGCGTCTTCGATGATCGCCTCGTAGACGTCTTCGAGCACGTGGAAGTGCACGACGGCACGGGTGGCGCCGGCGCGGTCCGCGCGGAAGTGGACCTCCATGCGGCGGAAGACCTCGTCGAGCACCCGCACCCGCAGCGCGGGGTCGGAGACCACGGCCTCGATCTGGTCCTTCGAGGCGCGGGAGATGATGCGGGCGAAGTTGGCCGGGTCCATCTTCGCCAGGTCGAGGTCCGCGCCGCCGTCGGCCAGCGTGCCCAGGGCGTTCAGCAACGCGGCGAAGTCGGCCTTGCCCAGCTTCTTCGGGTCGATGCCGCGGGCGATGACGTCGATGTTCACGTCGGCCAGCGCGGGATCGTCCGGGGAGATCTGCTGCAACGTGCTGATCAGCTCGGTCGGGCTGAGCTTCGCGATCGCCTCGGTGGTGAGGTCGAGCGTCATGGACACACCTCCTGATACCTACTGGTGAGTAAGACTACTGGTGAGTAGGTATTGTGGCAACCCGATCGGATAATCTTGTTCCTCCGAACCGAGGGGGTGTGATGCGCACAGAAGGTCGAGCCAAGCGCTTGCCACGCGCAGTGCGCGAGCGGCAGATCATGGATGCCGCCGTCGACGTGTTCTCGCGGCTCGGCTTCCACGCGGCCTCGATGGACGAGATCTCCGAGGTCGCCGGCATCTCCAAGCCGATGCTCTACGCCTACCTCGGCTCGAAGGAAGAGCTGTTCGCGACCTGCATCCGGCGTGAGGCCACGCGGATGATGGAGGCCATCGCGACCGGCGTCGAGCCCGACCAGGAACCTGACGTGCAGCTGTGGAGCGGGCTGCGGGCGTTCTTCGGGTTCGTCGGTGAGAACCGGGCCAGCTGGATGGTGCTGCACCGCCAGGCGTCGACCCAGGGCGGCCCGTTCGCGGTCGAGCTCACCGACATGCGCAGCCGTGCGGTGTCGCTGGTCGCGGCGCTGCTCACGCAGTCCACGAAGGCGCCCGCGACCAAGCTGGAGGCCGAGTCGCTGGCCGCCGCGCTGGTCGGCGCGGGTGAGTCGCTCGCGGAGTGGTGGCTCGATCACCCGGAGGAGCCCGCCGGTGTGGTCGCGGCCCGCCTCATGAACCTCGTGTGGATGGGCTTCGGCGACCTGGTCGAGGGCAACGTCTGGCATCCACCGTCACGGCGTTGAGCTTCACAGGGCTGAGCCGAGCAGATGGGGACCTTTGCCCCACACGCCGAACTCCCAGCCGTCGGCGACCTCGACCGCCGAAAATTCGACGCGTCCGGGGATGAGCAACGGCTTCTTGAACCGGACGTCCACCGTCACGGCCTCGGGCAGCCGGCCCTCCAGCGCGGCCACGCAGCGCGCCTTCGTCCACATTCCGTGGGCGATGGCCCGCTTGAAGCCGAAGAGCTTGGCGCTCAACGGGGACATGTGGATCGGGTTCCGGTCGCCGGACACGGCCCCGTACCGCCGCCCGATGTCCGCGGGCACCCGCCACACCGCCGACCCGACGGGCCGCTGCAGTTCCTCGCCGCCGGAGGACCCGCCGCCGGTCCGTCGCAGGTAGGTCGACACGCCTTCCCAGACACCGGAAACCGACGTCACCACGTCGACCTGCACGCCCTGCGGGTGCGGCCGCAGATCGCGCGCGGTCACCGTGATCTCCAGCTGCTCGTCCAGCGTCAGCGGCCGCGACTGCGTGATCCGGTTCGCGACGTGCACCAGGCCGGGCAACGGGAACGGGAACCCCGAGCCGGTCATCAGCTTCATCTGCGACGGAAAGCCCAGCACGTGCGGATAGGTCAACGGCAACGCGTCGCGCAGCGCGAACCCGCACACCGCGTTGTACGCCGTCAGATGTCTCAGCGAAACGTCGACCGCGGTGGAAACGGGCTTCGCGGCAAGGGTGTCCCCGCGCCGGAACGACGTCAGGGCGGCGCGCAGCAACATCAGGCCCCCAGCAGCATCTGGCCGCACACCCGCACGACGTTGCCGTTCACGCCACCCGAGCCCGGCGCCGCGAACCACGCCACCGTCTCCGCCACGTCGACCGGCAACCCGCCCTGCGACAGGCTGTTCATCCGCCGCCCGACCTCGCGCGTCAGCAACGGCACGGCCGCGGTCATCTTGGTCTCGATGAACCCCGGCGCGACGGCGTTGATCGTGGCGCCGCGGTCGGCCAGCACGGGTGCCAGCGACTTGACCATGCCGATCACGCCGGCCTTCGAGGTGGCGTAGTTGGTCTGACCGACGTTGCCCGCGATGCCCGCGATCGACGACACGCCGACGATCCGTCCGCCTTCGCGCAGCACGTCGCCTTCGAGCAGTGCCGCGTTGATCCGCTCCTGGCAGGCGAGGTTGACCTCCAGCACCGCGTCCCACAGCGAGGAGTCCATGCGCGCCAACGTCTTGTCGCGCGTGATGCCCGCGTTGTGCACAACGATGTCAACGCCGCCGTGCCGTTCCATCAGGTACGAGGTCAGCTTCGCCGGATCGCCGGTGATGTCGAGCTGCAACGCCGACCCGCCCGCGGAGTTCGCGACCTTCGACAGCTCGTCGCCGGCCGCGGGCACGTCCAGGCACACGACGTGCGCGCCGTCGCGGGCCAACGTCGCCGCGATCGCCGCACCGATGCCGCGCGAAGCACCCGTGACCAGCGCGACCTTGCCGTCCAGCGAGCCGGTGGCAGCGTTGCCGGAGACGTGGACGACCTGCCCGGACACGTAGGCCGACCGTCCGGACAGCAGGAACCGCAGCGTGGACTCGACGCCGTCCTCCGCCCCGTCCGCCACGTACACGAGGTTCGCCGTGCCACCGCGGCGCAGCTCCTTGCCGACCGACCGCACGAAGCCTTCGAGAGCCCGTTGCGCCACGGAGTCGGGCGAGCGTCCGATGACGATCACCCGCCCGCACGGCCCGAGCTGCGTGATCACCGGGTGGAAGAAGTCGTGCAGCTGCCGCAGGTCGCTCACCGACGTCAAGTCGGACGCGTCGAACACCAACGCGCCGTAGGGAGCGGACCCCGTTTGGAGCTGCTTCAGGAAGGACAGCCGGGAGGTGCCACCGACCAGCACCGGGGTGGCCAAGGCGGCGTCGCGGCGGAGTGGATACGGGTTCGGCAGGCCGAGCCTGCGCACGAGCTGGCGCCCCAGCCCCGAAGAGGCGAACTTCTGGTACCTGTCCACGTCACACAACCTACTAGCTAGTAAGTCTACTCGCTAGTAGGTAGTATGCCGGTATGCGAGTAGCGATCATCGGCGGCAACCGCATCCCGTTCGCCCGCTCGAACGGCCCGTACGCCACCGCGTCGAACCAGGACATGTTCACCGCGGTGCTCGACGGTCTGGTCAGCCGCTTCGGCCTGCAGGGCGAGCGTCTCGGCGAGGTGGTCGCGGGCGCCGTGCTCAAGCACTCGCGCGACTTCAACCTCGTCCGCGAGTCGGTCCTGGGCAGCAAGCTCGGCCCGGAAACGCCTGCGTACGACCTCCAGCAGGCGTGTGGCACCGGCCTGCAGGCGATCATCGCGGTGGCCAACAAGATCGCGCTCGGCCAGATCGAGGCGGGCATCGCGGGTGGCGTCGACACCACCAGCGACGCCCCGATCGGCGTGAACGAGAACTTCCGCAAGCTCCTGCTGGAGTTCAACCGCACCCGCAAGGTCAGCCTGCTGACCAGGCTGCGCCCCAGCCACGTCGTGCCGCACCTGCCGCGCAACGGCGAACCGCGCACCGGCATGTCCATGGGCGAGCACGCGGCCATCACCGCGGCCCAGTACGGCATCACCCGCGAGGACCAGGACGAGCTCACTGCGCGCAGCCATCAGAACCTCGCCCGCGCTTACGACGAGGGCTTCTTCGACGACCTCGTCACCCCGTACCTGGGCCTGACCCGCGACCAGAACCTCCGTCCGGACAGCAGCGTCGAGAAGCTCGCCAAGCTCAAGCCGGTCTTCGGCGACACGATGACCGCCGGCAACTCGACCCCGCTCTCCGACGGCGCCTCCGCGGTCCTGCTGGCCACCGAGGAGTGGGCACGGGCCCGCAAACTGCCCGTGCTGGCGTACCTCACGTTCGCCGAGACCGCCGCCGTCGACTACGTGCACGGCGACGAGGGCCTGCTGATGGCCCCGGTGCACGCCGCGCCGCGCATGCTCGACAAGGCGGGCCTCAAGCTGCAGGAGTTCGACTTCTACGAGGTGCACGAGGCGTTCGCGTCGCAGGTGCTGGCCACGTTGAAGGCCTGGGAGACCGACCTCGGCGAGATCGACCGCGCGAAGCTCAACGTCAACGGCTCCTCGCTCGCGGCGGGCCACCCGTTCGCCGCCACCGGCGCCCGGATCGTGGCGACCCTGGCCAAGCTGCTGCACCAGAGGGGCAGCGGCCGCGGGTTCGTGTCGATCTGCGCCGCCGGCGGTCAGGGCATCACGGCGATCCTGGAGCGATGAGTTTCGCCCAGTGCTGAAGTCAGACCATCCGAACCCTCACCGGAGAAGGATGGCGACCATGACGCTGCAGGAAGTTCTGGAAACCCACCGCGAGACCACGCCCAACGCCGTGGCGCTCGTCGCCCGCGGAGACGAAGTCGAGTTCGCGTCGGTCGGCGGCGAGACGCGGGAGTCGGTCTTCCCGATCGCCTCGCTGACCAAGCCGATCGTCGCGGCGGCGACGATGCTGCTGGTGCGGGACGGGAAGATCGCCCTCGACGACCCGATCGCGAACTGGCTGCCGGAACTCGCGCACCCGGTGGTCGTCCGCACTCCGGCGAGCGAGGTCGACGACGTCGTTCCCGCGACGAGGCCGATCACGGTCCGCCACCTGCAGGCCTCCCGGTCCGGCTGGGGTTTCTCGGCGGACTTCTCCCTGCCGGCCACGAAGAAGCTCTTCGAACAGGCGCACCTGCACGGCCGTGAGGACCTGCCGACCCCCGAGGAGTGGCTGAAGCAGCTCGCCGGCGTGCCGCTGCTGCACCAGCCGGGCGAGGGCTGGGTCTACAACACCGGCTCGGACGTCCTCGGCGTGCTGCTGCACCGCGTCACCGGCTCGCTCCCGGACTTCCTGGCCGAACGCTTCTGCGCACCGCTCGGCATGACCAACACCAGCTTCATCAGCGACACCCTGCCGTCCGGCGCGGGCGGCCTGAAGTCCACCGCGGACGACCTGCTGGCGTTCCACCGGTACCTGATGACCAGCGACCTCCTGCCCGAACTCGCGACCGACACCACGTCTGCGGCGGAGCGCGAGGCGGCGCACATCTTCCTGGAGGGCCAGGGCTGGGGCTACGGCGGCAGCGTCGACGTCGCCGAGATCGACCCGTGGAACGTCCCCGGCCGCTACGGCTGGGTCGGCGGCTCCGGCACCGCGGCCCACGTCGTCCCGTCGCAGAACCTGATCACGATCCTGCTCACCCGCACCGCCATGACCAGCCCCGCCCCGCTGCCCGTCATGCGTGATTTCTGGCGGAGCGCGATGCGCTGAACGCGTTACGGCTGCACAGCGCCGAAGAACTTCTTCGCCAACTCACGCACGGTTGTGCGGCACTGCTGCTCGTCGAACCCCGTGCTGCTGTTGCTGCTGTTGGCCACGGTCAGCACGCCGTTCTGGTCGAGGATCTCCAGGGCGCAGGCCGCGGGGGACTTGGTGCGCCAGCGCGCGTCCGAACCGAGGTTCGCGCCGATGTCCTTCTCCCAGGCCTGGGTGCGGTCGGCGAAGTAGTCCTTCGCGTACTCCGCCGCAGGCCTGGCACCTCTGATGTCTTCGGTGTCGTCCCAGGAGCGGATGCTGAGGGTGACGGAGTGATCTGCCCCTCTGAACCTGCAGGTTCGTGCCGACGAGTTGGAGCCCAACTTCTGGTCGTCATTCGGTTGCGCGGGCGGGAGATCGCCTGTTTCCTGCCCGATCTCCGAACAGGACTTCAACGCCGCCTGGTGGTACTTCACCGGCGCCGGAGATGACGTCGTGGTCGGGACATCGCTGAACGTCGGTGTCTCGACCGGCTTGGAGGTGCATCCGCCGACGAACACCGTCGCTGCCATGGCCAGAACGGTGCCTGGCCTCATCCCTTCACCGCCTGCGGCCAGCCCTGGTTGGGCAGCTTCGGATCGGTCATCAGGCTCATGATGTCCCGCACCTTGCTGAGTGCTTCGGCGAACCGCTTGGCGATGCCCACGAGGTTGTCGAGCTGCTGCGTGACGAGGGTGCCGATGGCGCCGGCGAGATCCTTGACCGCGAACGGGATGCCCACGACGGTCGCGCCTTCGATCGCGGCGGTGACCAGTGCGCCGAGGAAGCCGGTCGCCATCTTCGACAGTTCGGTCATGTAGTCGATGTTGTACTTGGCGATGTCCATCAGCCACTTGCTGACGCCGTCCGCCTTGGTTCCCACGGCGCTTATCGCGTCGTTCTGCGCGGCGACCCGCCGCGAGTAGGCGCCGGCCGCCTCACCCGTCCAACGGTCGGCCAAATAGGTCGCAGACGTGTCGTGGCTGAGGCCGTTCATCGGCTGCTGGACCTTCTCGACCCAGTTGAACGACTGCCAGATCAGCGACAGGACCGGGAAGTGGTGCTCCACCGCGGTCCTGATCAGCTTGAACATCTTCTCGAGACCCTCGCGGATGACGTCGAGAGCGGGGTTGATCACGAGCATCGCGGGACCGAGGACGAAGCGCCAGTCGTTGATGTGGTCGATGGCGGTGTTGAACCTATGGGCGCACTCGCGAGCGTTGTCCTCGAGCCTCTGGAACCCGCGCTCGAACAGGTTGGTCATTTCACCGGAACTGCTCATGGATTCTCGTGCTCCTGCTAGCCGTAGAACTTGCGAAGATCGATCTCGTTGACGCTCTCGGTGCGGTCGTACTCGTCCGCGATCGCGCGCAACGCGCCGTCGATCTGGTTGAACTCGGTGACCGCGCCCGCGACGCACTTCTCCATGAACGTCCGGAATTCCTCGTACTGACCTGCTTCAAGGGTGGCGTTGGCGAGTCCGGCGCCAAGCGTCGCGAAGTCGCCGACGAAGAACGCGGTCTCCGTGAGGTAGGTGTCCCGTATCGCCTGCACGATCGGCTCCGCCTTGTCGGCCTTCTCCTGCCAGAGCTTTGCTTCTTCGCGCAGATCCTGGGTGACAACCTTGTAGTCAGCCATTTTCGTCCCTCTTGCCCAAGACCCGGAAGTCGGTGAAGTAGTCGTCGTCCGCCTCGTCACCGCCGGTGCGCGGTCGTGCCACCGGGCGAGGGCGTTCGCCGGGATCGACGCCAAGACCCGCGCGCACGAAGAGGCTCAGGACGTCGTCGGCGAGTACCGCGTCGGACGGGTTGTCCAACGCCTGAGGGTCGCCGTGCAGCGAGATCGGGCCACCACCGCGCATGCGCATCACCAGATAGCCGAGAGGGCTGCGGACCTCTGTGATGGCAGGCTGTTGAGGCGCCTGCTCCTGGCGGCGGATCGCGTCGTACTCGGCGTCTACGGCGTCGAGCTTGGCCCTCGTCCTCGCCATCCAGTCCTCGAGCGGTAGGTCGGCGGGGTCCGCCTCTGGTTTGGCCGGAGTGGACGGGTTCTGCGAATGCGCAGGGCGGTGGGCGAACTCGACTGCGAGTGCGCGCTGCACCGCAGTCACGTACGTGTTGTAGACCGTGGCAGGAAACGCTTCTGGTCGCATTTGCTCGAACCACCTCGGGCGAATGCGAACGTTTGTCACCATCTGGGCCTTGTTCACGGTGATGGTGATGAGCCCCGCAGGATCATGAGCCTCGTAGGTCTCAGCCGGTTGCATCGGCAGGCCACCGGGATGAGTCAGTTCGGCCAGGCGTGCTCTCGTTTGCGGGTTGTCGGGAACGTTCAGTCTTGCGAGTTCCAGGCGCTCAAGCGGCACAACGCATTCCCCCGAACCTCAGATTGCGCTCGTACGGTACGAACCGACCATAGCGGTGCATCGCGAGCGTCATAGGTAATTCGGGGTAATCAGCCTGTCGCGCTACGTGACCTCAGTCGAGCAGTGACCAAGCGGCCGTGCAGGACGCCGAAACCGTGATCAGCTGCGCCTTGAGGTTCAGCTGGTCCACCATCCCCGCAGGTCCGGCCATCTCGAACGACGCCGAAGCGCGGATCCGCGGCGAGTAGCCCGCACCGCCGTCGGTGTCGCCGATCCGCAGCAACGGCCCGAGCCGCCGCCCCAGCGCCGATGCGTAACCCTCGGCACGACGGAGCGCGTCCGCCACGGCCTCCTTCTGCGCCTCGCGGACGGCCTCGGCGTCGTCGACGAGCGTCCACGACGGGCCGTTGATCCACGACGGCTCGGCCTGGACGAGGTCGGCGAGCAGGCCGTCGAGCTTGTCGAGGTCGGACACCCAGATCACGTACTGCTGCTGCGCGCGGCTGCCGACGCGTTGGTTGTTGTCCCAGTTGTCGTGCACGGACAGCTGCCGCGAGCGCACCTCGAAGTCCTGCAGCAGCGGTTCGACGACGGAAATGCGCTGGTTGAGCGTGCTCACCGCCTCGGAGCGTTCGGCGCCGAGCGCCTCGAACGTCACGTCCACCTGGGCGCGGTCGGCGGTGCGCTCGACCTCGCCGGTCCCCTTCGTCACGACTTCAGCCACGTCGCCCAGCCAACCGGTGCCCAGGTCCATCCGCAACTATTCAGTTGTATTGCTCCCACACTAGAGAGATGTATACGCGGGCATTCGTACCCACGTCTGCGCGTCTCTACTTCAGGCCCTAGAAACGCCGATACGGTGCGAGCCATGGACCCGGTGCGCAACCCGTTCGCTCCCGGTGCAGGCCAGCGGCCTCCTGAGCTCGCCGGCCGGGACAAGGAAGTCGGAGCGTTCGAGGTGGTGCTCGAACGCGTGGCCCGCGGCCGTCCGGAACGCAGCCTGGTGCTGACCGGGCTGCGGGGTGTCGGCAAGACGGTGCTGCTCGGCGAGTTGCGATCCATGGCGGTCAAACGCGGCTGGGGTGCGGGCAAGGTCGAGGCCCGGCCGGACGCCGACCTGCGACGACCGCTCTCGGCGGCGCTGCACCGGGCGATCCGCGACCTCGCCGTCCGCCACCGCGCGCCGGACCGGGTCGAGGCCATCCTCGGCATCCTCAAGGCCTTCGCGCTGCGGGCCGCACCGGACGGTGCCAAGCTGCGCGACCGCTGGCAACCCGGCATCGACGTGCCCGCCGCCCAGGGCCGGGCCGACTCCGGTGACATCGAGATCGACCTGGTCGAGCTGTTCACCGACGTCGCCGAGCTCGCGCAGGACGTCGGCACGGGCGTCGCGCTGCTCATCGACGAGATGCAGGACCTCAGGCCGGACGACATCAGTGCGTTGTGCGCGGCGTGCCACGAGCTCTCGCAGCTCGGCTCACCTCTCGTGGTCGTCGGTGCGGGTCTGCCGCACCTGCCCGCCGTGCTCAGCGCCAGCAAGTCGTACTCGGAGCGGCTCTTCCGGTACGTGCGGATCGACCGGCTCAGCCGTGAGGACGCCGACCGCGCGGTGCTCGCCCCGGTCGAACGGGAGGACGCGGGCATCACGGACGAGGCGCTGGACGCGTTGTTCGACGCGTCCGGGGGCTACCCGTACTTCATCCAGGCCTACGGCAAGGCCGCCTGGGACGCCGCGCCGGCCGATCCAATCAGCGCGCTGGACGTCTCCGTGGCCGCTCCGGAGGCCGACGCGGAGCTGGCAGTGGGCTTCTTCGGCTCCCGATACGAGCGTGCGACGCCCGCTGAACGCGAGTATCTCCGGGCGATGGCCGAGTTGACCGACGGAAAGGATGCGGGCGTCAACACCGCCCAGGTGGCCGACCACCTCGGTCGCAAACCCTCGTCGCTGTCGCCCGCGCGGGACTCGCTCATCAAGAAAGGCCTGGTCTACAGCGCGGAACGGGGTCAGATCGCCTTCACCGTGCCGCACTTCGGGAGGTTCCTGCTCGGCCGGGAGGAGTGACCCGCACCGCCCGGCGTTGTCCGGCCGTTCACGTTGTCGGCCGATGATTCATCGGCGTGTGCCCCAACTCACCGGATAATCGCGTGCGTTCGCGGGTAGGAAGGTGCATACTTGAGTTACCAACCGAACAGACCTCCGAGAGGGAAGTGCAGACCCCGATGAACTTCGCAGCGAAGCTCCGCGCCCGTCGTGCCGAGGCGCGCAACCGGAAGGCCGTGGCTCGCGCGATCGACATGGCCACCACGCCGGCCATGCGTCACGAGCTGATGGCCATCGCCCAGGCTCAGGTCACCACCCTGCGCTGACTTCACGACCCGGCACTCGCACGGCGCCCCGTCGCGAGTGCCTCCCCAAACGGGAACCCCTGGAGCACCTCCCGCGCTCCAGGGGTTTCATTCTGTTAAACGTGATGCGCGCCACAGTAAGATGGCGTTGTAACAGTGCACGTCGGTCCGCCGATGTCACGGTTGACCTCGCGGTGCTGTCGGACCCCCGACCTGGCAGCACCGCGAGGTTTCTTGTTTGCTGGGGACATGAAGATCGCCGTGCTCGGCACCGGCCTCATGGGTGCCCCCGTCGCAGCCAACCTCGCCGCCGCCGGACATGCCGTCCGGGTCTGGAACCGCACGCGCGCCAAAGCCGAACCGCTCGCCGCTCAGGGCGCGGTCGTCGCCGACACACCCGCCCAGGCCGTCGAGGGCGTCGAGATCGTGCTGACCATGCTCAACGACGGCCCCGCGGTCACCGCCACCATGCAGGCCGCGGCCGAAGCGCTGCCGCACGACGCCGTCTGGATCCAGTCCTCCACGGTCGGGATCAGCTCCACCGAGGACCACATCGCACTCGCCCGTTCGCTCGGGCTCGAGTTCGTCGACGCGCCCGTCCTCGGCAGCACCAAGCCCGCGGCGGAGGGCAACCTCGTCGTGCTGGCCTCGGGCGCGGCGGAACTGCGCGAGCGCGTGCAACCCGTGTTCGACGTGATCGGCGCCCGCACGATGTGGGTCGGTGAAGCCGGTGCGTCCTCCCGGTTGAAGCTCGTCGCCAACAGCTGGGTGCTCGCGCTGACCGCGGCCGTCGGCGAGGCCGTGGCGCTGAGCGAGGCGTCCGGGCTCGACCCGAAGCTGTTCCTCGAAGCCGTTTCCGGCGGCGCGGTGGACTGCGCGTACCTGCAGATGAAGGGCAACGCGATCATCGAGCGGTCCCTCGCGCCCGCGTTCACCGTGCAGAACGCGCTGAAGGACGCCTTGCTCGTCAACGAAGCCGCGGTGCGGGGCAACGTGCACCTCGACGTCGCGCAGGCGTCGGCCGCACGGCTGAACCGCGCGGTCACCAAGGGCCACGGCGACGAGGACATGGCCGCGTCCTACTACGCCAGCTTCGAATAGCGACGATCGGCCGGTCCGGCGGGGCGTGCGGGCTCACTAGCTTGGCTCGGTGAACAGACTCGTACGCTCCCTGCTGGCGTTCGGCCTGGCATCGGCGCAGGTCCTGGCGGTCGCCTCGGTCGTCAACGCCGCTGCAGACGTCAAGGACCGGATCGCCGCCCTGCCCGGCGTCCGGATCATCAGCGAAGGGACGTCCGGCACCGCGCGGACGTTCGTGCTCGGCATCCAGCAGCCCGCGGACCACCGCAGACCGCGCGGCGCGCAGTTCGAACAGCGGATCTCGTTGCTGCACAAGGACGAGTCGAAGCCGATGGTCCTGCACACCACCGGCTACCACCTGCCCGGCTCCATCAGCCCGTCCGAGCCGGCCCGGCTCGTCGACGGCAACCAGATCAGCGTCGAACAGCGCTTCTTCCCACCATCGCGGCCGGTGCCGGCGGACTGGGACGACCTGAACATCCGGCAGGCGGCAGGCGACCACCACCGGATCGTGCAGGCCTTCAAGAAGATCTACCGCGGCCGCTGGCTCTCGACGGGCGCCAGCAAGGGCGGCATGACGTCGGTCTACCACCGCCGGTTCTTCCCGCACGACGTCGACGCGACCATCGCTTACGTGGCACCGAACGACGTGGTGAACGACGAGGACTCCTACAGCGAGTTCATCCGCAACGTCGGCAACGACCCGACGTGCAACCGGCGCCTCGAAGGCGTGCAACGGCAGATCCTGCAGAACCGCGACGCGATCGTGGCCCGGTTGGAGGCCAAGGGCTACACGTACCGGCAGTTCGGTGGCGCGCAGCGGGCCTTGGAGCTCCTGGTGCTGGACACGCCGTTCACCTTCTGGCAGTACGGCACCCAGGGCCAGTGCGCGCTGGTGCCCGGTGCCGCCGCCTCGGTGGACGACCTGTGGACGTTCATCGACCAGACCGTCGGCTGGGACTTCTACACCGATGCGGGCGTCGCGCCCTACGAGACCTATTACTACCAGGCGGGCACGCAGCTCGGCTGGCCGGAAGCCGACGAGTCCGCGGTCCGGGACCTGTTGCGCTACCCCGGTTCCAGCGTGCCGCGGACGATGGTGCCCGACTCGATCAGGTTCCCGCGCTTCGACAAGCACGCGATGAAGGACATCGACCGATGGGTGCGCTACGAGGGTTCGCGGCTGTTGTTCGTGTACGGGCAGAACGACCCGTGGAGCGCCGAGCCGTTCCACCTCGGACCGGGCACGCGTGACTCGCTGGCGTTCGTCGTGCCGGGCGGCAACCACGGCTCGAACATCGCCAGGTTGCCGGAGAAGGAACGCGGTGCGGCGACCGCGGCGGTGCTGCGCTGGGCCGGTGTTCCCGCGGCTGCCGTCGGCACGTCGGCCGTCGACGAGGGCGGCCCTGACTCGCTGGACGCGCTGCGGGCCCGCCGGGGCTGAGGCAGGCTGAGGGGCGTGAAGCCGTTGCTCGTGGTCGATGCCGCCAACGTCGTGGGTTCGGTGCCCGACGGGTGGTGGCGCGACCGGGCGGGCGCGGCCGAACGCCTCCGCGACGCGCTGCGAGGCCGGGACGAGGAGGTCGTCCTCGTCGTGGAGGGCAAGGCGCGCAACGTGTCCAGCATCGACGACGTCCGCGTGGTCGCGGCCTCCGGCGACGGCGACGACAAGATCGTCGAGGTGGTGCGGGCCGAGGGCGCCGGCCGTGCGGTGACCGTGGTGACCGCCGACCGCGAACTGCGGCGGCGGGTGACAGCGCTGGGTGCCGAGGTGGCGGGGCCGACCTCGGTGCCGCGCCGCTAGAGGTCGAACAGCTTCTCGAGGACCTGGGCGACACCGTCTTCGGTGTTGGGCGGCGCGTGGTTGGCGCACGCCTGCTTGACGAGCGGGTGCGCGTTGCCCATCGCGTAGGCCGTGCCGGCCCACCCGAGCACCGACAGGTCGTTCGGCATGTCCCCGAACGCGATCACTTCTTCCCTGCGGATTCCTCTTGCGCCGCACAGGGACGCGAGTGTGGCGGCCTTGGACACACCCGGCGGGCTGATCTCCAGCAGACCCGTGCCGCCGGAGTGCGTGACCGTGACGTGCCGGCCGACCGCCTCCCTGGCGATCTCCATCATGTGATCGCTCTCACGCTCCGGCGCCCACGCGAGCATCTGCACGACCTGGTGCGCCTCCGCGAAGACGTGGTCGAGCAGTTCGAGTGTCCGATGTGGATTTTTCGGCCCGAAGCCCTGGAAACCGGGCTCCGACAACACCTCCAGGCCGGTTTCGACCGCGATGCCGACGTCCGGGATCACCTGCGCCAGCGCCTCCGCCACCTTCCGCACCACGTCGAACGGCACGGTCTGCGCGTGCGTGACCTCCCGGTTCGTCAGGTCGTAGATCATCGCGCCGTTCGCGCAGATCGCCGTGCCGGTGAGCGCGAGGTCCTGCACGAACCGCGGCGGCCGCGCCGTGACGACCACGACGTCCGCGTCGACGGCGTCGAGCACGGCGCGGGTGTGATCGCTCAGCACCCCACCCGGTTGCAGCAGCGTGCCGTCGAGGTCGGTCGC
This sequence comes from Lentzea sp. NPDC004789, assembly GCF_053601075.1. NCBI lineage: Bacteria > Bacillati > Actinomycetota > Actinomycetes > Pseudonocardiales > Pseudonocardiaceae > Lentzea > Lentzea sp. NPDC004789. Next base: position 164,846 of record NZ_JBSGBE010000003.1, on the reverse strand, counting down.
GACCAGTCTGATCATCGGCCGATTATCGGGCAGGATCTCCGCGCGTACGAACGATTTGCCCGACTCGGCTGTCCCCGCCGGATGGGATCTGGGTCGCGATTTTCCGTGCGGTGGCAATCAATTGGGGACGGTCGTCCGCTCGGTCCTGCCCGGAAGCCCTTGGAGATACCCGTTCTGGTGAGTGTTGATGCGGTGCACGCCAACACCTTCGAGTGAAGAACGCGGAAAAGCGCGTCTGTCTACTTGCGACGGTGTTCGCCGACGCTAATGTGGCGGCACTCGACTCACCGCGCGCATTCCTGTTCAGGCAAGAGCGGGATGCCATCTCAGCGGTTACTCATCTGAAGGAAACGGAGAAGTTCCATGTTCAATTCGGGCGCCCTGCGTCGGTCCGTTCTCGGCACCGTGGCAGTCACCATCGCGGTTGGTTCCGTTCTGGCATCCTCCGCCGGCGCCTTTGCGGGCGAGAGCGAGATGAAGGCGTCTGACTTCAGCCAGGTCGCCGCCGCTCCCGTGGAGAACAACGGGTCGATCGACGGTCTCGTGACCACGGTCGGTGCGCCGCTGGTCAACGTGAACATCCCCTGCCCCGCCCCGTGGCAGCAGGGTGGCGTCGCCGGCTCGGACTACAACGCCTGCAACAACGCCCCGGTCTACCAGCAGGGCGCAATGGTCGGCGGTGACCTGGGCGGCGACGGGTCCGGCTCGCGCAACGACGGCTTCGGTCAGACCGCTGCCGCTCCGGTGCAGAACAACGGGTCGATCAACGGTCTCGTCACCACGGTCGGTGCGCCGCTGGTCAACGTGAACATCCCCTGCCCCGCCCCGTGGAACCAGGGTGGCGTCGCCGGCGCCGACTACAACGCCTGCAACAACGCCCCGGTCTTCCAGCAGGACGCGCCGGTGGCCGGCAACCTCGTCGGCACGGAACGGAGCTGGGCGGACCAGCCGACGGGCTTCGGTCAGACCGCTGCCGCTCCGGTGCAGAACAACGGGTCGATCAACGGTCTCGTCACCACGGCCGGTGCGCCGCTGGTCAACGTCAACGTCCCGTGCCCCGCTCCGTGGCAGCAGGGTGGCCTGTTCGGCTCTGACTACAACGCCTGCAGCAACGCTCCGGTCTACCAGCAGGACGCGGTCGTCAAGGGCAGCCTGATCGGCCGGTAAGGCTCGGTCTGCCAACACCGAAGCCACCTTCTGAAAGTGACGGGGTGGATGTCGCCGCCGAGGGCTCGGGCGACATCCACCGCGTTCCCCCTGGGCGTTCTCGTTCGCCTTTCGGGAAATGCTGGAAAGCTCGCTGATTTCTGTTGACCGCGGGATCGGGCGGATCTTCGGGGCCGCCTGCCTGGAACTCGCTGCCACGGCAACCTGGGGCTTCTTCAGCTCCTCGTCCCGCTCATCGGGCAAGATCGATGCATGACCCATCGAATTGACGGCATGCCCCTGCCGGTGTGGTTGCCCGAGGCCGGTTCCGGTCCCGGCATCGTCCTGATCCAGGAGATCTTCGGGCTGGACGGGTACCTGCGAGGTGTCGCGGAGCAGCTCGCGGCTCTCGGCTACGTCGTGGCCGTGCCCGAGCTGTTCCACCGCTTCCAGCCGGGCTGGGTGGGTGAGCACGACGAGGCGGGTATCCAGAAGTCGATGGAGGTCGTCGGCAACCTCGACTTCCCGCTGGCAGTAGGGGACGTCACCGCGTCGGTCGAGTACCTGCGCGGCCTGCCGGAGGTCACCGGCGGCGTGGGAGTGCTCGGCTTCTGCCTCGGCGGCACCCTGGCCTACTCGGCGGCCGTCGCCGCCGACCCGGACACCGCCGTGTCGTTCTACGGCTCGGGCGTGCCCGACCAGATCGGCACGCTGGACGAGGTGTCCTGCCCGATCCTGTTCCTCTTCGGCACCGAGGACCCGTACCTCCCCGGCTACCAGAAGGTCGTGGACGCGGCGGCGGAGCACCCCGGCGCCGAGATCCACCTGGAGGCCGCGGGCCACGCGTTCCTCAACCACCTCGGCCCCTGGTACGACGCGGAAGCCGCGCACCGCGCCTGGGACGTGACCACGGCGTTCCTCGCCCGCACCCTGCCGGTCTAGGAGATGCACGGCACCGCGAGCTGCTGCGAGAAGAACCTCTCCAGCGGCTTGCGGTGCAGCCGGCGTTCCACGGCGATCAGCTCGTTGCGCCGGTAGTGGCTGATCTGCGTGCTGGTGACGACGAACCCGTTGCGCTCGGTCGTCGGCATCTCGTCGTAGAGGAGCGCGTGCTGCCCTTGCGGCACAACGACATCCGCCAGCCCTTCGGGAATCTGCCTGGCCCGTCCGGCGATGGTCGCGGCCAACGAGTCGGGCCGGTTCCTGAGCTTGCGGTGCGGCCACGGCACCCCGTGGTGCTCGGCCTCCAGCGTCCGGTGCAACGCCCGCGCGGAATGCCTGATGGCCTTGATCGAGTCGCCGGTGATGACGTGCGCGTCGGGGACGTCGAGGCTGGTGTCCCGCCGGAACCCGGCACACACGATCACCTTGTCGTACCGCAGCTCCCCGGCGCCGTCGATGGCGACGACCAACTCGTTGCCCTGCTTGACGATCCGCTGCACCTTCCGCCCCACCGTGTGCGTGAGCCGCGCCGTGGCCGCGATGTTGTCGGCCGTCTCGAACGCACTGCGCCCGCGCCCGATGATCAGCACCCGCTTCCCCGCGTACAAGGTCGGATCCGTGGCGGCACTCGCATAGGTGTCCGCGTGCTCGACACCGGGAATGCTCGGCACGTGCGGCTTCTTGCCGATCGCGAGGATCACGTGCCGCGCCTGGTACTCCGCCGGGTCGCTGACCCGCGTGCCGTACCGGATGTGCAACGGCCGCGCGAAGTCCTCCAGATACCGCACCAGATCGTCCGCATCGGGAAACGCCCGCTTGCTGTACCGCCCGAACGGCACCCCGTCGAACAGCGAGTTGTCGTCCGTCGCGAGGACCCGATGCCTGGGGAACTCGCGGAAGAAACTCGCCGGCCCCGATTCCGCTTCCAGGATCACGTAGTCGCGGCCCGCCCGGTGCAGAAAACTCCCGATCTGCAGTCCCGCGGGACCCGCCCCGATCACCAGGTACTCCACCATCACGCACCTCCCGGCGTCCTCTACGCCAATGGCGGCGCAAAGGTTCAGACGGGCGGTCTGCCTTCCATCATCGAGGATTCCGGGCGACTTCGGTCAATCAGAAGGCACATAAGGATTGTTGTGCTGATCGGCCCAACCGCCTCAACCCTTGGTCGTGAGCGGCCGTCCACACGGTGGTCGAGTCGATCGTCCACATGATGGAACCCGGAATGGACGCCCTGTTCCACAGTGTTGGATACGGTCGTGACGACTGCCAAGCGCCGTGCCCGTGTCCGTGCCCCTGAACTGGTAGGACGCGGCTGGCTGAACACCGGTGACACCGCGGTCAGCCTCAAGGACCTCCGCGGCAAGATCGTGCTGCTCGACTTCTGGACCTTCTGCTGCATCAACTGCCTGCACGTCCTGGACGAGCTGCGCCCCCTCGAAAAGGCGCACGAGGACGTCCTGGTCACGATCGGTGTGCACTCGCCGAAGTTCGTGCACGAGGCCGACCCGGACGCGCTGAAGGCGGCCGTCGAGCGCTACGAGGTGCACCACCCGGTCCTGGACGACCCGGAGCTCACGACCTGGCAGAACTACGCCGTGAAGGCGTGGCCCACGCTCGTGCTGGTCGACCCCGAGGGCTACGTCGTGCACGTCGCCGCGGGTGAGGGCCACGTCGAGGCGCTCGACACGATCATCAGGGAGCTGATCGAGGAGCACGACGCCAAGGGCACGCTGCACCGGGGCACCGGTCCGTACGTCGCTCCGGAGCCGACGAACACCACGCTCAGGTTCCCCGCGAAGGCGATCGTCACGCCGAGCAACACGATCCTGGTCAGCGACTCCGCCCACCACAGCGTCGTGGAGCTGGAAGCCGACGGCGAGACCGTCGTCCGCCGCATCGGCACCGGGGAGCGCGGCAGGCAGGACGGCCTGAACCCGACCTTCTCCGAGCCCGCGGGCCTCACGCTCGTGCCCAACACCCACGGCTACGACGTCGTCGTCGCGGACACCGTCAACCACCTGCTTCGGGGCCTCAACCTGGAGACCGGCGAGGTCACGACCCTCGCGGGCACGGGTGAGCAGTGGCGCGACGGCGAGACCGACGGGCCCGCCGACAAGATCGACCTCACGAGTCCGTGGGACGTCGCCTGGTGGAACGGCGGCGTCGCCATCGCCATGGCGGGCAACCACACGCTGGGCTTCTTCGACCCCGAGACCAACACGACGAAGAGGCTCGCGGGCACCACCGTCGAAGGCATCAACGACGGGCCCGCCGACCAGGCCTTCTTCGCGCAGACGTCCGGGCTTGCCGCGGACGGTGACCGGCTCTGGATGGTCGACTCCGAGACCAGCGCACTGCGCTACCTGGAGAACGGCGAGGTCCACACCGTCATCGGCAAGGGGCTGTTCGCGTTCGGGCACAAGGACGGCGACGCGGACGAGGCTCTGCTGCAGCACCCGCTGGGCGTCACGGTGCTGAACGACCACTCGGTCGCAATCTCGGACACCTACAACAACGCCATCCGGCGCTTCGACCCCGAGACGAACACCCTGACCACGATCGCGACGGACGTCGCCGAGCCGTCCGACGCCCTCCAGGTCGGCGACGAGCTCGTGGTCGTGGCGTCGGCGGCGCACCGGCTCGAACGGTTCTCCGCGGCCGCCACGAAGATCGACGGTCAGGAGCACGCGGTCAAGCGACCGTCCACCGACATCGCGCCCGGTGAGCTGGAGCTCGCGGTCATCTTCACCCCGCCGACGGGGACGAAGCTGGACGAGCGGTACGGGCCGTCGACGCGGCTGGAGATCACCAGCTCACCGCCCGAGCTGATCGTCGAGGGCGCCGGGGTGAGCACCGAACTGGTACGGGCGTTGCGGATCAACGATCAGGTCACGAACGGCGTTCTGCACGTCGTAGCGCAGGCCGCCAGTTGCAGTGACGATCCTGCCGACGAACACCCGGTCTGCCGCCTGACCAGGCAGGACTGGGGCGTGCCCGTTCGAGTGGTCGCCGATGCACCTGCCCGGCTGCCGTTGCTGATGGGCGGCATGGACGAGGCAGCTCCGGCGGGCACGTAGACTCTGGCGGTGCCTGATGTCAAGCTCGAGATCCAGATGCTGTACGACCGCGTCATGGTGCGCATCTCGCCGGAGGACGGCGAGCGGCGTTCCAGCGGAGGCATTGTGATCCCCGCTACCGCCCAGATGGCGAAGCGGTTGGCGTGGGGTGATGTGTTCGGGGTCGGTACCAGCGTGCGACACGTGAAGGTGGGCGACCGGGTGCTGTTCAACCCGGAAGATCAGCTTGAGGTCGAGGTGCAGGGCACCACGTATCTCGTGATGAGAGAACGCGACCTGCACGCTGTGGCCAGTGAGCTCACCGAGCACGGTACTGGTCTGTACCTATGAGCCGCCGGTTCGTGATCTGCGCCTGATAGCTACACACACATATGCCGCCTCAGTAGAGACAGGGCAACGGGGAGAGCTGTGCCGTACGACGCTGACAAGACGAGAGCGATGCCGTCGGTCCATCCCGGCAGCACCGCCTCGGAGCAGACGACGAAGATCGCGCCCGTGAGCATCGACGCGCCCGCCGCGTCGTGGCCGTCCGAGGAGCCGGACAACGAGCCGACCATCGCCGCGGCCGTGCCCGGCGTCGGCTTTCCCGCCAGTGAGGACGCCACCGAGTTCATGCTGCCGGTGCCGCCCCCGCAGCCGCGGCCTGAGGACTCCGGCGTCTACGGACCCGTGATGATCGAGCCGGGCGAGGACGAGGCGGCGCCGAAGAACGGCAAGAAGAAGGCCCTCGTCGTGGCCGCGGCCGTGGTCGGTGCGTTCGGCCTGCTCTACGGCCTCGACATCCTCGTGTCCAGCGGCAACGTGCCGCGCGGCGTGACCGTGGCCGGCGTCGACGTCGGCGGCATGAGCCACGACGCCGCCGAGAAGAAGCTCCGCGACTCGATCGGCCCGAGGCTGAGCAAGCCGGTCGCGCTCAAGGCCGGTGACGTCACGGCCGAGCTCGACCCCAAGGCAGCGGGTCTGGAGCTCGACTGGGACGCCACGATCGACCGTGCGGGCAGCCAGCCGCTCAGCCCGATCACCCGCGTCACCTCGTTCTTCACCAGCCGTGAGGTCGGTGTCGCGACGAAGGCGGACGACAAGAAGCTCGGCGGCGCGCTGGAGGCCATGCGGCCCAAGCTCGACCACGAGCCGATCGAGGGCACCATCAAGTTCGAGGGCGCCAGTCCTGTCGCCGTCGAGCCGCACGACGGCCAGAAGCTCAAGGCCGAGGAGGCCGTCAACGCCGTCGTCGCGAACTGGGCGTCCGGCAACCCGGTCGCGGTCCCGATGGACTTCACCCCGGTCAAGACGAGCAAGCAGGGCGTCGAGAAGGCGCTCAACGACGTGGTGAAGACCGCGGTCTCCGGCCCGGTCAAGATCAAGGGTGAGGGCAAGGACGCGACCCTGACGCCCGAGCAGATCGCCGGCACGCTGGCGTTCGAGCCGGGCGACGGCGGCGCGCTGAACGTCAAGCCCAACAAGGACAAGCTCGTCGAGGTGGTCGCACCGCAGCTCAAGGACACGATCAAGGAGGGCAAGGACGCCCAGATCGTGTTCGAGGGCGGCAGGCCGGTCGTCAAGGAGTCGGTGGACGGCCTCGACGTCGACTGGGACAAGAACCTCCAGCCCTACTTCGACACGCTGACGAAGACCGACGGGCGCGAGGTCAAGTTCGAGTACAAGCACGCGCCGGCGAAGGTCACCACCGAGCAGGCGAACAAGATGGGCATCAAGGAGGTCATCGGCGAGTTCACCACCGGTGGCTTCGCCGCCGCCTCCGGCGTCAACATCCGGGTCGTCGCCGAGAAGGTCAACGGAGCGATCGTCAAGCCGCACGAGACGTTCAGCCTCAACAAGTACACCGGCCCCCGCGGCACCGCGCAGGGTTACGTCGAGGCGGGCATCATCAACGACGGCATCCCCGACAAGGCGGTCGGTGGCGGTATCTCGCAGTTCGCGACCACGCTCTACAACGCGTCCTACTACGCGGGCATGAAAGACGCGGGCCACAAGGAGCACAGCTACTGGATCACGCGGTACCCGAAGGGCCGCGAGGCCACGGTGTTCATGGAGCCCGACGGCACCAGCCTGATCGACATCGCGTTCACGAACCCGGACGACACGGGCGTCGCCATCCAGACGATCTGGACCCCCTCGTCGATCAAGATCGTGTTGTGGGGCACCAAGAACTACGACGTCACCGGCTCCACGAGCGGCGATTTCAACCCCACCCAGCCGCAGGAGAAGAAGGTCAGCAAGGCCGGGTGCTCGCCGAGCAACGGTGCCCCCGGCTTCTCGGTGACGGACACCCGCACGATCAAGGACCGCCGCACGGGCCAGACCCGCAGCGAGTCGCGCACCGTCCGGTACGACCCGCAGTTCAAGATCGTCTGTGAGCCGCCGCCCGGCGGCTGAGCGTTCCGCAGATTCGCAGTGGCCACGCGCGGGTATTCACCCGTTCGTGGCCACTGTTGCGAATGAGGCGCGAAGACATCCCGTCGTCCAGACGCTGGGGCGGGTGGGGATGGTTGTGTACGGGGCGGTCCACGTGCTCATCGCGTGGCTGGCGCTCCAGGTCGCGTTCGGCGGCGACGCCGAGCGGACGGATTCGAAGGGCGCGCTGAGCGAGATCGCGCAGAACGGTGCCTGGCTGCTGTGGGCGGTGGGCATCGGACTGGTGTTCTTCGCGCTCTGGCAGCTGCTCCTGGCCTGTGTCGGGTACACCTACATCACCAAGCAGCGCAAGCGGATCTCCAAGCGCGTCGGGTCCGCCGCCAGGGCCATCACCTCTGGCGGTATCGCCCTGGGTGCGTTCAAGTACGCCACGAGCGGCAGCACCAAAGACCAGACGCAGCAACAACAAGAGCTGACCGCGCAGGTGCTCTCGTGGCCGGGTGGTCAGTTCATCGTCGGCGCGGTCGCGATCGGCGTGATCATCACCGCGGGCGTGATCGTCTACAAGGGCGTCAAGAAGTCCTTCGAGAAGGACCTCGACATGGGCCGTGCGCCGTCGTGGATCGAACCGGTCGGCCGGATCGGCTGGATCGGCAAGGGCGTCGCGTACGGCGTGATCGGCGTCCTCATCGGACTGGCGGCGATCAAGGCCGACCCTGAGCAGTCCGGCGGCCTGGACAAGGCCCTGCACACGTTGGCGGCACAGCCTTTCGGCATGTTCCTGCTCAGCGCGGTCGCGATCGGCATCGCCGCGTTCGGCGTCTACTGCTTCGTGGCGGCGCGAGCGCTCAAGGGATGAAAAACGGGTCCTCGCACCTCGGGCAGGAGGTGCGAGGACCCGTTGTCCTTGCCGTGTCTCAGAAAGCGCTCTCGTCGATGTCCATCAGCGAGTTGTCGGTGGACTCGGCGACCTTGCGGCGGGCGGTGAGCTCCGGCAGCACGTTCTTCGCGAAGAACGACGCCACGGCGACCTTGCCCTCGTAGAACGCCTTGTCCTTGGCCGACGGCGTGCCGCCGAGCTTCTGCAGCGCGACCTCGGCCTGGCGCAGCAGCAGCCAGCCGACGAGCACGTCACCCGCGGTCATCAGCAGGCGGACCGAGTTCTGGCCGACCTTGTAGAGGTTGCGGACGTCCTCCTGCGACGAGGTCAGGAAGCCGACCAGCGAGCCGAGCATGCCCTGCAGGTCCTCGAGACCCTGCTTGAGCAGCGCGCGCTCCTCCTTCAGCCGGCCGTTGCCGCCCTCGTTGTCGAGGAACGACTGGATCTCGCCGTTGATGAACGCGAGCGCCTGGCCCTTGTCGCGGATGATCTTCCGGAAGAAGAAGTCCAGCGACTGGATGGCCGTGGTGCCCTCGTACAGGGAGTCGATCTTCGAGTCGCGGATGTACTGCTCGATCGGGTACTCCTGCAGGAAGCCCGAGCCGCCCAGGGTCTGCAGCGACTGCGCCAGCTGCTCGTACGCGCGCTCCGAACCGACGCCCTTGACGATTGGCAGCAGCAGGTCGTTGACCTGAGCCGCGAGCTTGGCGTCATCGCCGCCGAGCATCACCTTGTCCTGGAACGTCGCGGTGTACAGGTACACGGCGCGCAGGCCCTCGGCGTACGCCTTCTGCAGCATCAGGCTGCGGCGCACGTCCGGGTGGTTGGTGATGGTGACGCGCGGGGCCGTCTTGTCCGTCATGCGGGTCAGGTCGGCGGACTGGACGCGCTCCTTGGCGTAGGACAGCGCGTTCAGGTAGCCGGTCGACAGCGTCGCGATGGCCTTGGTGCCGACCATCATGCGGGCGTACTCGATGACGTCGAACATCTGCGCGATGCCGTCGTGCACCTCGCCGAGCAGCCAGCCCTTGGCGGGCACGCCGTGCTGGCCGAACGTCAGCTCGCACGTGGTGGACGCCTTGATGCCCATCTTGTGCTCGACGTTGGTCACGAAGGCGCCGTTGCGCTCGCCCAGCTCACCGGTCTGCGGGTCGAAGTGGAACTTCGGCACGAGGAACAGCGACAGGCCCTTGGTGCCCGGCTTGGCCTCGACGCCTTCGCCCTCGGGACGCGCCAGCACCAGGTGCATGATGTTCTCGGTCAGGTCCTGGTCGGCGGACGTGATGAAGCGCTTCACGCCCTCGATGTGCCAGGAACCGTCGTCCTGCTTGATCGCCTTGGTGCGGCCGGCACCGACGTCCGAACCGGCGTCCGGCTCGGTCAGCACCATCGTGGCGCCCCAGCCGCGGTCGATCATGATCTGCGCCCAGTGCTTGTCGCGCTCGATGCCGTTGTTGTAGACGACCGTCGCGAAGCTCGGGCCCGCCAGGTACATGTAGATCGGCGGGTTGGCGCCGAGCATCATCTCGGACGCGGCCCAGACGACCGACGGCGGAGTGCCGTAGCCGCCCAGCGCCTCGGGCAGGAACATGCGGTACCACTCGCCGTCCCACACGGCCTTGTACGACTTCTTCAGCGACTCCGGCAGGGTCGCCGAGAAGGTCTGCGGGTCGTACTTCGGCGGGTTCCGGTCAGCGTCGGCGAACGAGTCCGCCATCGGACCCTCCGCCAGGATCTTCACCTCGGCCAGAACGCCGCGCGCGGTGTCCTCGTCGGACTGCTCGAACGGCCCCTTGCCGAGGTGGTCCTGCACGTTGAAGACCTCGAACAGGTTGAATTCGAGATCCCGGACGTTGCTCTTGTAGTGGCCCATCTCGTCAGCTCACTCCTCAGGGTCGCGGCGGGGTCGCCTACTGACCGGTAACAACAGAGTATTACTCGACAGTAACCCCGGCAAGGGCGACCACCCACTGGTGGCGGAACAGACACTCCTCCGTGAGCCCTGAACGGGACATGAACGCTGGTCAGGCTCATGCCGGCCGCACTAGCCTGAATTCGTGACCAAGCACGTCGACAGGGTCGCCCGCGTGCGGTACGGGTTGTCGGCCCTGTTCCTCGTGGGCATCTCGCTCGTTCCCCTCGTCACCAGCCTCCAGGCAGGCCATCTGCTCCTGGCCCTGCTCGCCGGTCTGCTGCCGGTCGTACCGGTGCTGCTGGTGTGGCGGACGGTCCGGCTCGCGGTGCTGCTCGGCGACGAGGGCGTGGTGATCAGGAACGTCCTGCGCGACGTTCACCTGTCGTGGGACGACGTCGTCGGCGTGGAGTTCGACGACCAGGGCGGCCTGTACTTCCAGCTGCGGTGGGGCCAGGAGAGCTGCCGGGCGTTTCCCGGTGCTCCGATGGGCCGTTCCTACGACGAAGAGGCCCGCTGGACCGTGCACGCCGAGGCGGTCGCCCGGCTGGACGACCGGCGCGTCAGACGCGCACCGGATGCTCGGGGAACATCCTCGCCAGCCCCACCTCCGTCCGCGCCTGGAACTCCGCCGACCTCGGCAACATGACGGACTCGTAGGCGCGCACGCCGTCGTGGACGCCGTGCTCGGCGATCGCGAGCGCCAGCTCGGCCGCGTCCTGCATCGCGAGGTTCGCCCCGACGCCCAGCGGCGGCATCAGGTGGGCGGCGTCGCCGAGCAACGTCACGCCCGGCGTGTGCTCCCACGTGTGGGGCACCGGCAGCGCGTACAGCGGCCGGTGGAAGAGCTCGCCCGCGAGGAACGCCTGCAACGACGGGTGCCAGTTCGCGCAGAGCTCCAGCAGTTCGGCGTTGGAGGGCCTCCAATGTTCACGCGCGCGCATGCACACGTACGCGCGGATGTGGTCGCCGCTGTTGCGCTGGGCCCACAGCATCAGGCCCTCGTCGTCCACGACCATCGTGCCCTGACCGGTGAGGTCGAGCAGCTGCTCGTCGTGGTCGTGCCGGGTCTCGACGAACATCACGCCGGTGTACTCGGGAGTGGCGGGCGACACGGCCGGCCGCACCCGTGACCAGGCCCCGTCCGCGCCGATGACCAGGTCGAACGTGTCGGTCGAGCCGTCGGGGAACGTGACCTCGCCCGGTGCCGCGGAGTCGATGCCGAGACCCCAGCTCACCGTGCCCGGCTTGAGCGAGTCGAGCAGCAGCCCGCGCAGCTGACCGCGGTCGATCTCCGGCCGGAAGTCGCCCTCGGCCGGCTGGTGCTCGATCAACGCGGCCGTGGCGTGGTCGACCGTGCGCTGCTCCTGGCCTTCGAACCGGGCGAGCGCGCGCCACTCGTCGTAGAGGCCGGCGGTGCGGACGGCCTCCTGGCCGCTGCCCGCGTGCAGGTCGATGGTGCCGCCCTGCTGCCGGGCGTCCGGCGAGCTCTCGCGCTCGAAGACGGTGACGTTCTCGAAGCCGTGCAGCTGGAGGACGCGGGCACAGGTGAGGCCGCCGAGCCCGGCCCCTGCGATGGCGATGCGTGGTGTGGTCATGGCATCGATGAAACCGCATCGACTTAAAAAGTGCAACGACTACACTTTTGAAGTGGCTCAACTCGCGAGGTAGGATCTGTTCGTGACCGAACTCGGCCGCCGTGAGCGCAAGAAGCTGCAGACCCGCCAGTCGATCGCCGACGCGGCGCTGGAGCTGTTCCTGGCGCGCGGGTTCGACGACGTGGGCGTGAAGGAGATCGCCGACCACGCGGACGTGTCGGTGACGACGTTGTTCAAGCACTTCCCGAGCAAGGAGGCGCTGCTCTTCGACGAGGACGCGGAGACGGAGGCGGCGCTGGTCGCGGCGGTGCGCGAGCGGCCGGCCGGGCAGTCGATCCCGCAGGCGCTGAAGAACCACTTCCTGGGCGCGGCCACCAACCACGCCGACCACCCGTTGTTCGCCACCTTCGTCCGGCTGGTCGAGAGCACGCCGTCGTTGCGGGCGTACCAGCGCGCCATGTGGCTCAGGCAGGGGACGTCGCTGGCGCGTGCCATCGCCGAGGAGATCGGCGCGCCACCGGACGACGTGCGGTGCGCGGGGCTGGCGCGGTTCGCGCTGGAGGCCCGCGACGTGATCTTCGGCCGCCAGGACCGCGAGCAGGTGGCGGAGGCGTTGTTCGGGCTACTCGAACACGGCTGGGCGGCCGATCAGCAGTCCTGACCGGTAGGCGAGCGACACCGCATGTGTGCGGTCGCGCGCGCTCAGCTTGCGCAGGATGCCCTTCACGTGGGTGCGCACGGTCTCCACGGACACGATCAGCTCGTCGGCGACCTGCTGGTTCTCCAGCCCGTCCGCGATGAGCGTGAGCACCTCGTACTCGCGCCGGGTCAGCGTCGGCCGTTCCGTCGGCCGCAGGTCGGGGTGCACGTATCCGCGTGAACGGCACGTCTCGCCGATCACCCGCACGATCTGCTCCGGCTGGGCCGACCGCGGCACGACGCCGCGCACGCCCGCCTCCAGCGCGGTCGTCACGTAGTTCGCGTGCGAGTGCGCGTCCCGGACCAGTCCGATGACCAGCAGGTGCGGGTCCCGTTCGACCAGCAGCCGGGCGAGGTGGCCGACGGGGTCGAGCACGGAGTCGACGAGCAGCACGTCGGGACGCAGTCGTTCGTGCAGGCGAACGGCCGCGTGCAGATCGCCGGTCGAGCCGAGCCAGCGCAGCCCGGCGGTCCGCTTGACCAGGGCGGACAGGCCCTCGCGGTAGAGCGGTACGGGGTCGATCAACGCGACGCCGGGAGCAGGCCGGCCGGTCGGGAGCATCGGCACCTCCGTTCGTGCTTCCGGAGTTGAGACGTGCGTCCCCTGGACGTGTGACGTGGAAAGTCTTGTTCATGTGGATGAACAAGGGTCACGAATGTGATTCAAGACCGGCGCAAGTCTTCCGTCACCCGGCAACAGTCTCGTAAGACCTACGTCACATATCCCGTGCGGATGTGCCAGGTTCCGCCGCCATAGGCCTGGTGCTCTCGCGGGCACACGTGTGTGCACGCAAGGAGGTCACATGGGCACCCTCGATTGGGTCGTGGTCGTCGGCTACTTCTTCGTGATGGTCGCGATCGGGCTCTGGTCACGCGGGCGAGTCCACAACATCGCCGACTTCTTCACGGCAGGCGGCAAGATGCCGTGGTGGTTGTCCGGCATCTCGCACCACATGTCGGGCTACAGCGCGGTCATGTTCGTCGCGTTCGCCTCCGAGGCGTACCGGCTCGGCCTGACGGTCTACGTGTGGTGGTCGCTGACCATCGGCATCGGCGTCGGCATCGGCGCGTTCCTGTTCGCGCCGCGGTGGAACCGGTTGCGCGCGAAGCACAACGTCGCGTCGCCGCTCGAGTACCTGGCCAAGCGCTACAACCTGCCCACCCAGCAGGTCATGGCCTACGCGGGTGCGCTGCTCAAGGTCGTCGACATCGCCGCCAAGTGGGCGGCCGTGGCGATCCTGCTCCGCGGCTTCGCGGGCGTCCCGATCACCTGGGGCATCATCATCATCGGCCTGGTCACGATGGTCTACTCCGTGCTCGGCGGCCTCTGGGCCGACGCGCTCACCGACTTCGGCCAGTTCGTCATCCAGGCGGCCGCGGGCTTCGCGATGTTCTTCGCCGTCGCCGGTCGCCTCGGCTGGGACTTCCCCGCGACGATCTGGGACAAGCTCCCGGAGAGCCACAGCGACCCGCTGGCCGGCCCGTACACGTCGACGTTCCTCATGGCGCTCTTCCTGATCAAGACGCTCGAGTACAACGGCGGCATGTGGAACCTGGCGCAGCGCTACATGGCCGCGCCGTCCGGCTTCGCGGCCAAGCGTTCCGCGCTGCTGTCGTCCGTGCTCTGGCTCGTGTGGCCGCTCGTGCTGTTCTTCCCGATGTGGGCCGCGCCGCTGATCGTGCCGGGCCTCGAAGGAGCCCAGGCGGAGAGCGCGTACATCGAGATGGGCAAGCAGATGCTGCCCGCGGGCATGATCGGCCTCGTCCTGGCGGGCTTCTTCTCGCACACCATGGCCATGGTGTCGTCGGACGCGAACGTCATCGCCGCCGTCATCGACCGCGACATGCTGCCCCACGTGTGGAAGAGGGTGAGGTCGTTCTCCGCGGACGGCCAGCTGCTGCTCGCCCGCATCACGACCTTCACCTTCATCGGCATCAGCATGATCATTGCGATCGCCTCGGGAGGCCAGGGCTTCGTGCTCAAGGTCGTGGTCGACCTGGTCGCCGCCACGATGGGCCCGATCGCGATCCCGCTGATGCTCGGCCTGCTGCCGTGGTTCCGCAAGATCGGCTCGACGGCGGCGATCGCCTCGGTCGTCGGCGGCCTCGCCATGTGGGCGTTCCTGTACATCGAGCAGATGAACAAGGCCTCCTGGGTCACCAAGGGCGTGCTCGTGTCGTGGCCGCTGCTGCTCTCGCTGGTGCTCTACCTGTCGATCGGCTTCCTGAAGAAGGAGCCGTCCGCCGAGCGCGACGTGCTGCTCGACTCGCTCAACAGCGACGCGGGCGAGACCGAGCCGGAGAAGGTCAGGGCGTAGCCCGTTCGTTCTTCATGATCCTCGCGGCGGCGCATCCGAACAGGGTCGCCGCCGCGAGCCAGATGTAGGGCATCGGCGTACCGGTGTAGGTCGAGGCGGTCGTCGCCAGCACCACCGTCGCGCCCGCCACCAGCCCGGTCGTGTGCGTGACCGGGAACGGGCTCTTCAGCACGGTGATGACGGCGATCGGCACGAGCAGGAAGCCGTAGGCCAGCACGCGGGTCAGCAGGTTGGCGTGGTCGACGACCTCGTACTTGAGCGCCGGCACCGCGAGCACCGTCAGCAGCACGCCGATCGCGAGCCCGATCATGAGACTCAGCAGCACGGAGCGTCCTTGCCACATTCGCGTCATGCGGTTCAAGACGTGCACATCACTCGATGGTTGCCGTGGCGTGCGTCATCGTCACGAGACTCGTGCGGGCCG
Source organism: Lentzea sp. NPDC004789 (assembly GCF_053601075.1). Taxonomy (NCBI): domain Bacteria; kingdom Bacillati; phylum Actinomycetota; class Actinomycetes; order Pseudonocardiales; family Pseudonocardiaceae; genus Lentzea; species Lentzea sp. NPDC004789. The sequence continues at coordinate 149,471 of NZ_JBSGBE010000003.1, read as the reverse complement.
CGCATGCACAGTGGATGGCATGGGTACGTGGTGTCCTGCAGATGACGCGGAACTGGCCGCGGGTTGGCGGCTGTGGCTGGAGCTGAGCGACCGCGTCTACCCGGACCCGTCGTGGGACGGCACCCCCGCCGACGCGATCCGGCAGGTCCGCGAGCTGCTGGCGGCCTGCGAGTCGATCCGCCTGGACTACCTCGCCGAGACCGCACGGCCGTCGATCGCGCTGTTGCAGCTGCTGCAGTCGATGCCGTTCGTGGCGTCGTTCCCGGTCGACCTGTGGCACGACGACACGCACCCGTTGGACGTCGAACGCGCCGAACTGCTGCACGGCGACCTCGCGTCGTTCGCCAGCCACGTGGCCGGTGTGCGCGCTGCGCTGGCACGTGGCGGCGGCTGGGTGGAGCTGGACCGCCGCCCGTGGGGCCTGCCGGTCGACTAGAGCGGCGCCGACACGTGGTCGAGCGTCCAGTGCCCGCTGCCCGCCGTGCCCTCGTTGCAGTACCAGGAGTGCAGCGTCGTCCCGAAGACGTGCTGGAACACGCACGCCGAGTTGTCGCCGTACACCGGCCCGTCCGGGATTTCGTAGAACGGTCCCAGCGGGCTCGTCGACGTGAGCACCCTGGTCTTCCAGACGATGTCCTGCTCCTGCGTCTCCACGGCCAGGTAGTAGAGGCTGCCGACCTTGATCACGTGCGGCGCGGCCACGAGCTCCTTCGAGAACGCGACCAGCGTGCCGATGTCGGCGGGGTTCGTGGTGAGCAGGGCGTCGAAGCTGTTCGCGGCCTTGACCCGGATCTCGTACGTGTCGTCGACTCTGCGGAACCAGTACAGGTACACGTGGCCGTCGGCGGGGTCGCGGAACAGCGTGGGGTTGCCGTTCTCCACGGTCTGTTCCTTGACGATCGGTACGCGCGTGGTGAACGTCGTGCCGTTCAGCCCGTTGGTGCTCTTGTGCCCGACGATGTAGTACGCGCCGCCGTCCGGGTTGCCCCCGCACCAGTAGACGTTGTGCACGATGCCGATGGTGTTGTCGGGGTTCACGAGAGCGCACGCCCACCGCTCGCCGTTACCGCTGAACAACGGAGTGTTGGACTGCGTCCACGTGCCGTTGAGGTCGTTGGTCCTGGCGGTGCCGATGCCCGAGCACTCGTGGTGCCCCCAGTAACCCAGGTACCGGAAACCCTGGTTGACCGCGGGTGACATCGCGGGGTTCACGTCCAGCACGCTGAACGTGTGCGGGTGGTCGTCCCCGCTGCTCCACGACATCGGGCTCAGCACGGCCTTCTGCGGCGTCCCGAGCGCGAAGTAACCGGTCTGCGAGCTTTGCGTGCGCTCCGGGAACGCGAAGAAGAGCTGCGTCTTGTTCTGGTACCCGTACGACGCCATCTGCGCGTCGGTGAGCTCACCCTGGCGCAGCGTCAACCAGTCCCGGTCGCCGGGGTGCCACCACCGGTTGATCGCCACGGTCCCCGGCACCTGCGTCGCGTAGGCGTAGTACTGGAACGTCTTGTTGATGTAGCCGTTCGCGGTCATCGAGGCGTCCGGGATGGACCCGGCCGGCACGTCGACCCAGTCCTTGTCGCCGGGATGCCACCAGCGGTAGTTGGCCACCATGCCGCTGTTGCCGACCATGCTCACGTAGAACTGCGGAATCGTGACGGCCTGATACCCGAACGAGGCGAGCTGGGCGGCCGTCGGCTGGTTCCCGTGCGCCGGCACGGACAGCCAGTCCTTGTCCCCCGGATGCCAGTAGCGACTGACCGCACTCGGCGCGCCGGTGTTCGGAGTGACCTCCAGCGGCCCAACGGCGGTTTCGGCGGTTTCGGTGCTCATGCGATGCCTCCCCCTGCTGTGCTGAGCGGTGTAACCGACCGTCGCAAACGCCAGGTGGGGTGTTTCGGCGCGTGATGCAATCGTGACGGACGCCGGCCCTGGTTCACCCAGAACGCCCATAGCACCCCCAAAACGCCAAAACGTTTGGACCTGGAGAACGTTTGGCCTGGAGCTGGCAGGAGGCTCCGCGGTTCGGCGCGGATGCCACCCAGCCAGGTCTGCTCGGGTGGGTGGAGGTCTACGGCCGCTTCTGGGGTCCGGGGCGAAGCCTCCGGCTGGGTCTGCGAGTCGGCGGGTGGAGCCCTCTGTCCGGAGATCAGAGGTCCGCAGGGGGAAGCCCTCCAGCTGAGATCAGGGCATCCGGAAGAGAAGTGTTCCGACCTAAGGTTCTGGGGGCCCAGGGGCGAAGCCTTCCGCCCGGTCCTGGGGGCCCGGGGGGCGAAGCCTTCCGCCCGGTTCTGGGGGTCCGGGGGCGCAGCCCCCGGCTGGGGGTCTGGGGGCTCGGCCCCCAGAGAAAAACCGAGAGGCCGAGGAAGGTCTGCGCCTTCTGCAGACACACCTCGGCCTCGGTCGCGAGCGGGTGACGGGAATCGAACCCGCCTCTACAGCTTGGGAAGCTGTCGTTCTACCAATGAACTACACCCGCATGAGCAAGCTCGCAGCCGATCATACACAGCGCGGCAACGCCTCGTCGCCGAGACTCGGTTAGCCTGTCCGGGTGCTGCTGAGTGACCAGGATCTGCGCAAAGAGGTCGAGTCGGGCCGTCTGCTGCTCGACCCGTTCGACGTCGAGATGGTTCAGCCGTCGAGCATCGACGTGCGACTGGACCGGTTCTTCCGGGTCTTCAACAACACCAAGTACACGCACATCGACCCGTCGGTGCAGCAGGACGACCTGACGAGCCTGGTCGAGGCGCCGGAGGGCGAGCCGTTCGTGCTGCACCCCGGCGAGTTCGTGCTCGGGTCCACCTACGAGCTGGTGACGTTGCCGGACGACCTGGCCGGGCGGCTCGAGGGCAAGTCCAGCCTCGGCCGGCTCGGGTTGCTCACCCACTCCACCGCGGGCTTCATCGACCCCGGCTTCTCCGGCCACATCACGCTGGAGCTGTCCAACGTCGCGAACCTGCCGATCACGTTGCACCCCGGCATGAAGATCGGGCAGCTGTGCCTGTTCAAGCTGTCGAGCCCGGCGGAGCACCCGTACGGTTCGAAGCAGGCCGGCAGCCGGTACCAGGGGCAGTGCGGGCCGACGCCGAGCCGGGCCTACCTCAACTTCCACCGCACCGACACGCGCCGCTAGCGCTCAGCTCAGCTCGCCGTACCGGTCGAGGACTCGGCGCCGGAGGTTGGGATCGGTGCGGGGGACCGGTTCCAGGAAGATCTCGTCGAGGTCCGGGAACTCCGCGCGCAGTTCCGCGGAGACGCGCACGCAGGCGTTCTCCAGTTCGAACGCCGTGAGCGTGTCGTTGAAGTCGAGGCGTGCGCACAGCAGGACGCGGTCGGTGCCGATCAGCATCGTCAGGATGTCCACGACGGCGTCGACCTCCGGCACTTCGGCCAGCCGGCGCCAGATCGCCTTCACCAGCACGGGGTCGGCCTGGCGTCCGATCAGCAGGCCCTTGTTGGTGCGGGCCAGGACGTACGCCACCAGCGCCAGCAGGACGCCGATCGCGAGCGAGGCCAGGCCGTCCCAGAACGACGAGCCGGTCAGCTGGTGCAGGCCCAGGCCGCCGAACGCGAGCACCAGACCGATCAGCGCGGCGGAGTCCTCCAGGAACACCGTCTTCACGGTCGGGTCGTCGGACAGGCGCAGGAAGTCGAAGAAACCGCGGTCGTGCGCGGCGGCCTCGCTGCGCACCTGCCGGAACGCCTGCGTCCACGACACGCTCTCCAGGACGAAGGCCAGGGCGAGCACGATGTAGCCGACCAGCGGCCGCGTCTGCTCCTCAGGTTCGCCGAAGATCGTGCGGAAGCCTTCGTAGAACGCGAACATCGCGCCGGAGGCGAAGATCGAGACGGCCGCCAGCAGCGACCAGAAGTAGCGCTCCTTGCCGTAGCCGAACGGGTGGCGGCGGTCGGCCGGGCGGTCCGAGCGGCGCAGTGCGGTCAGCAGCAGCGCTTCGGTGAACGTGTCGGCCACCGAGTGCGCGGCTTCGGAGAGGATCGCCGCCGAACCGGTCAGGACGCCCGCGATCGCCTTGGTGACGGCGATCGCCAGATTCACCAGCAGCGCCAGAACTACGGTGAGTGTGCTTTCGCCAGAGCCCGCCTGCTTCTCGCTCATGGCGATCACTCTAGGCCTCCGGGCGCTGGCGCACAGTACTGAGTGCAACCCGCTGACCGGCGAAAATCACGGTTCGATCTCGGGTGGCAACCGGGCACACCCCTCGAACGACTCTATAGCGACCGGACGCTGGAGCGGCTGGGAAAATCCACTGAAAATGTGCGGCTCTATTTGTGCTGCGCAAAATCCTGGGGGCAGGAAAATGAGCATCAAGATTCGCGCCGCAGCCGTCACCGTGGCGACCTCCCTGGTCGCCGTGCCGCTCGCGTTGTCCGGTACCGCACTCGCGCAGGAGGAGCCGCAGCCGAGCGGTTACATCGGGGGCGTTGTCTTCAACGACCTCAACGGCGACGGCAAGAGGCAGGACAACGAGCCCACGATCCCGTACGTGGACGTCATGGTGAAGGGTTCGGACGGCAAGGCCTACCCGTACCCGACCACCAGCTACGGCAACTGGTTCGTCAAGCGCGCGCCGTTCGGCGAGTACGAGGTGAGCTACGTCGACCCGAAGCTGGGCAACACCACGCCGACGACGGTGAAGGTGGACCTCAAGGGTGGTGTCGACGGGGTCGACTTCGGTGTTCGCGGCGGCTCGATCTGCGGCACGGCGTGGAGCGACACGAACGAGGACGGCAAGCACCAGGCCGGCGAGCCGGTGCTGTCCGGCCGGCAGATCTACCTGAAGGCGCTCGACAAGCTCGTCGAGACGGGCGCGGACGGCGGCTACTGCTTCGACAACCTGCCGGCCGGCGACTACACGCTCGCGTACACCAAGAAGACGGGCGACCCGCTCGTGCTGACCACGCCGACCGGCGACTCGAAGTTCGACTGGGTGAACAACCAGACGAGCGCGATCAAGGTCGGCAAGGGCGAGCAGGTCAAGGGCGTCGACGCCGGGTTCAAGAAGGCCCGCTACGACCTGAAGGCCGTGCAGATCGTCGTCGCCAACCCGCACGCGACCGACGGGGACACCTTCAAGGTCGGCGACACGCTCGACATCTACGGCTCGATTGCGGGCAACGGCAACGCGCCGGAAGGCCTCGGCGGCACGCTGACGCTGCCGGAGGGTCTGCGCATCGTGGAGCCGATCGGCGGGCTCGCCCCCGGCGCGATCGTGCAGGGGCAGCAGGTGGTCCTGCCGTTCGGGCCGAAGGAGCACCCCGGCCTCGTCGAGTTCCTCGGTGCCAGGGTCGTGGTGGAGAAGGAGTTCACCGGTGCCGAGATCAAGTGGGTGGCCGGCAGCGACAACGTCGACTCCGACCCGTCCAACAACGTGCTGACCCGCAAGATCAACGCGGTGGCCGCCCAGCCGCAGCCGCGGGGTGACGAGCCGGTCGTCCAGGCGCCGGAGATCGAGAAGACCGCCGCGCTGGCCAACACCGGTGCCTCGCCGATCGGTCTGGGTGCGGTCGGCCTGGGCGCGCTGACCCTCGGTGGCCTGGCGCTCTACGGCGCTCGCCGTCGTCGCAGCGCCTGATCGTTACTGCATTCGAGTGACATTCGCGGGGCCGGGCAACATTCTGCGGCCCTGTGGTGTCTTAAGGCTGGGATCTGCTCCGGGGGGACGCTGATCACCAGGGGGTAAGACGGAACGGCCCGCGTCCGGGAGAGACGCGGGCCGTTCTGCATGCGGCCGCAACTACCATCGTGGGATGGGCAAGCGTGGTGCGGACGACACCGATGCCGAGGTCGAGTCGTGGAGGGCCATGGTTCCGGCGATCGATCCGGTGGTCGAAGGCGTGGTCGACCGGGTGCACCAGATCAGCAAGTACCTCGACTTCCTCGCCACGGAGATCGCCGCGCCGCACGGGCTGAACCGCGCCGACTACGAGATCCTCGCCCGTCTGTTCTGGATCGGGCCGCCGCACCGGCTCACGCCCAAGCAGCTCGCGAACGGCACGCTGAGCCCGGCCACGACGATCACGAGCCGCCTCGACCGGCTGGAGAAGGCCGGCCTGGTGATCCGCGAGCTCGACCCGAGCGACCGCCGGTCGTTGCCCGCGACGCTGACCGACGCGGGCCGCGAGATCTTCCTGCAGATCGTCGCGGGTCAGGCCGAGCGGGAGAGGGACCTCTTCACCGCGCTGCCCGGCGGTGACCTCGAGAACCTCCGCGACCTGCTGCGGCAGGTGATGGAGGTGCTGGCGGGCGAACTGGGTCCGGCACACCGTCGCACGAGGCTCGCGCTCGACGACAAGGAGTAATTGCTACGAACTCGTACTATCCGATATCGTGCTAACTGGGCGCGAGAGGGAGGGGTGCGACATGGGCGGCTACCCGTTGTCCGAGTGATCGATTTCCGTGCGGCTTCGCCAGAGGCTGTGGTAGACCGGCTGCGGTACAACCACACACTGGGGGATTCACGTGAAGAAGTACTTCGCGGTGGCTTTGGCGACCGCATTTGTGGCAACGACCGCTGTCGCGGGGACGGCGAGCGCGGACGTCGGACCCGCCGAGCCCAAGGGTGAGATCGCGGTCGAGGGCTTCACCTGGACGCCGTGGAAGATGAACTACGTCCTGGGTGACGTGGTCGACGCGAAGTTCACCATCGCCAACCGCGGCGAGGTCGTGGAGCAGCCGTCGATCTGGTTCGGCTCGTGGACGGACAAGATGCTGGCGCACAGCGACAACTTCGTCCGCTCCGGCTCCGACTGGGCGCTGAAGGACCCGCTGGCGCCGGGTCAGAGCGTCGAGATCACCGTCCGCGCCGAGCTCACGCACGCGGGTCTCACGGCCATCAACACCCACGTCGGGGAGAGCCCCGCGGGCGAGGCCGACACCGACAACAACTGGTACGTCGGCCCGATCTACGTCGAACAGCCCTGATCGCGGGTCGCGTGATCTGCATCACGCAACGCCTGTCCCCCGGATTTCGATGTCTCAAGTGGAGTGATCGATCTCTGGGGGACAAGTGAACAAGCTCATCGCCGTCGGGATGACGGCTGCCCTCCTCCTGCCCGTGGCCGGCACCGCCGGCGCGCAGGAGGAGAAGATCTCCATCGGTGGTCTGGTCTGGTTCGACCGCAACAGCGACACGAAGCGGGACGACACCGAGCCCGGTGTGCCGAACGAGAAGATCATCAAGATCGTCAAGGACGGTACGGGCGAGCTCGTCGGTGAGTACCAGACCGACGAAAAGGGCAACTACAGCGCCAACGACCTGCCCAAGGGCAAGTACGTCGTGTCCGTCGAGGTCCGCGGCCGGTACTCGGTCACGGGGAAGGGCCAGGCGACGACCGAGGGCGGCACCGTCGACTTCGGCGTGCGTGGCGGCATGCTCACGGGTTACGCGTTCCTCGACCAGAACCGCAACGGCTCGCTCGACGAGAACGAGGGCGAGCGCCGTCTCGAACCGGGCACGCTGAACGGCAAGAAGCTCGAGGTCCGGCGGGACACCAACCAGTTCGTGGTCGACGACCTGCCGTTCGGCCGGTACGAGCTGGTGGCGACGGACTACCGCCGCGAGGGGCTCACCCTGGTGGACAGCAAGTCGTCCAGCGCGTTGGACTGGGTGACCGGCAAGCGGGTCTACGACATCGACGACAGGTTCACGTCCGCGCCGATCGACATCCGGTACTTCAACCCCAAGGGCGACCTGGCGATCTCGACGCCCGTGCTGTCGCCGGCCAAGGACGTCTACGTCGTCGGCGACGAGGTCGAGGCGACGTTCCAGATCACGAACAAGGGCGAGGCACCGGAATCGCCGACCTTCACGACCGGGAAGTGGTCGTTGACCACGTTGGCGCACAGCGACAACGTCGAACCCACGCCGGGCTCGTACGACGAGTTCGCGGTCAAGTCGCCGTTGCTGCCCGGGCAGAGCATCGACGTGAAGATCCGCGTCAGGTTCGACACCACCGAGCCGGTGCAGGTCAACGTCCTGGTGCGGCCCAGCAGGTGGGGCGACGACCCGTTCAAGGACAACGTGCGGGTCGTGCCGATCAAGATCGCGGAGAGGAGCGCGGAGATCAGCACGCCGCCGGCTTCGAGCACGACCACCGCGCCGCCGGCCACCACGACCACCCAGGCCGTGGCCAAGGCTGGTGACAAGTCCGGTCTCGCGTCGACCGGTGCCTCGCCGCTGGGCTTCCTCGCCCTCGGCGCACTGCTGCTCGCGGCCGGGCTGGGCGCGTTCTTCGTGGCGCGCCGCCGCCGTTCCTGACCACATAGGACCCGCCACGGTTAGTCTGCGGCATGGGCATTCTGGTGCATGTGCTGCTGACTGCCGTGGCGGTCTGGGTCTCGACGGCCCTCCCCGGCATCGATCTGGGCGAGGGCAGCACCGGATCGCGGATCCTCACGCTGATCGGCGTCGCGGTGATCTTCGGTCTGGTGAACGCCGTGGTGAAGCCGCTCGTGAAGTTCTTCGGCTGCCTGTTCTACCTGGTGACGCTCGGGCTGATCGGGCTCGTCGTGAACGCGTTGCTGTTCATGTTCACCGGGTGGATCGCGGAGCAGCTCGACCTGCCGTTCCGCGTCGACGGCTTCTGGCCCGCGTTCTGGGGCGCGATCATCGTCGCCCTGACCGGCTGGGTGCTGAACGTGATCTACGACAAGATCACCGAGAACGACTGACCCGCAAGCGGAAGAGGCCCTCGGTCCGGTGTGGACCGAGGGCCTCTTTTCGGTGCGGTGCTTACGCGTTCGCCTCTTCCGCGGCCGGGGCCGGCTGTCCGCGCTTCACGGATTCCAGCAGCATCTGCGCCACGTCCACGACCTCGACGTGCGCACCGGCCTGGCCGTCGGACTGACGGGCCGTCACGCCGTCGGTGAGCATCACGCGGCAGAACGGGCAGCCGGTCGCGATCTTCGACGGCGCGGTCGACAACGCCTCGTCCACGCGGTCGATGTTGATGCGCTTGCCGATCCGCTCCTCCATCCACATCCGGGCGCCACCGGCACCGCAGCACATGGAGCGTTCCTCGTGGCGCGGCATCTCGCGCAGCTTCGCGCCGGACGCACCGATGAGCTCACGCGGTGCCTCGTAGACCTTGTTGTGGCGGCCCAGGTAGCACGGGTCGTGGTAGGTGACGTCCTCGGTGACCGGCGCGACCGGCACCAGGCGGCGCTCGCGGACCAGCTTGTTCAGCAGCTGCGTGTGGTGCACGACCTCGTAGGTGCCGCCGACCGACGGGTACTCGTTGGCCAGCGTGTTGAAGCAGTGCGCGCACGTGACGACGATCTTGCGCTGACCGGCTGGCCGGTCCTCGAAGACCGAGTTGAGGACCTCGACGTTCTGCTGCGCGAGCATCTGGAAGAGGAACTCGTTGCCGGCGCGGCGGGCCGGGTCACCGGTGCAGGTCTCCTCCGGGCCGAGCACCGTGTACTTGACGCCCGCGGTGTGCAGCAGCTCGGCGACGGCGCGGGTGGTCTTCTTCGCGCGGTCCTCGAAGGCGCCGGCGCAGCCGACCCAGAACAGGTACTCGGCGTCGCCCAGCTCGCCGTCGAACACCGGCACCTCGAACTCGAGACCCTCGGTCCACGCCAGGCGGTCCTTGGCGTTCTGGCCCCAGGGGTTGCCCTTGTTCTCCAGGTTCTTGAACATGCCGCCGAGCTCGGTCGGGAAGTTCGACTCGATCAGCACCTGGTAGCGGCGCATGTCGACGATGTGGTCGACGTGCTCGATGTCGACCGGGCACTGCTCGACGCACGCGCCGCAGGTCGTGCAGGACCACAGCACCTCGGGGTCGATGACGCCCAGCTCGTCGGGGCCGCCGACCAGCGGGCGCTCGGACTCGGCCATGGCCAGCACGTCGATCGACTCGAGGCGCTTCTTGTAGTCCTCGTACTTGTCCTCGACCAGGCCGACCTCGTCACCGGCCATGTCGCGCGAGCCGCCGGCCAGCAGGTACGGGGCCTTGGCGAACGCGTGGTCGCGCAGCTGGGTGATGACCAGCTTGGGGGACAACGGCTTGCCGGTGTTCCAGGCGGGGCACTGCGACTGGCAGCGGCCGCACTCGGTGCAGGTGGAGAAGTCGAGCCAGCCCTTCCAGCTGAAGTCCTCGACCTTGCCGACGCCGAACACGTCCTTGTCCGGATCGGCCTCCTCGAGGTCCAGCACCTTGCCGCCGGACATCATCGGCTTCAACGCGCCCAGCGCCACGCCGCCGTCGGCCTCGCGCTTGAAGTAGATGTTGAAGAACGCCGAGAACCGGTGCCAGGCGACGCCCATGGTCAGGTTCCGGCCGACCACGACCAGCCAGATCATGCCGGACAGCAGCTTGACCAGCGCCATGACCGACACCCAGATGGCGGCGGACGGCAGCAGGTGAGCGAGCGGCTGCGTCACGAACGACGTCCACAGCGGCGCCTCTTCCAGACCGCTCGACTGCTTGAACGCCTTCACGCCGAGGATGCCCAGACCCTCGATGATCACGACCGCCTCGACGAAGTACGCCGACTTGAAGTCGGAGCCCTGGAAGCGGGAGACGCGGTCGGCGCGGCGCGGGTGGTTGCGCTGGCGGATGATCGCGAGCGCGACGCCACCGACGACGGTGCCGAGACCCAGCAGCTCGACCAGCAGCAGCCAGATCGACCACGTGCCGATGATCGGCCAGTGGAAGTGCGGGTCGAACACCTCGCCGTAGGCCTCGAACAGCACCGCGGAGCCGATCAGGAAGCCCCACATCACCATCCAGTGCCACGGGGCGACCGAGCGGAACTTGGCCATCCTGGTGTGCGCGACGAACTCGACGATCAGCGTCCTCAGCCGCGGCCAGAACGGGCCGTTGCGGGTCCCGTCCGGCTGGCCCAGCCGGATGATCTTGATCATCTTCCAGACGCCGGCGACGAACACGGCCCAGGCGACGACGCTCACCGCTACCGCGACGAGTCCGAGAACCAGCTGGAGGGTCATGGCGGGAGTCTAGGCCACGTTACTCGTGGGTAACCACTTGGACGTGGCCGGTGTCTCCTCACGTACCGGTCAAGTATCCGGAAGTTGATCAAAAACTTATGGAACAATTGTTCCAGTAGTTTGTGATGGGCAACCCGGAGGTCGCCGTGCTGTACCTGTATCTCGCTGCGGCGATCGTCGGAGAGATCGCCGCCACCGTGTCGTTGAAGCTGTCCGAGGGCTTCACCAGACCGTGGCCATCGGTGGTCGTCGTCATCGGCTACGCGATCGCCTTCACGGCTCTTTCGCGCGCGTTGAAGTTGGGTATGCCCGTGGGCGTCGCCTACGCAGTCTGGTCCGCGGTCGGCGTGGCAGCGGTGGGGATCATCGGCTGGAAGTTCCTCGGTGAGACCCTCAACCCCACGATGGTCATCGGGTTGGCCTTGATCATCGGAGGCGTGGTGACGCTGGAGCTCGGGAGGGCGCACTGACCGCAGTGGTTGACGGCCGCAAGGCGCGCGGCGAGAAGAAGCGGCGGGCCATCGTCGAGGCGACGCTGCGGGTGATCGAGCGCGAGGGCGTCGCCGGGGTGACGCATCGCAGCGTGGCGCGTGAGGCCGGCGTGCCGACGACGGCGCCCACCTACTACTTCGCGTCGATCGACGACCTGTTGATCGCCACGTTGTTGTGGGTCGCCGAGGAGCTGTGCGACCACATGCTGCAGATCGTCGCCAGCGGCGGTACCGCGCGTGAGATCGCTGCCTCTCTGGCGAAGTCGGTCAACGAGAACCGTGCGCGCACACTCGCCGAGTACGAGCTGTATCTGCTGGCGGGTCGTCGTCCCGAACTGAAGGCCGCCGCACGCCGGTGGCTCGACCTTGCCGTGGAAGTCGTCCGGCCCGCGGATCCGGTGGCGTTCCGCGCGTTCCTCGCGGCCGTCGACGGACTGCTGATCCAGGGCCTGATAGCCGATGTTGCTCCGAACGAGGAGGAGCTGGAGCCAATCGTGTCCTTCTTGATCCGCGGCCGCGACGATTTCACCCCTCCCGCGCGGGAACAATGAGGGCATGAAGTTCGCGCGAGAGGTGTCCGGAATCAGCCACGGGGTGAGCCTGGGGCTGCTGGCCGCGCTCTACGTCCGCGACTCGCTGGCGTTGTCCGTCGACGTCGAACCGCACGTGCCCGGCCTGGACCCGTCGCTGCCGGTGCAGGTGCCGGCCGGGGTGGACCGCGCCGCCGTGACCCGCGAGTGGCCGGGCTGGTGGACCGACGCGCTGGACGCGTGCACGCGCGGCGCCGAGCCGATCGCGCCGGAGAACGCCGAGGCGTTGCTCACCCGGCCGGCCTGTCGTGACGCGGTGCTGGCGCTGAAGCCCGGCATCGAGCAGCTGCACCGCGTGCAGGCCCCGGTCGCGCTGCCGATCGGCGACGTGCTGCGCGGCATCGAGTCGCGGATCGGCCGGTGGGCGCAGAGCGTGGAGCTGCACATCGCCGAGGTGCCCGTCGACGGCCTGCTGTGGGAGCGCATCGCACCCGCGCACGTCCTGGCGTCGACGCGGTTCCTGAACGACCCGGCGCGCACGGCGCCGGCGTTGCGCGCGGTCCTCGAAGACCTCGTCTGAGCCGGGGTAGGGACAACCCCACCCCGCCTTCGGGGGCTGACAGCCGTGTCGCCGATCCCCGCCGCCTCTAGTTTTGTGCTCATGCTGAGGACGGCGCTGGTGGCGGTGCTGATGGGGGCTCTGCTCTCCGGGTGTGGCATCCGCATCGTGAAGTACGAGTTCTCCGACGACCAGACGGTCGCGGAGAAGTTGACGTCGGTGCGGGTGCGCACCGGCTCCGAGCAGGTGTCGATCCGGTACGTGCCGGGGCTGTCCGAGACGAAGATCCACCGCCGGGTTCAGCACGCCAAGGACAACAAGCCGTCCGGCGTCTCGCACCACGTCGAGGGCACCACGCTGGTGCTCGACGACTGCGGCGACCACTGCTCGATCGAGTACCAGGTCCAGGTGCCGTCCACCGACATCGCGGTGGTGGGCGAGGACGTGAGGTCGGGGGACACCACGATCGAGGGGGTGGCGTCGGTCGACTACCGCAACGGCTCGGGCCGGATCGTGGTCCGCGACATCGCGGGCGACGTCCGGGTCGACTCCGGCTCCGGCGACTTCGACGCGATCAACGTCAAGGGCTCCGTGACCGCCACCCTCGGTTCCGGCCGGATCCGGCTGGACCAGCTGAAGGGCAAGGCGCTCGTCCACACGAGCTCGGGTGACATCACCGGCACCAGGCTCGACAACGACGTGACGGCGGACGGTGGTTCCGGCGACATCGCGCTCACGTTCACGTCGCCGCGGTCGGTGCGGGTGGACGCCTCGTCCGGGGACGTCACCGTGCGGGTGCCAGGGGGTCCGTACAAGGTCGACGTGGCGTCTGGCAGCGGTGACCGCACGATCGCCGTTCCGACCGATCCGGCGGCGCCGATGGCCGTGCACGTGAGCACCGGGTCGGGGAACGTCAGGGTGCTCGGGGGCTGAGCACCGCTGTGCTGGGGGAATGTGTCGAGGGCCACTCCACGCGGGGTGGCCCTCGGCGCGTTGTGAGGGAACAACCAGACCTTCCCCGCCGTTGGTTCAGTCAGAAAGCTTGAGTCGGGTAGGCTCAAGGTTGAGCGGGATGGCAAACTTGAGCCAACAACGCTCAACAAGTACTAGCGGAAGGAACTCCAATGGCGCGTGCAGTCGGCATCGACCTCGGGACGACCAACTCCGTCGTCGCCGTCCTCGAAGGCGGTGAGCCGACGGTCATCGCCAACTCGGAGGGCTCGAGGACGACCCCGTCCATCGTCGCGTTCGCGAAGAACGGCGAGGTCCTCGTGGGTCAGCCCGCGAAGAACCAGGCCGTCACGAACGTCGACCGCACCATCCGCTCGGTGAAGCGGCACATCGGCACCAACTGGAAGACCGATGAGATCGACGGCAAGCAGTACACCTCGCAGGAGATCAGCGCGCGCGTGCTGATGAAGCTCAAGCGCGACGCCGAGGCGTACCTGGGCGAGGAGATCACCGACGCCGTCATCACCGTCCCCGCCTACTTCGAGGACGCGCAGCGCCAGGCCACCAAGGAGGCCGGCCAGATCGCGGGCCTCAACGTGCTCCGCATCGTCAACGAGCCGACGTCGGCCGCGCTGGCCTACGGCCTCGACAAGGGCGAGAAGGAGCAGACCATCCTGGTCTTCGACCTCGGTGGTGGCACGTTCGACGTCTCGCTGCTCGAACTCGGCGACGGCGTCGTCGAGGTCCGCGCGACCTCCGGTGACAACCACCTCGGTGGTGACGACTGGGACCAGCGCATCGTCGACTGGCTGGTGGACCGCTTCAAGCAGGCCAACGGCATCGACCTGACCAAGGACAAGATGGCCCTGCAGCGGATCCGCGAGGCCGCCGAGAAGGCCAAGATCGAGCTGTCCAGCTCGTCCACGGCGTCGATCAACCTGCCGTACATCACGGTCGACGCGGACAAGAACCCGCTGTTCCTCGACGAGACGCTGTCGCGCGCCGAGTTCCAGCGCATCACGTCCGACCTGCTCGACCGCACCCGTGCGCCGTTCAACAACGTGATCAAGGACGCCGGCATCTCCGTCGGCGACATCGACCACGTGGTGCTCGTCGGTGGCTCGACCCGCATGCCCGCCGTCGCCGAGCTCGTGAAGGAGCTGACCGGCGGCAAGGAGCCCAACAAGGGCGTGAACCCGGACGAGGTCGTCGCCGTCGGCGCCGCCCTGCAGGCCGGTGTCCTCAAGGGTGAGGTCAAGGACGTCCTGCTGCTCGACGTCACCCCGCTGTCCCTCGGCATCGAGACCAAGGGCGGCATCATGACCAAGCTGATCGAGCGCAACACCACGATCCCGACGAAGCGTTCCGAGACCTTCACGACGGCCGACGACAACCAGCCGTCCGTGCAGATCCAGGTCTTCCAGGGCGAGCGCGAGATCGCGGCGCACAACAAGAAGCTCGGCATGTTCGAGCTGACCGGCCTGCCGCCCGCCCCGCGCGGCGTGCCGCAGATCGAGGTCACCTTCGACATCGACGCGAACGGCATCGTCCACGTGTCGGCGAAGGACCTGGGCACCGGCAAGGAGCAGTCGATGACCATCACCGGTGGCTCCGCGCTGCCGAAGGAGGACATCGACCGCATGGTCAAGGACGCCGAGGCGCACGCGGAGGAGGACAAGCGCCGCCGCGAGGAGGCCGAGGTCCGCAACCAGGCCGAGACGCTCGTCTACCAGACCGAGAAGGTCGTCAAGGAGAACGACGAGAAGCTCCCGGCCGACATCAAGGAGAAGGTCACCGCCGCGATCGCCGAGGCGAACGAGGCGCTCAAGGGCACCGACATCAACGCCATCAAGGCCGCGGTGGAGAAGCTCGCGACCGAGTCCCAGGCCATCGGCCAGGCGATCTACGCCAACGCGCCGGGTGCCGCCGGTGCCGAGGCCCCTGGTGCGGACGCGCCGGGTGCCGGCCAGGCCAAGGCCGGCGAGGACGACATTGTTGACGCCGAGATCGTGGACGAGGAAAAGAAGAAGTGACCGAGCCGAGGCACGCCGCCCCTGACGAGGAGCAGCCTCAGGTAGTCGTGAACGACCGGCACCGGATCGACCCCGAAACGGGTGAGGTCCGGGCGCCGGGTCACGCTGCCGACGAGGAGACGGCTGCTCCGGTTTCCGAAGAGCCCCTGGTCGCAGAGGTCGTGGACGAGGTGGCCGCCGAGCTGAAGACCCAGCTCGACGAGCGCACCGCCGACCTGCAGCGGCTCACCGCCGAGTACGCGAACTACCGCAAGCGGGTGGAACGCGACCGGGAAGCGGTGATCAACAACGCGAAGGCGGCCGTGGCCGCCGAGCTGCTGTCCGTCCTGGACGACATCGAGCGGGCCGCCGCGCACGGCGACCTGACCGGTGCCTTCAAGGCCGTGGCGGACAAGCTGGTGTCCACTCTGCAGAAGACCGGCCTGGAGCCGTTCGCGCACGAGGGCGAGGCGTTCGACCCGTCGGTGCACGAGGCCGTGCAGCACAGCACGTCCCCGGACGTCGACGGCCCGACCGTCACCGCCGTCCTGCGCCGCGGCTACACGTTCGGCGACAAGCTCGTCCGGCCCGCGCTCGTCGCGGTGACCGACCACGAGCCTGCCCCCGCCGCACCGCAGGCCGAAGAGAACTAGTGGCGTGACCCGGAACGTTGGCGGTGAGTTCACGCTCAGCAGGACGCCTCGCGGTACCGCCCCCGCGCCCGCGGACAACCAGTACGAGGACGCGGGGGCGGCACCGCGATGCGTCCGTCTGACCGCGAATTCGCACGTCAACGTTCCGCGCCACACCACCACGAAAGGAGGGACGTCCGGTGAGTGCTAGGGACTGGATCGAAAAGGACTTCTACCGCGAGCTGGGCGTCTCCTCCGAGGCGTCGGCCGACGAGATCAAGAAGTCGTACCGCAAGCTCGCCCGCGAGCTGCACCCCGACGCCAACCCCGGCGACGCCAAGGCCGAGGCCCGCTTCAAGGCGGTCTCCGAGGCCTACGGCGTGCTGTCGGACCCGGCCAAGCGCAAGCAGTACGACGAGGCCCGTCGCCTGTTCGCGGGCGGCGGCGGCTTCCCCGGCGGGTTCGGTGGCGGCGGCGGGTTCGACGTCAACGACCTGTTCGGCCGCGCGGCCCCGGGCACCGGTGGCGGCGGCCTCGGCGACCTGCTGGGCGGCCTGTTCAACCGGCGCGGCGGTGGCGGCGCGGCTTCCGCGACGCGCCCGCGCCGTGGCGAGGACGTCGAGACCGACGTCCGCATCGACTTCACCGAGGCGGTGAAGGGCGCGACGGTGCCGCTGCGCCTGTCGTCCCCCGCCGCCTGCACGACGTGCGGCGGTTCCGGTGCCAAGCCGGGGACCACGCCGCACACCTGCGCGACCTGTTCCGGTTCGGGCCTGGTCACCCGCTCGCAGGGCGCGTTCGCGTTCAGCGAGCCGTGCCGCGACTGCCGCGGGACCGGCCGGATCATCGACGACCCGTGCCCCGAGTGCGGTGGCGACGGCGTCAGCACCCGCACCCGCACGCTGACCGTGCGGATCCCGTCCGGCGTCGACGACGGCCAGCGGATCCGCCTTGCCGGACAAGGGGAACCGGGCCGCAACGGCGGACCGTCCGGCGACCTGTTCGTGCGCGTGCACGTCAACCCGCACAGCGTGTTCGGCCGTCAGGGCAACGACCTGACGCTGACCGCGCCCATGACGTTCTCCGAGCTCGCGCTCGGCACCACGTTGACCGTGCCCACGCTGGACGGCAAGGTGACCTTGAAGGTGCCTGCCGGTACCGCCTCCGGGCGCGTGCTGCGGGCTCGGGGCAAGGGGATCACCAAGCGGGACGGCACCGCGGGCGATCTCCTCATCACCCTGGAGGTCGCGGTGCCGAACAACCTGTCGGCTGAAGCTCGCAAGGCCCTTGAGGCGTACGCCGACGTGACGAAGGACCACGACCCCCGTGGTGAGCTGAACGCACTCCTTGAAGGGCGGTGAGTTCGGTGGGTTTTCCGTTCCCTCCCGGGACTGACGAGGACACGCCGTTCTTCGTGATCTCGGTGGCGGCGCAGCTCTCCGGTCTGCACGCCCAGACGCTGCGGTCCTACGACCGGATGGGTCTGGTGTCGCCGGGCCGCACCTCGGGTGGCGGCCGCCGCTACTCGATGCGGGACATCGTGCTGCTGCGCGAGGTTCAGCGGCTCTCCCAGGAGGAGGGCGTGAACCTGGCCGGGATCAAGCGGATCATCGAGCTGGAGAACCAGGTCGACGCACTGCGGTCGCGGATCACCGAACTCCAGCAGGAGCTCGCGCAGGCGTTGGCGGCAGCCGACTCCACGGCCGCCGCCGTGCACGCGTCCTATCGGCGAGACCTCGTGCCGATCCGGCAGGAGACCGCGCTCGTCGTGTGGAAGCCCAAACCTCGCAAGTGATCGAGCGCCTTTACGAGGTCTTCTCGGCGCCTCGTCCCCGAGTGGTCGACCACTGCGACCACTGCGTGAATCCGGAGGACGTGGCGCCGTTCACGACCGTGCCGCTGCGTGAGCTGACCTCCGAACAGGTCGAGAAGTACTGGCTGCGTTCCGGCACGATCGGCGACGAGAACTTCGCGCGCTACCTGCTCCCGCGCGTGCTGGACCTGATCGCGGCCGGTGAGCTCGACGCGGACTTCTACTGGCTGCGCATCGCGAACACCGCGCACGAGAACGGCGATTCGCGCGAACGGCAGGCGATCGAGGCGTACTACGACGCCACGCCGGTTGCGCTCGAAGCCCTCGTCGAGGAGTGCACCGGCGACAACGCTCCCGGCAAGAGCCTTGCGGAGTGGTTGCGCGGGCGAGGAATGCGCTGACTCAGCGCTCTTCGAAGTAGAACCCGGCTTCCAGATCGGCGAGGAGGCCGGGTTCCTTCGGTTCCCAGCCCAGCAACGCCTTCGTGCGAGCACCGGACGTCGGTGCGTCACGCGTGACCATGTTCGCGAGCGGACCGAAGTGCTCGTCCGGAACACTCCGCACCGGCACGTTCAACTTCCGCCCGATGGCCTCGGCGATCTCCTTCAGCGACACGGCTTCCTCCGCGACCGCGTGCAGGACCGAGCCCGCAGGAGCCTTCTCCACCGCCAGCCGGTAGAGCCGCGCCACGTCCAGCGTGTGCGCGGCGGACCAGCGGTTCGTGCCATCGCCCGGGTAGCCGGAAACGCCCGTGGTGCGGGCGATTCGCACCAGCAGCGGGATGAAGCCCGCCGTGTCGAGTTCACTGTGGACGGTCGGCGGCAGCACGGCGACCGCGCCGCGCAGGCCCTCGGCGTCGATGATCAGGTTGCGGGCCGTGCCGCGGCTGTGGTCGTCCGGGGCGCGCTCCTCCTCGGTGGCGGTGCGGCCGAGGCCCGAGTACGACAGCGTGCCGCCCGTGCCGATCAGCGGCTTGCCGGTGCCGGACAGCTCCTCGATGAACGCGCGGACGACCGCGAGGTCGGCGGCGGACGCACCGGCGTAGTCGCCCGCGAACATCTCCTCGTGCTTGAACGCCAGGTGGATCACCGCGTCGGCCTCGGCCGCGCCCTTGCGCAACCCGTCGAGGTCGTCGAGATCGCCGCGCTGGACGGTCGCGCCCTGGGCTTCGAGCCTGGCCGCCGAGGCGTCCGAGCGGGCCAGTCCGACGACCTGGTGACCGGCTCGCAGCAGTTCCGGTACGACGGCCGAGCCGACATGTCCGCTGGCACCGGTGACGAAGACCTTCATGATCTGCACATCCTCAAGTGATGGGACTTGGTCTCATCAACGGTAGCAGAGTGATGAGACCAAGTCCCATCACTTATCATGTGAGGCATGGGTCGATGGGAGCCGGACGCACGGGCGCGGTTGTTGCGCGCCGCACTCGACCTGTTCTGCGAGCAGGGCTACGAGAACACCTCGGTGGCGCAGATCGCCGAGCGCGCCGGCCTCACGAAGAGCACGTACTTCCGGCACTTCCGGGACAAGCGCGAGGTGCTGTTCGGCGGCCAGGACGAACTGCTCGAACTGATCAGGGGCGGAATCGCGGGCGCACCCGAGTCCGCGGGGCCGCTGCAGGCGGTCGAGGCGGCACTCGTGGCCATTGCCGTCACGTTCACGCAGGAGCGCTGGGAGTACGGGGCGCGGCGGCTCGCGGTGATCAACCGCACCGACGAGCTGCGTGAGCGGGACGCGCTGAAGATGGCCGGGTTCGGTCAAGCGACGAGGGACTCGCTGCGGCAGCGCGGTGTGTCGGAGCTCGACGCGGACGTGGCCGCTGAACTGGGGATTCTGGCGCTGCGACGGGGCTACACCCGGTGGCTCTCCGACGGCGGGGACTTCGCGGAAGTCGCCCGCCGTGCACTCGAGGAGGTCCG
Source organism: Lentzea sp. NPDC004789 (assembly GCF_053601075.1). Classification (NCBI taxonomy): domain Bacteria; kingdom Bacillati; phylum Actinomycetota; class Actinomycetes; order Pseudonocardiales; family Pseudonocardiaceae; genus Lentzea; species Lentzea sp. NPDC004789. The sequence continues at coordinate 129,594 of NZ_JBSGBE010000003.1, read as the reverse complement.
GGCCGCGGCCGCGGAGCTACAGGGCGCCGAGCAGCTCTGAGACCTCGGCGGCGATGCGCTCCAGGGCCTGGTCGTTGTCGTGCGCGGCGATCGCGCGGTCGATCCAGTTCGCGATCAACGGCATCTGCTCGGGCTTGAGGCCGCGGGTGGTGATCCCGGCCGTGCCCAGCCGGATGCCGGACGGGTCGAACGGCTTGCGGGAGTCGAACGGGACCGCGTTGTAGTTCAGCTCGATGCCGGCCTTGTCCAGGGCCTGCGCGGCCGGCTTGCCGCCGATGAGCTTCGAGGTGAGGTCCACCAGGATCAGGTGGTTGTCCGTGCCGCCGGACACCAGGTCGAAGCCGCGTTCCAGCAACGCGTCCGCCAGCGCGCGAGCGTTCGCGACGACCGTGTGCGCGTACTCCCGGAACTCCGGCTGCGCGGCCTCGTGCAGCGCCACGGCGATGGCGGCGGTGGTGTGGTCGTGCGGACCGCCCTGCAGGCCGGGGAACACGGCGCGGTCGATCGCCTTCGCGTGCTCGGCGTCGCAGAGGATCATGGCGCCGCGCGGGCCGCGCAACGTCTTGTGCGTGGTCGTGGTGATCACCGGGGCGTGGCCGACCGGGGACGGGTGCGCGCCACCGGCGACGAGCCCCGCGATGTGCGCGATGTCGGCCACCAGCACGGCGCCGATCTCGTCGGCGATCTGCGCGAACGCCGGGAAGTCGATCGTGCGCGGGATCGCGGTGCCGCCGCAGAAGATGACCTTCGGGCGTTCGGCCAGTGCGAGCGAGCGCACCTCGTCCATGTCGACGACACCGGTGTCCTTGCGGACCTCGTACTGCACCGCGCGGAACCACTTGCCGGTGGCGGACACGCTCCAGCCGTGGGTCAGGTGGCCGCCCATCGGGAGCGACATGCCCATCACTGTGTCACCGGGCTGCAGGAACGCGAGGTACACGGCGAGGTTCGCCGGTGCGCCGGACAGCGGCTGGACGTTGGCGTGGTCGACGCCGAACAGCGCCTTCGCCCGGTCGATCGCCAGTTGTTCGATCTGGTCGACGACCTGCTGGCCCTCGTAGTACCGCTTGCCGGGATAGCCCTCGGAGTACTTGTTGGTCAGCACCGAGCCTGTTGCTTCAAGCACGGCGGCCGACACGTCGTTCTCGGAGGCGATCATGCGCAGCTTGCTGGCCTGACGACGTTGTTCAGCCTGGATCAGGGTGGCGATCTCGGGATCGACTTCGTGCAGCACGGCATCACTCCGTGCCGGGCACCCAGGCGTTCGGTGCGCTCGGCCGTCGCTTCCCGGTGGTCAGTTCCACCCTCGGCACGCCAGTCGCTTCGACGTGCCGAGTCTAGTCCAGCGTGAACGGGTCGTACTTGATCCGGTCCAGCGGCGTTCCGGCGACCAGCATGCGCGACACGGTCGACCTGATCATGGCAGGGCTGCCGCAGACCAGGACGTCACGCTCCTCCCACGCGCCGTAGCGGGTGACCACGTCGGCGAGGCTGCCCTGCTCGACACCTCGGACTCCGGGGTCTGACTCCAGCACCGGCACGACCGTGAGCCACGGGTTCGTGGTCGCGATGCGCTGCAGGTTGTCCAGGTCGTAGAGGTCCTCGCGGGTGCGGCCGCCGTAGAACAGGTGCACGCGCGGGTTCTCCCCGTACTGCGCCATCTCGTCGATGATCGCGTGCATGGGCGCCACGCCGGTGCCGCCGGCGACCATGAGGATGTCCGACCCGGCCGTGCGGTCGACCGACAGACGTCCCATGGGCGGTCCGATCCGCCACGTGTCACCGGCCTGCGTGTGGCCGACCACCGAGCGCGACACCCATCCGCCGTCGACGGACCGGATGTGGAACTCGATGACGCCGTCCTCGCGCGGGGCGTTCGCCGGCGAGTAGTACCGCCACAGGCGCTTGCGCTGCGGCGTCTCCACGCTGACGTACTGCCCGGCCTTGTAGTTGACCGGGTGGTCGGGCTGCAGCCGCACGACCGCCAGGTCCCACGAGACGCGCTGGTGCTCCAGCACGGTGGCGTGCCAGTAGGCGGGCCCGTTGTCGGCGTCGGCGGCCTCCTGCATGGCCCGCGCCATCAACGTGTAGGCCTCCGCCCAGGCCATCTCGACCTTCGGCGTCCAGGCAGCGCCCGCGAACTTCTTCACCGCGGACAGCAGCGCCGTGCCGACAGCCTCGTAGTGGACGTTGATGACCCCGAACTTGCGGTGGTCACGCCCGAGCTGGCGGAGGAAGGGGATGAGGTCGTCCGGGCGGTCGACCATCTGCACCACGTGCACGAGAGCGCGCAGCAGGCGGCTCCGCTGCACCTCCATGTTCGCGGGGAACATCTCGCGTGTGGCAGGCGAGAGCGAGAAGAGCATGCCGTAGAAGAACTTCGCCACTTCTTCGGCGTGCGGTTCCACCACCGCGAAGCTCTCCCGGATCATCCGCACCATCGCGGTGACGCCAGGCGGGGGCTCTCGGTGTGGCGGGGTAGGGATGGGGCTCAGCACAGCGTTCGCAGTCATGGTCCGCGCGCAGTCTCCACGTTCTCATTGGCGCCAGCAAGGCGCGGTAGTCCTCGTCAAGCATCCGTCCCCCGACAGAGTGGACAGTAACCCCTGATCGGAGGGTTTGACTCCTTGATGCCACCTTCGAGCGAAGTCCGATCACACTCCGTGAGTAGTTGTTACCGCAACCGTGTGAATATGAGGGTCCGTCTGTACCGACTTGCGTGCTTGCGTGGGAGCGTGTTGCGGGTGTCCCTGCCTGACTTGACTGAAACCACCTCACCCGACCGTGTTGAGCGTCCAGGCTCACGCGGTGAGCACTTCCTCCAATGTGCCTTGGAGACGTCCGCTCGCGCTACACGCTTCTACGCGGACCAGGTTCTCGATCATCTGAACCCGGCGATGGCCGAGTTCGTCGGGCGGATGGAGATGGCGTTCATTTCGACCGCCGATGCGGACGGGGAGTGCGACTCGACCCTGCGGGCCGGGCCGGCGGGGTTCATCAAGGTGATCGACTCCCGGACCGTCGCGTACCCCGAGTACCGCGGCAACGGCGTGATGGCGTCCCTGGGCAACATCATGGAGAACCCGCACGTCGGGATGCTGATGGTGGACTTCGCCGACGACCTGATCGGGCTGCACGTGAACGGACGGGCCCGGATCGTGCCGCGGGAGGAGCTGCCGACCGACGACCGGAAGGTCGAGCGGTGGGTGGTGGTGGAGGTGAAGGAGGCCTACATCCACTGCCGCAAGCACATCCCGCGGATGCTCCCGGTCGACCGCGTGCGCGACTGGGGCACGGACGACGTGAAGCGGAAGGGCGGCGACTATTTCGGGGTCAAGGCGGGCAAGACCGCCGAGTGACCTGAGTTGTCGCGCGGAGGGGTGGCCGGGTGACCTTCGCCTGGCCACCCCTCTTCTCGTGTGCGGCTCCCGCTCCAGCGCCTCGCGCGACCTCGACCGCCGTGTGATCCATCAGCCACCGAATTCGTTGGCCTGGCTAACTATCTCCAGATATAGTTGTATGACATCAACCAACTAACTGGAGGCCTGCTTGAACCGGCCCTCGTCGCATCGGGAGATCCTCGAAGCGCTGTCCGGGATCTGGGTGGCGCTGCTCGTCGCGATCCTCAGCTCCACCATCGTCTCCAACGCTCTCCCGACGATCCTGGCCGAGCTCAAGGGCACTCAGACCCAGTACACGTGGGTCATCACGGCGATGCTGCTGGCCTCCACGGCCAGCACGCCGCTGTGGGGCAAGCTCGCGGACCTCTTCGACAAGAAGAAGCTGCTGCAGACGTCGATCGTGGTGTTCGTGGCCGGCTCGGTCCTGTCGGGCCTCAGCCAGAACATGGAGCAGCTCATCGCGTTCCGGGTGATCCAGGGACTCGGCATGGGCGGTGTGCAGGCGCTCGGCCAGGTCGTGGTCGGGGCGCTGCTCAGCCCCCGTGAACGCGGCCGGTACAGCGGTTACACCGGCATGGTGATCTCCGCCGGCACCGTCGGCGGTCCGCTGGTCGGCGGCTTCCTGGTCGACTGGCCCGGCTGGCGCTGGTGCTTCTTCGTCTGCGTGCCGTTGGCGCTGGTGGCGCTGGCCGTGCTGCACAAGACGCTGCACCTGCCGGTCCGCAAGCAGCACGTGAAGATCGACTACCTCGGCGCCACGCTCATCACGGGTGGCGTGAGCCTGGTGCTGATGTGGGTGTCGTTCGCGGGCAAGGACTTCGCCTGGTTCTCGAAGGAGAGCGCGTTGTTCGCGGGCGGCGCGGTGCTCGCGATCATCACCGCCTACTTCGTGGAGCGGCGGGCCAGCTCGCCGGTCATCCCGCTGCACCTGTTCCGGAACCGGACGGTCGTGCTGGCGATGCTCGGCGGCATCGCGGTCGGTACGGCGATGTTCGGCGCGTCGGTGTTCATGGGGCAGTACTTCCAGATCGCGCGCGGGTTCTCGCCCACCAAGGCCGGGCTGCTGACGGTGCCGTTGGTGCTGGGGCTGAGCATCTCGTCGACGGTCAGCGGGCAGCTCATCGCCAGGAGCGGCAGGTGGAAGGGCTACCTCGTCTGGGGGGCGTTCTCGCTGGTCGCGGGGCTGGCGTTGCTCGGGACGATCGACCACACCACCAACCTGACGCTGATGGGCGCGTACCTGTTGCTGGTGGGCGTCGGCGTGGGGCTGACGATGCAGAACCTCGTGCTGGCCGTGCAGAACGGCGTGGGGATGTCGGACCTCGGGGCGGCCAGTTCCACGGCCACGTTCCTCAGGTCGCTGGGCGGGACGGCCGGCGTCTCGGTGCTGGGTGCCGTGCTGGCCGCCCACGTCAGCACGAAGACGCTCGACCGCGGCTCCCTCTCCCCAGTCGTGCGGGCCTCCTACGGCGATTCGATGGGCGAGCTGTTCCTGATCGCCGCCGGGCTCGCGGTGTTCACGGTGATCGCGGTGCTGTTGATCAAGGAGCAGCCGCTGCGGGACTCCGTGGATGTCACTCCAACGGGTTCTGGTGCACAGACGGTCGCCACTGAGCTCGACTCACCTGTGGATACTGACCAGCGGATTGTGGATAACTCCGGATCTGCTGTGGACAAGCTGTTGGTACGAGTGGGTGACGGCAGCTAGGACGTCGCCGCACGTTCGGCTGCGCTGCGTTCCACGCAGAACTCGTTGCCCTCGGGGTCGTGCATGGTGACCCAGCCGGTGCCGTCCGGCCTGCGCTGGTCGTCGTAGATCGTGGCGCCGATGCCGAGGAGGCGTTCGACCTCCTCGTCGCGGGTCACGTCGGTCGGCTGCAGGTCGACGTGCAGGCGGTTCTTGATCTCCTTGCCCTCCGGCACGTTGATGAAGAGGTAGCGGATCCCGCTCGGCAGCTGGATCAGGCACTCCGGGTCGCCGGGGTTGTCGTCCGGGTGCAGCGGCAGGTCGAGCACCTGGCCCCACCACGACGCGATCGCGTACGAGTCGCGAGCGTCGACGGTGATGTTGTGGATGATCGAAGTCATCCGCTGATCTTCGTTCATCCCCCACCTGTTGCGGCAGGATTTTCGCGACTGCCGTCACGTTCTCGTAGTTGAGCGGAACAGACTCAACTTTTCTGACGTTGTGCAGGATGATGGTCCATGCTGGAAGCTGACCACGAGGTGGAGGAATGGACGCTTTCAACCCGACGACGAAGACGCAGCAGGCGGTTTCCGCTGCGGTGCAGGCCGCCACGCTCAACGGGAACCCGGACGTGGGAACCGTGCACCTGCTCAGCGCACTGCTGGCGCAGACGGACGGGTTGACCGCGCCGTTGCTCTCCGCGGTGGGTGCCGACCCGGCGCAGGTCCGCAAGGAGCTGGAACAGCTCTCCCGCGGGCTGCCCAGCGCCTCGGGCAGCACGGTTTCCGCCCCGCAGCTCTCGCGTGACGCCGTGCGGGTGCTCGGCAAGGCGCAGGAGCTCGCCACCGAGATGGGTGACGAGTACGTGTCCACCGAGCACCTGCTCGTCGGGCTGGCGCAGCACGGCGGTCAGGTGGCCGACCTGCTGCGCAGGCACGGCGCGACGCCGGACGCGTTGAAGGACGCGTTCGAGAAGGTGCGCGGCTCGGCGCGGGTCACGTCGCCCGATCCCGAGGGCACCTACAAGGCGCTGGAGAAGTACGGCGTCGACCTGACCGAACGCGCCCGCAAGGGCGAGCTCGACCCGGTGATCGGCCGTGACGCCGAGATCCGCCGGGTCGTGCAGGTGCTGTCGCGGCGCACCAAGAACAACCCGGTGCTGATCGGCGAGCCCGGCGTCGGCAAGACGGCGATCGTCGAGGGCCTGGCGCAGCGCGTGGTGGCCGGTGACGTGCCGGAGTCGTTGCGCGGCAAGCGGGTCGTGTCGCTGGACCTCGGTTCGATGGTCGCGGGCGCCAAGTACCGCGGTGAGTTCGAGGAACGGCTCAAGGCCGTGCTGAAGGAGATCACCGACTCGGCCGGCCAGGTCATCACGTTCATCGACGAGCTGCACACGATCGTCGGTGCCGGCGCGACCGGCGAGTCGGCGATGGACGCCGGCAACATGATCAAGCCGATGCTGGCCCGCGGCGAGCTCCGGATGGTCGGTGCCACGACCCTCGACGAGTACCGCGAGCACATCGAGAAGGACGCCGCCCTGGAACGCCGCTTCCAGCAGGTGCTGGTCGGCGAGCCGTCGGTGGAGGACACGGTCGGCATCCTGCGCGGCCTCAAGGAGCGCTACGAGGTGCACCACGGCGTGCGCATCACGGACGCCGCCCTCGTCGCCGCCGCCACGCTCTCGGACCGCTACATCACCGCGCGCTTCCTGCCGGACAAGGCGATCGACCTCGTCGACGAGGCCGCGTCCCGGCTGCGCATGGAGATCGACTCGCGGCCCGTCGAGATCGACACCGTCGAACGTGCCGTGCGGCGGTTGGAGATCGAGGAGATGGCGCTGTCCAAGGAGTCGGACGCGGCTTCGCTGGAACGGCTCTCGGCCCTGCGCGCCGAGCTGGCCGAGAAGCGCGAGGAGCTGTCCGCGCTGACCGCCAGGTGGCAGAACGAGAAGGGCTCCATCGACCGCGTGCGCGGCCTGAAGGAGCAGCTGGAGTCGTTGCGCGGCGAGTCCGAGCGCGCCGAGCGCGACGGCGACCTCGGCCGCGCGGCCGAGTTGCGCTACGGCCGGATTCCCGCACTGGAGAAGGAACTCGCCGCGGCCTCGGAGTCCACTCAGGACGCCGCGATGCTGAAGGAGGAGGTCGGCCCGGACGACGTGGCCGACGTCGTCTCGGCGTGGACCGGCATCCCCGCCGGCCGCCTGCTGGAGGGTGAGACCGCGAAGCTGCTGCGCATGGAGGACGAGCTCGGCCGCCGTGTCGTGGGCCAGGCCGAGGCCGTGCGCGTCGTGTCGGACGCCGTCCGGCGCACCCGAGCCGGCGTCGCCGACCCGGACCGCCCGACCGGATCGTTCCTGTTCCTCGGCCCCACCGGCGTCGGCAAGACCGAGCTGGCCAAGGCGCTGGCGGCGTTCCTGTTCGACGACGAGCGGGCGATGATCCGCATCGACATGAGCGAGTACTCCGAGAAGCACTCGGTGGCCCGCCTGGTCGGCGCGCCTCCCGGCTACGTCGGCTACGACCAGGGCGGCCAGCTGACCGAGTCGGTCCGCCGCCGCCCGTACTCCGTGGTGCTGCTGGACGAGGTCGAGAAAGCGCACCCGGACGTGTTCGACGTGCTGCTGCAGGTGCTCGACGACGGCCGCCTGACCGACGGCCAGGGCCGGACCGTGGACTTCCGCAACACGATCCTGGTGCTGACCTCGAACCTGGGGTCCACCGCGATCGCCAACCCGTCGCTGTCCGAGGTCGAACGGCGTGACGCCGTGATGGCCGTGGTGCAGCGCCACTTCAAGCCGGAGTTCCTGAACCGGCTCGACGACGTCGTGGTGTTCCACGCCCTCGCCACCGAGGAGCTGACGTCCATCGTGGACATCCAGGTCGCCCGCCTGGCGGACCGGCTGGCCGCCCGCCGGCTGACGCTGGACGTGACGCCCGCGGCGCGCGACTGGTTGGCGCTCAACGGTTTCGACCCGGTGTACGGGGCGCGGCCGTTGCGGCGGCTGGTGCAGTCGGCGATCGGCGACCAGCTGGCGAAGGAGCTGCTGGCCGGTGAGGTGCGGGACGGCGACAAGGTGCGGGTCGACGTGACGGACGACCAGTCCGGACTGATCGTGGGTCGCGGAGTCTGATTCCCGTTCCCCCGCAGGGCGGTAAGGTCCCGCCCTGTGGGGGAATTTCGCCATGTGCGGTACCAGGCGGTCGAGCCGACGCCCAGAGGCACCTTCACCGGTGTCTTCGGCCTGGTGAACGGCCTGCGGAGGGCTGGTCGGCTCACCGAGGAGCAGGAATCGTTCTGCCGCATCAACGGCGCCTGGTACAACGCCGCCTACACCGACCCGTCGACCGTCGATCCGGCCGTCTACGACCGGACGATCAATCCCGGGGCCGCCGCGTGGTTCAAGGCCGAGGCGACGCACCTGCTGGACCGGGTCGCGGGTTACCTGGCCATTCTCGACGCGCACGGCGTGCGCTGGTGTCGACTGGAGTCCGACGATCCCGGCCGCGTCATCTACGAGGACGCGGACCAGATCGTCGTCGTACCCGTCTGACCGCGAGTTCAGGACCGTGGGGATTTTCGCCACGTGCGTTTCCAAGCGGCCCCCGCCGGATCAGCTGACCCCTGCGCACCACCTGTTCCGAAGGCTGAACAACGACTGGTACGACGCCAACTTCACGAATCCGGCGACCGTCGTCGTGCCGCGGTGGCTCACCAGGTCACCGGTAGCGAGACCAGGGCGCGGACGTTGGTCTCCATCCGGTACGTCAGCTCCGACTCGTCCACCGCGAGCCGCAACGACGGAAACCGCCTCAGCACGGCCAACAACGCGATCCGCAGTTCCAGCTTCGCGAGCTGCGCGCCCAGGCAGTAGTGCGGCCCGAACCCCATCGCGAGCGGCGCCGCACCCGCACGGCCGAGGTCCAGCCGGTCGGGATCCGGGAACACCGCGGGATCCCGGTTGGCCGACGAGATCACCGGCAGCACCGCGGCACCGGCCTCCAGCCACACGCCGTCCAGCTCCACCGCCTCGGTGGTCACCCGAGGCAACGTCGCCGCCATCAGCCGCGAGAACCGCAGCAGCTCGTCGACGGCCGTGCCGACCAACGCGGGGTCGTCGGCCAGCCGCCGCAGCTCCGACGGGTGCCGCAGCAGCGTCAGCACCGAGTTGCCCAGCTGGTTGACGGTGGTGTCGTGCCCGGCCGCCAGCAACAGCTGCAGGTTGGCGAGCAGTTCGGCGGACGTCAGGTGCCCGCCCTCGTCGTGCGCCAGCACCAGCGCGGTGATCAGCTGGGCGTCCGGCCGCAGGCGTTTCTCCTCGACCAGGTCCGCGAGGTAGCCCTGCATGTCGTTCTCCGCCTCGCGCAACTCCGCGGGCGTCAGCCGGGACGTCATCAGGCGGCCGGTCCAGCGGCGGATGTCGGGCGCGTCGGAGCAGGGCACTCCGAGCAGCTCGCAGATCACCATGGTCGGCAGCGGCACGCACAGGCCGGCGACCAGGTCTCGCGGCTGGGCGTCGAGGAGCGAGTCGACGATCGCCTGGACGCGCGGTTCCAGCAACGCGACCATCCGCGGGCTGAACGCCGAGGCCACGAGCTTGCGGGTGCGGGCGTGCCTGGTGCCCTCCATCGAGGTGAGCATCAGCGGGTTCGCGCCGGACGGGACCGTGACCGGGCCGCCGGGGCGGGTGGCTTCGGCACGGCTGAAGCGCGGATCGGTGAGGACCTGCCTGCAGGCGGCGTAGGAGAGGGCCAGCCAGATCGGGGTCGCACCCATCGTGGCGGGCACCACGGGGCCGTGCGCGGCGAGGAGTTGCTGGGCTTCCGGTTCGCTGTCCGACGAGCGCGGTGTGGTGAACGGAAACGTGGCGGGCATGTCCCCAACCACGTCGGATCGGCACACCCGGTTCGCGACGCGGGGGAAGTGATCTTCGTTCCGGGGGCCCGACCCACTACGCTTCCACTGTGGGCATACCGGCGTGGGTCTGGTTCACCGTCGCCGCGGTGGCGGGCGTGGCGGGGTTCGCCCTGCTCGCGACCGACCGGGCGCAACGAACCGCGCGTAATCGTGAACGGCGCCGTTGGGCTGCCCTGCGCGGCTGGCAGTTCGAGGAGACAGACCACGTGCTGCCGACGCGGTGGGAGGCGGGAGCCATCGCGTACTACGGCACCGGGCTCGCCCGTGACGTGGTCGCGGGCTCGACCTTCACCGCGGACGGCCGCAGGCAGGTCTACGTGCTCGACCACGAGACCGGGGGCAAGGTCAACTCGGTGCTGGTCGGCGTGCGCTGCCGGCGTGCGCTGTCGGTGGTGATCGAGCTGTGGTTGTCCACGGTTCCGTTCCAGCGCGACAACGACAAGATGCCGATGCCGGACCTGCTCGGGCCGGTCGGCTCGCGCTACGCCTTCGTCACCGACGTGCCGGCCGCCCGGAAGATCATCACGCCCGACCTGATCGACGCCGCCGAGGAGATCGGTGGCGACGTCACGGTCGTCTGGATGGAGAACGACTGGGTGCTGGCCGCCGCACCGCCGAACTCGTCGCCCGCGCGGCTGGAGCGGCTGCTGCGCGACATCGGTGAGCTGGCGGACGTCATCGACCCGTTCGACCCGGACCCCTCCGAGCGGGAGGAGCCGGCGGCGGAGGACGACGGTGGCGAGGTCTACCGCCCCTCGTTCGGCCGGAAGCAGCCGTAACCGAGGCTTCCTCGTAACGCTGGGTGAACCGCTGTAGCAGGGCTACCGAGCGTCGATCGCTGGTAGCCAGGGGTATTCCACACCGTCATCGATGCGGTGTGATCCACGTCACACTTCACTCTGTGTAAAACATTCAAGGGTGATTCAGATACTCCGTGCGTAAGACGTCGTGTCCCCGAACCCCTCGGAAGGAATCACGATGTACGGAGGAAATGTAGTCACGCCCGTAGCTGTGGCGGGTACGGCGTCCACCGCGACGCTGGCCTACACGGGTGCGTCGGTCGGCTGGTTGCTGTTCGGCGGAGTCGCTCTGGTCGTTTCGGGCCTCGCACTGCGCCTGTTCGTTCTCCGTCGGCCGACGAAGAACGAAGCGTGATCATCGGCGCGCTTCCGACCCCGGCCTAGACCCGACTACCGTGCGGTGGCATGCCAACCGCACTGGTGACCGGATCAACCGTCGGGATCGGGGCCGCCTTCGCTCGCCGGCTCGCCGCCGAGGGATATGACCTCGTACTGGTCGCGCGCACCGCGTCCGCGCTCGAGGAGCTCGCGCGGCAGCTGCACGACCGGCACGGCGTCCACGTGGACGTGCTGCCCGCCGACCTCAGCGACCACGCCGACCGCGCCAAGGTCGAGGCACGGCTGGCCGAGTCGCCGGTCGACCTGCTGGTCAACAACGCCGGCTTCGCCAACACCGGTGAGTTCTTCGCGGCGGACGTCGAGAAGCTGCAGGCCCAGCTGGACGTCAACGTCGCCACGGTGCTGCGTCTGTGCCGGGCCGCGATCCCCGGCATGATGGCGCGCGGCAAGGGTGACGTGATCAACGTGTCCAGCGTCGCGAGCTTCCTGCCCGGCCGCGGCACGAGCTACAGCGCCGACAAGGCGTGGGTGACGTCGTTCTCCGAGGGCATGTCCCTCGCGGTCGCCCACTCGGGCGTGCGGATCATGGCGCTGTGCCCCGGTTTCGTGAAGACCGAGTTCCACAAGCGGGCCAACATCGACATGTCGAAGACGCCGGACTGGCTCTACGTCGACGCCGACCGGCTGGTCCACGACGCGCTGAGCGACCTGCGCCGCGGCAAGGTCCTGTCGATCCCCGGCGCCCAGTACAAGGCGATCGTGAGCATCACGAAGGTGCTGCCGCGCGCCCTGGTGCGCAAGATGGCGTCCCGGTTCGCGGGCGGGCGTGGGCGCACCTGAGCCGGGTGTGCGAAGCTTGCGACCTGTGCGAACTGAAGTGGTCTTGGACGCGAACGCGAAGTCGGAACTCGCTCGTCTGGTGAGCGAATTGGCCGTCGTGCACGGCAAGGTGACCCTCTCCAGCGGCAAGGAAGCCGACTACTACGTCGATCTCCGGCGGGCGACGCTGCACCACGCGGCGGCCCCGTTGATCGGCAAACTGCTGCGGCAACTGACGAGCGACTGGGACTTCGTCGCGGTGGGCGGTCTCACGCTCGGCGCCGACCCGGTCGCCTACGCGATGATGCACTCGGCCGCGATCGAAGGTGACGTGCTGGACGCCTTCGTCGTGCGCAAGGCCAGCAAGACCCACGGCATGCAGCGGCAGATCGAGGGCATCGACGTGCGCGGCCAGCGGGTGCTCGCGGTCGAGGACACCTCCACCACGGGTGGTTCGGTCCTCACGGCCGTGACGGCGCTGCGGGAGCACGGTGCCGAGGTCGTCGGTGTCGCCACGGTCGTCGACCGCGGTACGGGCGCCAAGGAGGCCATCGAGGCCGAGGGGCTGCCGTACCGGTACCTGTTGGACCTCAACGACCTCGGGCTCGGCTGACCGGGTTTTGTCGAGCGCCGTTCGAGTCATCCCGTCCTAGTCTGGAGGACGGGGTGGTGCGAATGGCCAGGTTCCTAGCCGAAGCGGTCATGATGCTGCACTTCGCCGTGCTGGCGTTCCTGCTCCTGGGCGGGTTCGCCGCATGGCGGTGGCGTGGCGTGATCTACCCGCACCTGGCGATCGGTGCGTGGGCGATCCTCAGCCTGCTGGTGCCAGTGACGTGCCCGCTGACGACCGCGGAGGACTTCTTCCGCGCGCAGGCCGGGATGCCGTCGCTGGGCACGGGGTTCATCGACCACTACATCGACGGCGTCTGGTACCCGGAGAGCGCGTCGACGCTGGTGCAGCTGGTGCTGGGGTCGATCGTGATCTTCTCGTGGATCGGCTTCTATGCTGGCCACCGTGCTGCTCGAAGGCTTTCACGCTGTTAAGCACGCGTTGCGCTTCGGCGCCGAGGTGCATCCGTTGATCACGACGGACCTCAGCGCCGCGGTCGGCCTCGCGCAGACGCACGCGCCGGACCTCGTCGAGAGGTTCGGCGCCGCCACCGAGGTCGACCAGAACCACTTCAAGCTCCGCGTCGGCCGCACGCACCCGACCGGTGTGGCCGGGTTCGCGGAGAAGCCCGATCTGCCGTTCGACCGCAACGCGCCGATCGTGCTGCTGGACAACCCGCGCAACCTCGGCAACTTCGGTGCCGCGATCCGCGTGGCCGCCGGGCTCGACGCGGGTGGCGTGACCTCCACCGGCGACGTGGACCCGTGGCACCCCAACGTGCTGCGCGGATCAGCCGGCCTGCACTTCGCCCTCCCGGTCGCGAAGGCCGACGGCCTCGACTTCGCCGGCGAGCTGATCGCGTTCGACGCGGACGGCGACCTGCTGACCGGCCCGATCCCGGACAACGCCGTGCTGGCGTTCGGATCGGAGCGCCACGGGCTGTCGGCGGAGGTCCGCGCGAAGGCCACCAGGATCGTCCGGCTGCCGATGCGCGAGAAGGTCAGCAGCTACAACCTGACCACTTCGGTGGCAATGGGGCTGTACCACTGGGCGATTCACCGCGCTTCTTGACCGATCAAGCACTCACCATGGCCCAGTGGTGATCGCGAAACTGCTGGCGGCGCGCGCGGGCGTCGCGGAGCGCGCGGTGTACTCCAGGCACCTCAGGCGGGTGTGGGGTGTGCCGGGCACGCTGCTCGGAGCGCGAGCGTGGCCCCCGTTGTTGCGGGACAAGCTGCACACGAGCTTCAACTACTGGTGGCAGGCGCACCTGCTCGACTGCATGATCGACGGCTACCTGCGCTCGCCCAGCGAGCTGCGCAAGGCGGCGATCACCAAGGTCGTGCGGGGCATCCGGGTGCGCAACGTCCTCGGCTGGACCAACGACTTCTACGACGACATCGCGTGGCTCGGCCTCGCCCTGCAACGGGCCGAGAAGGACGTCGGCGTCGCGAAACCCAAGGCGCTCACCGCGATCGCGGAGCGGTTGCGGGACGGCTGGACCGACCACGCCGGCGGCGGCATCTGGTGGAAGCGCGACGACGACTTCAAGAACGTGCCCGCCAACGGCCCGGCCGCGATCTTCCTGGCCCGGCAGAACGAACGCACCGATCTCGCGCGCGCCCGGTCCATCGTGGACTGGGTCGAGGACAACCTCGTCGATCCCGGCAGCGGTCTCGCGTGGGACGGTCTGCACGTCCACCCCAACGGCGAGATCCGCGAGTACGAGAAGAACGTCTACACGTACTGCCAAGGAGTTCTGATCGGCGCGTGCGTCGAGCTGGCCAGGCACGGGCAGCAGGACAAGTGGCTCGACCGGGCCGCCCGCACGATCACCGCGGTCCACGACGACCTCGCCACCAACGGCGTGATCAAGGGGCAGGGCGGTGGTGACGGCGGGCTGTTCGCGGGCATCCTCACCCGCTACCTCGCGCAGGCCGTGCTGACGATCCCCGAGCTCGACCCGGAGCGGCACGAGACCGCGGACCTGGCCAGGGAGCTCGTGATCCAGTCGGCGGAGTCGGCGTGGCTCAACCGCGTGATGGCGGTCAGCGGGCCGTTGTTCGGTCCGGAGTGGACGGTCCCGGCGGACGAGCGCGAGGGCCGCGACCTGTCCGTCCAGCTCGGCGGCTGGATGTGCCTGGAGGCCGCCGCCCTGCTCGAACGGCACGGCGTGGACGCGCCTACCCCTTGAGGTAGCTCAACAAGGTCTTCGCGTCCTCGCGGAACTGCTCCGGCGAGTCGTCGAGGACGAACTCCAGCAGCACGTTGCGGTCGATGCCGTCCCGCGCCAGCTCCGTGAGCACCGGCTTCCACAGGTCGCGGCGCGCGGCGAGCGGCAGCCGGTCCTGGTAACCACCCTGCCCCCACGAGAAGACGTGCGCGGTCACCGGTTCCAGCGTCCGCACCTCGTGCACGGCCGAGAACACGTCCTGGCCTCCGCGCGGCTGCCAGTACGGCACCACGCCGTCGACCTCGTCGAGCAGCTGGACCGCGGACTCCAGCGTGTCCGTCAGCGTGTTGCGGTGGTACTCCAGCGCGATCCGCGTGCCCATCGCGTCGGCGTGCTCCACGGCGTGCTGCAACGCCTCGACCACCGGCCCGCGGTCGGGGCACTCGGCCGACCCGCACGTGCCGGCCCAGACCCGCACCAGCGGCGCGTCCAGCTCGGCCGCGGTCTCCAGGATCGCGGCCAGCTCGGACCGATCGGTCACACCGGCCCGGTAGTACGACCCGTAGGCGGCGATCTTCAGCCCGGTGTCCAGCGCACGCCGTGCGGCGGCGAAGTCACCGGGCGGCACGTGCACGTCCGCGCCCCACTCCACGGCCTGCAGCCCGCACTCCGCCGCCAGCTCCCCGATCTCTTCGACGGTGAGCTGCCGGAACGTCACCGAGACGAGGCCGGGGATCAGCATCCGCAGGACTGCCGGTGCATCAGCGAGGGCGCGAGCCGGATCGTCTCCGGTGGCCGCTCCGGCTCGGCGATGCGGGAGAGCAGCAGCTTCACCGCGGTCCTGCCGATCTCCTCGACCGGCTGGGCCAGCGTGGTGAGCGGCGGGTCGATCAACGTGGCCCACTCGACCTCGTCGTAGGCGACGACGGCCAGGTCCGTGCCGAGCTTCAGGCCGCGGGCGCGCATCTCGTGCAGCATGCCGACCGTGACGAGGTGGTCGGCCGCCACGACCGCGGTGGCCGGGTCGTCCTGGTCGAGCAGCGGCGCGAGCCAGCCGCTCTGCGAGACCAGCGCCTCGTCCCACTTCAGGCCGGCGCGGCCGAGACCGAGCCGGTAGCCGAGGATGCGCTCCTCGGTCGTCGCCACGCCCGCCTTGCCGCAGACGATGCCGATCCTGCGGTGCCCCAGTTCCGCGAGGTGCTTCACCAGACCCGAGGTGGCCTGGACGTTCTCCGGCCCGACCTGGTCGATGTCCTTGGCCACGGTCAGCCGGTCCACCAGCACGGTGGGGATGCTGAGTCTCTTGAGCTCCGGCAGCACGAGGCTGCCGCCACCGGCCGACGGTGTCAGCAGCAGTCCGTCGACGCGCCGTGAGCGCAGCATTCTGACCGCGGTCTGCTCGGATTCGGGGGTGTCCCGCGTGTCGATCAGCACGAGCGAGTAGCCGTTGCGAGTCGCCTCGGACTCGATGGCGGCGATCAGCTCGGCGAAGTACGGGTGGGAGACCAGCGACACCGCGAGGCCGAGCGACTTCGTGCCGCCCATGACCAGCGACCTCGCGATGGCGTCGCCCGTGTACCCGGTTTCGTCGATCGCCTTCTGCACGCGCTCACGCGTGTCCCCCGCGACCGGCCTGGTCTCGTTGATCACGTGTGACACCGTGGTGATGGAGACCCCCGCGAGAGCCGCGACATCCCGCATGGTGACCATGGCCGGGACCTTACCCGTTTGGAGGAAGCCCTGATGGCAGCCGTGCTGTGTGTCGGGCTCACAACTCTCGACGTGACTCAACGGGTGGACGCCTTCCCGGAACCCGGGCAGAAGATCCGCTCGCTCGACGCGCGGCTCTCACCCGGCGGTCCGGCGGCCAACGCGGCCCGTGCCGTTGCGGCGCTCGGGGGGAAATCGTCACTGCTCACCGCGTTGGGTGCCGACGCACTGGGTGAATTCGTGCGGGCGTCCTTGGACCCGGTCCACGTGACGGCCGTGGCCGCGACGACGCCCGTGAGCATGGTCGTCGTCAGAACCGCAGATGGGGAGCGCACGGTCGTTTCGCGCAACGCGTCGGTGCAAGTCACGGCGCCCGACTTGTCCGGTCTGCTCGCCGCCGCGGACGTCGTGCTCTTGGACGGACACCACGACGGCCTGGTGATGCCCGTCGCCCAACAGGCGAAAGCTCTCGGATTGCCTGTGGTGCTCGACGCCGGGAGCTGGAAACCTGTCCTCGATCACCTGTTGCCGCTGGTGGACGTGGTTGCCTGCAGTTCGGGTTTCGAGCGGTCTGAGGCCGAGGTGCACTCGTACGGAGTGCCGCTGGTCATTCGCACGCACGGTGCGAAGCCGGTGACCTGGTCGCGGAACGGCTCGTCCGGCGAGGTGCCCGTGCCCGCGGTGGAGGTGAAGGACACGAACGGTGCCGGCGACGTCTGGCACGGCGCGTACGCCTACGCGCTGGCGTCAGGAGCGGATCCGGTGGCCGCCATCGGCTTCGCATCGGAGGCGGCCGCCGTCCGGGTCGGTGCGGTCGGGGACTGGGTTGAGAGGCTGGCACGGTGGCAGGACAGCAGGTCAGGTTCGAGGAGCTGCTAGAGCGGGCCCGAGCGCTCACCGATCTGGGCGAGCGCAAGATCCTCGGGATCGGCGGGGCACCCGGTTCCGGCAAGTCGACACTCGCGCGCCGGCTCGTCGAGGCGCTCGACGGCCAGGCGGTGCTCGTCGAGATGGACGGCTTCCACCTCGCCCAGAGCGAGCTGGAACGGCTGCGGCTGGTCGAGCGCAAGGGCGCGCCGGACACGTTCGACATCCCCGGTTACGTCGACCTGCTCGGCCGGATCAAGGCGTGCGGGCCGGACATGATCTACGCGCCGGAGTTCCGCCGCGAGATCGAGGAGCCGATCGCGTGCGCGGTGCCGGTGCACCCGGACGTCCCGCTGGTCGTGACCGAGGGCAACTACCTGCTGCTCAACTACGACAAGTGGAAGCGCGTCCGGATCATCCTGGACGAGGCGTGGTTCCTGCACATCGACGAGGACGTGCGCGTCCAACGGCTGATCGACCGCCATCTGCGGTACGGGCGCACATTGTCGGAGGCGCAGGAACGCGTGCTCCACGGCACGGACCACGTCAACGCGCTGATGGTCAACTCGTCGAAGGGCTCAGCGGACCTGCTGATCACTGAGGTGCTCTAGGTCGGCGTCGTCGTCGATCGGCTTGCGCATCTCCTGCCGGTAGCGCCAGAGACCCCATCCGGTGCCGCCGAGGAAGAACGCGATGCTGACGATCACCGCGGCGGTCTCCAGCCACGGCAGCTCCTGCAGGATGCCCGCGCCGTAGTAGCCGGCGAGCACCAGCGTCGGCACCCACGCGACGGCGCCGATGGCGGTGGCGAGCGTGAAGCGGCGGAGGTCCATCCGCGCGGCACCGGCGATCATCGGCGCCAGCGTGCGGATCCACGGGATCCACCTGGCCAGCACGACGGCCCAGAACCCGCGGCGGTCGAGGAAGTCTCCCGCGCGTTTCAGGTTGTGCCGGTTCAGCACCTTGCCGCCCTTGCGCGCGAGCACGCGGGTGCCGGTACCTCTGCCGATGAAGTACCCGATCTGGTTGCCGACGACGGCGACGATCAGGGCCACACCGGACAGAGCCCACGCCGACAGCTCGCTGTTGTGCTGCGCCAGCACCACGCCGGCGGCGAACAGCAGCGAGTCACCGGGCAGGAAGAGCCCGAAGATGAAAGCGCACTCGAAGAAGATGAAGCTCAGCACGATGAGCCACACGGCCACCGGACCGGCTGTCTCCAGCGAGGCGAAAGCATGCGCCACGGTGAACCAGCCTACGTCGTGCTCATGCGGCGGCACGGCGACATCGGTCTAACGGGATGACTAAATCTGGATTGAGCACACTCGGTCACCACGTGAACTCCCCTCCTGGATCTCACTGTCGAGTGAACCAGTCGAATCCGACTAGCGTGGTGAGCATGGAGACGTTGCTCGCGGAACTCCGCACCGCACTGGGTGACAACGCCGTGCTGACCGACGCCGATGTCACGGCGAGTTACCAGCGCGACATGATGCCGTTGGCGCCGCACGGCAGCCCGTTGGCGGTGGTGTTCCCGTTGAACACCGAGCAGGTCCAGGCGGTCGTGCGCGCCTGCGCGCGGCACCGCGTCCCCATCGTCCCGCGTGGAGCGGGCAGCGGCCTTTCCGGTGCGGCGAACGCCATCGACGGCTGTGTCGTCCTCGTCACGACCAAGATGGACGCCATCGTCGAGATCGACGCCGACAACCGCCTGGCCGTCGTCGAGCCGGGCGTGGTCAACCTCGACCTGCGCGGGGCCGTCGAGAAGAACGGCCTGTTCTACCCGCCGGACCCGAGCAGCTACGACTGGTGCACGATCGGCGGCAACCTCTCCACCAACGCCGGCGGCCTGTGCTGCGTGAAGTACGGCGTGACCACCGACTCGGTGCTGGGCCTGGAGGTGGTGCTGGCCGACGGCGAGGTGCTGCGGACCGGCCGCCGCACGGTCAAGGGCGTCGCGGGCTACGACCTGACCAAGCTCTTCATCGGCTCGGAGGGCACGCTGGGCGTGATCACCAAGGCCACGCTCGCGCTGAAGCCCCTCCCGCAGGCTCCCGCCACGCTGGTCGCCGCGTTCAGCGGCACCGCCACCGCCGGTGCCGCGGTCAGCCGGATCGTCCGCGAGGGCGTGGTGCCGTCGCTGATGGAGATCATGGACCGCACCTCGATCGAGGCCGTCGAGCAGTACCTGAAGACCGAGCTCGGTGCCGGTCCCGGCTGCGCGGCGCTGCTGATCTGCCAGTCCGACGCGGGCGGCGAGCAGGCACGTCACGAACTGCAGCAGATCGAGGCCATCTGCTCGGAAGCCGACCTCGTGTACGCGACGCACGACATCAACGAGGGCCGCGACCTGCTGACCGCGCGCCGGGCCGTGCTGACGGCGTTGGAGGTCTACGGTTCGTGGCTCACCGACGACGTGTGCGTGCCGCGCACGCGCATCGCCGAGCTGATCCAGGGCTGCGAGGACATCTCCAAGGAGGTCGACCTCAAGATCGCCGTCGTCGGCCACGCGGGCGACGGCAACATGCACCCGACGATCGTCTACGACCCCGCCTCCGAGGACGAGTTCGCCCGCGCGCAGAAGGCGTTCGACGACATCCTCGCGGTCGGCCTCGCGCTGGGCGGCACGGTCACCGGCGAGCACGGCATCGGCAAGATCAAGCGCGAGTGGCTCGCGAAGGAGATCGGGCCGGTCGGGCTGCGGGTCCACCGCGACATCAAACGCGCGCTGGACCCGGAGAACCTGTTCAACCCCGGCTCGATGTTCAGCCTCTAGCAGCACGACCGGACTGCCGCGCGGAACGGTTCCTGAGCGGCCTTCTCCACGTCCGCGAGCATTTTCTGCCGGTCCGCCGGTCCGATGATCCTGTTCCTGGTGATCACGGTGTGGATCCGTTGCGTGTTGCGGATGTCGTTCAGCGGATTGCCGTCCAGCACGACGAGGTCGGCGATCTCACCCGGCTTGAGCTCGGCGTTGCGAGTGCTCGCGGTCAACGCCTGGCGGGGTGACAGGCCTGCCTCGACCAGCAGCTCCAGTTCGTCGTGCACCGAGAAGCCGGGGAACACGTACGGGTTGCCCGCGTCCGTGCCGGCCAGGATCTCCACGCCGTGGTCGTGCATCTCGGCCACCTGGTCCATGCGGCGCTTGAGGAACTCGGCCTGCTCGCGGATCTCCTGCGGCGTGACCGGGGCCCAGTTCCTGAGGTTGTCACGCCAGAGGTCGCGGTAGAACGCCGGCAGGTACTTCAGCCGCGGGTCGTTCGCGTACCGGTCCGCGGGGCCGGCGTACACCCGCATCGCGACCATCGTCGGGCACAACGCGGATCCGTTGCGCTGCAGCCGTTTCGCGAGTCGCACGGCCTTGGAGCGGCTGTGGGACAGGGACGCCTGGCGTTCGTACTCCAGCACCTGCTTGAACCACGCGAACGAGTTCGCCGGGTCGAGCGGCAGATCCGCGATCGCCTGGCGCAGCTCGGGTTCTCGCGTGCTCGTCGCGAGCGGCAGGCCGTACATGTGCTCGAACGTGCGTTGTCCCAGATCGCTGGCATCGCCCATGGCAACGTGGTCCGAGCAGTGCCCGGCGAACGTGATGCCCTGCTGCGAGCACTCGTCCGCGATGGCCGCGAGCGTCGGCCGGTCCAGGTACGAGTAGACCTTCACGAAGTCCGCGCCCTGGGCCTTCGCGTCCCGCACGACCTGGCGTCCTTCGTCCGCCGTGGCAACGATCTGCGCGCCTGGCAACGTCGAGTGCGGGCCGTCGATGATCGTGCTGCCGACGACCAGCCGCGGCCCGAACACCTCGCCGCGCTCGATGCGGTCCCGCAGTGCGTAAAGCGGCGGGAAGCCCCACATCTCGCGGACGCCCGTCACGCCGTTGACCAGGCACAAGGGCAACGTGATGCGGTCCAGATACGAGCCGTGCACGTGCATGTCCCACAGGCCGGGGATGACGAACTTGCCCGCGAGATCGAGCACCGCACAGCCGCGCGGCAACGGCAGATCGCACCCGCCGACCGCGAGAACCCTGTTGTCCGCCAGCACGATGCTGGCGTCGCGGCGGACACCGGAAGCGTCGACGAGCGTGACGCCACGCAGCGCGGTGAGGCTTGGAGCGGCATCGGCCCGGCCCGGTGGGAGGACGGCTGCCGCACCGAGTCCGGCCAGCCAGCCCAGCACTTCACGTCGAGTGGTGTCAGTCATGCCGATCAACCAACACCGTGACGTTACGTCAGACTCAAACCCCTTCGAACGACCCGATGCCGGTGATCAGCGCTCGACGCGCGGGATGATCTGCGTCGAGTCGTCCTGGAGCTGGATCTCCATGACCTGGGTGATGTCGTCCGCCTCTTCCTCCAGCAGCGACTTCTTCTCCCTGCGCGCCTTGATCACCTCGAAGATGATCGGCACGACCGAGACGAGCACGATCGCGATCAGCGTGATCTCGAGGTTCTTGCGGATGAACTCGACCTGGCCGAGGAAGTAGCCCAGCACGGTCAGGCCCGCCGCCCACGCCACACCGCCGATCGCGGAGTAGGTGAAGTACTTCTTCGGGTCCATGCGCCCGACGCCGGCCATGGCGGTGATGAACGTGCGGACGATCGGCACGAACCGCGCGAGGACGATGGCACGCGGGCCGTACTTGTCGAAGAACTCCTGCGTCTTGTCGACGTACTCCTTCTTGAAGATCTTCGACTCCGGCTTGTTGAACAGCGCCGGACCCGCCTTGCGGCCGATGTAGTAGCCGCAGACGTTGCCGACGAACGCGCACACCGTCAGCAGCGCGCAGACGAGCCAGAGCGGCGTCGAGATGTGCCCCGCCGCGACGAAGAGACCTGCCGTGAACAGCAACGAGTCACCCGGCAGGAAGAACCCGACCAGCAGCCCGCACTCGGCGAAGATGATCAGGCAGAGCCCGACGAGCATCCACGGGCCGAGCATCGTGAGCAGTTTCTCGGGGTCCAGCCAGTCAGGGCCCAATGCAATCGTCACGGTCTCAACGGTACAGGTCAGCTGAGCGTGATCACTGCGGCCACCGTGCCCGCTGCCAGGCCCAACAGCAGCGCCAGGCCCAGGACCAGCCACGCGGACATGGGCGCCGGACGTTCCTCGGAAACCGGGACAGGTACGGCAAATCCGGCATTCGTGCTGGTCGCCTGCGCGCGCAACGCGTCGGTCACCAGCCGTTCCGGATCTTCAGCCATCCACCTGGTCCTTGACCCACTCGCCCTTGCTCATCACGTCCCTCGCCCTCAATTCTGCATCGAGCACCACGAGGTCGGCCGCGCAGCCCGGCTGCAGCCTGCCCGTGTCCAGGCCGAGCAGCTCGGCGCCGCGGGTCGAGGTGGCGTACGCGGCCTCCACGAGCGACAGCCCGCAGGAGTTGACGGCGTTGCGGAAGGCCATGTCCATGGTCAGCGTGCTGCCGGCCAGTGCGGCACCGCCCGCCAGCGTCGGCACGCCGTCGACCACGCGCACTTCGAGGCCTCCGACGTCGTAGACGCCGTCACCCACCCCGGCGGCCGCGATGGCGTCGGTGATGAGGACCGTGCGCTTGAGACCCGCGTGCCGCGCGGCCAGGCGGACCGCGGTCGGGTGCAGGTGCACGAGGTCGCAGATGAGTTCGACGGTCACGCGCTCGTCGTCCAGCAGCGCGCCGATCGGGCCCGGTTCGCGGTGGTGCAGCGGGCGCATGCCGTTGAACAGGTGCGTCGCGACCGAGGCGCCCGCGTCGACGGCCGGGCGGACCTGCGCCTCGGTCGCGTCGGTGTGGCCGATGGCGGCGATGACGCCCGAGTCCACGAGCTGACGGACGGCGACGACCGCGCCTTCCAGCTCGGGGGCGATCGTGATCATCCGGACGGTGCCCTTGCCCGCGTCGAGCAGCTTCGTCACCGCGGTCTGCTCCGGCGGGCACAGGATCGCCGGGTCGTGCGCTCCGCAGCGGGCGGCGGACAGGAACGGGCCTTCGAGGTGGATGCCGGCGACGACACCCTCCTGGACCAGCTCGGCCAGCGCGGACACCTGGTCGGCCAGCTCCGGCACCGGGCGGGAGACCAGCGAGGCCAGCAACGTCGTGGTGCCGTGCCTGCGGTGCGCGGCCGCGGCCTTGCGGACCTTCGCCGGGTCGCTGCTGGTGAACGCGTCACCGCCGCCGCCGTGGCAGTGGATGTCGACGAACCCCGGGACGATCGTGCCGCCACCGACGTCCGTCGTCGGTCCCTCGGGCGCGGCGCCCTCGCCGACCGCGGCGATCCGGCCGTCCCGGACGCTGACCCACCCGTTCTCGAGCACCCCGTCCGGCGTGACGACCCGACCGTTGGTCAGGGTCACCTCGACAGGTCCACCCCACGTGCTCATGACGCCTCCAGCATGTCGATGGCCAGCAGCGCGGCGCCGAGGAAGCCCGCCTCGTCGCCGAGCGCCGCGAGCCGCAGCTCCGGTCGGCGCTGGAAGGCGATCAGGCCGTCCAGCCTTTCCCGCAACGGCTCCACCAGCAGGTCTCCTGCGAGCGCGAGCCCACCGCCGAGCACCACGGCCTCCGGGCCGAGCAGCGTCGCGAGCACCAGGATCCCCCTGGCGAGCGCGTCCACGGCCTCGTGCCACACGGCGACGGCGTCCTGCTCCCCGTCTTTCACCCTTCTGGCGACATCGGCGGCGCCGTTGACGGGGGTGCCGGTACGTGCGGTGTACCGGCGGGCGATCGCCGCGGAGGACGCCACCGTCTCCACGCAGCCGATCTGGCCACACGCGCAGGGCACGCCGTGACCGACGTTCACATGTCCGATCTCGCCCGCGTAGCCGGCGCCGCTGAAGATCTTCCCGTCGAGCAGCAGCGCGCCGGCGATCCCGGTGCCGATCGGCATGATCACCGCGTTGCGCAGGTCCTTCGCGGCGCCCAGACGGCACTCGGCGAGCCCGGCGGCGCGCACGTCGTGCCCGAACGCGACGGGCACGCCCAGCCGTTCGGTGAGGACAGTGCTGAACGGGAACCGGCTCCACGGCAGGTTGGTCGTGTACACGCCCACGCCGTTGGCCTCGTCGACGATGCCCGGCGCCACGATCCCCACGGCGTCGACCTCGTGCTCGCAGGCCCGCCCGAGCTCGTCGACGAGCTCGGCGATCACGGCCAGGAGGGGCTCCAGCTCGCCGGGAGTCGCCCGGCGGGCGTGCTTCTGCGCCGCCACCGCGTCCGGGGTGCCGGCGACCAGCGCCGCCTTGGTTTCGGTACCGCCGATGTCGACGGCGACCACGTGTCTGCGTGCCACGAGGACTGATCCTGCGGCATCGAGGCCCTATTGGTCTATACCAAGTGCCGGATTGGGGGCGTGTTCCTGCCCGGTGAGACCGCTCTCACCGGGCAAAACGGCGTTCGTCAGCCCGCCATGATCTTCTGCAGAGCGTCCAGCGCACGCGAGGCCGTCGACTTCACGGTGCCCTTCGAGATGCCGGTCGCCTCGGCGATCTCGGCCTCCGACAGGTCGCCGTAGTAGCGCAGCACGAGCACCTCGCGCTGACGCGGCGGCAGCTGCTGCAGGGCCTTGACCACGGCCTGGTGCTCCGCCGTCAGCATCGCGAGCGACTCGGCCGACCGCGCGTTCGCCACGTGCGGAGGGGTGTAGTCGCGGGCGGTCTTGCGCCGGCGCAGCACGCTGCGCGAGCCGTTGACCACGGCCGTGCGGAGGTAGCCCACGGCAGCCTGTGCGTCGCGCAGGCCCTTCCAGTTGCGGTGCAGGCCCGTGAAGGCCTCCTGCACCACGTCCTCTGCCGTCGCGGGCTCGTCCACCAGCAGCAGCGCAAGCCTGATGAGGCGCATGCGGTGCTGCTTGTACAGGTCTTCGAGCGTGAGTGGCCCTGTGGGAGGTCCTGCGACGCCGTCCTGGATCCGCAGGTTGGTCAGGGTGTCCTGCACGGTGCGCGGGGTTTCGTCGCCAACCACAAGGTAGGACGGTACCGGTCACCGTCGCTACGGTGGACGCATGGCCCGCTTTGCAGTCGAATTGGTGTTCGGTCCCGATCGCGAGAAGCGTCTCGCGGTGCGCCCGGCACACCGCGAGTACATCGCCTCCCTCGCCGAGAAGGGCGTGGTCCTCGCCGCAGGTCCGTACGCGGACGACACCGGCGCGTTGATCATCTACGACGCGCCGGACGAGACGACGTTGAAGGAGATCATCTCCGCCGACCCGTACACCCCGGCGAACGTGATCACCAAGTGGGAGATCCGCGTCTGGAACGCGTTGCTCGGCTCCTGGCTCACCGACTAGCGGCTTGCCCTCCCGGCCCGACCAGGCCTGATGTGTCCGAAGCGGCCATCTGCCGGTCCGCGTCGGCCACCTCCTCGACCGCCTGGCGGTCCACGACCATCGGCGTGAACGCGCGGAAGTACTTCAGCGCGCCCACCCAGCCGGGGACGTGGACCGCCTTCGCTCGTTTCCGCACCCCCCGGACCACGGCCTTCCCGACGTCGCGGACCGGGTACTTCTTGCCGGCCAGGCCCGGCATGCCCTTGCGCAGCCTGCCGAACACCGGGTGCTCGTCGGCGCTGTTGACCATGTCGGTGGCGATCCACGAGAAGTACGCGGTGCCGACGTCCACGCCCAGGTGCCTGACCTCGGCCCGCAGGCTGTCCGCGAACGCCTCGCAACCCGCCTTGGCCGCCGAGTAGGCCGCGTTGCCGGGGATGTGCACGATCGCGGCCAGCGACGACACGACCAGGCAGTAGCCGCGGCTGCGGATCAGGTGCGGCAGTGCCGTGCGGACCGTGCGCCACACACCGAGCAGGTTGACTTCGATGACCCGTTCGAACGCCTTGGGGTCCATCGAGCGCACGAAGCCGGTGGCCGCGATGCCCGCGTTCGCGATGACGACGTCGATGCCGCCGAAGTGCTCGGCGACCTCGTTCGTGACGCGTTCGAGCGCGTCCCAGTCGGTGACATCGGCTTCCCACGCCTTGCCACCGGTCTGCCGCGCGACCTCTTCGAGCTGGGCCTTCTCGAGCCCGACGAGCGCGAGACGAGCCCCGTGCGCGGCCAGTTGCCTCGCCACCTCGGCGCCGATGCCCCTGGCCGCGCCGGTGATCAGTACCACCTTGCCCGTGACGTCCATGTCCGCCACGGTAACGCAACCTACTCCGAGTAAGCTACTGGCAAGTTAAATTGCGCTGAGGCGGTCCACCTCGGCCTGGGTGAGTTCGAGGCTCAACACCGGCAGGAGGTCGTTGAGCTGCGCCAACGTGCGGGCGGACGCGATCGGCGCGGCCACCGTCGGCTGCTGTGCGAGCCACGCCAGCGCGACCGCCGCGACCGTGGTCGAGTGCGTCTCGGCCAGTTCGTCGAGCACTTCGAGGACCTGCAGGCCGTGCTCGTCGAGGTGCTTGGAGGCGGCGCCCGCGCGAGGGCTGTCCACCTCGACGCCGGGCCGGTACTTGCCGGTGAGGAAGCCCCTGGCCAGCGAGAAGTACGGCACGGTCGCGAGGCCGTGCTCGGCGACGACCCGCTGCAGTTCGCCCTCGAACTGCGAGCGGCTCACCAGGTTGTACTCGGGCTGCAGCGCGACGAACTTCGCGAAGCCCTCGCGTTCCTGGATCTCCAGCGCCTGCGCCAGCCGTTCGGGAGAGAAGTTGGACGCGGCGACGTACCGGACCTTGCCGTCGCGGACGAGCTGGTCGTAGGCGGCCAGCGTCTCCTCCAGCGGCGTGTTCGGGTCGTCGCGGTGGACGTAGTAGAGGTCGATGTGGTCGGCGCCGAGGCGCTTCAACGAACGTTCGGCGCTGGTCAGGATCGTGTCGCGCTTCTGGTTGTCGAACCCGGCGAGCATGCCGACCTTCGTCGCCACCACGATCTCGTCGCGGTCGGCGCGCTTGGCCAGCCACCTGCCGATGATCGTTTCCGACTCGCCGCCGGAGTTGCCGTCCGCCCAGGCCGAGTACACGTCCGCGGTGTCGACGAAGTTCCCGCCGGCGGCGGTGTACGCGTCGAGCACGGCGAACGAGGATTCCTCGTCAGCGGTCCAGCCGAAGACGTTGCCGCCCAAGCAAAGACGGGACACGTTCAGGTCTGAGGTGCTCAAGTTCGGCATTTTTCGAACCTACTCCGTGTTGAGGGGGACATGAGCGATCTTGGGAAGTTCGGCGTCTGGGGTTCGCGGTACGAGTGGGCCGACCGGATCGACGGGGTGGCCGAACTGGAGGCACTCGGGTTCGGGACGTTCTGGCTCGGCAGCTCGCCGGAGTCGGACCTGGAGCTGCCCGAGCGGCTGCTGGGCGTCACGACCTCCATGACCATCGCGACCGGCGTCATCAACGTCTGGCAGACCGAGCCGGAGGACGTCTCCCGCTCGTTCCACCGGATCGGCGGCGACCGGCTGGTGCTCGGCGTCGGCGTGGGCCACAAGCAGATCGACCAGGCCTACGAGAAGCCGTACCCGAAGCTGGTGTCCTACCTGGACCGGCTCGACGTGCCCGCGGAGAAGGTGGTGCTGGCCGCGCTCGGTCCCAAGGTGCTGAAGCTCGCCGCCGACCGCACCGCGGGCGCCCACCCGTACCTCGTGCCGGTGGAGCACACCGCGCAGGCACGTGAGGTGCTCGGCGACAAGCTCCTCGCGCCGGAGGTCACCGTGGTCGTGGAACCGGACCCGGCGGCGGCGCGGGCCGTCGCACGGGAGCGGCTCGCGTACTACTTCACGCTGACCAACTACACGAGCAGCTGGCTGCGCTGGGGCTTCACCGAGGACGACCTCGCGGACAACGGCTCGGACCGCCTGATCGACGCGCTGGTCGCGCACGGCGACCCCGGCCAAGTGGCCGCACAGTTGCACGCGCACCTCGACGCGGGCGCCGACCACGTGGCGATCCAGTCGTTGAACGGGCACTACGCCGAACTGGCCGCGGCGCTGGGGCTCAAGCGCTGACCTCGACGCCCTTCCAGAACGCGACACGACCCTTGATCTGCGCCGCGGCCTCCTTGGGCTCGGCGTAGTACCAGGCGGCGTCGGTGTTCTCGGCGCCGTCGACCTGCAGCGAGTAGTAGTTCGCCGTGCCCTTCCACGGGCAGATCGACGTGTGGTCCGACGGCTTGAGCACGCTCTGGTCGACGGACTCCAGCGGGAAGTAGTGGTTGCCTTCGACGACCACCGTGTCGTCACTCGACGCGATGATCTTGTTGTTCCACCGGGCGGTAGCCATGTCTCCCACTATGCCCGTACCGGCGAGTAGCCAAACGGCGAGGTCGAACGGGCACTACGCCGAATTGGCCGCCGCGTTGGCCCCGTGACACACCCTCGTAGGATGCGGACGACACGGCGTTCAGGGCACCTGAGGAGGACGACCGATGCCCATCGCAACCCCCGAGGTCTACGCGGAGATGCTGGACCGGGCCAAGGCGAACGAGTTCGCCTATCCCGCGATCAACGTCACCTCGTCGGAGACTCTCAACGCGGCTCTGCGCGGATTCGCTGAAGCCGAGAGCGACGGCATCATCCAGATCTCGACCGGTGGTGCCGAGTTCGCCTCGGGCACCAAGGTCAAGGACATGGTGACCGGCGCTGTGGCGCTCGCGGAGTTCGCGCACGTGGTCGCGGCCAAGTACCCGGTCAACATCGCGCTGCACACCGACCACTGCCCGAAGGACAAGCTCGACGGGTACGTGCGTCCGCTCATCGCGATCAGCCAGGAGCGGGTGGACAAGGGCGGCAACCCGCTCTTCCAGTCGCACATGTGGGACGGTTCGGCCGTGCCGCTGGAGGAGAACCTCCAGATCGCGAGCGAGCTGCTCGATCTCTCCGCCAAGGCGAAGATCGTCCTCGAGATCGAGGTCGGCGTCGTGGGCGGCGAGGAGGACGGCGTCGACAACGAGATCAACGACAAGCTCTACACGACGCCGGAGGACTACCTGAAGACCGTCGACGCGCTCGGCGCCGGTGAGAAGGGCCGATACCTGCTCGCCGCGACGTTCGGCAACGTGCACGGCGTGTACAAGCCGGGCAACGTCAAGCTGCGTCCGGAGATCCTCAAGCAGGGCCAGGACGTGGCGGCGGAGAAGCTGGGCCTGCCGGCCGGCTCGAAGCCGTTCGACCTCGTCTTCCACGGCGGCTCCGGCTCGCTGCTGGAGGAGATCCACGAGGCCGTGTCGTACGGCGTCATCAAGATGAACATCGACACGGACACGCAGTACGCCTTCACCCGCCCGATCGCGGCGCACATGTTCGCCAACTACGACGGTGTGCTGAAGGTCGACGGCGAGGTCGGCAACAAGAAGGCCTACGACCCGCGCAGCTACCTCAAGGCCGCTGAGCAGGCGATGGCCGCCCGCATCGCGCAGGCGTGCGAGCACCTCAAGTCGTCGGGCCGCATGATCGCGGGCTGATTTCTGACCGCACGCGGGGACCTTTCGTACTCAGTGAGAGTACGAAAGGTCCCCGCGTGCGTTTCAGCTGAGCTTGAGGCGGGAGGCCAGCAGCTGGGTCTCCGGGCGGTGGATGATCAGGTCGCCGAACGTCCAGAGGACCGCCAGCAGCACGGCCGTGACGGCCGCGGACGCGAACGCGATCGGCGGGCCCCACAGGTACTCCTGCTGGAACCAGATGCCGACGTAGCCGACCGTCGTGACGGCCGCCGACCCCAGCACGGCCGCAGCCGGCGTGGGCATCTTGATCACGTGCGCCGCGTCGATCGCGAGCCCGACCAGGACCAGGAACAACGGCACCGCGGACTTCGGGAAGTCGATGCCCGCGAGCAACGGCCAGATCAGGCACCGGTACGCCACGTAGCCGCCCGCGACCGCCGTGGCCGCCCACGGCCGGTCGATCGTCCTGCGCGCGATCACCAGCACGATGGCCGCCGCGACGAGGCCCCACACCGGGTAGACCCAGTCCGCGATCGGCAACGCGAAGTGCACGACCGCCTCGCGTCCGATCGGGACGCCCAGCTGGTCGGCCGCGAACTGCAGCAGGATCGGCTCGGCCTCGGGCTTACCGCTGTCGTAGGCCTGCAACGCGCGCACGCCGTACTCCTGGTGCTGGTTGGGGAACCAGACGTTCTCCAGGAAGAAGAACCACAGCGCCACGAGCCCGAACGTCCGCGTGGCGCCGTCCGGGAAGTACTTCATCCACCCGCGGATCGCACCGGCCAGCATCACCGCCGTGCCGAGGTACAGCAACGCGTGCGAGCCGCTCCACGACGTGATGTCGAGCCCGTTGATCCGGTGGTTGATGACGTCGATCGGCAGGGCGACGAGGAAGATCCCGCAACCGATCTGCATGAGCCGCAGGGTCGCCTTGTCCACGCCGTAGCCGGTGAACGTGTGGAACAGCGTCAACCCGACCACGATCACCGTGCCGACGGTGTTGATCAGGTGCGGCGGCGCCAGGTCGTCGCGCAGCCACTTGAAGTGCCACGAGACGTCCCACGACGACCCGAGAAGCTTGAGGACCAGACCGGCCAGCCACAACCGGTAGAGCTGCCTGGTGAGCACCGCCGGTGTCTCCCTGCCCGGCGTGCCACGCTCCCAGTACTGGTCCCGGAACTGCCTTACCCCCTGAATCATCCGAACATCATGAGCGCACGTCCGGGGTCCAGGTAGGCGAAACCACCCTGGTTTTACCCTGATGTTTCCCATTCGTGCGCACGATGGGGTGAACGGCGTTGATCTGTTCGGCCTAGCCGGGAACCATGCCAGGCCATGCAGAAGAAGATCATCGCAGGCGTGCTCGTGACCGCACTGATGCTGGCCGTTGTGGCCGCCGTCATGAGGGTGTTCATCTCCTAGGAGCCGTCCGTGCGGCACGATGGGCCGCATGGTTGAGAACCTCCTCGGGCCCGAGCCGACCCGTCTTCCCGACCGCCCTGAGGCGCAGGCCGCCGCGGACGGCGGCACCGACCCCGCCAAGATCGTGCGGGCCTACCCGGACTTCTCCGAGGCGTGGGCCCTGCTGGCCGAACGGGCGCTGCACTCCGGCGATCCCGTCGCCGCCTACGCCTACGCCCGCACCGGCTACCACCGCGGCCTCGACCAGCTGCGCCGTTCCGGCTGGAAGGGCTTCGGCCCGGTGCCGTGGGACCACCGGCCGAACCAGGGCTTCCTGCGCGCGCTGGCCGCGCTCGCCCGTGCCGCCAGGGAGATCGGCGAGGACGAGGAGTGGGAGCGCTGCAGCACGTTCCTGGCCGACTCCGACCCGAAGGCCCCGGCCGCGCTCGGTCTGGTCTGACCTGGTCCAACACTGTGAGGCGCCCGCTGAAGTGGCTCGTGGCCAAGGCGGCGGGCGCGGGGGCGGGTTCGCCTCGGTCTGGCCGGTTGTGCCTGATGGCCCCGGGATCAAGACTGGCGGCGGCAGAGACGGACGAGCCAGGTCGGGGTGAGTGGTGGGCGCGGTCGGTGAAGCGGTGGGGCGTGGGCTGACGCGGTGGCGCGCGGCCGCGTTGCCGATCGTGCAGTGCGCCCTGTCCGCCGGGATCGCCTGGGTGGTGGCGACGCTCGTGATCGGGCACCAGCGCCCGTTCTTCGCGCCGATCGCCGCGGTCGTGTGCCTCGGGGTCTCGCTGGGGCAACGGCTGCGGCGCGTCGGCGAGCTCGTCGTCGGCGTGTCGGTCGGGGTCGGCGTCGGTGACGCGTTGATCAGCTGGATCGGGTCCGGTCCCTGGCAGATCGCGCTGGCCGTGGGCCTCGCGATGTCGGCGGCCGTGCTGCTGGACGGCGGCTCGGTGATCGCGTTGCAGGCCGGCTCGTCCGCCGTGCT
This sequence comes from Lentzea sp. NPDC004789, assembly GCF_053601075.1. Taxonomy (NCBI): domain Bacteria; kingdom Bacillati; phylum Actinomycetota; class Actinomycetes; order Pseudonocardiales; family Pseudonocardiaceae; genus Lentzea; species Lentzea sp. NPDC004789. The sequence goes on along the minus strand of NZ_JBSGBE010000003.1, from coordinate 97,547 downwards.
CGTCGCGACGTTGCTGCCGCCGAGCGCGGGCGGCGGGTTCGACCGGATGATCGACGCGCTGACCGGTGGGCTGGTCGGGCTCGCCGTGGCGGCGTTGCTGCCCGCGAATCCGGTCACCGTGGCCCAACGGCAGCTCAAGGTGCTCACGAACACCCTCAGCGGCGCGCTGCGCAACCTCGCCGACGCGCTCACGGAGAAGGACGCGGTCAAGGCGGCCGGAGTGCTGGCCGAGCTGCGCACCAGCCAGACCACGATCGACGACTACAAGTCGGCCCTGCAGACCGGCAGCGAGATCGCGAAGATCGCACCCATCCGGTGGCGGTCCAAGGACGGGCTCAGCCGGTACCAGACCGCGGCGGGACCGGTGGACTACGCGATCCGCAACACCCGCGTGCTCGCTCGCAGGACCATGGCGGCGCTCAAGGCCGACGAGGAGATCCCGGACGGCGTGCCGGAGGTGCTGAAGGACTACGCGGACGCCGTCGACTGCCTTCGGGGCGAGCTGGAGAAGGGCAGGACGCCCAAGGACACCAGGGAGGCCGTGCGGGGCGCCGCGCGGCATCTCACCGCGCGGCGCCTCGGCGGGGACGGGTTCTCGTCCAAGGTCGTGCTGGCGCAGATCCGCAGCGTGGCCGTGGATCTCCTGCAGGCCACGGGACTGAGCCGGAGCGAGGCGATGGAGGCGCTTCCGCCCCTCAGCCCTCCGGCCGGTTCAGCAGGCCCAGCAGCAGCTGGTGAACCGGCTCGTGATCACGAGGATCAGCCAGGACGCACGAACCGCCCGTGATGGCGTACCACTCCTCCGCGCCCTCGTAGCGGACCAGTGCGCGCAGCTTCCCGTCGTCGGACAGCTCGGTGCACAGCTCCAGGTCCCCGGTGACGACACCGACCTCGTCGGTCATCACGCCGCCGGGGCCGGCCACGAAGAGCGAGGAGAGCGTTGCCATCAGCACCTTCCGAGCATGCCCGTCAGTTCAGTCTTCTCGGCCGAGTTCACGCTGAGGCCGTAGTAGCTCTTCGTACCTACCCACATCTTGGCGTAGGTGCACCAGTACGACGTCAGCGGAGGCTTCCACGTGGCCGGGGTCTGGTCGCCCTTCGCCTGGTTCACGTTGTCGGTGACCGCGATGAGCTGCGGGCGGGTCATGTCGTTCGCGAACGCCTGGCGCCGCGCGGTCGTCCACGACGACGCTCCGGACCTCCAGGCGGCCGCCAGCGGCACGATGTGGTCGATGTCCAGGTCCGAGGCCGCGGTCCAGGTCGCACCGTCGTACGGCGAGTACCAGCTGCCGGAGACGGCCGCGCACGACGAGTCGGTCACCACGTTCGTGCCGTCCCGCTTGAGCACGGCCTCGCGGGTGTTGCAGGTGCCCGACTGCGTGATCCAGTGCGGGAACTTGTCGCGGGAATAGCCCGTCATCGGGCCGTCGGCGCGCACGGTGAGACCGGCCAGCATGCTGCGGGCCTCGGTCGCGGTGGGAATGTTCTGGGGTGTCGCGAGTGCAGGGGAAACAAAACCGACGGCGAGTGCCAGGGCGGCAACGAGAACACCGACGGTTCGGTTAACTTTTGACATCGTCCCGACCTTCCTTGTTGGAAGTGATCGGGACACACCCTCAGTGACAGTGTGGAATTAGGCAATACCTTTGGGTGACACTCAAGTGAATGACAAGCGCACGACTAGACGCCTCGAACCAGCCTCAAGTCCTCGGTGTGGCGGTACCAGGTCCACTTGTCGACCGGGCGCGGGTGCTTGTGACCGTCGAGAACGGCCGTCGTGGGCAGGCAGCCCAGCTGGAACGCGCGCGGGCGGCTCTCCCTGACCTTGGCGCCGATGAGGCGCTTGTTCACGATTCGGATCACGAGGCCCAAGCCGCCTTCCGGATCCGGCGTGCACTCGATCCGCGAGGCCTGACCGCGCAGCACGTTGTCCGCGTCGCTGTAACCGACGCCACGGACAGGTGACAACACGCCGAGTCCCATCAGCACGCCGCCGACGTCGTCGCGCACGAACGGGACGGGATCTACGTCACCGTTGAGGGCGATGTCCAACGCGCGTTCCGGGTCGGTCGAGAGGCCCCACAGCGCGGCGACGGGCGACTGGCCCACCGGCACGTAACCCAGTGCGACCGAACCGAGCTTTTCCTTGCGCAGCAACCGCAGCGCGACCGCGGACAGGTCGGCGTCCGTGCCCACGACGATGAGCCGTTCGGCGTCCAGGTGCTGATCCACGTGGTCCTTGCCGGGACGGGCCGGAACGACCTGCACCCCGTCACGTTGAGTGATCATTGGCAACTGCGTGTTTCCGCAGGCCAACACGATTCCGCGCACGGTCATCTCCTGGTCTACCCTCGCTTACCGGCATTCGCTCGAACCAGTCCAAGCGCTTGGAGTTTCACATGCCGGCCGTCGTGCTGATCGGTGCCCAGTGGGGCGATGAGGGCAAGGGCAAGGCCACCGACATCCTCGGTGAGCGTGTCCAGTGGATCGTCCGCTACCAGGGCGGCAACAACGCGGGTCACACCGTGGTCCTCCCGGACGGCCAGAAGTTCGCCCTGCACCTGATCCCGTCCGGCATCCTGACGCCCGGCGTGAAGAACGTCATCGGCAACGGTGTCGTGGTCGACCCCGGCGTGCTGCTCGAGGAGCTCTCGGGCCTGGAGGAGAAGGGCGTCGACACCAGCGGCCTGCTGATCTCCTCGGACGCGCACTTGATCATGCCGTACCACGTGGCCATCGACAAGGTGACCGAGCGCTACCTGGGCAAGGCCAAGATCGGCACCACCGGCCGCGGCATCGGCCCCGCCTACCAGGACAAGCTCGCCCGCGTCGGCGTGCGCGTGCAGGACCTGCTGGACGAGAAGATCCTCCGGCAGAAGGTCGAGGCGGCCCTGGACTTCAAGAACCAGGTGCTGGTCAAGGTCTACAACCGCAAGGCGCTCGACCCCGACCAGGTCGTCGACCAGGTGCTGGAGCGCGGGCAGCACTTCGTGCACCGCATCGCCGACACCCGCCTGCTGCTCAACCAGGCGCTCGACCGCGGCGAGATCGTCGTGCTGGAGGGTTCGCAGGGCACCCTGCTCGACGTCGACCACGGCACCTACCCGTTCGTCACGTCCTCGAACCCGACCTCGGGTGGCGCGACGGTCGGCTCCGGCGTCGGCCCGACCCGCATCAGCACCGTGATCGGCATCCTGAAGGCCTACACGACCCGCGTGGGCTCCGGTCCGTTCCCGACCGAGCTCAACGACGACATGGGCGAGTACCTCCGCAAGCAGGGCGGCGAGTTCGGTGTCACCACCGGGCGTTCGCGCCGCACCGGCTGGTTCGACGCCGTGATCGCCCGCTACGCCTCGCGCGTCAACGGCATCACCGACTACTTCCTCACCAAGCTGGACGTGTTGTCGGGCCTGGAGAAGGTGCCGGTCTGCGTCGCGTACGAAGTGGACGGTCGCCGGGTCGACGAGATGCCGATGACGCAGACCGACGTGCACCACGCCGTGCCGGTCTACGAGGAGCTGCCTGGCTGGTTCGAGGACATCTCGCACTGCCGCGAGTTCGACGAGCTGCCGGCCAACGCCAAGGCCTACGTCGAGTACCTGGAGAGCATCATCGGCGCCCGCGTGTCGGCGATCGGTGTGGGCCCCGGCCGCGACCAGACGATCGTCCGCCACGACGTGCTCGGCTAGAAAAAGGGCGCAGCACCGACTATCTCGATGTACGACGCTTTTTCACGATTTGGGCGTCGTTGACGAAGGGCCACGGCTCGCCTGTACTTCTGGCCGTGGCCCTTTCTCTTGTCCGAAAACCCGCGGTACCGGTGCGCTGGATCAGCCCGGTAGCGCTGGTTCTGCTGTGGCAAACGGCCAGCTCAGTGGGCCTGCTGCCGCCGGAGAAGCTCGCCTCGCCGCTGACCGTCGCGCAGTCCGCCGGTGAGCTCATCGCGGATGGCCAATTGGCCGACGCATTCCTCGTTTCGCTGGGCCGCGTTTTCTTCGGCTTTCTCATCGGCGGCACGATCGGTCTTGCCCTGGGGCTGGTTTCCGGCCTTTCCCGGTGGGGCGAGACGTTGCTCGACCCGCCCGTCCAGATGCTGCGGACGCTGCCGCACCTCGGTCTGATCCCGTTGTTCATCCTGTGGTTCGGCATCGGCGAGGAGCCCAAGCTCGCGCTGGTCGCGGCCGGTGTGGCGTTCCCGCTCTACCTCAACCTGCACGCCGGCATCCGGCAGACCGATCCCGGTCTGGTGGAGGCCGCTCGCGTGCTCGGGTACGGCCGTCTCGAACGGATCGTGCACGTCGTGCTGCCGTCCGCCGTGCCGCAAACCCTGGTGGGACTGCGGATCGCGCTCGGCACGGCGTGGCTCTCGCTGATCGTCGGCGAGCAGATCAACGCCGACGCCGGGCTCGGCTTCCTGATCAACAACGCCCGTGAGTTCCTCCGCACCGACGTCGTGGTCGTCGGCCTCGTGGTCTACGCGCTGCTCGGCCTCACGACCGACGCGCTGGTGCGGCTGCTGGAGAGGAGGGTGCTGCGATGGCGAGTGCGGTGAGCATCAGGGGGCTGCGCAAGGCTTTCGGGTCGCGGACCGTGCTGGACGGGATCGACCTGGAGATCGCGCCGGGCGAGTTCGTGGCGCTGCTCGGCCGCAGCGGCTGCGGCAAGTCGACGTTGCTGCGGATCCTGGCGGGCCTCGACCGCGAGATCGAGGGCACCGCGGCGGTTCCCGGCACGGTGTCGATCGCGTTCCAGCAGCCGCGGTTGCTGCCGTGGCGCAAGGTCTGGCGGAACATCGCGCTGGGCCTGCACAGGCCGGACGGGCACGCGGTCGCGCGCAAGGCCCTGGAGGAAGTGCGGCTGCCCGATCACGCCGACGCGTGGCCGCTGACGTTGTCCGGCGGTGAGGCGCAACGGGTCTCGCTCGCACGCGCCCTGGTCCGCGAACCCGACGTGCTGCTGCTGGACGAGCCGTTCGGCGCGCTGGACGCGTTGACCAGGCTCGCCATGCACCACCTGGTGGAGGACCTCTGGGTCCGGCACCGGCCGGCCGTGCTGCTGGTGACCCACGACGTCGACGAGGCGTTGCTGCTGGCCGACCGGATCCTCGTGCTCGACGAGGGCCGGATCGTCGCCACGCACCACGTCGACCTGCCCCGCCCGCGCCGCCGGGCCTCCGTTGTGGAGCAACGCACCCGCGTGCTCGCCGACCTGGGAGTGGATGTTGAAACAGCTGCCTAGCCGAAAATGGCTCAGCCTGCTCGCCGCGATCCTGTTCACGACCGGGTGCTCGGCCGCCGCGCAGGACACGCCCGCCGGCGAGGTCGTGCTGAAGGTGGGTGACCAGAAGGGCGGGGCGAAGGCGCTGCTGACGGCCGCCGGTCTGCTGAAGGACTTCCCGTACAAGATCGAGTGGTCGACCTTCACCTCCGGTCCGCCGCTGCTCGAAGCCGCGTCCGCCGGAGCGATCGACGTCGGCGGCGTCGGCAACACACCGCCGATCTTCGCCGCCGCCGCGAACGCCAGGATCGCCGCGGTCGGTGCGTCGAAGGGTGACGTCGAGGCGGACGCGATTCTGGTGCCGGAGAACTCGCCGCTGCGCAGCGTCTCTGACCTCAAGGGCAAGAACATCGCGGTCGCCAAGGGCAGCTCGGCGCACGGCCAGGTGCTGTTGACGTTGCGCGCCAACGGGTTGACGACCAAGGACGTGACGCTGAACTTCCTGCAGCCCTCGGACGCCTACGGCGCGTTCACCCAGGGCAAGGTCGACGCGTGGGCGGTCTGGGACCCGTACACCGCGCAGGCGCAGGCGGAGGCCAAGGCGCGCGTGCTGGCCGACGGCCGGGGCCAGGCGAACGGGTACGGCTTCCAGGTCGCGGGCCGCAAGGCGCTGGACGACAAGGGGAAGACGCCGGCGCTCAAGGAGTACCTCGTCCGCTACTACAAGGCGCAGAAGTGGGCCGACACGCACCGCGAGGAGTGGGCGAAGGCCTGGGCGGCCGAGACGGGCCTCAAGTACGAGGTCGCGTTGGCCGCGGTCAACCGCAACGGCGACCTGCCGGTCAGGATCGACGACACGCTGATCTCCTCCGAGCAGGAGCTCGCCGACGCGTTCACCGAGGACAGGACGTTGCCGGGCAAGGTCGACTTCGCGAAGTTCGTCGACACGAGGTTCCAGGGAGATCTGACATGAGCGTCACGCTGCACTGGTTCCTGCCGACCTCCGGCGACGGGCGCACGGTCGTGGAGCACTTTCACGCGCAGCGCGCGCCTGCGGCCGGGGCGCGTCGCGAGCCGGACATCGACTACCTGGCGCAGATCGCGCGCACGGCCGAGCAGGTCGGCTTCACCGGCGTGCTCACGCCGACCGGCACGTGGTGCGAGGACGCGTGGCTGACCACGTCCGCGTTGATCGCGCAGACCACGAGGCTGAAGTTCCTGGTGGCGTTCCGGCCGGGCGTGCTCTCGCCGACGCTCGCCGCGCAGATGGCCTCGACGTACCAGCGGATCTCGCGCGGCCGGTTGCTGCTGAACGTCGTGACCGGTGGCGATTCCGTTGAGCAGCAACGGTTCGGTGACTGGCTCGACCACGACCAGCGGTACGCGCGCACCGACGAGTTCCTGCAGATCGTGCGCGGGATCTGGACCGGGAAGCCGTACTCGTTCCACGGCGAGCACTACCAGGTGCGGGACGCGACCGTGCTGGCCGCGCCGGACCCGGTGCCGCCGATCTACTTCGGCGGCTCGTCGGACGCCGCTCTGCCGGTGGCGGCGCGCAACGCCGACGTCTACCTGACGTGGGGCGAACCGCCGGCGGACGTGGCCGCGAAGATCGCGCGGGTGCGGACGCTCACGGATCGCCCGATCCGGTTCGGCATCCGGCTGCACACGATCAGCCGGGACACCTCGGCCGAGGCCTGGGAGGCGGCCGCCCGGCTGCTCGACGCGCTGGACCCGGCCGCCGTGGCGAAGGCGCAGGAACAGCTGCGCGCGTCGGAATCCGTTGGCCAGCAACGGATGGTCGCGTTGCACGGCGGCGACCTCAGCCGCGGCGTGCGCGGTCTGGAGATCTACCCGAACCTGTGGGCGGGCGTCGGCCTGGTGCGCGGTGGTGCGGGCACGGCGTTGGTGGGCTCGCACTCGGAGGTCGCGGACCTGATCGAGGAGTACCACTCCATCGGGATCAGCGAGTTCGTCCTCTCCGGCTACCCGCACCTGGAGGAGGCCTACTGGTTCGGCGAGGGCGTGCGGCCGCTGCTCGCGCAACGCGGGTTGCTCGGCAGCGACCGCACGCTGGTGCTCAGCGCTTGATCTTGGCCTCGATGGCCGTGTCGGGGTTGTCCGCGAACAGGCCGTCGAGACCGGTCCTGAAGAACACGTCGTACTCCTCGAAGGCCCGGCCGTACGCGGCCGGGTCGGCGGAGGAACGGAAGTCCGCGGGCAGGAACGAGTTCTCGTTGCGGAACGTCCAGGCGTGCACGGCCAGATGGACCTTGTGCGCGTCCGCGACGAGCGTGGTCGGCTGCTTGAGGAAACCGGCGGCGTCCCGCGGGACGATCAGGTCCTTGGTGACGCCGACGCCGTCCGCGTACGAGCGGACCTCGCGCAGACCGGCCGGGGTGACCAGGTCGGCGTAGGTGCGCTTGTCGCCGGCGACGACGAAGTCGTACGGCGCGCCCGAGCCGTTGACCAGCTGGATCAGCGGCACGCGCAGGGACCTGTTCAGCTGCTTGAGGTTCGCCACCTCGAACGACTGCACGAACACCTTGGCACCGCGGCGGTTGAGGCCGTTGCGGTTCAGCACGTCGACGAGCTTCGGTTCCAGCGCGAGACCGATCGACTGGAAGTACGTCGGGTGCTTGGTCTCCGGGTAGATGCCGATCTCGCGGTGCAGCTCGCGGGACAGCCGCTTGGTGAGGTCGATGACCTCCTGCAGCGTCGGCACCTGGAAGCGGCCGTCGTAGAGGGTGTTGCGCGGGCGGATCGCGGGGATGCGTTCCTTGGCGCGCAAGGTCTTCAGCTCGGCGAGCGTGAAGTCCTCGGTGAACCACCCGGTGATCGGCGCGCCGTCGATGACCTTGGTCTTCTGGCGGTCTTTGAACTCCGGCCTCGTCGAGACGTCGGTGGTGCCGCCGATCTCGTTCTCGTGCCGGGCGACCAGCTGACCGTCCTTCGTGGACACCAGGTCCGGCTCGACGTAGTCGGCGCCCATGCGGGCGGCGAGCTCGTAGGACGCGAGCGTGTGCTCGGGCCGGTACGCCGACGCGCCCCGGTGCCCGATGACGATCGGTCCCTTGTCGTCGTGTGCCGAGGCGGAGGGCAGGGACGCCACCACCGCACCCGCGAAGACGAGGACCGCGGCGGCAAGACCTCTCCGGAACATCGTTCGACCTCCCAGTTCGTGTTGAGAGCGCACCCAAGCATCGCAACACGAAATGCAGGTGAACGGTTGCTCACGGGGCAGTGCCTATTCACGTGACAGGGCGGCCTCCTCCAGGTCCAGCTCCCGCAGCACGCGGAACAGCACCTCGTCGTCGATCTCGCCCTGGTCCCTGGCCCGGATGAACTCGTCGCGCTCCGCGCTCAGCATCAGCCGGCGCAGCCTCCGGTACGCGGCCGCCGGGCTCTCCTCCTCCTGGCGCCCGAGCCGTTCCCACGCGGCGTTGCCCCGGTGCTCGGCGAGCGAGCGCAGCTGGTCGCGCACGTGGTCGGGCACCTCGCCGATCTCCTCGTCGAGCCTCGTCACGGCGGCCTGCGCGGCCCGGTGCTGCACCTGCGCCTCCGCCAGGGCGTCCTGGCGGGCGTCGTCGCCCTCGAAGCCGATCTTGTTGATCACCCACGGCAACGTCGTGCCCTGCAGCAACAGCGTGGCGACCGTGACCACGAACGCGCAGAACACGATGATGTCGCGGCCGGGCACCTCCTGCGGAATCGCGGCGGCCGCGGCGAGGGTCACCACGCCGCGCATGCCCGCCCACGCGATCACCGTCACCTGGCCCACGTGCGGCTGGCGCTCCCGTTCCCGCAGGCGTTTGGACATCAACCTCGGGATGTACGTGGCCGGGTACATCCACACGAACCGCGCGAGGATCGTCGCCAGCAGCACGGCACCCGCGCCCAGCAGCAGACCGGTGTTCAGCTCGACGTCGCTGACGATCGTCGACAGCTGCAGCCCGATGAGCGCGAAGACGAACGACTCCAGCAGCACGTCCACCGACCGCCACACCGCCGCGTCCTGCAGCCGGGTCGTGTAGGTGCCGCGGGGTGAGTGGTGGCCGACGTAGAGGCCCGCGACGACGACCGCGAGCACACCGGAGAACTGGACGTCGTGGAACAGCAGGTGCGGGCCTTCTTCGGCGAGCAGGTAGGCGCCGAACGGCACGAGCAGGCCCAGCGCGCTCTCCAGCACGCCCTCGCAGAGCCGCTTGCGCAGGAGGCGGACCGCGACGCCGACGACCAGCCCGACCGCGATGCCACCCACCGTGACCAGCACGAACATGCCGACGCCCGCGATCGGGTGCATCGCCGCGCCGACCGTCGCCGCCACCGCGACCTTGAACGCGGTCAGCGCCGTGGCGTCGTTGATCAGGCTCTCGCCGACCAGCAGCGTCATCGCCCGGCGTTGCAGACCGAGCCTGCGCCCGATCGCGACCGCCGCGACGGCGTCCGGTGGCGCCACGACCGCCCCGAGCACCAGCGCGGCGGCGAACGGGAGGTCCGGGAACACCAGCTTCGCCGTGACGCCGACCACGAACGTCGTGAACAGCACCAGCCCGACCGCGAGCAGGCCGATCGGCCGCAGGTTCGCGCGGATGTTGAGGTAGGAGCTGTCCAGCGCGGCGCTGTAGAGCAGCGGCGGCAGCACCAGGACCAGGATCAGGTGCGGGTCCAGCTCGAACTCCGGCACCCCCGGTACGAACGAGACCACGAGCCCGACGGCGACCAGCACCAGCGGCGCCGGCCAGTTGAACCGGCGGGCGACGGACGTGACGACCAACGCCCCGAGCAACAGCAGCAGCAGTTCAGGCCCGACCATGCCCTCATTCTGCGTAAAGATCGGCGGCCGGACCTCCTCGCACGCGGAGAGCACCGCCCGAGTCTTTGCAATCTCTTTGGATTGACCCTCTCCTGCTGTGATCGCGGCCACAGTACGTTCGGTCTGTGGCCAACCCCGATCTAGCCCGCATCGTCGCGGAGCACGACGAGGAGATGCCGTCGCGTTCGCTCTCGCCCAGGTGGGAGCGGGCGCTGTGGATCGCCGGTCTGCTGATCGCGCTCCTGGTGCTCGAGCAGGTGTTCTTCCCGTTCGCCAAGGGCAGCCAGTACTACCTGATCATCTTCCTGGCGGTGACGCTGCCGCTGGTGTTCCTGTCGTACGGCCGCGGGCACACACCTCCGTGGTGGGACTGGGTGCTGGCGCTGGTGGCGTTCGTCGCCGGCGCGTACCCGCTGTTCGGGGGCTACGACGAGTTCCTGAACCGGCAGGGGCAGCTGACCGCGCTGGACGTGCTCGCGGGCTCGGTGCTGCTCGTCCTGATCCTGGAGGCGTGCCGGCGCACGACCGGATGGGTGCTTCCGGTGGTGTGCCTGGCGTTCATCGCCTACGCCTACTACGGCGGGTTCCTGCCGCCGTCGTGGTCGATCTCGCACTCCGGCGTCGACTACGCGCAGATCATCAACGCCTTCTTCAACGACTCCAGCGGGTTCTACGGGATACCGCTCGACGTCGCCGCGACCTACATCGTGCTGTTCACGATCTACGGCGCGATGCTGAACGCGTCCGGTGCCGGGAAGTTCTTCGTCGACGTCAGCTTCGCCGCCTTCCGCAAGTCGCGGACGGCTCCCGGCCGCACGGCCGCCACCGCCGGGTTCCTGCTCGGGACCGTCTCCGGGTCCGGGACCGCGACGACCGTGTCGCTGGGTGCCGTGACGTGGCCGATGCTCCAGAAAGCCGGTTACCCCAGGGAGAACGCGGGCGGGCTGCTCGCCGCGTCCGGCATCGGGGCGATCCTGTCGCCGCCCACCCTGGGCGCGGCGGCGTTCATCATCGCCGAGTACCTGGACGTGTCGTACCTGTCGGTGCTGATCTGGGCGATCATCCCGACGCTGCTGTACTACCTGGGCATCGCGCTGGCCGTGGAGGCGGACGCGCGGCGGTTCGGGGCCCGGCCGGTGGACGTCGACGCGCCGCGGTTCCGGCACGTGCTGAAGCTCGGCTGGTACCACTTCCTGTCGCTCGGGATCATCATCGTGTTCCTGGCGCTGGGCATCCCGGTCTACCGAGCGGTCGTGTACGCGACGGGCGTGGCGGCGTTGTTCGCGTTGATCGACCACCGGCGCGACTGGTTCCGGCTGGTCGCGGACGCCCTGTCGATCGGCGCGCGTTCGGCGTTTCCGGTGATCGCGGTGTGCGCGGCCGCGGGCGTGGTCACGTCGACGATCACCAAGACCGGGCTGGGGCAAGCGCTTGCGGGCTCCCTGGTGGACCTGGCTTCGGCCGTTTCGTCGTCACCTGTGGTCGTCTTGATGCTGACGGCGGTGTTCGCGGCCGTGGCGGTGTCGGTGCTCGGGCTGGCCGTGCCGGTGACGGCGTCGTTCATCATCTCGTGGGTCGTCATCGGGCCGGCGTTGATCACGCTGGGCGTGGAGCCGGCCGAGACCGCGATGTTCATCTTCTACTACGCGGTGTTGTCCGAGGTGACGCCGCCGACCGCGCTCGCCGCCGTGGCCGCCGCCGCGCTGACCGGCGGCGATGTGATGAGGACGATGTGGCAGACGTGGAAGTACACGCTGCCGGCGTTCCTGGTGCCGCTGGCGTTCGTGCTGACCGACGCCGGCTCCTCGCTGCTGCTGCGCGGGTCGCTGCTGGACTCGCTGTGGGCGTTCGCCGCGTCCGCCCTTGGGGTGGCCGCCCTCGCGGTGCTGACGGGCGGCTGGTTGTTCGGTCCCGCGCGTTGGCCGGAACGCCTGCTGAGCGTGCCGGCCGCGTTGTTCCTGCTCTACCTGCAGCCGTTGACGATCGTGCTCGGGGCCGGGTTCCTCGTGGCGGCCGTCGCGGTCCACCTGGTCACTCGTGGGAGGGTTCGTGATGCTGCGCAAGTACGCGATCGGCGCCATCGCTCTGGCGCTCGTGGTTTCCGGGTGCGGCGGTAAACGCACGCCCACCACCCCGGACGCGTCGGGCGGTGGCACGTCGTGCGAGGCGTCCGAGGGCCGGATCACCATCGCGACCGGCAACTCCGGTGGCGTGTACTTCGTGGTCGGCGGCGGCCTGGCGAAGCTGATCTCCGACCACACGAAGCTCAAGGCGTCCGCCGCCGAGACCGGTGCGTCCGTGCAGAACATCCAGCAGCTCGTCTCCGGCACGTACGACATCGCGTTCTCGCTGGCCGACACGGCCGCCGACGCGGTGAACGGCACCGGCGCGTTCAACGGCAAGAAGGAGAAGATCGCGGCGCTGGCGCGGATCTACCCGAACTACACGCAGGTGCTCGTCCGCGCCGACTCCGGGATCAACTCGGTGGCCGACATGAAGGGCAAGCGGATCTCGACGGGGTCGCCGAAGTCCGGCACCGAGGTGATCGCCGGCCGGTTGCTGAAGTCGGCGGGCCTGAACATCGACTCCGACGTCTCGGCCCAGCGCCTGGACCTGACCAAGACCGCGGACGGGATGAAGGACGGCACCATCGACGGCCTCATCTGGTCGGGCGGGCTGCCGACGCCGCAGATCACCGACATCACCACGTCGCTGAAGGACAAGGTCAAGTTCGTCGACATCAGCCCGTTGCTGCCGGAGATGAAGAAGATCAGCTCGGTCTACGACGGCGGGAAGATCCCGGCTGCGACGTACGGCACCTCGGACGTTGCGACGATCGTCGTACCGAACCTGCTGCTCGTGCGCGAGGACTTCGCGGCCCCGAACGCGTGCGCCATCACGAAGCTGATCTTCGACAGGAAGGCTGACCTGGAGAAGGTCCACCCGGCCGTGAAGGACATCTCCCGCGACAAGGCGGCGGCGTCCGACCCGGTCCCGCTGCACCCTGGAGCGAAGCAGGCGCTCGGCTGAACTACGCTGGGGCATCGTGCGCGTCCTGGTCATCGGGTCTGGAGCCCGTGAGCATGCCCTTGTCCTCGCGTTGTCGCGCGACCCGCAACTGACTGCTTTGGCGTGCGCGCCGGGCAACGCGGGCATCGCCGGGCACGCCGAGATCTACGGCGTGGACGTCGCAGATGCCTCGGCCGTGGCCACCCTCGCGAAGGAGTGGAAGGCCGACCTCGTCGTCATCGGCCCCGAACAACCGCTGGTCGTCGGGGCCGCCGACGCGGTCCGAGCCCTCGGAATCCCCTGCTTCGGGCCTTCGCGCGCCGCCGCGCGGATCGAGGGCTCCAAGGCGTTCGCGAAGGACGTCATGACCGCGGCGGGCGTGCCGACCGCGCACAGCGAGGTCGTGGACAACCCGGCCCGCCTGGACGCCGCTCTCGGGCGGTTCGGCCCGACGTGGGTCGTGAAGGACGACGGCCTCGCCGCCGGCAAGGGCGTCGTGGTGACGTCCGACCTGGCCGCGGCCCGCGCGCACGCGATGACGTTGCTCGACGGCGGCCACCCGGTGCTGCTGGAGTCCTTCCTGGACGGTCCGGAGGTGTCGCTGTTCTGCGTCACCGACGGTGTCTCGGTCGTGCCGCTGATCCCTGCGCAGGACTTCAAGCGCGTGGGTGACGGGGACCACGGCCCGAACACGGGCGGCATGGGCGCTTACGCACCGTTGCCGTGGGCTCCCGAGGGCCTGGTCGACGAGATCGTTTCGCGGTGCGTGCAGCCGGTCGTCGACGAGCTGCGCGCGCGGGAGACGCCGTTCGTCGGCCTGCTGTACGCGGGCCTGGCCCTGACGTCCACCGGCGTGCAGGTGATCGAGTTCAACTGCCGCTTCGGCGACCCGGAGACGCAGTCCGTGCTCGCCCTGCTGAAGTCGCCGATCTCGTCGCTGTTCCTGGCTGCTTCGACGGGCTCGCTGGCGTCGCTGCCGGCGCTGGAGTGGGAGAACGGCTACGCGGTGACCGTCGTCGTGGCCGCCGAGGGCTACCCCGGCCGTCCGCGCACGGGCGACGTGATCACCGGCGCCGAGGCGGAAGGCGTGCTGCACGCCGGCACCCGCCGCCGCGAGGACGGCGCCGTGGTCTCCGCGGGCGGCCGCGTGCTGTCGGTCGTCGGCACCGGCAAGTCGCTGTCGAAGGCCCGCGAGCGCGCCTACAAGCGCATCGCGGACATCCACCTCACCGGCTCCCACCACCGCACGGACATCGCGTCGAAGGCGATCGACGGCAAGATCACGGTGCCGTGAGCCTGCTGGGCTGCCTGCTGGGCGGGGCCGTCGGTGACGGCCTCGGCGCACCGGTCGAGTTCTCGTCGATCGACGTGATCCGCCGCCAGCACGGCCCTGACGGTGTCGTCGACCTCCCCGCGCTGGAGATCACCGACGACACCCAGATGGTGCTGTTCACGCTGGAGGGCCTGCTGCTGGCCCGTCAGCACGGCATCGACCCGTTGCTGACCGTGCGGGCCGCCTACGCGCGCTGGCTGCACACGCAGGGCGGCCCACCGGTCGCCTCCGACGGCTGGCTGATGGCGGACCAGCGCCTGCACTCACGGCGGGCGCCGGGCCACACGTGCATCACCGCGTTGAAGCACAACGAGAAGAACAACTCGAAGGGCTGCGGCGGCGTGATGCGCGCCGCCCCTGTCGCCGTGTGGTCCAGCGACGTCCGCGAGGTCTTCACCCTCGCCGCCGGCACCGCCCAGATGACGCACCACCACCCGAGCGGCTACCTGTCGGCAGGCGTTCTGGCCGTGATCGTGCAGCAGTTGCTCGAAGGCGCGGACCTGCCGTCCGCCGTGAGCACGGCCCGTGCCGAACTCATCCGCTGGGACGGCCACGAGGAGCAGACCTCGTTGCTGGACAAGGTGATGGGCCTCGGCCCGCTCACCCCGGAGGAGATCGAGTCCGAACTGGGCGGCGGCTGGGTGGGCGAAGAGGCCCTGGCCATCGGCCTGCACGCCGCGCTGGTGGCGCCGGACTTCCAGTCGGCTCTGCGGGCCGCCGTGAACCACTCCGGCGACTCGGACTCGACCGGTTCGATCTGCGGCAACATCCTGGGCGCCCGAGACGGCGTCGCCGTCATTCCGCCCTCGTGGCTGTCCGTGCTCGAACTGCGGGACGTGATCGAACGCCTGACCCTCAGCTGGTGACGGGAATCCACAACTCCGCTTCGGCCTGATCGCCGTCGATCCGCGTGCGCAACATCGACGGCCCCTCAACGCTCTGGTAGCTGTTGGACGGGAACCACTGCGCGTAAACGTCCCGCCACATGTGCTGAATCGTCTCGGGATAAGGCCCCTGCGTGGTGAACACGGCCCACGTGCTCGCAGGCACCTCGACGGTCTGCAAGTCCTCAGGCGCATCCCGGCTCGTCACCACCCCCTGGAAGTAGTCGAGCCGATCCCCTTCCTCGACCCCCTCCTGGTTGTACGTGAGCGCCAGCATCCCTTCCGGATCCCCGTCGCTCATCGCCTTGATCCGCTCCAGCGTGGGCATGCCGATGCCCTTCACGAACTCGACGATCGCGGGGTTCATCCCCAGGTGCACCAACGGCACCCGCGTCCCCAGCCCGACCACCTTGAACGCCTCCTTGTTCACGATCCGGTACTCCATGCTCGTACTCCCTTCGACAACCAGCCTGAACGTGAGAATCTGCTGTGACCGCAACGCTTTCCTGCTCGCGCGGGCCTCCTGCGGCCCAACCCCGTGCATGCCCCTGAACGCCCGCGCGAAGGCCTCGTTGGACCCGTACCCCCACCGCACCGCGATGTCGAGGAGCGAGTCCTGTCCACTGAGGACCTCAGCGCCCGCCCTCGTGAGCCGCCTGCGCCTGACGTACTCGCTGAGCGGCATGCCCGCGAGCGCACTGAACAACCGGCGCAGGTGGTACTCACTGGTGCCCGCGATACGTGCGAGCTCTTTGACGTCGACCTCGCCGTCGAGGTCGGCCTCGATGCGGGCCATGGCTTCGTTGAGTCGTTCCAGCACGCCCACAACGCTATGGGCTTCGTTGCCGGCGCACCCGACTTCCTGTGCCCTATCCGATCGCCTTGCGAACCTCGTCGACCGTCTTCTGCGCGATCGGCGTGAACTTGGCTACGAACTGATCGACATCGTTCGGCGCCCACGAGCCGTACGGCGTGAGCCTGACCTGGGCACGTCCGACGACGTAGGAAAAGACGAGCGAGTTGCCGATGAGAAACGCACAGGCATCGCCGTCACCGACCTTCTCCTGCGCGTTCTTCGCCTTGCCGAGCAGCTTTCGCGACGGCGAGTCCGGGTCGCACTCGGGCTCGTAGTTCCTGGCCATGTCGGCATCGCGATGGACGTTCAACTGCATCTTCAGGCTGACCCCGCGGCCTGGCTTGAGCGACTCGGGCGAGTGGCGGTGGCACGTCTGACTCGTGAAGTAGAAGTACTGCGTCACGTTGGTTTCCTTGGGCGTCGACGACTGCCGCTGCTCGCTCTCGCCGATCTCGGTCTCCACCACACCCGAGTCCTTGACCTGTGCGAGCTCCTCGAACAACTTGCCGGTGAGGACATCGCACGCAGGCGGCACGTTCTGGTAGCGCCCCGTGTACGCGTACCTGGTCTGCGAGCCGGTCGCCATGGCGAGGTTGAGCGCCACCTTCTCCAGCAACTTGGCGTGCGCCGCCTGGTAGTCCTCGGTATCCGCCAGGCGGGAGGCGTTGAGGTGCACCGAGGTTCGGCCATCCGCGCTGTAGATGCGCGTGAAGAAGTCGTCCGGCTTCCTGCCATCCCGCTTCGCGGCGAAGGCCTTGAGTCCGCCCACCGTCATCTCGATCTCGTCACCGACCACCGACGCGGGCAGCGGGTCGTTGAACGGCCGCTGCTCCACGGTGAGCGCGAGCATCTGAGCCCGGCCCTCCTTCGCCCCGTCATATCGGCAAACCGAGATACCGTCGTCCACGTCCTTCACCGTGGCCTCAGCCGCGGGAACCGACTTCTCGACGTACTTCTGGATGTGCAGGTCGTGCGCCACGTCGCCGAAGCCCGCCTCCTCCAGGACCGACGCCGACATGAGCGTGCAGGCATCGACGACGGCCAAGTCCCCGTACCTGACCGGCCCGGTGGTGGTCCTCTCCTCGAGAACGTCGCCATCCGGTGGGCCGGCCTCCTGCTTCGCCGCAGGCTCATCACCCTTGGTGACCACGACAGCCGCGGTGACGCCGCCACCCAGCAGCGCCAGCACCCCGACGACGGCCGCGGTGATCAATCCGGTCCGCTTCTTCTTTGGTGGTTGCTGCTGAAACGGATAAGGCTGCTGATACGGATACGGCTGCTGTGGCCCGTGCACGTGTTCCCCCCAGTGGTCGTGTCCGTTCCTCCCCCAAGTCGCGGAAGCTACCGGAATCAGCGGGTTGCGCCAGCGGAAACAGAACTGAGAGTGACGCGGAACCAACACGGGGTGGTCTTCGTCCAACCACAGGTACGTCTTACGCAGGCGTTGGTAGCCTGCGAAGCGGGACCGAACCGTTACCAACCGTACGGGGGTAGGACGTCGTGACACACGAGAGCGCGGGGGCGGATGCCGCTCTCAGTGCCGTCGGGGGTATGGCCGGGGGTGTGATCGGGGCCGCGGTCAGCGCGTTCCACACGGCATCGGACTTCTTGGACGGCCTCATGGCAGGTCCGTCGACCCAGAGCTTCCACGTCAACAAGGACAACGTCCTCAAAGCGGGCACGATCATCCAGGACCAGGCCATCGTGCTGAACAGAGCCCTGAAGAAGGCTGAGGCCCACCTTGACGTTGACGTCGACGGTGAGGCATCAGGTGTGGTGAGCGCGAACATCGCAGGTCTGTGGAACCGCCGCCTCACGATGGGCGATGATTCCTACGTGGGGCGTATCAGGCAGTACATCGAAAGCTTGGACGGATTGTCGCAGCAGCTCAGAGAATCCGCGAAGCAGTACGGCTTCACGGAGGAAGAAATCACCACGACGTTCGGACCGGTGGCGTGACCAGGGCGATCTTCAAAATCATGGCCGTGGCGTCGGTGCTCCTTGCGGGCACGGCGTGTACCGGCAACAGCGTCGGCGGGACACCAAGCCCGACGTCGGGAGGTTCTCCCACGTCGAAGTCGTCCACGTCCAATGTCGACGTGCCGAAGCGTCCTGCGAACCTCAAGCTGAACGGCGTCGATCCGTGCAAGCTGCTCACGGCATCGCAGATGTCAGAGATCAAAGTCGCACAGGCCACATCAGATCAAGTTGAGGTGTCGGATCTCGGCAAGCAACCGGGTTGCTTCTACGAGAACGGTCTGAAGTACACCTACATGGTTGTCGGCCTGACGAACAGGGATATTCGTTCTTGGCTCAATGGTGGCGGCAACACCACGTCGAAGCTCGTGGACGTCGGAGGCTTCGGGGCCGCCCAAATCACGTTGACTGGTACCGAAGGCGTTAACTGCGCCATTGCGGTGGACGTTTCTGACGGCCAGGCGCTGTACGTCAACTACTCACCGACCACCCAGAAGAGCGAGACTCAGGATCAGCTGTGCGGCAACGCGAAGAAGGCGGCCACGCTCGCGGTTGACACTCTCAAGAATTTGAAGTGAGGGGGAGGGCATGTCGGGTAACGAGCGAATTGCGGACTTCAACTTCGACGGCTGGTCCAACGGGCAGCTGGCGGAAGAGGTCCAGAAGCTTGGCAACGGTGATCTCGCCCGCAAGTTCGCCGCAGCGTCCGACGTCCTGCGCGGGCTCGCCAGCACCTTGCAGGACGTGGACAACGAGCTGCGCAACCAGCTGAAGGCCCTCGGCATCGACTGGGGCGGTGCGGCTGGCGAGAAGGGGCAGGAGAAAACCAAAGTCTCCGCGCAAGGCATCAGCGATGCAGGCGAAGCGACGCAGGGGAACTCGGACGCCGTCGCACGGCAGAGTGAGAGCACCACTGCTGCGCGTAACAGCTCGCCTGAATCCCAGTCGCTTCGCGGCGACAGTGAGAAGAGCTGGATCGACAAGGGCGCGAGCCTCATCGGCATCGAGACGGACCACGCGGCCGAGGTAGAAGCTACGAACCGAGCCCGTCAGCAAGCCATCGACAGCCTCAACGGCTATGTGTCCAACAGCCAGAGCGCGATCGACTCGTTCCGCACGCCGAACCCGCCGCCGGACATCGTCGTGGCCAGCGCCGCCGCGCCCACCCCGGTGGGCCCGGCCGTCGGCATGCCCCAGACGGGCACTCCGAGCATCCACGGCACCCCTGGCACCCCCGGCTTCCCGGGCACCCCGGGCCTGCCCGGCACCCCGGGCGTCCCGGTGGGCCCACCCCCGAGCATCCCCGGCAACACCACGGGCGTGCTCCCCGGCACCCAGCCCACCCCACTCGCCACCGGCCCAGGCCTGCCCAAGCCGTTCGGCTCGCCGGTCCCGATCGGCCTGGCCGCCGCAGGTGCCGCCGCCACCGGACTGGCGGGCGCGGCCGGCACCGCCAAGGGTGCGCAGGTCGTGGGTGGTGGCCGCGGTCCGAGTCAGGCGCCGAAGTCGCCCATCGCCCCCAACGGACCGAAGGGTGCGCCGAGCACGATCGGCGAGGGCAAGGGCGGCGCGGCCGGCAAGGGTGGTGTGCCGGGCAAGGGCGGCACGATGACGCCTGGCGGTGCGGCCGGTGTTGGGCCTGAGGCGGCCAACCGGGGCGGTGCTGCCGGTCGGGGTGGCGCCGGCGGTAAGGGGTCCGGGTCGCTCATGTCGCCTGCGGCCGGTGCGGCCAAGGGTGAGGGCGAGGAGGACGGCGAGCACGTGCGCAAGTACGGCGTTGACTCCGATGACGTGTTCGGTGACGAGCGCATGGTGGTGCAGTCCGTCATCGGCGAAGAACCGAAGGACCAGTAATCCCTTGAGCTCACCAGGTTCTGTGGTTTTGTCCACAGTGGAGTTCGCCGTGGTCTGGGAGGCGCAGCGCCTCCCGGCCGCGCACGTTGCGCTGGACACGCGGATTCCGTCCATCACCCACACCGAGAAGGCCGAGGTGGTGAAGCGGGCCTGGGAGTCGTTGGAGTCCAGAGGTCTCGCGAACAACGGCCGGGTCGTGCCCGAGCTGGCGGACGGGTTCGCGTTGCTGGCCAACGCGAACGTCTCGATCGACCTGTGGATCTGGGCCGACCGGCAGATCAGCGGGCTGGCGGCGGCCATCGGGGACGAGGCGATCCTGGCGGTGCAGGATCGCGACGAGATGTGGTTGATCGAAGCGCGCGGCACGGCGCTGGCCGAGGCGGCCGTGTCGGTGGCCGGGGAGATGCCGGCCGGGTTCGGGCGGTCGATCAGCCTGCCCTACGACGAGCTCGTCCGGGCGGCGAAGGACGTTGGTCTGGACGCTCAGCGGCTGATCACGGCGTTGGAGCGGCAGGGGATGCGGCTCGGTGACGCTCAGGAGCTCGCCGGGATGCTCGACGGGACGTCGACGCGCGGGCAGTTCGGGGTGCAGCGCAACGGGCAGCGCGCCAAGCGGGTCGTCTCGTTCCACGACACGCACAACGGGCGGTACCTGCGGCAGCTCAAGCCGAGCAGTGACGGGCGGCAGTGGTGCACCATCACGCCCGTGGACAACCATCGGCTCGCCGGGGCCGTGTGGGAGCTCCTGCAAGAGGTCTGAGGAACGTTCGCGCCTGCCCCTGCGTCTCAATCTCGGATATCACCCGACCGTGCAACGCAATTCGTTCTAAGGTCGGCGAGGAGACACTTAGGGGGTAGGTGCGCATGGCTGTGGCCAAGTTCAACACCGAAGCCATGGAACAGTGCCGCACGACCGTGAGCAGCCAGGCCGGGCAATTCGGCGCGATCGGTGACGGCTTTTCCAATCAGTACGGCAATCCGGACATTTTCGGAAAACTCGGTGCTTCCGGTGCGGTGCAAAGCGCCGTGACCGCCATGGACCAGGCGGGTGCGCAGGAGTTCGAGGCGGCCGAGAAGGTGCTGCGCAAGGTCGAGAGCGCGCTCGACGCGATCCAGACCAACGTCGAGGACACCGAGCAGGCCAACAAGAACTCCCTGAAGGCGGTGTGACGTGAGCGCGATGGACGAGGTCGCGGCGTTGCCCGGCGGGGCTGAGCTGGCCGCGCTCGCTGACAAGATCGAGACCGCGCAGCCGCAGGCCGTGCGCGACATCGCGAACCGCTGGAAGCAGGCGGCCGGCAAGTGCGGTGACCAGACGAACGTCCTGCAGAAGTCGGTGACCCAGCTCGACGGGGCGTGGGAGGGCAGGTCGGCGGACGGTTTCGTCGCCTACATGGGCAACGTCACGAAGGCCGGCACCTCGATGGCGGACGGCCTCAACGGCGCCGCGGCCGACCTGGAGGCGGTCGCGAACGCGTTGGAGTCCGCCAAGACCTCGATGACGAGCATCTGCGAGAACCTGCTGAGCCGTGCCCGGCAGACCCGCCAGCAGCTGCACAACCAGCCGCAGGAGGACGTCGACAGCGTCATCCGCAGCTACTGCGCCGAGGCGACGAGCGACGCGAAACCCGTGATCTCCCAGGCGGAGAACGCGGTGAACGCCGCCGCCGGCACCTTGAAGGGCCGGCCCGGCGCGCTCACGCCGAAGTTCTCGTCCATTGAGGACCCGAACACCCAGTCCTTCACCCCGGCACCGGGCAAGCCGATCGAGTGGGCGCCCACCCCGCCGCCGGACGACACCACCAAGCAGTCCTCTTCGGACTCTCCGCAGCCCCAGCAGCAGCAGTCGGCCCCCGCGCCCCAGCACCACGGTGGTGGCGGTGGTGGAGGCGGCGGCGGTGCCGAGAGCGGTGGTGGCGGCGGAGGAGGCGGTGGCGGCCTCGGCCCGAGCGGTGGCCCGCCGTCGGGCAGCCCGCCTCCCGGCAACGTCCAGGAGTGGATCCGCGAGGCCATCAAGATCCTGCAGGCCAACGGCATCCCGGTCACCGACGACAACATCGACGAGATCTGGAAGATCATCGAGAAGGAGTCGAGCGGCAACCCGCACGCCATCAACCTCTGGGACTCGAACGCCCAGGCGGGCCACCCGTCGAAGGGTCTGATGCAGTGCATCGACTCGACGTTCAACGCCCACAAGCTGCCCGGCCACGACGACATCTGGAACCCGGTCGACAACATCATCGCCGGCGTCCGGTACACGTTCTCGCGCTACGGCGGCTTCGAGGGGCACCCAGGCCTCAAGTCGATGGCCCACGGCGGTGGCTACCAGGGCTACTGAGCAGGGAGTTAGCCTGGCGGCATGCTGACCGTGGCCGCCCGCGCCGACGTACCGCCCTTCCACGTCATGGACGTGCTTTCCGCTGCCGCGCAACGGCAGCGGACGCACGGTGACGTGATCTCGCTGGCCGCCGGGCAGCCGTCCAGCCCGGCGCCGAAACCGGTGCGCGACGCCGCGGCGAAAGCTCTGAACGAGCACCCGCTGGGCTACACCGAGCAGCTCGGCATCCCCGAGCTGCGCACCGCCATCGCGGGGCACTACCAGCGCGAGTACGACCTCGACGTGACCGCCGACGACGTGGTGGTCACGACGGGGTCGTCCGGCGCGTTCACGCTGGCGTTCCTGGCCGCGTTCGACGCCGGTGACCGCGTCGCCCTGGCCCGGCCCGGCTATCCCGCCTACCGCAACATCCTCAAGGCGCTGGGCTGCGAGGTCGTCGAGCTGCCGTGCGGGCCCCAGACGCGGTTCCAGCCCACGGTCGAGATGCTCGACGAGGACCTCAAGGGCGTGATCGTCGCGAGCCCGGCCAACCCCACCGGCACCGTCGTGGACGTCGGCCCGATCGCGCGGTGGTGCGCGGACAAGGGCGTCCAGCTGGTCAGCGACGAGATCTACCACGGCATCAGCTACGGCGAACCGCTGCACTGCGCCTGGGAGACGTCGAGGGACGCGATCGTCGTCAACTCGTTCTCGAAGGCCTTCGCCATGACCGGGTGGCGGCTCGGCTGGATGTTGCTGCCGGAACGCCTCCGTCGCGCGGTCGACTGCCTGACCGGCAACTTCACGCTGTGCCCGCCCGCACTGGCGCAGTACGCCGCGGTCGAGGCGTTCCACCCGGACGCCTACGCCGAAACCGCACAGCACCTGAAGAGGTACAAGACCAACCGCGATCTCCTGCTCGAAGGCCTGACGAACCTCGGCATCGACGAGCTCGCCCCGGCGGACGGGGCGTTCTACGTCTACGCGGACGTGCGGCACCTGACCGATGACTCGATGGCGTTCTGCCGCAGGTTCCTCGACGACACCGGCGTCGCGATCGTCCCCGGCATCGACTTCGACCCGGTCGACGGGCACCACTTCGTGCGGATGTCGTTCGCCGGTGCAACAAACGACGTCGAGGAGGCGTTGGTACGTCTGAAGGCATGGCTGTGAAGGGGGAGGCGACCGTGTGGGCGATCATCGGCTGGCTGGTGGCGATCTGGATCGTGCTCGCGGTCGTGGGAGCCGTGGTGAAGGGCCTTTTCTGGCTCGCTGTGATCGGTGGACTACTCCTCGCGGGCACCGCGGCTTACGGTGCGATCAAATCCAAGCGATGACCCTGGTCTGAACGGTGGGCACCGCTCACCATGAAGCGGTGTTGCAGTCCAACGAGGCCCGCCTGGAACGGTGGGAGCGAAAGGCCGAGTGGCCGCTGACGGCTCTCGCCGTGCTGTTCCTCGTCGCGTACGCGTGGCAGGTTTTCGACGACCACGGGAGCATGCACGTCACTCTCGAGATCGTGTTGTGGCTGGTCTGGGCCGTGTTCGCGGTCGACTACGGCGCCAGGCTGACCCTTGCGCAGAACAAGGTCCACTTCCTGAAAACGCACCTGTTCGATCTTGCGGCGGTCGTCCTGCCGATGGTGCGTCAACTGCGCGTGCTCCGGCTGATCACCGTTATCACGCTGCTCAACAAGAAGTTCCAGCACAAGATCCGGCAGCGCGTGAGCATTTATGTCGCCGGAGTGACCATTATCGTCGCTTTTTGCGCGAGCCTCGCCGTGCTGGACGCGGAAAGGCACGCGGACAACGCGAGCATCACCACGTTCGGCGACGCTTTGTGGTGGACGCTCACCACCATGTCGACGGTCGGGTACGGCGACCGCTTCCCCGTCACGGCGGAGGGACGGCTGGTCGCGGGACTGCTCATGGTCGGCGGCATCGCACTGCTCGGTGTGATCACCGGAACGATCGCCAGCTGGCTCGTGGAGAAGCTGCGCGGCGTCGAGGAAGCGGAGCTCGAGGCCGCGCAGGAGCTGCGGAACCTACGCGCCGAGATCGCCGAACTCCGCGCGGAGCTCAACGCGCGCAGCAGCGGCTGACGTCCACAGCCGCGCGTCCCAGCCGGCGACCAGCGCGCCCTCGACGTTGGTGAGCCGGTCGTCGAAGAAGATCACGTCGGACGACCCGATCACGGACTCGACGTGCCTCCAGATCGCCGCGTCCGGCTTCGCGCACCTGAGGTCGCCGGAGAAGACCAGGTGCCGGAAGTGCTTGGCCCACGGCACCTTCTCGGCCAGCCGCGCGAACGTCGTCGGCGCGTTGGACAGCAGCGCCAGCGGCACGCCCAGCGCGTCCAGGTCGTCGATGAGCGCAACGGTCTCCGCGACCGGCTCGTCCAGCCAGCCCGCGTTGTCCATCGCGGTCAGCTCCCGCACCTCGGCGGAGCCGAACGTCAACCCGAGCGAGGACCCGATCAACGCCCAGTAGTCCGCGTCCGACCCGCCGCGGTCGTAGGCGTCCCGGTCCCAGTAGGCCGCCTCGAACCGCTCCACCGACACCCCGAGCCGCGCGGCCATCGCGGGGATCGCCGGGTTCCGCTGACTGATGACCTCGCCGAAGTCGAACACGATCCAGCGCATCTCAGGCGTCCTCTCGCAGTCGGCGCAGCACCTCGGCGATGTCGGACGAGTCCACGTCGCCGTGCGTCACGAACCGAACCTTGCCGGACATCGGACTGGCGAAAACCCCGACATCGCGCAACGACGTCAGCGTCTTGTCCAGGTCCGGCACGGACGCCAGGACGATGTTCGTGGCGGGCTCCGGCACGTCCCAGCCCAGCGAACGCAGGCCTGCCGCCAGTGCGGAGGCGTTGGCGTGGTCAGCGGCCAGCCGGTCGATCCGGTCGAGCGCGACGAGACCGGCGGCGGCGAGCACGCCACCCTGCCGCACCCCGCCACCGAGCATCTTCCGCACGCGCCGCGCCTCGACCACGAACGAGGCCGATCCGGCCACGACGGACCCGACCGGCGCCCCGAGCCCCTTCGACAGGCACACCTGCACGGTGTCCGCGCCCACGGTCAGCGCGGCGGGTGGCACGCCGAGCGCCACCGACGCGTTCCACAACCGGGCGCCGTCGAGGTGCACGGCCAGCCCGACGGACCGTGCCGCGGACACCAGCAGTGCGTGCTCATCGGGCTCGGTCAACGTGCCACCGGAGGCGTTGTGCGTGTTCTCCAAGCACAACAACGTGGTGTTCAACCCGTAGTAGGGCGACTCACCACCACCGGCGGCGACCACGGCCTCCGGCGTCAGCACCGCTAGCCCGTGCGGCATGCCGCCGGCCAGCCACGCGGCGGTCCCGAGCTCGGCGTCCAGCACGTGCGCGCCGAGCGGCGCCAGGAAGCGGTCACCCCGTTTGAGGTGCAGGAACAACGCGATGAGGTTGCCCATCGACCCGGAGGGAACCCAGAGCGCGGCCTCGACACCGAGCAACGCGGCCACCCGCTCCTCCAGGGCGGCCATCGTCGGGTCGTGGTCCAGCACGTCGTCGCCGACCTCGGCCGCCGCCATCGCGCGGCGCATCTCCGCGTCCGGCTGGGTGACGGTGTCGGAGCGCAGATCGATGGGGGTCACACGTCCGATCACATCACATCCGGTGAACGACCGCGGGGGTGATGTAGCTCTCGCCGAGGGTTCGTGCAACCGTTGTTGCCTCAGATTCCGTCCCGTCAGTGCAACTCGAGGAACGAGCGGAGAGCAGTCCGCGTGGATCAGCGCGACGAGCAGGAGTTCGCGGAGTACTTCGTGGCTCGCCGTGAGGCCGTGCGCCGAACGGCATACCTGCTGTGCGGCGACTGGCACCGCGCTGACGACTTCGCGCAGACGGCGTTCGTGGCGGTGCACAGGAGGTGGCGGAAGATCCGGGACAAGCAGGCTCTCGACGCCTACGTGCGGCGCACGCTGGTGCGCGCGGTGATCGACGAGTCGCGTCGTCCGTGGCGGCGCGAGAAGTTCACCGACGAGCTGCCGGAACCGCCGAGGACGGACACCGAGGTCGGCGAGACGGTCGCGACGCGCGACGCGTTGATGAAGGGCCTGCGAAGGGTTCCGCCGCGGCAACGGGCGGTGCTCGTGCTGAGGTTCCTCGAAGGCCTCGACGTCACGGCCACGGCCGGGGTGCTGAAGTGCTCGGAAGGAACTGTGAAGAGTCAGACCGCCCGCGGACTGACCGCACTGAGGGAAGCTCTCGGTGACGCCATCGACGACCTGCGACCGGCGTCGTGACCACCAGCGGAAGGAGGACGACGTAGATGGACGAGCAGAAGCTCGCGGACCTGTTCCGCGACGCCGCGCACGACGCGCCACCGGCGTCCTTCGACGCGAGTGACGTCCGAACGGCTTCGCGACGCGCCACCCTCCGCAGGCGCAACTCGATCGCCGTCGGCACTACTCTGGTCGTGGTGCTCGGCCTCGGCGGTGTCGTGACGGGTGCCGGCTGGTTCGGCACGGAGAAGACCACCACCATGAACAACGCGGGGTCGGGTCAGCAGGAGGACTCGGCGCCGACCGAACTGCTGACCCCGCTGCAGGTCCCCCAGCCGCAGACGAAGGACTTCCCCGGTGACGCTTCCACGCAGGGAGATGCGTCAACGCCGGGGAGCGCCGGTTTCACGACCGGCGCCCCACGCGCAGTGCAGGGCTGCGCGGCGGTGGACCGAGAGCTCGCAGACGCCCTCGCCGGCGAGCTTTCGGTCTCACCGGGTCTGGCCCAGGCGCCCTCGATGACCTGCTCCCCCGACTCGCGCGCGGCCGCGTTCAAGATCAACGGCTTGACGGTCACCGCGATCGTGACGCCGCAGGCGTTCGAGGTGCCGGCCGATGCGCGGACGGAAAAGGTGAAGACGGCCGCCGGCCAGAACCTCTACCTCGTCACGCAGGGCGATGGCGAGCTGAAACCCGAGGTCAGGGCCATCGCGGACGCACTGGCGCCGAGGTTCTGACACCACGCCCAGTACCCTGGCGCGACTATGACGGCAGCAACCCCCAAGGGTGAGCGCAGGCGGCAGGCGCTCGTCGAAGCCGCGTCCGCACTGCTCGTGGAAGGCGGCTTCGACGCGATCAGGCACCGCGCGGTCGCCGAACGCGCAGGTCTGCCGCTCGCCTCGACCACCTACTACTTCGACTCGCTCGACGAGCTGATCACCGCGGCGGTGGAGTTCCACGGCCGCGGCGAACTGGCGAGCTGCCGCGCCCGCCTGGCCGAGCTCTCGCACGAGCTGACCGACGAGAACGTGCTGGTGGACCTCGTCCTCGACCTGCTCGTCGGCCAGGACGACGCCGACACCGAGACGATGCTGCTGCGCTACGAACGCCTCGTGGCGACCGGTCGCCGTCCGTACCTGCGCCCGTTGATGCGCGTGCTGTCCACGGAACTGCACGCGCTGATCGCCGACATCTTCGCCCGCTCCGGCCGTGACATCGCCTCCGACCGGGTCGAGGAGCTGATCGCGCTGGTCGACGGTGCGATGGTGAACGCGTTCATCGAGCTGAAGCCCGACCCGCGCGGTGTGGCGGCGAGGATGCTCCGAACGGCCCTTTCGCGTCAGGTTTGATGCAACCCCCCGTTCCCCTGATGCGTTCCCCTCAGTGAGGACGCGAGAGGGGATCGCATGCGCAAGGCCGATGAGCAGGGCTTTCGCGAATTCGCGGCAGCCAATGCCGCGTCTTTGCGACGCACTGCCTATCTGTTCTGTGGCGACTGGCACACGGCAGAGGACCTGATGCAGTCCAGCCTGATGAAGATGTACATGGCCTGGAAGCGCATCAAGGACCTCGACAACCTGATCGCGTACGCCCGCAAGGTGCTGCTGCGCACCTGGCTGGACGAGAAGCGCAGGCCGTGGCGCAGAGCCGAGCAGTGCGACGGGGAGCTGCCGGACACCGCGGACGCGACGGTCGATCCCGACAGCACCAGCGCGAAGCTGTGGGCGCGTGAGCTGGTGCACACCGCGTTGCTGCAGGTGCCGCCGAGGCAACGAGCGGTGCTCGTCCTGCGTTATTTCGAAGACCTCTCGGTCGCCGAGGTGGCGGTGGCCATGGGGTGCAGCGAGGGAACGGTCAAAAGCCAGACGGCGCGCGGCCTCGCGACGTTGCGCGCCATCGTGGAGAAGCTCGACAGCAGTTCGGGGAGGGTCGCGTCGTGAGTGAGCAGGAGATCCGTGAGGGAATGCTGCTGGCCGTCTGGGACGAGCCGCCGCTCGACTTCGACCCGGACAAGCTGATCCGGCGGGTAGAGCAGAAAAAAAGTCGGCGACGAGCGCTGGTGGGTGTGGGCGTGGCTACGGCGATGATCGTCGTCACCTCGCTCACGCTGCCCGGTCTGCTGCCGCGCGACGGCGACGCGCAGCTGGGTGCCACGGGGCAGTCGACCACGCCGTCGTCGACGCGGACCCTGTCGCCGTACGAACGCGAGCAGAGGATCGGTGACGGGCTCACCTCCAAGCTCCTGAAGCTCAGGCCGGAGATGAAGGACGTGTACGCGTCCTTCAACTGGAAGGGGACCGGGTTCAAGCCGGAGGCACCGCTGCAGCAGATCCGGCAGAGCGTGGACTCGACCGACCTGTACGGGTTCGTCTACTTCCAGGACTCGATAGGACCGACGGCGCTGCTGGTGACCACCGGTTCGGCGGTTTCCCAGAGCCAGCTGTGCAGCAGCGGTGCGATCTTCTGCCGGGACGTGCCGCAGCGGGACGGCACCGTCGTCACCGAGGCGGAGTTCCAGGAGGGTCCGGACATCGTCAAGGCGGTGTCGATGCGCAGGCTCGCGGACAGCAGCAGGGCGGTCGTCATCTCCAGCTACGCGCACAACCCGATGTCGGGCACCGGCTTCCGCAAGACGATCCCGGTGGGTGTGGATGTGCTCACAGCGCTGGTCGCCGACCCCGCCATCACCTGGGAGTGAGTCCGCGGTGCACTAGCCTTACGGCGTGACCAAGCCGCGCATCGCCAACGTCCTCGCAGGTCGCTACGCCTCCACGTCGCTCGCGACGCTCTGGTCGGCCGAGCACAAGATCGTGCTGGAGCGTCAGCTGTGGCTCGCCGTGCTGCGGGCGCAGGCGGCGGCGGGCATCGACGTGCCGGCGACCGCGATCGCCGACTACGAGCGCGTGCTGGAGCAGGTCGACCTGGAGTCGATCGCCGCGCGTGAGCGGGTGACGCGGCACGACGTGAAGGCGCGCATCGAGGAGTTCAACGCGCTGGCGGGCCACGAGCAGGTCCACAAGGGCATGACCTCGCGCGACCTGACCGAGAACGTCGAGCAGCTGCAGGTGCTGCGGTCGCTGGAGCTCATCAGGTCCAAGGTCGCGGCGGTGCTCGGCCGGCTGGCGCGGCTCGCGGCCGAGCACTCCGACCTGGTCATGGCCGGTCGTTCGCACAACGTGGCGGCGCAGGCCACCACGCTGGGCAAGCGGTTCGCGACCGGCGCGGACGAGCTGCTGGTGGCGTTCTCGCGGCTGGACGAGCTGATCGCGCGCTACCCGTTGCGCGGCATCAAGGGCCCGGTCGGCACCGCCCAGGACATGCTCGACCTGCTCGGGACGCCCGAGAAGCTGGAGGAGCTGGAGCGCACGGTCGCCGGCCACCTCGGGTTCGAGCGCGTGCTGACGTCGGTCGGTCAGGTCTACCCGCGTTCGCTCGACTTCGACGTGGTGTCCACGCTCGTGCAGCTCGCTGCGGCGCCGTCGTCGGTGGCGAAGACCATCCGCCTGATGGCCGGCCACGAGCTCGTGACCGAGGGCTTCAAGCCAGGCCAGGTCGGTTCCAGCGCGATGCCGCACAAGATGAACACCCGCTCGTGCGAGCGCGTGAACGGCTTCGCGGTGATCCTGCGCGGCTACCTGTCGATGGTCGGCGAGCTCGCGGGCGACCAGTGGAACGAGGGCGACGTGTCGTGCTCGGTGGTCCGCCGGGTCGCGCTGCCGGACGCGTTCTTCGCGTTCGACGGGCTGCTGGAGACGTTCCTGACGGTGCTGGACGAGTTCGGTGCCTACCCGGCCGTGGTCGCGCGTGAGCTGGACCGCTACCTGCCGTTCCTCGGCACGACCAAGGTGCTGATGGCGGCCGTGCGCGCGGGCGTCGGCCGTGAGACCGCGCACGAGGCCATCAAGGAGAACGCGGTTGCCGTCGCGCTGGCGATGCGCGAGGAGGGGCTCGCGCAGAACGACCTGCTGGACCGGCTGGCCGCGGACTCCCGCCTGCCGCTGGACCGCGCCGCGCTGGACGCGCTGCTGGCCGACCGCCTGTCGTTCACCGGCGTGGCGTCGGCGCAGGTGGCGTCCGTGGTCGAGCAGGTCGCCGCGGTCGTCGACAAGTACCCCGCCTACGAGCCGGAGCCGATTCTGTGATCGTTTCGGGTCTGCACGTCTATCCGATCAAGGGCTGCGGCGGCTGCTCGGTCGCTTCGTCGCCCGTTGATCTCACCGGGTTGCGCGGCGACCGGATGATGATGCTGGTCGACGCCGACGGCACGTTCCTGTCGCAGCGCAAGGTGCCCGCGATGGCCGCGCTGCGTCCGTCGCTCGTGGACTCGTCGCTGA
Organism: Lentzea sp. NPDC004789; assembly: GCF_053601075.1. NCBI lineage: Bacteria > Bacillati > Actinomycetota > Actinomycetes > Pseudonocardiales > Pseudonocardiaceae > Lentzea > Lentzea sp. NPDC004789. The sequence continues at coordinate 66,685 of NZ_JBSGBE010000003.1, read as the reverse complement.
CGATCGGCGGCGAGTCGTTCCCCGTCGTCGCGGACGGGCCGCGGGTTCCAGTGGTCGTGCACAAGTGGCAGGGCACCGGCATCGACCAGGGTGACGCGGCCGCCGCGTACTTCTCCGACGCGCTCGGGATGTCCGTTCGGCTCGCGCGGACGCCGCCGGACCTGCGCCGCGAGTCGGGCGGCAGGACGGCGGGCCTGGTCGGGTACGCGGACGCGCACGCGCTGCTGATGATCTCGCTGTCCTCGTTGGACGGACTGAACGAGCGGATCCTGGAGCGCGGCGGTGCTCCGGTGCCGATGAACCGCTTCCGCCCCAACATCGTCGTGTCCGGGTGGCCGGAACCGCACACCGAGGACCGGGTGCGGCGTGCGGTGATCGGCGACGTGGAACTGGGCTACGCCAAGGACTGCGTCCGGTGCGCCGTGCCGATGGTCGACCAGGAGTCGGGCCTGAAGGACGGTCCTGAACCGACCAGGACGCTCGCCGGCTACCGGCGTGACCCGGACGGCGGCGTGACCTTCGGGATGAAGGCCGCCGTCGTCGGCACCGGCACGATCGCGGTCGGCGACAAGATCGACGTGCTGGAGTGGGCCGCCTAGACCTTGTGCCAGCGCAGCCGGTCGCCGCGCTGGGGGTCCTTCTGGCACACCAGCGGTTCGCCGACCAGGCCGATACCGCTCGCGCCCTCGGGATCGCACCGCGCGCCCTCGTTGACCAGGAGGCCCTGCTGCGGCGGAGTGGACGGCGTGGTGGGCTGCTGCGCGGGCGGTGGTGTCTGCGCGGGCGGCGGCTTCGGCCGGGTGGTGGTGGTCGTCGTGACCGTCGTCGAGGCGGAGGTCTTGACCGAGATGTCAGCGACGTCCGGGGTCGGCACGATGCTGACCGAGTGCGGCAGGGGCGTGTTCTGCGAGCTCGTCGCGGGGGACGTGATGGGGCTGGAGTCGATGCTCCACCCCACGACGCCCAGCACGACGAGCAGTCCCACGCTGGCCAAAGCGGGGATCCATAACGCCTTGCGGGTGAACACGGGTGCACTGTAGGCGCCGGCGAATTCGAGCTGAAGTGGAGCAAGGGGTGTGCATCCGGTTGCCGGAGCCCGGCACGTACGCTGACCAGCGTGCCTACGCTCGCTGACTACCAGCACGTCGCCCGCGGCAAGGTTCGCGAACTCTACGACGTCGACGACGAGCTGCTGCTGTTCGTCGCGTCCGACCGGATCTCCGCCTACGACCACGTCCTGAGCACCGAGATCCCGGACAAGGGCCGGGTGCTGACCGCGATGAGCGTGTTCTGGTTCGAGCGGCTCGCCCCGAACCACCTGGTCGCCTACGACGACCCGCGCATCCCCGCCGAGGTCCGCGGCCGTGCGCTGCTGGTGCGCAAGCTGCGGATGGTCGACGTCGAGTGCGTGGCGCGCGGGTACCTGACCGGTTCCGGCATGGCCGACTACACCGCGACGGGCGCGGTGTGCGGGATCGAGCTGCCGGCCGGGCTGGTCGAGGCCTCCGAGCTGAATCCGCCGATCTTCACGCCCGCGTCGAAGGCCGAGCTCGGCGCGCACGACGAGAACGTGTCGTTCGAGGTCATCGCGGCCAAGCACGGCGTCGAGCTGGCGTCGAAGCTGCGTGACCGCACGATCGAGCTGTACAGCGAGGCGCGCGCGTACGCGTTGACGCGTGGCCTGATCCTGGCGGACACGAAGTTCGAGTTCGGGCTGGACGCGTCGGGCGAGCTGATCCTCGCGGACGAGGTGTTCACGCCGGACTCGTCGCGCTACTGGCCGGCCGAGGGCTACGAGCCGGGCCGCGTGCAGCCGTCGTTCGACAAGCAGTACGTGCGCGACTGGCTGACGTCCGCTGCGTCCGGCTGGGACCGGAAGTCGGACGTGCCTCCGCCTCCGCTGCCCGCGGACGTCGTCGAAGCCACCCGGAAGAGGTACGTGGAGGCGTACGAGCGGCTCACCGGCCGGTCTTTCGCCGACTGGCTCGCGTGAGTTAGCTCTGGTTTCACGCGGATGTCACCACGGCGTGGCGCACTCAGAGCGTGCACTCACAGCTCGTGGTCTCACTGTCCGGCATCGGTCCGCAGACACTCGACCGATGCGCTGATCTCGCCGCGGCGCTCGACCCGCGGAAGGTGCCGTTGTCGCTGCTCGTGGTCCCCCGCGAGCTCGGCGAGGCGCAGGAATGGGTGCGGCGGCGCGCCGCGTCCGGCGACGCCGTCGTGCTGCACGGCCTCGGCCGGCGGCGGCTACCTGCCCACGAGGCGGGCCTGCTGCTCACGGGCGCTCGTGCGCAGATGGAAGCCATCGGGCTCAACGCCGACACGTTCGCGCCACGGCGGTGCGTGGCGTCGCCCGGCACGTTGATCGCGCTGGCCAAGCACCGCTTCAACCGCTGCGCCGACGCCCACGCCGTCCGCGAGGTCGGCACGGGCCTCGCGACCATCGGCCGCCTGCACGCGCTGACCGAACGCAGCAGCTTCGGTGAGCTGCGGTCGCTCGCGCTGGTCTACGCGACGGCCAGGTCCGCGCGCCGCGGTGGCCTGACCAGGATCACCGTCGATGCCCGTGACCTGCACCGCCCCGGTGCGCGGCAGGCCGTGCTCGACGCCGTGGACATCGCACTCGCCCACGACGCCGCGCCGACCACCTACGTCAGACTGCCGTCTCCTCGGCAGGCGTCAGCGGCCTGATCTCGGTGCCCTCCGGCTTGAGCATCTCGAACACCGCGTAGGCGTTCTGCGGCATCGACAACAGCTTCTCGTGGATGGGCACGGCCACCCGCGGCTTGATCGCGCGCATGAAGTCGACGGCCTCGCCGAGCCGCAGCCACGGCGCACCGGCCGGCAGGCCGAGCACGTCGACGTCCTCGTCCGGTACGAACAGCGAGTCGCCGGGGTGGTAGAACGCGCCGTCACCGACCACGTAGCCGGTGTTCGGCACGATCGGGATGTCCTCGTGGATCATCGCGTGCCTGCCGCCGACGACCTTGACCGTCGTGTCGCCGATCTTGAGGACGTCACCGGGCTGCGCGACGGTCGGCTTCTCGACGCTGGGTGCCGATCCCTCGTCGACGATGAGCTGCGCCTGCGGGTTGGCTTCGAGCAGGGCCGGCAGCTTGTCGACGTCCAGGTGGTCGTAGTGCTGGTGCGTGATCAGCACGGCGTCCAGGTCCCGCACGTCCTCGAACCCGGCGGAGAACGTGCCGGGGTCGATCAGGATGCGCGTCGTCCCGGTGTCCAGAAGCACGCAGGCGTGACCGAAGTGGACTACTCGCACGAATTCCTCCATTACCGGCTCTTGGCGGACTGACGCGAACCGGGACTTCGATCTTCGTTGACGGCGACTCCCGACGCGACCGGTTTCTCATCGACGCGCAGATCAGCTCACTGCGGTGAGGACTTCCCGCTCCTCTTCCCGCGTGAGCCCGGCCTTGCGAGGCCGGTCCAGCCCGAGGGCGCGCTCGTACTCCAGCGAGTCGAGCGCGGTCTCGGCGAGCGGCCTGACCCGCAGCCCGTTCGCCAGCGCGTTGCTCACGTCGCGGCCGACCATCTTGGCCCACTCCTGCGGCAACCACAGCGGCAGCGACCGCGGCCCGGCCCACGGGTTGATCTCCAGCTGCTGCAGCACGCTCTCCGGCACGCTGACGATCTGCGTCCCCGGCGCCGCCGTGGCTCCGGCGATCTCCCCGATCGCCATCTGGAACGGCATGACCGGCCCGGTCGAGTCGTACGTGCCGGTGACCCGCTCCTCGGCCGCGAACACGATCCACTGCGCCAGGTCCCGCACGTCGATGTGCTGGAACCCGAGGTCGGGGCTGTCCGGCACGACGACCTTGCCACCCTGAGCCATCCGCGCGGGCCAGTACCCGAACCTGTCGCTCGGGTCGTCCGGCCCGGTGATCAGCCCGGCCCTGACGATGAACTCCCGCCCCGCGACGGCTTCCCTGACCGCGTTCTCGCTCGCGACCTTCACGCTGCCGTACCGCTCGGGGGTGAACTCCTGCGTCGGATCGTCCTCGAGCGGCGGCAACAGCTCGTCACTGCCCGTGCCGTGGTCCGCGTAGACCGAGATGCTGGACACGAACGTCCAGTGCGGCGTCGTCGCGCCGAACGCCTCCAACGCGTCCCGCACCCAGTTCACCGAGTACTTGGACACGTCGATCACGGCGTCGAACCGCTCGCCCGCCAGCTGGTCGAACGCGCCGGGCCTGTTCCTGTCGATCGAGATGAGCCGCGCACCTTCGGGGACCTCGCCCGAGGCACCGCGGGCGCCGCAGAGCACCTCGTGGCCCCGGCGCACCGCCTCCGCGGTGATCGCCTTGCTGAGGAACACGGTTCCGCCGAGCACCAGGATCTTCATGATTCCCAGCATCCGTCCGCCGGGCCGGTATGGCTACCGGTCTCGCTTTCGGCGTAACGCCTCGAACGGCTGGACTTGGTGCCGCCCGGTCGGCTGCACAAGTTCCGCAAGGCTCTGCGCTGTCTGCTGATGCCGGGACAACGGGAGCTGCATTGCAAGAAGGAAACCCCCCAGTCGCCGCAAAGCAATCGCGTCCCGGCTGGTGGAAGAGCAGGTCTCGGTGCGGCTGTACAGGCGCAGCTGTGACGAGGGTGATGAGCAGGCACGCCAAACGTGCGTCAGGCAACTCGTCGAGGATCTGCTGAAAGCCGGTGCTCACCGGCTCGTTCTCGATTCGCGCGCCCAGCGAGATTCGCATGACCTCCTGACGATCCGCACCTCACTCGGCCGCGTCGCGTTGTCCACAAATCTCGTCTACGAACACTGCCGCCGCGGCAAGCTCGTTCACCCGATGGGGAGGCCGGGTGAAGGTGTGCCGCCGACCACGTGTCGGGGAGATGAAGCCCCAGGTCAGGTAGGGTCTCGGAGTACCGCCAGCCCCTCAAACCCGGGAGCAGTCTGTCGTGGCCCGAGTCGTCGTCGACGTCATGCCGAAGCCCGAAATTCTCGACCCGCAAGGCCAGGCGGTGGCGAACGCGCTGCCGCGTCTTGGCTTCGACGGCATCACCGCCGTCCGCCAGGGCAAGCACTTCGAGCTGGAGGTCGCCGACGACGTCGACGACGCCACGCTCGCCAAGATCGCTGAGTCTTTCCTCGCCAACCCCGTGATCGAGGACTGGACCGTGCGCAGGGTCGAGGCATGAGGGTCGGTGTCATCACCTTCCCCGGCACGCTCGACGACGTCGACGCGCAGCGGGCCGTCCGGTACGCCGACGGGGAGGCCGTGCCGTTGTGGCACGGGGATCACGACCTCAAGGGCGTTGACGCGGTCATCGTGCCCGGTGGGTTCTCGTATGGCGATTACTTGCGGTGCGGTGCCATCGCGCGGTTCGCGCCGGTCATGCAGGAAGTGGTCGAGGCCGCGAACAAGGGGATGCCGGTTCTGGGCATCTGCAACGGTTTCCAGATCCTCGCCGAGGCGCACCTGCTGCCGGGTGCTCTCACCCGCAACCACAAGCTGCACTTCGTGTGCCGCGACCAGTGGCTGAAGGTCGAGAACAACACCACCGCCTGGACCACCCGCTACGACAAGGGCGCGGAGATCCTCGTGCCGCTGAAGTCCGGCGAGGGCGGCTACCAGGCCGACGAGGAGACCCTCAAGGAGCTCGAAGGCGAGAACCGGGTCGTCTTCCGGTACGTCGGCGAGAACCCGAACGGCAGCCGCAACGACATCGCGGGCATCACCAACGCCAAGGGCAACGTCGTCGGCCTCATGCCGCACCCGGAGCACGCCATCGACGCGCTCACCGGCCCGACCGACGACGGACTGGGCATGTTCCTGTCCCTGCTGGACCTGGTGGTGAAGGCGTGATCGACACCGTCAAGAACGCGGAAGCGACGCCGGACCAGGAGCAGCCCTACCGGGAGCTGGGCCTGAAGGACGACGAGTACGCGCGCATCAGGGAGATCCTCGGCAGGCGCCCGACGGACGCCGAGCTCGCGATGTACTCGGTCATGTGGAGCGAGCACTGCTCCTACAAGTCGTCCAAGGTGCACCTGAAGTACTTCGGCGAGACGACGACCGACGAGATGCGCAGCAAGATGCTCGCGGGCATCGGCGAGAACGCCGGCGTCGTCGACATCGGTGGCGGCTGGGCGGTCACGTTCAAGGTCGAGAGCCACAACCACCCGTCGTACGTCGAGCCCTACCAGGGTGCGGCCACGGGGGTCGGCGGCATCGTGCGCGACATCCTCGCCATGGGGGCCCGGCCGCTCGCGGTCATGGACCCGCTGCGGTTCGGCAGGCCGGACGCGCCGGACACGAAGCGGGTGCTGCCCGGCATCGTCGCGGGGGTCGGCGGGTACGGGAACTGCCTCGGCCTGCCGAACATCGGCGGCGAGGTCGTGTTCGACGAGTCGTACCAGGGCAATCCGCTGGTCAACGCGCTGTGCGTCGGTGCGATGCGGGTGGAGGACCTGCACCTCGCGCACGCGAGCGGCACCGGCAACAAGGTCATCCTGTACGGCGCGCGCACGGGGCTCGACGGCATTGGCGGCGTCTCAGTACTGGCCAGCGAGACGTTCGACGACAGCGCGGGCAAGCGCAAGAAGCTGCCGTCGGTGCAGGTCGGCGACCCGTTCACGGAGAAGGTGCTGATCGAGTGCTCGCTGGAGCTCTTCGAGAAGGGCCTCGTCGTCGGCATCCAGGACCTCGGCGGCGCCGGTCTCAGCTGCGCCACGAGTGAGCTGGCGTCCGCGGGCGACGGTGGCATGCACGTCTACCTCGACCGCGTGCCGCTCAGGGCCACCGGCATGACCCCGGCCGAGATCCTCTCCAGCGAGTCCCAGGAACGCATGTGCGCGGTCGTCGAGCCGGGCAACGTCGAGGCGTTCCTGGAGGTCTGCCGGAAGTGGGACGTCATCGCCACCGAGATCGGTGAGGTGACCGACGGCGACCGCCTGGTGATCACCTACCACGGCGAGGTCGTCGTGGACGTGCCGCCGCGCACCGTCGCGCACGAGGGACCGGTCTACCACCGGCCGATCGAGCGCCCGGCCGACCAGGACGCGCTGCAGGCCGACACGCCGGACTCGCTCGAACGGCCGGACGACCTGCTGGAACTGATCAAGGTCATGGCGGCCAGCCCCAACCTGGCCTCCAGGAAGTGGGTCACGCAGCAGTACGACCGGTACGTCCGGGGCGGCACGGTGCTCGCGCAGCCCGGCGACGGCGGCATGATCCGGATCGACGAGGAGACCGGCCGCGGGGTCGCTCTCTCGACGGACTGCAACAGCCGGTACACCAAGCTCGACCCGTACGAGGGTGCACGGCTCGCGCTGGCCGAGGCCTACCGCAACGTCGCGGCCACCGGTGCCACGCCGGTCGCCGTCACGAACTGCCTCAACTTCGGCTCGCCGGAGGACCCGGCGGTCATGTGGCAGTTCGAGCAGGCCGTGAAGGGTCTCGCGGACGGCTGTGCGGAGCTCGGCATCCCGGTGACCGGCGGCAACGTCAGCTTCTACAACCAGACCGGCTCCACGGCGATCCTGCCGACGCCGGTCGTGGGCGTGCTGGGCGTGATCGACGACGTGCGGCGCCGCATCCCCACCGGGATCGGGGCCGAGGCCGGCGAGACGCTGTTGCTGCTCGGCGAGACGAAACCCGAGTTCGGCGGCTCGGAGTGGGCCCACCACGTGCACGGTCACCTCGGCGGTCTGCCGCCGAAGGCCGACCTGCGGCGGGAGAAGCTGCTCGGCCAGGTCCTCGTCGCGGGTTCCCGGGACGGCATGGTCTCCGCCGCGCACGACCTCTCCGAGGGCGGACTGGCCCAGGCGCTGGTCGAGACGTGCCTGATCGGTGAGACCGGCGCGCGGGTGTTCCTGCAGGGCGACCTGTTCACCGAGCTGTTCAGCGAGTCGGCCGGCCGTGTGCTGGTCGCCGTGCCGCGGACCGAGGAGCAGCGCTTCACCGACATGTGCACCGCGCGCCGCCTGCCGTGGCGCAAGGTCGGTGTCGTCGACCCGGAGTCGAAGGCGCTGGAGATCCAGGGTCTCGGTGAGCTGACGCTCGACGAGCTCCGCGAGGCCTGGGAAGGCACCCTCCCGGCTCTGTTCGACTGAGCCGGCTCAGCGCGTCGCCGTCAGCTGGCGGCGACGCGCTGCAGCTGGTCGAACTTGCCGTTGAACAGGTTCTGGTCGCCGGGGAAGAGCCCGGCCGCCTGCCACTGCCAGATGGTGTGGAACTCGAACCCCACCGGCAACGGGCCGAGCTTCGAGTTGTACTGCGCGACCCACAGCGGGTTGTTGTCGCCGAACTTCACCGAGCCGCCGACGCACTTGTTCCACCAGCTCGTGGACGTGTAGATGACCGGATGACGCTTGGTGCGCGCGAAAACCGTGTCGCTGAACGACTTCACCCAGGCGGTCATCGCGGCCTGGTCCATGTCGTAGCAGGTTTCGCCGTACGGGTTGTACTCCATGTCCAGCGCCGGCGGCAGCGTCCTGCCGTCGGGCGACCAGCCGCCGCCGTTGTTGACGAAGAAGTTCGCCTGCGCCGCGCCGTCGGACCGGTCCGGCAGTGCGAAGTGGTACGCGCCGCGGATCATGCCGACGTCGTAGGAACCGTTGTACTGCTGGGTGAACTTCGGGTTCCGGTAGTGGGTGCCCTCGGTCGCCTTGACGTACGCGAACCGGGCTCCTTTGTCCCATGAGGACTTCCAGTCGACGTCACCCTGGTGGCTGCTGACGTCCATGCCGGGCACCTTGCCGTCTGTCGGCGGGTCCTCCGCTGTTCGGAGATCACCGGTGCCTTCGTGCTTGAGGATCTGGGAGCCCGCCGTGTGGTCCGCGGAGCCCTCGGGCAAGGGCGCCGCGGACGCGGGTGCCGGCGAGAGGCCGGCGACGATCGCCACGATGCTGATCAAGGTCCGCATGGACTAGATCGTGCGACCATTTGTCCTGTTTTGCCACCGGGGTCACCCGTCCAGGCGGGTCAGCTCCTCCCTGGTCAACTCCAGGTGGGTGGCCGCGGCGGAATCGCGGATGCTCGCGGGCCGGGAAGCACCCGGAATGGGTACCACCACTTCGGACTTCGCCAGCATCCACGCGAGGCAGACCTGGTGCGGGCTCACGCCGTGGGCGTCACCGACCTCCTTGAACGGTCCGGCCAGCGCGCCCGCCTTGCTGATGCCGCCGAACGGGCTCCACGGCAGGAACGCGATGCCGAGCTTGTCGCACAGCTCCAGCTCCGGCTCGCTCGACCGGAACGACGGCGAGAACTGGTTCTGCACCGCCGCCAGCCGTCCGTCGAGGATGTCGTTGGCCTGCACGATCTCGTCCGGGTTGAAGTTCGAGACACCGGCGTAGCGGATCTTGCCGTTGTCCAGCAGCTCCTTCAGCACCCCGACCGACTCGGCGATCGGCACCTTCGGGTCCGGCCGGTGGAACTGGTACAGGAAGATCTGGTCGACGCCGAGCCGCCGCAACGACGCGTCGACGGCCTGGCGCAGGTACTCCGGGCGCCCGTCGAGACCCCAGCCACCGCCGGGCACACGGGTGTGGCCGCCCTTCGTCGCGACGAACACCTCTTCCGAACGGCCTCGCAGCGCCTCGGCGATCAGCTCCTCGTTGTGGCCGAAGTCGCTGTCGTCGAGCGAGTAGGCGTCGGCGGTGTCGATGAACGTCACGCCCGCGTCGAGCGCGGCGTGGACGGTCTCGATGCCCTGCGCGCGGTCCGGCCGTCCCTGGATGGAGACGGGCATGCCGCCCAGGCCGATGGCGCTGACTTCCACTTCTCCGATACGACGCTTCTGCATGAACTCCACTCTGGCCCAGCTCGATTAAGCTGTCCAACGCAAAGAAGTGATCTCATTGAGCACTGCGGGTGATGAATCGTGGAACTCAGGCAGCTGGAGCACTTCCTCGCGGTCGCCGACGAATCCCACTTCACGCGGGCCGCCCGCCGGATGCACGTCTCCCAGTCGGGTCTCTCGGCGTCGATCCGGGCGCTGGAGGTCGAGCTCGGTGCGCCGCTGTTCCTGCGCACCACCCGCCAGGTCGAGCTGACTCAGGCCGGTCGGGCGCTGCTGCCGGAGGCGCGCCGGGCGTTGCACAGCGTCGAGTCGGCCAGGGACGCGGTCGCCGCGGTGCAGGGGCTGCTGCGCGGCACGCTGTCGGTCGGTAGCCTGCAGTGCCTGCACGTGGTGCACCTGCCCGCGGTGCTGTCGCGGTTCCACGAGCTCCACCCCGGCGTGGAGATCAGGATGCGCCAGTCCGGCAACGCCGAGCTGGTCGAGGAGGTCCGCGCGGGACGGCTCGACCTCGCGTTCGTCGCCCGTCAGCCGAAGATCGCCGACGACCTGCGGGTGTCCACTTTGGCCAGTGAACCGCTCGTGCTCGCGTGCGCGCCGGACAACCCGTTGGCGGGTGCGGAGTCCGTCGCACTGGAAGAGCTCGCCGGGCAGCCGTTCGTCGACTTCAACCCGGACTGGGGCACCCGCGACGAGGTCGACCGCGCGCTCGCCGCGGCCGGGGTCGAGCGGCACGTCGCCGTGCAGGTCAACGACGTGCACTCGCTGCTCGACTTCGTCGGGTTCGGCCTAGGTGTCGCGCTGGTCCCGCAGTCCTTCGCCGTCAAGACCGACCGCGCTCGCTTCGTCGGCCTTCGCGGGGACCTGCCCGTTGCCGAGACCGTCGCCGTCACGCCGAACACCGTCAGCGCCGCCGCGAGCGTCCTGCTCGACGTGGTCGCCGAGGCCCGCGCCGGTCGCCTCCGTGCTGCCGGTTAGCTGCCAGCCGAGGTGCCGGGTGCGCATCGCCGTGCCGGGCAACAACTCCAGCTCGCCGATCTGCTTCGGCGGTGGCGGGTCGACGAGAGCCAGGAACGTGCCGACGGTGGCCGCGCGGAAGTCCACCTCGCGCTTGAACGTGACCTCGGTGAACGCGACGCCGCCGTCCAGCTTCGCGTCGGCCAGGGAAAGCCGCCCGTGGAAGGTCGCGCCGGAGAACAACGCGGGTTTCCGCACCTGCAGCTCGCGGAACTCGGTGATCCCGTAGAACTGCGCGCGCCGGGCGGTGAACCTGTGCACCCGCCTGCCGTCCAGCCTGAAGTACTCCAGCGCGGCCCCGGTGAGGTCGAGGTCGAAGTACTCCTTCTTCTTGTCGCCCCAGGACAGCACGTCGCGGATCAACCGCTGGGCGGTGCGCCGGACCTGCTGCTCCTGCTGTTCCTCCAGGGTGAGGTTCTCGGGGAGCTTCGTGTCCGGATCGGCGCCGTCGAGTGCCCAGGAGGCGTGGACGAACGGCCGGCGCAGGTACGCGCACAGGACGTCGATCACCGTTTGCTTGTAGCGCGGGGTGGATTTCGCCAGCCACACCAGCGCGTGCATCGCGCCCACCCGCACCTGGTCGGCTTCGTTGCCGAGCATCTCGACCGAACGCGCGAACCGCTCGTCGGCGACCTTCTCGCTCTCCAGCCAGTGCTTGCGGTCGTTGAGCCACAACGCGTACAGCGCAATGACCGCACCGCCGGCGACTCCGGCGGTCTTCACGACGTCGACGGGCGGCGCCTTGAACCACCAGAGGAGCGCCGCGGTGGCCGCGGTGACCACGGCCGCGGAGAGGACCGCCAGCAGCCACTTCACGTCAGTTCCTCCAAGCTTCCGGCAGCTCCGGCTCCACCGCGAACGTACAGCCGTCCGCCCTCACCTCCGCCCACTCGGAGTTCGCGAACTTGGTCTCGCCACCGAACTTCGTGTCCGTGAACAGCGCGATCCCGGTGGACTTGAACCGGCTGAACCACGCTTTGCCGCGGATCTCCGTGTGCTGCACCTGGAACCGGCCGTTCGCGGTGGCCTCGGTGACGTAGAAGTGGCCGTGGATCAGCATGTGGTGGAAGGAGTTCGACTCCTCGAAGTGCGCGACCCGCAGGTAGAGGTCGCCGACCTGGCGGTAGGACAGGTCCATGAACTCGAGGTGGGCCTTGGTCAGGTTGAGGTCGTACCTCGGCGCGTTCTCCTGGTCGCGGCGCGGCAGCAGGTCCTCGATCAGCCGTTGCGAGGTCAGCCGCACCTCCAGCTCGATCTCGCTCTGCTCGTCGTCCTTCTCGTGGCGGAACGGCCGTCGCAGGTAGGCGCAGAGGATGTCCAGCACGGTCTGCGTGTAGTGCTCCGGCCTGGACTTGGCCAGGCCCGCGAGCGCGTGCATGGCACCCACGCGCACCTGCGCCGCGTCGTGGCCCAGCAGCTCCACGGCGCGCGCGAACCGTTCGTCGGCCACGCGGGACCGGTCGTGGTCGATGCGCTGGCTTTCGAGCTCCTGGCGGGCCTCCTCGACCTTGCGGCGCCGGTCGTTGAGCCACAACGCGTAGAGCGCCACGATCGCGCCGCCCGCCAGCCCGCCGGTCTTGATCGCCTCGTGTTTCGGCGCGCCGGGGTCGATGATCAACAATGCGCCGCCCACCAGCAGAAACGCCGCCAACGAGGCGAGAACGGTGGGCAGCAGCAAACTTTTCCTCACGAGGTCGGCATTCTGCCAAGCGGCGGGTGCATGATGGGCTGGAACGGCTCCGGACGCGGATGAGGTGAGCACGTGGAGCGGCCGAACTGGGCGCCGGGTGACATCGACCTGGAACGGCCGAGCGTGGCGCGGGTGTACGACTACTACCTGGGCGGCGCGCACAACTTCGCCGCCGACCGCGCGGTCGCGCAGAAGACCATGGAGTCGATGCCCGAGCTGCGCAACGTCGTGCTGAACCACCGCGCGTTCCTGCGCAGGGCCGTCCGCCACCTGCTGGGCCGCGGTGTGCGGCAGTTCCTCGACCTCGGTTCCGGAATTCCGACCGTCGGCAACGTGCACGAGATCGCCCAGGCCGTCGACCCGGCCGCGAAGGTCGTCTACGTCGACATCGACTCGGTCGCCGTCGCACACAGCCGGTCGCTCTTAGCGGGCAACGATCGGGTGAACGTGCTGCAGGCCGACGTGCGGGACCCGGCGGCCGTGCTGGCCTCGCGGGAGGTGACCGGCCTGCTCGACCTCGGCGCGCCGGTCGCGGTGCTGATGATCGCGTTGTTGCACTTCGTCACGGACGACGAGAAACCAGAGGCCATCATCGGCGGTTACCGCGATCGACTCGCTCCCGGCAGCTACCTCGCCATTTCGCACTCGGGCTACGAGGAGGACGAGGAGACCGAGGCGATTCGCGAGGCACGGGCCGTGTACGAGCGTGACGTCGTGCGGACGCGGCTGCGCAACAAGGCCGAGATCACCGCGTTGTTCGACGGGTTCGAACTGGTCGAGCCCGGTGTGGTGCGGCTGCCCGCGTGGCGGCCCGAGTCCGGCCACGACGTCGAGGCGTCGCAGCAGCCCTTCCCGGGCTTCTGCGCGGTGGGCCGAAAGGCTTAGAGGTGACTCCGCAGGGCGACCGCCCGTATGCTGCGCGTTCGTGGCGTTAGGGCCGAGCAGATGACCGAACGGGTTGACCACCGGGTGCGTGACGACCGCTCTCCTTTGGACCCGGCCGTTTTGGCCGGTGCCGAGTCGTTCGCGCGCAGCTGGGCCACGGCCGTGATCGGGTCGAGCTACGTGCCGATGACCCGCGCCGAGGTCGCCCAGCACCTGCAGGACCTCACCGAGATGCTGGTCGAGGCGCTCTTCGCGAGCCCGTTCCGCACGGCACCCGGCTACGAGATCGGCTCACGGCTGGTCGACGCGCACTTCACCGGCACCGACACCCTCGGCCGCACGATCCAGCTGCTCGGCGACGACCTGCTGGCCGAGCTGGGCCGCGCGGCCGACGACCGGTTGCGGTCCCGCCTGGCCGCTCTGCAGGGCGCGCTGGCCGCCGGGTACGCCCGTGCGCTGCGCGAACGCACGCTCGCCGAGCAGGAGGCGATCAGAGCGGCCGTGCTGGACGCCCGTGACCAGGCAGAAGCGATGCTGCGGGCGTCGGAGGCCCGGTTCCGCGCGATGTTCACCGAGGCCGCGATCGGCATCGGCATCGCGGACATCGAGGGCCGGATCCTGGACGTCAACCAGGCCCTGCAGGACATGCTCGGGTTCAGCGTCGAGGAGATGCGCCAGTACAACGTGCGCGACCTCATGCACCCGGAGGACGCGGGCAGCGTGTGGCGGCTCTACGACCAGCTCATCGCGGGCGAGTGCGACCACTACCGCGCCGAGAAGCGCTTCCACCGCGCCGACGGCGAGCAGGTGTGGACGCACCTGACGTTGTCGCTGGTCCGCGACGACCACGGCGAGCCGCAGTACCAGGTGGCGATGATCGAGGACGTCACCGACCGCCACCTGCTGCAGAACCGGCTGCGCTACCAGGCCCTGCACGACCCGCTGACCGGCCTGCCCAACCGCGCGCTGTTCCTCGAACGCCTCGGCCGCGTGTTCACCAACCGCGGCAAGCACCTGAGAGCCGGCCTCTGCTACCTCGACCTGGACGGCTTCAAGGTCATCAACGACTCGCTGGGCCACGACACCGGAGACCAGCTGCTGGTCGAGGTCGGCCGCCGGCTCGACCACTCGGTGTCCGGCGAGGGCAAGCTGGTCGCCCGGATGGGTGGCGACGAGTTCGTGATCCTGGTCGAGGGCTCGACCGGTGAGCAGGACATCGTGGACGTGGCCGACCGCGTGCTGACCGAGCTGGAGGCCCCGATCCGCATCGCGGGCCACGAGCTGTCGGTCTCCGCGTCCATCGGCATCGTCGAACGGCAGCTGTCCGGCACGACGTCCGCCGACCTGATGCGCGACGCGGACATCACGCTGTACTGGGCGAAGGCAGATGGCAAGGCCCGCTGGGCGCTGTACGACCCGGAGCGCAACGCCCGCGAGGTCGCCCGCTTCACGCTGTCGGCCACGATGCCGCGTGCGTTGGAACGCGGCGAGTTCTACGTCGAGTACCAGCCGCTCGTGCGCCTGGAGGACTCCACGGTCACCGGCGTCGAGGCCCTGGTGCGCTGGCAGCACCCGGAGTTCGGCCGCCTGGCACCGGACCGGTTCATCGAGCTGGCCGAGGAGACCGGCCTCATCGTCCCGTTAGGACGGTGGGTGCTGCGCAAGGCCTGCGAGGAGGCGCGGCGCTGGCTGGAGGAGTTCGGCGACGCGGCCCCGTTCGTGTCGGTGAACCTCGCCGTGCGCCAGTCCCGCGACCCCGAGCTGGTCCGCGACGTCAAGCGCATCCTCGACGAGTGCGCGCTGCCGCCGCACCACCTGCAGCTGGAGCTCACCGAGTCGGCGATCATGGGCACCGCCGACGAGCCGCTGGAAGCGCTGCGGGCGTTGTGCGACATGGGTGTGCGCATCGCGATCGACGACTTCGGCACCGGTTACTCGAACCTGGCTTATCTGAAGCACCTGCCCGTGCACGAGCTGAAGATCGCCGGCTCGTTCATGGAGGGACTGCGCGCGGAGACCGAGGAGGACCCGGTCGACTCGCAGATCGTCGCCACGCTGGTGCAGCTCGCGCACGCCCTGGGGCTCGGCGTGACGGCTGAGGGCGTGGAGACGCCCGCTCAGTCCGCGCGGTTGCTGAGGCTGGGCTGCGACACGGGTCAGGGGTGGTTCTTCGCCCGTCCCGGCCCGCCGGAGGACATCGACAGCCTGCTGCGTGGTGATCTCTAGGTCGGGGAACTCCCAGGGCCATGAAGGCATTGGCCCTGGTGGTGCTCCTGCTCGTCATGACGGCTCCGGTCGCTCGCGCCGCCGACGTCGTTCCCCTGCCCGCTGACAAGCAGGGCTTCGGCACCGCGCGGTCCGCGGCGAGCCCGGTGTGGTTCACGCTCGGCCACCAGGGCCTGTCCGAGATCTTCTTCCCGGACCTGAGCACACCGGCGACCCGCGAGACCCGGTTGCTGGTCGACGGAAAGCCAGGTCAGGCCGTCACCGAACCCGCGGACGACCGGTCGTTGACGTTCCGGCAGCGGCTGCGCGGGGACGGCTGGCACGCCGAGATCACCTACGTCACCGACCCGCGACGTGCGGCGGTTCTCGCGGACGTGGCGTTCTCGTCAGGTCGCCCGATGCGGTTGTCGGTGGACCACGTGCCGATGAAGGGCACCAGTGAAGTGGTCAGCACACTGCCCACCGAGCCGGTGCGGCGTGCGCACGGCACGTTCGCGGTCGGGTTCGGCGCAGGCGTCGCCCAGGCCGCGCTGGGCCGCGGGTTCGCGGCGGCACAACGGGAGTACGCGCAGGGCTGGCACACCTACCTGGCCGGGTTGCGGCGGCCGAAGTCGGCGGACCGGCGGCTCTACGACCAGTCCGTGATGGTGCTGGCCGCGACCGAGGACAAGCGCAACCCCGGCGCGTTGATCGCCTCGCCGAGCTTCCCGTGGGCGTTCGGCTTCGACCGCGAGCTCGCGCCGGAGCTCGGACCGTACGCGCTCGTGTGGCCGCGCGACCTCTACCACGTCGCAACGGCCATGATCGCGGCCGGTGATCGCGGTATCGCCATGCGCGCGTTGGACTTCATGCTGATCAAGCAGCAGCAACCGGACGGCCACCTGCCGCAGAACACCCGCACCGACGGCACGCCGTTCTGGAAGAGCGTCCAGCTGGACGAGACCGCGGCACCGCTGCTGCTGGCCTGGCAGCTGGACCGGCGCGATGCGTCCACTGTGGAGCATCTGCGCAAGGCAGCCGACTACCTGCTGAGCTACCCGAACGCGCCGTTCAGCGAGCAGGAGCGGTGGGAGAACCAGAGCGGCTACTCGCCCGCCACGATCGCCTCGGTCGTCGCCGGGCTGGTGTGCTTCGCGGATCTCCTGCGGCGCAACGGGGAGAACGCCGACCGGTACCTCGCGGTCGCCGACGAGTGGCAGCGGAAGGTCGAGAGCTGGACCGCGACCACGACCGGTCCGTACGAGCCCAAGCCGTACTACCTGCGGCTCACCAAGGACGGCAACCCGGACGCGGGCACGAAGTACAACCTCGGGGACAACAACCCTGCCGACATCGACCAGCGCGCGGTCGTCGACCCGAGCTTCCTGGAGCTGACCAGGCTGGGGGTCAAGCGCGCCGACGACCCGACGATCCGCAACACCGTGCGCGTCGTGGACCAGCAGCTGAAGGAACAGGGCTACTGGCACCGGTTCACGCAGGACGGCTACGGCGAGACGGCGGACGGCAGGCCGTGGAACATCAACTGGCCGACGCCCACGCGCACGTACGGACGGCTCTGGCCGTTGCTGAGCGGCGAGCGCGGCGAGTACGAGCTGCTCATCGGCCAGAAGGCCAGCGCTGCCAAGCGGTTGCGGGAGATCGCGGCAACGGCCAACAGCGGCCTCATGCTGCCCGAACAGGTGTGGGACGGCCGGGGAACCACCTCGGCCACCCCGCTCGCCTGGACGCACGCGCAGTACGTGCGGCTGGCCTGGTCGATCGACGCGGGCCGTCCCGTGGAACGGCCCGACGTCGTCGCGAACCGGTACTAGCTCACGGACTTCTTCGCCACGTTGTGGCCGGAGACCTCCACGACCGGCTGGGCACCGCCGAGGTCGGACGCCCGGTACTCGGCCCGGATCGTCTGCGTCTCACCGGGGAACAACGTGATGTAGTTGTCCGTCCACTCGGCCGGCAGCACCTCGGCGCCGCCGGCTCCCTTGCGCAGCGACGCCCGCAGGAAGAACGCCACGGACGTGCCGGTGTTCTTGATGGTCACGTGCGTGGCCTGCCTGCCGTCCGTGCCGGGCGTCGTGGTCGTCGACACCGAGACCTGGCCCGCCTTCAGCGAGCTCAGCGACTTCAGGTCCGTGTACGCCGACTGCGGCGTGTAGTACCAGTCGCCGCCGCTGTAGTTCAGCGTGTCCGCCTTGGTGGACAGCCAGTACACGTTGCGGTCGACCTCCTGGCCGTTCGCGTCCTTGAGCAGCAGCCGCACGAAGTACGCGGTGGACAGGCCGGACGGCTGCGGCAGGTTGCCGACCCGCACGGAACCGTTGGCCTTGGCCGGAACCGGACGGGTCTCGTTCGCCTTCTGCGTGCCGTCGGAGTTGAAGACGGTCACCTGGAGGCTGAGGCCGTCCTGCGCCTGCAGGCCCATGTTCACGACGGCCAGTGACTTGTCGTCGTAGGAGTACTGCGCGTGCAGCGCCTTGTTGGCCGTCTTGGCGCCGAAGTACGACCCCGCGGTCGCGAGGTTGTAGTTGTAGAGGTGCCAGTAGAGCTTGGGCCACGGGTCGTTCTGCATCCAGTAGATGACGCCCTGCGCCTGGTTCGCGCCGGTGTCGGAGAAGTCGCGGCCGAACGCCTCGAACTGCGCGCGGTTCGTCTCGTACTGCTGCAGCTGGGCCTTCTTCACGAAGTCGTCCACCGAGGACGGCTTGCCGTAGCGGTTGTCCAGCGCGGTGCCCCAGAAGCCGAGCTTGCTGAACGTGCTCGACGGGGAGAGGTGGTACTGCGAGGCGTTGTAGTCGGTCAGCTTGCTGATCTCGGAGGAGCTGAGGAACTTCTTCAGCTCGTCCATCTCCGGGATCGCCGGGCCGGGGCCGATCTCCGACGCGAAGCCCGCGCTGCCGCCCTTCTGGTTGTTGTACCAGTAGACCGGCGGCTCCCACCAGTACGGACCGTCCATCTTCATGCCGGAGTCACCGAGCTGCGGTGAGCTGCGGCGGGCGGCCGCGGTGACGATCGGCGTCTGCCAGTCGGCGCGCTTCAACGCGTCCAGGTAGATCGTCTCGACGGCGGCCGCCGGGGCCTCGTCCGAGCCGATCAGGAAGGTGAAGACGCTGGGGTGGTTGCGGATCCGCTTGGCCTCGCCCTCGGCGGACGCGCCCGCGACCTTCTTGTCCTCCGCGGAGAAGTTGCCGGTGCTCTGCCACTTCGAACAGCACTCCCAGCCGGTCATGATCAGGATGCCCAGGCGGTCGGCGATGTCGTAGAGCTCGTCGTTCTCCGGCTTGCCTTCGAGACGGATCGTGTTGAGGCCCATGGACTTCGTCAGCATCAGCTCGTCGGCGATCTTCTGCACGTTGGTGCGCAGGAAGAGGTCCGACGCCCAGCCGCCACCGCGGATCAGGATCGGCTTGCCGTTGATCTGGTACTGGATGTTGCCGCTGACCATCTTCGAGGTGACCTCGCGGATGCCGAACGTCGTCTTCTGCTCGTCCGACTTCGCTCCCGCCACGGTCGCGGTGGCCGTCGCGTCGTACAGCGGCTGCTCGCCCATCTGGAACGGCCACCAGAGCTGCGGGTTCGCGACGTTGAGCGGGAACGTGACGGTCTTGGTCTCGTTCGCGGCGAGGCTCACGTTCTGGCTGTAGTTCTGGCCCGCCGCGCTGCCGGCGACGGTCGTGGTGACGGCGCTGCCGGTGTTGTTGCGCGCGTCGACCTTCACGGTGACCGTGGCGCTGTTCAGGTTCGGCAGCGGCAGGTCGGTCAGCACGTGCAGGCCGCGCAACGAGACCGGGCCGCTCTGGGCGATGTCGACGTTGCGGAAGAGACCCTGGTTGCGGTCGGGCGGCAGCTGCGACCAGTCGATGAAGTGGATCACCAGGTCCTTGGCCGGGTCGGACGGCGAGGCCTTGATGGCCAGCGCGTTGTCACCCTTCTTGAGCAGACCGGTGACGTTGAACTCGAAGTTCGGGTACGCGCCGATGACGGTGTCCGTGCCGGCGACCTTCTTGCCGTTCAGCCAGACCTCACCGCGGGAGATCACGCCGCCGTTGAGCTTGAGGAACGTGTTGACACCCGGCTGCGGATCGGCCTGGAAGACCTTGCGGTACCACCACGGCACCTGGAAGTCGGCCCGGTTGGCCTTCTTCAGGTTCTCCGAGTAGTTGACGTCGCCGTACTTGTTGTTCGCGATCAGGCCCGCCATCACCGTCGATCGCGCGGGCACGGTCAGCCATCCGGAGTCCGAATAGGCCGGTCCGGAGATCACCTCACCGGACTGGGTGGCGGTCTTGCTGGTCTGCATCCGCCAGTCGGGCACGGTGGAGACCTGACCGGGGCCGGCGGCCACCTTGAGCACCGCCCCCGTGCCGGGGACGGGTCCCGCGTTGGCTGAGGTGCCTGGCACGAGCAAGGCCAGACCCACCGCCGCCACGACCAGGGTCGGTAGTGGTCGGTTGCGCAGCATGTCGCTCCTCGACGCATCGGGGCGGCGGCGCTTCGGGGTATGGTAAAGAAGGTTTCCTTTTTATTTGGTAACCGGCAATGCGCCTTATGGGTGACGCGGGCCACAGCAATCGCAACACTCCGTGCGCGACGATCCGATACGTTGACCGTCATGCGTCGACTTGTCGTCCCGTTCGTGCTGGCAGTGGTCCTGACCGGGTGTTCTTCGACCGAACCCGGGACACCCACGGCGGGGCAGCAGACGCCGAAGACCGGAACGTCGACCGGGACTGCCCCGGTGAACAGGCCCAAGGCCGTCGACATGAAGACCCTCGACCCGTGCTCGCTGATCACGCCGGAGGCGAAGGCCAAGCTCGGCATCCGCACCGTCGAGCCGGGCACCCCCGACGCCGACTACGGCGAGGGCAGTAAGTCCTGCGGCGCAAGCTACGAGGACCGCAAGTTCACCTACAGCATCGACACGCTGGTCAACGGTGGCGTCGACCGGTTGAAGAGCACCGAAGGCAAGGTGAAGCAGCTCGCCGAGCTCAAGGTCGCCGGCTACCCCGGCTATCTCACCAAGGGGCCGTCGCAGGCGACCGGCTCTCCCGAGTGCGATGTCTACATCGACGCGAACGACCAGCAGCTGCTGCTGGTGTCGGTGATCGGTGGATGGGGTAGTGACGGCACTTTGGACGGTGCCTGCGAGCGGGTCAAGGGGCTTGCGGAGGCGGCGGGTGCCGTGCTCGCCAAGAAGTGAGTAGAACTACGCGCCTTGTACCGGGAACCGGTCACCCGCGTCACGCATCAGAGCTAAAGTCGTCCCAAATGCACACGCGGCCCGTCTCCTGAGGGCCGTACTGAGGAGGGTGTGCCGTGTATCTCGCGGATGGTGGTGGCGGTGGTGTGTCCACGCCAACGGAGTTCGGTCAGCGCAAGCTGAAGGTGGACCCGTCTGCCATTCCGGAGGCCAGAAAGGCCTTCGAGCGCGCGCTCGACGAGTTCGACAACAAGATCAAGAAGGTTGTCGAGCACCTGCCCACGAAGCCTTGGGCGGAGGACCCGATCAGCAGCGAGACGTCGAAGGCGTTCAACGAGCAGACCTCTGACAAGGCACTGGCCGCGCTGACCTTCTACCGCGCGCAGCTCGTCGGTGTGATCGACCAGCTGAAGATGATCGAGGAGCAGTACCGCAAGGTCGAGGGCGACAACGCGGCCATGTGGGGCAAGCACCAGCGGGACCTGGGCTGAGAGGGGGCTGACCGATGACCGACCACCGCTTTCAGGGGTACGACCACCCCGAGCTGTACAAGATGATCAACTCTGGTCCCGGCGTCTCCGCCTCCATCCCGGTCGAGCAGGGCTGGAAGACGATCAAGGAATCGCTGGCCCAGATCGACTCCGACCTGCACGCCGCGCTGGCCAAGATGGGCGCCGGCTGGGAGTCCGACGCGGCTGAAACCGCGCAGGGCGCGCTGTCGCCGCTGGCCCAGTGGGCCGGCTACGCCGAGCAGGGCTCGGGCACGATGGAGAGCTCCGCGCGCCTGCAGGGCGAGTTCATCGCCGACGCGCGCAAGAAGATGCCGGAGCCCGTCAAGGTCACCACGGAGAAGCCCGGCTTCCTGGACGTGGCGGTCGGCGCGCTGACCGGTCCCGTCGGCATGGCGCACGTCGTCGGTCAGCAGATGGACCACGAGAAGCAGGAAGCCGCCGCGGACAACGCCGCCGCCCAGGCCGTCAAGGTCATGGAGGACTACCAGTCCGACAGCCGCTGGAACTCCTCGACGCTCGGTGAGTTCCCGCAGCCGCCGCAGGTCGTGATCGACACGCCTCCGCCCGGCCCGTCCGGCACGGAGAACACGCGCGTCGGCTACACCTCGACCACTCCGCACACGCCGTCCGGCACCAACGGCACGACGAGTCCGTCGTGGACGACGCCGCCGTCGACCCAGCAGCACGTGCAGCCGGCCTGGACTCCGCCGCCGCCCACGGACAGCACGCACACGTCGTGGGTGCAGCCTCCGTCGACGCCGCCGGTCACGCCTCCGCCGACCAACCTGCCGCACCCGACGCCCACGCCGACCCCGACGCCTTCGGTGCCGTCCGGTCCGGTGTTCACCCGGCCGACCTCCGGTGGCACCGGTGGTCTGCGCGGTGGCGGTGCCGGTGGCGTTCGCGGTGGTCAGCTCGGCAGCGGCAAGGCGTTCGGGCCGATGAGCGGCTCGCTCGGCTCGTCCGGTCAGCAGGGCTCGGTCAAGGGCGGACTGCCCGGCATGGGCTCCGGTCCGGAGGGCATGCGCGGCGGTGCCATGGGCTCCGGCGCGGGTGCGGGCAAGGCCGGTGGCGCCGGTGCCGGTGCCGGTGGTGCGCACGGCCAGAAGGGCGAGGGCGAGGACGACCTCGAGCACAAGGCCGCCGACTACCTGGTCGAGACCGACGACGTGTTCGGCGACGAGCGCATGGTCGCTCCGCCGGTCATCGGAGGCTTCTCGGAGTGAGCCTGTTCGGCGCTGCGGTGGAGAGGGAGCCGATCACCCTCTCCGCCGAGGAGTTCGACGTGGTGTGGGAACGGATGAACGTCGGCTCGATGCCGCTCGTGCTGAAAGTTCCCACGCCTGGCAAGACGCGGGACGAGCGCATCCAGCTCGAGAACCGCGTCTACCAGCAGTTGGACCACCGCCGGCTGGGCAACTCGCGTGGCCTGTCGGCCGAGCTGGACGGGTTGCTGCGCATGTTCGTCAAGCCCGAGCGGGAGGCGGACGGCCGCCTCTGGCTCGGGCACAGCCTGCGGGTCCTCGCCGTCGCGAACGGCGACTGGGGCGCGCTCGCGACGTTGCGGGACGACCAGCTGACGTTCCAGCCGTGGGCGGGCTCCGGGCTCGCCTCGGCGGTGCTGTCCGTGCTGCCCGCGCACCCGGCCGGAACAGGGCTTTCGGTGACGTTGCCGAGCGCGGACATCGAGAAGGCGATCTCGCAGACCGACGGTTCGCCGAAGTCGATGGAGGCCGCGTTCCGGGGCGTCGGACTGCGCGAGGACGACGCGAAGGCGCTGGTCAAGATGTTCACCGGGCTCGTGCACACGGGCAACTTCGGTGCCGCCGCCCGCGACAAGTACGGCAAGCGCTGGCGGCCCGACCGCGTGGTCGCGTTCTTCGACACCGAAGAGGGCCGCTACCTGCAGCAACGCCGTGCGTCGAACGGTCAGCCGCCGTGGAGCACGTTCACGCCGACCGATGCCCGCCGGATGATGCACCAGGTGGACGAGCTGATCTCCGAAGCGGTTCGTTCCGCGGGCGGCTGATCTCTGGTTTGATCTGACCACCGCCGCCGTGGCCAAGACCCCTTGGAGACGGCGAAATGAACATCGACAGAAGGCGATTCCTGCTGGCTACAGGGGTCGCACTGGTCGGAACGCAAGCGCTGACGGATACCGCTTCCGCCGCGTCCTCCGCCTCGTTGTGGCAGGAGTTCGCGGCGAACCCGTACAACCACCCGCAGCTCCCGAACATCGCGTACGCGGGCTACCGGACGGGTGAGCGGCCTCCCCGCCGTCCCGTGCTGGCGAACGTGCTGTTCTTCGGTGCGCGCCGGGACGGCTCGGCGGACGCGTCGGTGGCCATCAACCGCGCGATCGAGTTCGTCGGCAGGCTGGGCGGCGGCACGGTGTTCGTACCGCCGGGCCGCTACCGGATCGACGACATCATCCGCGTCGGCCACGACAACGTGGTGCTGCGCGGCGCGGGCAGCGACCGGACGACGTTCCGCGCGACCAGGTCGCTGGAGGAGATCGTCGGCATCAACCGCAGCCGCTACGGCTCGGAGAACTCGGCGTGGAGCTGGTCCGGCGGGCTGGTGTGGGTGTGCCACCGCGACCGCTACCAGCCGTTGGTCGACGCGATCAAGGCGCACAAGTGGCCGTTCGAGGGCTGGACGGGCAACGAGCTGGAGCTGGGTTCGACGCTGACCGCGGTCACCGGCTCCGCGGCGCGCGGCTCGTTCGTCGTGACCGTCGAGAACGGACGGAACCTGCGGCCCGGTCAGCGCGTGCTGCTGCGGCTGGACGACGACAACTACTCGCTGCCCAAGCACCTGTGCGGCGACATCCCCGGCACGGCCACGTACAAGTGGGACGACAAGGACAAGCTCCTGTCGTACTTCCCCTTCCTGTGGCCGGTGCGCGTGGAGTGGGTGCGCGGCAACAGGGTCAAGCTCGCGCAGCCGCTGCCGGTGGAGCTCCGTCCGGAGTGGAAGGCGCGCCTGACCACGATGGCCCCGGTGATCACCGGCGCGGGCGTCGAGGGCATCAAGATCGAGATGTTCAAGGTGCCGACGCCGAAGCACCTGCAGGACAAGGGGTACAACGGGCTGGTGTTCCAGTGCGCGTGGGACTGCTGGGCCGACGACGTGCATGTGCAGGACGTCGACAACGGGTTCCTCCTGGTGTCCTCCAAGGGGGTCTCGCTGCTGAACACGCGGGTCTCCGGCCGCGGCCACCACCACGCCTACGCGACCCGCGAGCAGTCGCACGACAACCTGACCGACGGGTTCGTGATCGAGGCGCCGTCGGAGCCCTCGCAGCCGGGCGCGGGCAACCACGGCCTGAACGTCGAAGGCCTGTCGTGCGGCAACGTGTGGACCCGCGGGCGGATGGACTACGACGTCTTCGACACCCACCGCGGTCTGCCGTTCGGCAACGTCCGCACCGAGATCACCATCAACAACGTCGGCGCGCACGGCGGCAGCGCCAACGCGGGTCCGTTGTACGGCGCGCGTTTCACGCACTGGAACGTCACCGTCACGAACCAACGCGCCGGCAACGTCCGCATCGACCAGGTCGCGCCGTGCAGCGCCACGGTCGCGATCTCCGAGGTCCGCGACTTCGGTCAGATCGACAAGCCGGACTTCACCGGCCCGCTGAACTCGCGCCTGGAGCTCTACGGCACGAACGACGTGACACCGCGCAATCTCTATGACGCACAACGGAAGTTGCGTCGCTCATGAGGTAGCCGCGTACATGGCGACCGGCAGTGACCGCACGACCGTGTCGAGATCGGTGGGGAGCACGAAGCTCTCCACCGATCTGCCGATGCGGCGTTCCCAGCCCTGCTCGGTGAGCTCCAGGCGGTACGTCGTGTGCAGCCGTGGCAGGTCGCGGACCGAGGTCGTGTCGGAGAGCAGCAGGTGCTGGCCGTAGGTGCGGCCGACCTCGGTGAGGGTTTGCAGCGTGGTGAGGAACCCCGGTTTCGCCTCGGTCAGGCCGTGGACGCCGTCCACGCAGACGAGCAGCCGCGGTGGTGCGTTGCCTTCCACCAGCATGCTGATACGGCGTTCCAGATCGTCCATCAGGTCGTGCGGCTGCACGTGCGGTGCGTGCTCCAGGCCCGCGAACACGCCGGTGCCGTGGAAGTCGATGAGAACGACCTGCAGCTCATCCGGTGAGTGCCACAGCATCAGGCCGAGGATCAGCGCTTTCAGGGCGTCCGCACGACGTTCGGGAGGCGCCACGACCTCGCCGTGCGGACCCATGCCGTCCTCCGCGAGACCCGCCTTGACGTCGATCTCGACCGGTTGACCGTGCTCGTCCACGCCCACCGCGGTCCGGAACCGCAGCTTGGCCGGGCGCGGCCGCCACGCGTGCGCTTTGTCGAACCTCAGCATGTCGTGCAACGTGAAGAAGTCCGGTGGCGGCTCTGGCTGGTGCATCAGCCGGGGCAGCTCGTCGGCTTGCTGGTCGAGGTTCGCCGGCGTGGTGCAGTCGTCGATCCGGACCTGCGTCAGCTCGTGCGGGGTGTCCAGCAGCAGCTGCACGCCGGATCTGCCGACGTCCCGGGCGATGGTGGTGAGGGCGTTGCCGAGTTCTGTCGCCGCGAGGTCCGCGAACCCGGTGACGCAGATCAGGAGTTGCGGCAGCACCTGGCCGAGCGAGCGGTGGTCGAAGATCGTCCAGGTGTTGCCGACGATCTCCAACCGGCGTTCCGACTCGGCCAGGAGCGCCTCGGCGAGCGGACCGGGATCGGCCTCGGCGTTGCGGTGATGTGCCTGCACGTGCGGTGCCTGGTCCAGCCCGGCGAACGTGTCCGTGTCGTGCGCGTCGATGAAGATGGTCTGGAACACCTTGGGCGAGTGGGTGGTCATCAGCCCGAGCACCAGGCTCCGGAACGCGTCGCGCGTGGTGACGGCGAGGTGCGATCCCGTGCGCCACTTGCCGTCGGCGAAGTGGGTGAGCTCCACGACGACCGGCCGGCCGTTGCCGTCGACACCGATCGGCACCTTCCACCACCGGCCCCGCCACACGAGCGCCTTGCTGAACCGGCTCAACCCGTGCAGCGCCAGGAAGTCCACGACCTCCACGTGCAGCGGCACGCGTGCCGGGAGGTCACCGAGCGACCGGGCGGTGACGATCACCCGCACTCCGCGCGCGGTCGCGGTGATCCACCTGACCGCGTCGGCGAGGCCGGGATCGCGGTCCGCGCAATGCTTCCAGTCGTCGATCAGCAGCGTCGCGCCGGGTTCCGCGCCGCGTTCGAACCACGTCAGCAGGTTCTGGCACCGGCGCTGGTCGGTCGGGTCGAAGCTGACCGCCGCGATCGGTGACTCGCCTTGCCCGATGCGGTAAACGCCTTGTGCCGCAGGGATTCGCGGCCCGGTGAGGTGCGGCGGCCCGACGAGGGCGAGATGGGTCACGGCAGCGCGATCTGGGCGTGCAGGCGATCCGGCACGGACAGACAGAAGCCCGGCTTGTCCGGCACGCGGGCCGCCTCACGGGCGCCGACGAGCGACGTGGCCGGGTCGTCGAGCCGGAACTCGATGCCGAACGCCAGGCTGTCGCGGATGAACGGCGGCACCTGGTCCCACGACCGGGCGGTCACCACGATGTGGCGCTGCGGGTCGAGGGGCTCGCCGGGGCCGTCGAGGAGCTGGCAGCGCGCCAGGTCGTCACCGAGGACACGGGCCAGGGTGCGCAGCGTCGTGCTCTTGCCGGTGCCCGGTTTGCCGACGATGGCGCCGTGCCGCTGCTCCTCGGTGAAGCCGGGGACCAGGACGTCACGGCGTTGCTCGAACGGCTTGTCCACCAGCCCTATCGCGCCCGGCGGCAGCATTTCCAGCGTCAGGTCGACGTAGCTCTTGTGCAGCGGCGGCAGCACGATCGGGCGTGCGGGCGGCGCGGATCCGACCAGCGCCTGCGGCAGGACGCTCACCCACTCGGCGAAGTCGTGCGGCGGCGTCGCGAACGGCCACTCGGGCACCTGGAACGGCAGCTGCGGCGGGAACGCGTCGCCGGAGTAGAGCAGGTGGATGCCCAGCGTGCGGCCGGCACGCGTGAGCGACTCCAGGGTGTTCTGAAACCCCGGCTGCCGCTCGATCAGCACCTCGGCGCTGTCGACGCAGATCAGCAACGCGGCCAGGTCGTCGGCCTGCTCGCGGTAGTCGGTGAAGCTGCGGCAGCGGGCCTCGTGCAGCAGCTGCTGCCGCCGGTTGAGCTCGCCGGCCAGCCCCTCCTGGAACCGCTCGAACAGCTCGTCCTCGTCCTCACCCTTGAGCGCGAACGACACGTGCGGCGCGACGCTGAGGCCGTCGAACACGCCGGAGTTCTTCAGGTCGAAGAGACCGAGGTTCAGGTGCTGCGGCGAGTGCGTGACCATGAGCCCCAGCAAAGCGCTGAGCAGCTTCTGCCCGCGTTGCGGTCCGTAGTACGCACCCGTGAGCCCGTCCCCGTCGACGCTGATGTCCAGGTGCACCGGCCATCCGCGCTCGTCGACCCCCACCGCCGCGCTGAGGTCGCGCCGCTGGTACTTGTCGCTCAGGTCGGCCTGGATCCCGTGCAGCGCGAGGAAGTCCGTCGCCTCACCGTGCAGCTGTCGCCGCAACCGGTCCGGCAACTCGTCCCACGTCCGTGCCGTGACGACGACCTGCACGCCCCGCGCGGGCCCGAACGCCGCGACCCACTCGACGACCCGGTCGAGCGCGGGGTCCTGCTCGGAGCACAGCCGCCAGTCGTCCACCAGCAGCACCGCACCGGACGGCGCCCCGCGCTCGAACCAGTCCAGCAGACTCCGGCAGCCGGGCTGGTCAGAGGGGTCGAAGGTGGCCGAAACGGGCAACGGGTCGGCACCACGCCCGATCCGGTAGACGGAGGTGTCCGGCGCGGCCGCGAGAGCCGCCTTCAGCCGCTCCCTGGTCGCCTGCCCGGGACCGACGACGGCGAAGTTCCTGATCACCGTCCAGATATACCAACAGCGCCCGGACCGCCGCTGCCGCTTCGCTAATGTGGGCGACGTGCCAGCCAAGCCCGTCGACCCCGCCGAGATGCGCGCCGCCGTGCAGGCCGTCCTGCCCTGGCTGCGCGGCGAGGCCGACCAGCCGGAACGCCCGGTGCTGGCCGCCGCCGTCCGCCTCAGCCTGCGCACGCTGGAACACATCGCACCGGGCCGCAGCGTCGAGGTGCGCGTGCCGCCGTTCGCCGCGGTGCAGTGCGTGGAGGGCCCGCGGCACACCCGCGGCACGCCCCCGAACGTCGTGGAGACCGATCCGCGCACGTGGCTGGAACTCGCGACCGGCACCCTGACCTGGCCCGACGCCCTGGACGGCGCTCGGGTCACCGCGTCGGGGACCCGAGCCGACCTGTCCGCACTGCTACCGGTCGTGAAGTTCTAGAACTCTTAGAACCACGAACCGATCGTGTTGTCGTAGACGGACTTCGCGCCGCCCGCGATCGCCCCGCCGACGTCCTTGACGACCCCGACCCCACCCTCGACGACGGCCTTGCCGCCCTCGTACGCATCCCGGCCGAGCTCACCGACGTTGCCGAGCGTGTCGGCCACCACGTCCACGGCGTCACTGCCCAGCTCGCCAACGGTGCCCATCGCGTGCCGCCCGGCGTCACCCCAGTTGCCGTGCGAGATGTCGCCGGCGACCTGACCGCCGCCGCGCCACACGTCCTCGCTCATGTCGACGACTTCCTTGCCGGTGTTGACGGTCCAGTCGATGACCGGCCCGACCCCGGGCAGGTTCGAACCGGGCACCTCGACCGGCGTGGGCGAGTCCTGCCACCGCTGCGAGCTGACGTCGCCGCCGTGCCCGGTGGCGATCTTCGCCAGGTTGTCCAGCGACTCGGAACCCTTGTCGTAGTAGGAAGAATGCGCGTGCCCGACCCACGACTCCCCGGACGTGCCGAACTGCCGCGCACCGAACGACGAGTCGTACGGCCCGGTCGAAGACCCGTCCTTGGTGAACCAGTCACCGCTGGTCGCCTGGATGACCGGGTCGTGCTCGGCGCCACCGACGTACACGTGCCCACGGCCGGCCGACAGCTGGTCCACATTGGACGCACCGACACCGGGCGAGCCGACGAACGCGATGTCGTCCGCCTTCAACCCGTTGTCCATCGCCGAGTACCCGACCACCGTGCTGCCGTAGCTGTGCCCGATCACCGTGACGTGCGCGCCGGGGTTGCGGTCGCGGTACTCCGCCACGTCGTTGGCCAGCAGCGCCGCGCCTTCCTTCGCCTGCGCGGGGTCGTCCACCTGACCGGGCAGGAACTCGGGGGCGTCGTAGCCGAGCCACTGGATCGCAGCGCCGTGCTCGCCCATCGCCCCGCTCAGCTGCGCTGCCTGGTCCATGCTGAAGCCGCTGAGCTTGGAGGTCGTGCCGGGCACGCAGACCGCGAGGTCCTTGGCGGTGTCCGGGTTTCCGAACGCCACCGCCATAGTGCCTTCCTTGGCACCAGGACCGTCGGGGTTCCACGCCAGGACATACGGCTTCTTGCCGTTCTCGACGCCCAGTCGGTCGGCTTCGATCAGTGCGCCATCCGCATCGGTGGCGTTCTTGGCGCGCCGGGTCGCGTCGTCGTACTCCGACATGAGCCGCGCACCCGCGGGGTCGTTGCGCAGCGCACGCTGACCGTCGGACGAATTCGGGTCCACACCGAGTTCGCGGGCGCGGTCGTCGAGTTGCTGCTTGAGATCCTGTTTCTGCGCCTCGAACCGCGTTTTGTCCTGCCTGATGCGTTCGCGGTTGGCCATGTCCAGGCCCTCGGCGGGCAGGCCCTTGATCTTGGCGAGTTCCTCGGGCTTGGACTTGACCAGCGCATTCTTCTGTTCGTCGCTGAGGCTGTCCCACCACTTGCGGACGGCTGCCGGGTCGCTGCCCGGTGGTGGCAACGGAGGCAGGTCGCCGCCGACACCGGAGCGCTGGGCAGCACGGTCCCAGCCGCAGTCGGTCCTGGCGGACTCCTCGAAGCCCGGCGGGATCTTGATGAGCGCGCCGGCGTAGGAGCGCAGCACGTTGTCGTAGCCGGATTTGACCTTGTTCAGCGAGTCGTTGACCTGGTTGGCGAGCGCGCGAGTCTGTTCCTCGTCGAGACCCGGCGGACGGCTGCGCCACACGTTGATCGCCTGGTCCGCGGCCCCGCGCATCTGGCCGTAGGCCCGAGATGCCGCCTGGACGATGTCCACACCGGCACCGAGTCGTTCGGCGGCAGCCTTGGCGGCGGTCGCGGACAGCTCGGCACGTGCGGTGAACTTGGTCGCGGCATCACCCACCCAGTTGCTCACCGCAGTCCTGCCGCCCCTGGCCACCGACTCGCCGGCGCGTCCGACGGCGCTGATGGCACCGGTGATCGGGTCCGCGGCTGCGGCGATCCGGCTGATGTCGCCGGACGCGAGCTTGCCGTACAAGCTTTCCGGATCCGTGTAGCTCACTTGCCGCCCCCAAGTCCCTGCATGAGCTTCGTCAGCATCGACGCGTGGTCCTCGTCCGTGCGCTGGTAGGCATCGGCGTTCGACACGAGGCCCTCTGCGGCGTCGTTGATCCACGCGGAACCGCGCTGCAGGTCCTGGGAGTGCGTGTCGACGAACTTCGCGAGAGCGTCTGCGAACTCCGCCGCCGCGTCGACCTCGCCGAGCGCGCCGGCGTCGAGCTTGAGCATCGAGATCATCTCCGCTGCCTCGCGCACCGCGTCGGAGCCGTTGCCGAACTCCTTGGACGCGCTGCGCAGCAGCTCCGGCTCAACGCCGAACATCGCCACCCCCTGTTGGTCCTCGATCACTGCGACGCGCCCACATCATGGCCGGTTCCCGCCTCGCGACTGGAGCATTTCGGGCACGATGTCGTTCATGGTGCAGACAGGGTGGACGGCCGAGCGGTGGACCGCTGTGTTCATCGAGCAGGCGGAGATGTTCCGCAAGGCGGTGGCGGACGCGGATCCGGCCGCCGAGGTGCCAACGCGTCCCGGATGGACCGTGCAGGACCTGGTCGTCCACCTCGCGCGCTTCCTGGAGACCTCCACGGCGTACCTGCGCACCGGCAGCCGCCACCCGATGCAGCCACCACCCGCCCAGACCGGCCTGACGCCACTGGAGTACTTCGACCTGCAGCTGACGGCCGCCAGCGAGATCCTCACGGCCGTACCCGGTAATCGCCCGGTGTGGACGTTCTCGCCGTCCGCGCCTGACCTCGCGTGGGTGTGGCACCGCCGCATCGCGCACGAGACGGTGCTGCGTCGGTTCGATGCGCAGACGGTCGTCCGTCAAGTCGTTGCCACGGACGCCGACCTCTGCGCCGACGGCATCGACGAGGTGCTGACCACGATCGTCGCGGCCAAGGTCGCGGGCGACGTGCCGAGCGCGGTGTCGGGCAGCGCCGTCGTGCGACCGACCGACGTGCCGGAGGCGTGGCTGATCACCCTCACGGCGGGCGAGGTGCCCGAGACGCGTGCCGCCGCGCCCGGCGAGGAAGGCGACGCGTCCGTCGTCGGTGAGGCCGAGCTCGTCTACTTCTGGCTCTGGAACCGGATGAACCTCAAGGAGATGACCGGCGACCGGCGCGTGCTGGACGTGCTGCAGGTCGGACGGGGGCACTGATGCGCAAGCTCACCGCGGCCCTGCTGGGATGTCTCCTGCTGGCGGGCTGTGCGACCAGCTGGGAACAGCAGCTCCGCTACAAGATCGTCTCAGTCGACAACACCACGCCGACCGAGTTCTTCAAGCTCGAACTGGTGGGCGACGTTCCGAAGGACGTCCTGTGGCAGGACAGGGTGGCTTCTCAGCTCCAGCCGCCGGGCGACATCAGCGGTGACCCGAAGGTCGGGGACGAGGTGATCTGCACCGCCACGCAGAAACAGGGAAGTCCGTTCGCGTCATGGTCCAAGGACACCAAGCTGAGCGGGTGCAGGAAGGCCTGATGCGCGAGATCAGCGCGCTCCTGGTGGCATGCCTGCTGCTGACCGCGTGCGCCGCGAGCTCGGGGCACGACCTCCGCTACAAGATCAGCGGAATCGACAACAGCTCTCCGACCGAGTACCTGAAACTCGACCTGCTCGACGAGGCGCCGAAGAGCGCCCTGGATTCGAAGGCGCTGGCGCATCAGCTCGCGTACCAACGCGAGATCAGCGGAGGCGCGGTTGTCGGTGACGAGGTCGTCTGCACGATCAAGCAGGAGAAGGGGAGCGCGTTCGGGAACTCGAACCTCCAGACCCACCTGAGCGGGTGCAAAAAGGCCTGAAATGGGCCGAAGGCATGAGTTTCGTCACCTCACCAGGGGTGCGATGGGGGTGGTTGGCCCCCTGCTCCACTTACACTCGGGAAGCATCCAGCGCGAGCGTGAGGGAGCCACTCGGTGGTCGCCGACCAGTCCCAGCCCGAACAGGAACCCCGTGAGGAGTGCGGCGTCTTCGGCGTCTGGGCTCCCGGTGAGGACGTCTCGAAGCTGACCTACTACGGGCTCTACGCCCTGCAGCACCGCGGCCAGGAGGCGGCGGGCATCTCCGTCGGTGACGGGTCGCAGGTCGTCGTCTTCAAGGACCTCGGGCTCGTCAGCCAGGTCTTCGACGAGCAGGTCCTGCAGAGCCTCAAGGGCCACGTGGCCGTCGGGCACTGCCGTTACTCCACCACCGGGTCCACGACCTGGGAGAACGCGCAGCCGACGTTCCGCACCACGGCTGCCGGGAGTGGTCTGAGCCTCGGCCACAACGGCAACCTCGTGAACACCGCCGAGCTGCTGGAGAAGGCCAAGGAGCTGGGCATCGTCGAGCGCAACGGCGCGACGACCGACTCGGACATCCTCTGCGGCCTGCTCGCCCACGCGGCGGCCGACAAGGGCATCGAGCAGGCGGCCCTCGAACTCCTCCCGACGGTCAAGGGCGCGTACTGCCTGACCTTCAGCGACGAGTCCACCCTCTACGCGGCGCGTGACCCGCACGGGGTCAGGCCGCTCGTGCTGGGCCGGCTGGAGCGCGGCTGGGTCGTGGCGAGCGAGACGGCGGCGCTGGACATCGTCGGTGCGAGCTTCGTGCGCGAGGTCGAGCCCGGTGAGCTGATCGCGATCGACGGCGACGGCCTGCGCAGCAGCAGGTTCGCGACCCCCGAGCCCAAGGGCTGCATCTTCGAGTACGTCTACCTGGCGCGGCCGGACACGACGATCTCCGGGCGGTCGGTGCACGCCACGCGCGTCGAGATCGGTCGCCGGCTCGCCAAGGAGCACCCGGTCGAGGCCGACCTGGTGATCCCGGTGCCCGAGTCCGGCACGCCGGCCGCGATCGGGTACGCGCAGGCCAGCGGCATCCCGTACGGGTCGGGCCTGGTCAAGAACGCCTACGTCGGCCGGACGTTCATCCAGCCGTCGCAGACCATCCGTCAGCTCGGCATCCGGTTGAAGCTGAACCCGCTGCGCGACGTCATCCGCGGCAAGCGGCTGGTCGTCGTGGACGACTCGATCGTGCGCGGCAACACCCAGCGCGCGCTCGTCCGCATGCTGCGCGAGGCCGGCGCCCTTGAGGTGCACGTCCGGATCGCGTCGCCGCCGGTCAAGTGGCCGTGCTTCTACGGCATCGACTTCGCCTCGCGGGCCGAGCTGATCGCGAACGGCCTGGACGACGACGGCATCCGCCGCTCGGTCGGTGCCGACTCGCTCGGCTACGTGTCGCTCGACCAGCTCGTCGCGGCGACCGAGCAGCCCAAGACGCGGCTGTGCTCGGCGTGCTTCGACGGCGAGTACCCGATCGAACTGCCGCAGGACGCGCTCATCGGCAAGCACCTGCTCGAAGGCCTCAAGGGCGTGGCGGGCTCGGCCGCTCCCGTCCTGGCCAACGGCTATGGTGCCGAGGACGCACTGCGTCGTCCGTGAGCTCGAAGAACCAAGTGGAAGAAGTTGACGTGACCGACAGCGCCAAGGCCACCTACGCCGCCGCCGGAGTCAGTATCGCCGCAGGTGACGAGGCGGTGGAGAAGCTCAAGCCGTGGGCTGCCAAGGCGCACCGGCCAGAGGTGCTCGGTGGCATCGGTGGTTTCGCCGGGCTGTTCCAGCTCAAGCTCGACCGCTGGAAGGAACCGATCCTCGCCTCGTCCACGGACGGTGTCGGCACCAAGATCGCGGTCGCGCAGGCGCTGGACAAGCACGACACCGTCGGCATCGACCTGGTCGCCATGATCGTGGACGACCTGGTCGTCTGCGGTGCCGAGCCGCTGTTCGTGCAGGACTACATCGCGGTCGGCAAGGTCGTGCCGGACAAGATCGCCGCGCTGGTCAAGGGCATCGCCGAGGGCTGCGTCCAGGCCGGCTGCGCGCTGCTCGGCGGCGAGACGGCCGAGCACCCCGGCCTGATGGGCGACGACGACTACGACATCTCGGGCACCGGCGTCGGCGTGGTCGAGCAGTCCAAGCTGCTCGGTCCCGACCGGGTGCGCGACGGCGACGTCGTGATCGCGATGGGCTCGTCCGGCCTGCACTCCAACGGCTACTCGCTCGCCAGGCACGTGCTGCTGGAGATCGCGCGGATGCCGCTGGAGGGTCACGTCGAGGAGTTCGGCCGCACCCTCGGCGAGGAGCTGCTGGAGCCGACCAAGATCTACGCCAAGGACTGCCTCGCGCTGATCGCCGAGACGGAGGTCCGCGGGTTCTCGCACGTCACCGGTGGTGGCCTGGCCGCGAACCTGGCCCGCGTGCTGCCGGACGGCCTGCACGCGACGCTCGACCGCGGCACCTGGACGCCGCCCGCGGTGTTCCAGCTCATCGCCCAGCGCGGCCGGGTGGAGCGCGAGGAGATGGAGAAGGCGTTCAACATGGGCGTCGGCATGGTCGCCGTCGTCGCGCCGGAGGACGTCGACCGCGCACTGGCCGTGCTCACCGCGCGCCACGTGCCGTCGTGGGTGCTCGGCGAGGTCACCAAGGCCGAGGTCGGCGGCGCCGCACTCGTCGGAGACCACCCGAGGTTCTGAGGCAACCTCCGGCGGTCGTCGTCGCGTACTAAACGGCGACCGAGGAGGGGGCACTTGGATCGCGACCGCGAGTTCGGGGAGTTCGTCGACGCACGCGCTCTCGTCATGCGCCGCACGGCCTATCTGCTGTGCGGCGACTGGCACCGCGCCGAGGACATCGTTCAGACCGCGCTGATCAAGCTCTACGTGGCCTGGTCACGCGTGCGCAAGGACAGCGTGGACGCCTACGCGCGCAAGGTGCTGGTGCGCACCGCCGTCGACGAGACCAGGCGCGGCTTCTTCCAGCGCGAACGCACGGTCGACGTCCTGCCGGAATCCGCGGTGACCGACGACTCGGCGGACTTCGACCTGCGGCTGGCGCTCGACGCGTTGCCACCGGGACAACGTGCTGTCGTCGTGCTGCGGTACTGGGAGGACCTGAGCGTCACCGAGACCGCCCGCATCCTCGGCAGGACGGAGGGCACGGTGAAGAGCCAGGCGGCCAAGGGGCTGGCGGCGTTGCGCGACCTGCTGGAGGACGAGCCGGCGCTGCGGATCCACCGCTCCGAGGTGATCCGCAAGGGCAAGACGAAGCTCGCCCGCAGGCGGACCGCCATCGCGACGGTGATGGCCTTCGTGTTGATGGCCGGGCTGGGCACGGTCGGCTACCTGGCACTGCCGCGGCAGTCGTCCGGAGCGGCCTCGACCGCCGGGGCGGTGGTCGTCGACCGCAACGCCCAGCTCACCGCGATCCTGCTCGACGCCAAGGTGATCCCGGCCGGAGTGACGGTGCAGGACGTCCCGAGCGTTCCGGCAGGTCCACTGCAGTTCTTCGACCACGGAGACGTCCGACAAGCCGTGGCACTGCTGAAGGACGCCCAGGGCACCGGTGCGCTGACGATCGAGCTCTACCGCGGCCACACCAACACCGGCGACGACGTCAGCTGGTGTTTTGAGCCCGAGGTCGCGCCGTGCGAGCTTCGCGTGGTCGACGGCATCAAGGTCCGGTCCAGCATCGCGGGTAAGCAGAACGGCCTCCACACCTACCAAGTGCAGGCGCTTCGACCAGACGGTGTGTTCGTCGAGATCAAAAGCGTGAACGTGGGAGAGTTCCGCACCAACATCGTCGGCATGCCGAAACTGGACGGCCCGGTGACCCGGCCGACGCCGCCGCTCGACCGCGAGACGCTGATAAAGATCGCGACTTTGCCGGGCCTCACCTATTAGCCTGGCAGGCATGAACGACGTGACCGTGACTCGGACGCTGGTGATCCCGGCGTCCGAGTTGCGCGAACGTTTTTCCAGGTCAGGTGGGCCGGGCGGGCAGGGAGTCAACACCGCGGACAGCCGCGTGGAGCTCTCGTTCGACCTGGCTGCCTCGCCGTCGGTCCCCGAGCACCTCAAGCGCAGGATGCTCGACCGCCTGGAGAACAGGCTGGTCGACGGTGTCCTCACGATCGCCGCGTCCGAGCACCGCGCCCAGTTGCAGAACCGCGCCGCCGCACGGGAGCGTCTCGCCGCGATCCTGCGCAGTGCCGCCGCCCCGCCACCGCCGATGCGCAAGCCGACCAAGCCCACCAAGGGCTCGAAGGAACGCCGCATCGCCGGCAAGAAGCGCCGTGCGGAGACCAAGCGCGGCCGCTCAGGCTCCTGGGACTAGCGCGTAGATCCGTTCCGGCCGGCCGGTTCCGCCGTACCGCAACCGAACCTCGGCCCTGCCGGACGACACGAAGTGCTCCAGATATCGGCGCGCGCTCACCCGAGCCACGCCGGTCGACGACGCGCACTCCGACGCCGACAGCCCGTCCGGGTGCGACCGCAGCGCGTTCTCCACGAGCCGCGCCGTCTCCGGCGTCAACCCCTTGGGCAGCAACGGCTTCGACGCCGGACGAGCGCCGAACACCTGGTCCACGTCGGCCTGCCCGGCGGAATCCAGCCGGTGCAGCTTCTCGTGCAACGACGCGAAGTGCGCGAGCTGGTCGCGCAGCGCCGAGTAGTCGAACGGCTTGATCAGGTAGTGCAGCACGCCGCCGCGCATCGCACTGCGCACGGTCTCGACGTCGGTCGCCGCCGTGATCACGATGACGTCGACGTCCTCGTTGGCACGCAACGACTTCAGCACTTCGAGCCCGCTGACGTCCGGCAGGTAGACGTCGAGCAGCACGAGGTCGGGCTTCAACAAGGCGACGAGCTTCAGCGCGTCACCGCCGTTGTGCGCGACTCCGACCACCTCGAAGCCCTCGGTGCGCGCGACGTACCCGCTGTGCACCTTCGCCACCATGAAGTCGTCGTCGACGACGAGCACCCGGATCACCAGGGCAGCCTTGCGGTGAAGACCGAGCCGGACACGCTCACCGAACCACCGCGGCGCAGGCACGCCCGCCTGATCAGCGCGAGGCCGATCCCGCGTTCGCCGTGCGATGCCGCCTTGGTCGTGAACCCGTGCCGGAACACCTCTTCCGCGAGTTCCGGCGCCACCCCCGGCCCGGAGTCCCGCACCACGACCTGGACCTCGTCGTCCGACTGCACCACACCTACCTCGATCCACTTGCCGGCTCCGTTGGCGCTGAACGAGCTCAGCGCGTCCAACGCGTTGTCGACCAGATTTCCCAGCACCATCACCAGATCCGCGGACAACGCCTCGTCGACGCGTCCCAGCACGCTGTCCGGGCCCATGCGCAGCACCGTGCCGCGCTCGGCGGCCAGCGAGGCCTTGGCGATCAGCAGCGCGGCCACGGCCGGGTCGCCGATCCGCGAGCTGACCTCGGTTCGCCACTGGTCCTGCGCCGAGCTGATCTGGTGAATGTAGTTGCTGACCTCGTCGTACTCCTTCAGCGCGATCAGCCCGGCGATGGTGTGCAGGCGGTTCGCGAACTCGTGCGCCTGTGCCCGCAACGTGTCCGTGGCGTGCTGGGAGGCATCCAGTTCGTGTTGCAGCGCAAGGAGTTCCGTGCGGTCTCGCAACGTCACGACCGCGCCGGCACCGTCGATCGGCATGCGGTTCAACGTCAGCACGACGCCCTCCCGCAGCACCAGCTGGTCCACACCGGTCGCGCGCCCGGTGAGCACGTCGCGCAGCCGGTCGTTGAGCTCCAGCTCCTCGACCGACCGGCCGACCGCGTCGTCCGGTAGTGCGAGGAGGTCCCGGGCGTGGTCGTTGACCAGGGTGATCTTGTGCTGCCCGTCGAGGCCGACGACGCCTTCCCTGATGCCGTGCAGCAACGCCTCGCGGTTCTCGACCAGCGCGGTGATCTCGTGCGGCTCCAGCCCGAGCGTCTGGTTCTTCACGCGCCGCGCCAGCAGCAACGACCCCGTGACGCCGATGACCAGCGCGATCGCCAGGTACCGCAGCACGTCCTCCGGCTGGTCCAGCGCCCCCGCGAACAGGCCGGGCTCGATCACGCCGGCGACCACCATGCCGTTGACCTTGCGGGTCCGCTCGTCGAACACCGGCACGTGCGCCTCGATCGAGCCGTTGATCGTGCCGACCCACGCCTTGCCGTCGAACGCGGTCGTCGGTGTGTCCAGAGTGGACCCGATCTGGGCCGGGTCGGGTGACGCGATCACGATCCGCCGAATGTCGACGATCAGCACGTAGGAGGCACCGGAGAGGCTCCGCGCGGTCTCGGCGGGCGCGGCCAGGATCCGCCAGTTGCCCATCGACGTCTGCACGACGTTCAGGGCCGCCACGTTCTCCGCGACGGACAGCATCCGGCGTTCCTCGTTGGTGCGAAAGTTGCTGCCCGTCTGGACGACAGTCAGCGCGCCGACCGCGCACAGTAGCAAGGTGACGACTACGAGTTGCCACACTAGGAGCTGGCTGGCCAGGGAACGGCGGCGGCGCATGAGACCTCCCGTGACCAGAAAGACCGAAAGAAACCTTAGAAGCGCAAGAGCGACATCAAGGTTTACACCAGAGCAACATGTCGAACCACGCGGATGAGAGGCGGGGATCACAGTGTCGGTGAAGGTGTGGGTGGCGGTGGCGACGGCGTTGCTCGCCGTCCTGCTGGTGCCACCGCTGCTGACGCCGGGTGCGGACAGCGGCGATACCAGCCAGGTGCGGGCGCTGCGCGTGCTGGTGCCGAACCAGCCCGGCGGTGGTTACGACATCACGGCCCGCACCGCGGCGAAGGCCATGGAGGACGCCGGCCTGCTGCGCAA
Source organism: Lentzea sp. NPDC004789 (assembly GCF_053601075.1). Taxonomy (NCBI): domain Bacteria; kingdom Bacillati; phylum Actinomycetota; class Actinomycetes; order Pseudonocardiales; family Pseudonocardiaceae; genus Lentzea; species Lentzea sp. NPDC004789. Next base: position 27,307 of record NZ_JBSGBE010000003.1, on the reverse strand, counting down.
CGCCGAGGTGTTCAACCTCCCCGGCGCGGGCGGCACGGTCGGGCTCGGCCGCACGGTCGGTGAGCGCGGCAACGGCAAGATGATCATGTCGATGGGCCTGGGCGTCGTGGGCGCGGTGTACACGAACAAGTCGCCGAACTCGCTGCTCGACACCACCCCGATCGCGAGGCTGATCGAGGAACCGGACATCGTCGTGGTCGCGAAGGACTCGCCGTACACGTCGTTGCCGCAGCTCGTGGACGCGTGGAAGGCCGACCCCGGCGCGGTGACGGTCGGCGGCGGCTCGGCACCCGGCGGTCCCGACCACCTGGCGCCGATGCTGATGGCCAAGGGCGTCGGGCTCGCGCCCAAGAGCGTCAACTACATCCCGTTCGACGGCGGCGGCGAGCTGCTGGCGAGCGTGCTGGGCGGCAAGGTCGCGTTCGGCGTCTCCGGCGTCGGCGAGTACCGCGACCAGATCCAGGCGGGCACGTTGCGGGTGCTCGCGGTGACGAGCGGCAAGCGCGTCAACGGCATCGACGCGCCGACGCTCAAGGAGTCCGGTGTGGACGTCGAGTTCAGCAACTGGCGCGGCATCGTGGCTCCTCCCGGCATCACGCAGACCGACCGCGACCGGCTGGTCGACCTGCTGCAGCGGATGCAGAAGACACCGCAGTGGGCGGAGGCGTTGCAGCGCAACGGCTGGACCGACGCCTTCGCGCCGGGAGACCAGTTCAAGACCTTCCTGGACAACGAGAACAAGCGGGTGGCAACGGTGCTGAAGGACTTGGGGCTCGCATGACAGCGACGAAATCCTGGTTGCGCGAGCGTTCTGAGCTGGGCATCTGCGCCCTGCTGGTCGTGCTCGGCGTGCTGGTGCTGACCGACGCGCTGCGCATCCCCACCGACTTCGCCCAGCGCGGCCCGGTCGGGCCGAAGGCGGTGCCGATCCTGGTCGGCTCGCTGCTGCTGGTCGTCGCGGTGCTGCTGGCCCGTGACGTGCTGCGCGGCGGCCGCGGCGAGGCGGAGGGCGGCGAGGACGTCGACCTGACCGCGCCCGCCGACTGGCGCACGGTTCTGCTGCTGTGCGGCGCGTTCCTCGCGAACGCGGCGCTGATCGGCGTGGTCGGGTTCCCGATCTCCGGCGCGATCCTGTTCTGGGGCGCGGCCTACGCGCTCGGCAGCCGCAACCTCGTCCGCGACCCGCTGATCGCGGCGGGCATGTCGATCGTGACGTTCCTGGTGTTCAACAACCTGCTCGGCGTCCCGCTCCCCGGTGGCCCGTTGATGGAGGTGTTCTAGGTGGAACAACTGCTCAACGGCTTCGCGACCGCGCTGACGCCGACGCACCTGCTGTTCGCGGCGATCGGCGTGCTGCTCGGCACCGCGATCGGCGTCCTGCCGGGCATCGGCCCGGCGATGGCGGTGGCACTGCTGCTGCCCGTCACCTACGGCATGGAGCCGACCGGCGCGTTCATCATGTTCGCGGGCATCTACTACGGCGGCATGTTCGGCGGCTCGACCACGTCGATCCTGCTGAACACACCGGGTGAGAGCGCGGCGGTGGTCACCGCGTTCGAAGGCAATCCCATGGCTCGCAAGGGACGCGGTGCGCAAGCGCTTGCCGCCGCCGCGATCGGCCACTTCACCGGCGGCATCATCGGCACGACCCTGATCGTCCTGCTGGCACCGTTCGTGGCGAAGCACGCGGTCGACATCGGCGCGCCGGACCTGTTCGCGATCATGGTGCTGGCGTTCATCGCGGTGACGTCGGTCTTGGGTTCCTCACGGATCCGCGGCGTGGCGTCGTTGCTCATCGGTCTCACCATCGGCCTGGTCGGGCTCGACGAGATGACCGGCCAGCAGCGGCTCACGTTCGGCTCGCTGCACCTCGCGGACGGCATCGACGTCGTCGTGGTCGCGGTGGCGCTGTTCGCGGTCGGCGAGGCCCTGTGGGTCGCCGCTCACCTGCGGCGCAAGGCGTTCGAGCCGATCCCGGTCGGTCAGCCGTGGCTGTCGAGGGCGGACCTCAAGCGCACCTGGAAGCCGTGGCTGCGCGGGCCGGTGATCGGGTTCCCGTTCGGCGCGATCCCGGCCGGTGGCGCGGAGATCCCGACGTTCCTGTCGTACGTGACGGAGAAGCGGCTCTCCAAGAACAAGGACGAGTGGGGCAAGGGCGCCATCGAGGGCGTGGCCGGTCCGGAGTCCACGGCGTCGGCGTCCGCGGCCGGCACACTGGTCACGATGCTGACGCTCGGTCTGCCGACCACCGCGGTCGCGGCCGTGATGCTCGCGGCGTTCCAGACGTACGGCATCCAGCCGGGGCCGTTGTTGTTCCAGCGCGAGGCCAACCTCGTGTGGGCCTTGATCGCGTCGCTGTTCATCGGCCTGACGCTGCTGCTGGTGCTGAACCTGCCGCTGGCACCGCTGTGGGCGAAGCTGCTGCGCATCCCGCGGCCGTACCTGTACGCGGGCATCCTGTTCTTCGCCTCGGTCGGTGCCTACGCGGTGAACGCGGACATCTTCGACCTGCTGCTGATGTTCGTGATCGGCGTGCTGGGCTTCGCGATGCGCCGCTACGGCCTGCCGGTGCTGCCCGCGATCATCGGCGTGATCCTCGGCCCGGCCGCGGAACAGCAGATGCGCCGCTCGCTGCAGCTCTCCGACGGCTCGCTGACCGGGCTGGTCAACAGCCCGATGGCCGTCATCGTGTACGTGATCATCCTCTTGATCGTGTTCTTCCCGCTGCTCAAACGCTTCCTCCCGAGCCCAACCCCTCCTGCCGCTCCTGCCCCTGAGCACCAGAAAGTCGACGCCTGATGACGGCACGCGGGGAGCTTTCGTACTCTCGTGGAGTACGAAAGGGCCCCGCGTGCCGTCTTGAAGCGGGGGTTAGCCGTGGGTGGGGAAGCCCAGGTTGACGCCGTGCTGCTGCGGCCAGCGGGCCGTGATGGCCTTGGCACGGGTGTAGAACTTCACGCCCTCGGCGCCGTGGACGTGGGTGTCGCCGAACAGCGAGTCCTTCCAGCCGCCGAACGAGTAGTAGGCCATCGGCACGGGGATCGGCACGTTGATGCCGACCATGCCGACGTGCACGCGCCGCTGGTACTCGCGCGCGGCCAGGCCGTCACCGGTGTAGATGGCCGTGCCGTTGCCGTACGGGTTGGCGTTCACCAGTTCCACGGCGTCCTCGAACGTGTCGGCGCGGACGACCGAGAGCACCGGGCCGAAGATCTCGTCGGTGTAGATCGTCATGTCGCGCGTGACGTGGTCGAAGAGCGTCGGCGCGAGCCAGAAGCCGTCGGCGTGACCCTCCGGCGCGTAACCACGACCGTCGACGACCAGCGTGGCACCGGCCGCCTCGCCCGCGTCCACGTAGGACCGGACCTTGTCGCGGTGCACGCCCGTCACGAGCGGACCCATCTGGGCGTCGGGGTCGGTACCGGGCAGCACGGCCGGGTGCAGGTCGCGGGTCCGGGAGGCGATCTTCTCGACGAGCGCGTCACCGGTCTCGCCGACGGCCACGACCACCGAGATCGCCATGCAGCGCTCACCCGCGGAGCCGTAACCGGCGGAGACCGCGGCGTCGGCGGCCACGTCGAGGTCGGCGTCCGGCAGCACGACCATGTGGTTCTTCGCGCCACCCAGCGCCTGCACGCGCTTGCCGGCCGCGGTACCGCGCGAGTAGACGTGCCGCGCGATCGGGGTCGAGCCGACGAACGACGCCGCGGCCACGTCCGGGTGGTCGAGCAGGGCGTTGACCGCGAAGGCGTCACCCTGCAGCACGTTCAGCACGCCGTCGGGCAGCCCGGCCTCCTGGAACAGCTCGGCCAGCCGCACGGACGCGGACGGGTCGCGCTCGGAAGGCTTGAGCACGAAGGTGTTCCCGGTCGCGATGGCGATGGGGAACATCCACATCGGCACCATCACGGGGAAGTTGAACGGCGTGATGCCCGCGACGACACCCAGCGGCTGCCGCAGCGAGTACGCGTCGACACCACGCGAGACCTGCTCGGAGTGCTCACCTTTGAGCAGCTGCGGGATGCCGCACGCGAACTCCACGACCTCCAGGCCGCGCTGCACCTCACCGGCGGCGTCGGAGAGGACCTTGCCGTGCTCGGACGTGATGATCTCGGCGAGCTCGTGCCGTGCCTCGTGCAGCAGGTGGCGGTAGGCGAACAGGATCCGCGACCGCGTGGACAGCGACGACTCCGACCAGGACTGCGCCGCCTTCAGCGAGGAGGAGACCGCGAGGTCGACGTCGGCCTGCTCGGCCAGCACGACCTGAGCCGCCACCTGCCCGGTCGCGGGGTTGAAGACGTCCGACGTGCGGGACGACACCCCCGTGGTGCGGGCGCCGTCGATCCAGTGGGGGATGGTGCTCAACGCGGTCCTCCTGGGGGAGCTGTCGTGTTGCGGACTACGAGAGAGGGGTTGAGGAGATGGCGCACGGGTTCGGTGCGCCCGTCACGAACTCGCTGCAGCAGCGCGAGCGCCGCCAACCGGCCGAACTCGGCACGGGGCTGGTCGATCGTGGTCAGCGAAACGTGGCGGAGGGCCGCCAACGACGTGTTGTCGTACCCCACCACGGAGACGTCGGCAGGCACGCGCAGCCCGGCGTCCTCAAGAGCGGAGATCGCACCGACGGCGTTGAAGTCGTTGCAGGACAGGACGGCTGTGGGCAACGTGCCTTCCGCGATCAACGAGCGAACGGCCCGAGCGCCGGCGACGTCGGTGTACTCCGAGGAAACGATCTGCGGCGTGAGCCCGTGCGCCTCCATCGCGGCGACGTAGCCCCGCCGGCGAGGCCCGGCCTGGGTGCCCTCACCGCCGTCCAGATGGGCAATCCTCGTGTGCCCCAACGACACCAGGTGGTCGATCGCGAGCCGGGCACCCTGCTCGCCGTCGTCGTTCACCGTATCCACAGTGGACACACGCGACGACCGGGCCACGAGCACGATCGGAAGTTGTTCGGCCGCCTTGGAAATCGCCGTCGCGGGCACCACGGGCGAGAGCAGGATCAGCCCGGCGGGGCGGAAGGACTGCAGCGACTCCAACGCGCGGCGCTCACGGGCGGGCGAGCGACCACCGGTGTTGATGATGACGTCGAACCCCTGCTCGCGCGCGACCTCGTCGATGCCGTCCACGACCTCGGCGAAGAACGCGTTGTGCAGGTCGGACACCATCACGCCGAGCACGGTCGACGTGCGCGAGGCCAGCGACCGCGCCATCGCGTGCGGCGAGTACCCCAGTTCTTCGGCCGCCTTCAGCACAGCAGCGCGTCGCGCCTCGCTCACCTTGGGTGAGTTGCGCATCACGAGTGACACCAGTGCGCGGGACACGCCCGCACGCAGAGCCACGTCCTCCATCGTCGGTCTGACCACCGATGACCACCTCCCCCTCACGTCACGGGCGGGAAACACACCCTTGACACCCGTGTGACGGAAGCTACAGCATTAGAGCGCTCCAACCAATAGAGCGCTCTAACACATTACGGCCGAGAACAGGGGAAACCTGCGATGCGGATCGGAGTAGCGGGTGTCGGCAGGATCGGCACCATGCACGCGACCAACCTCGCCGCACTGGATCGAGTCGACGAGGTGCTTCTCTTCGACCCGGTGCCCGGTCGTGCCGCGCAGGCGTCGGCCGAGCTGAGCGGAACCAAGGCGGTCGACGACCTCGACACGTTGCTCGGCAACGTCGACGGCGTCCTGCTCGCCACCCCGACCAACACCCACCCGGAGATGCTCCGCGCGGCGATCGCCAGGGGCGTCCCCACGCTGTGCGAGAAGCCGATCGCGAGCGACCTCGCCGAGATGACCGCGCTGGTCGAGGACGTCGAGAAATCCGGTGTGGAGGTCCTCGTGGGCTTCCAGCGCCGCTTCGACCCGGCCATCTACGAGCTGAACCGCCGCATCCGCGCGGGCGAGGTCGGCGACATCTACCTGGTCAGGGCCGTCGGCAACGACGCGAACCCGCCGGACTTCTCCTACCTGCCCGCGTCCGGGGGCATCTTCCGCGACCTGCTGATCCACGACCTGGACTGCGTGCCGTGGCTGGTCGGCGAGCCGGTCGTCGAGGTCTACGCGAGTGGTTCGGTGCTGGTGCATCAGGCGTTCGCGGACGCCGACGACGTGGACAACGCCGTGGTGATGCTGAAGTTCGCGGGCGGCGCGCACGCCACGCTGGCGGGCGGCCGGCACGACCCGGTCGGCTACGACCACCGCATCGAGGTGCTGGGCAGCAAGGACTCGCTGGTCGCGGGCGTCGACCCGCGCACCCCGCTGAACTCGCTGGAGCCTGGCGGTCACGTGGCCGGACCGGACGCCTACCCCGGCTTCCCCGAGCGCTTCCACCGCGCCTACGTCAACGAGATGAACCTGTTCACGCAGGTCATCAAGGGCGAAGTCGCGAACCCGTCACCGGCGCGGGAGAGTCTGATCAGCCTTCGCCTGGCTGTTGCGTGTGAGCAGTCGCGCCGCACCGGCGCACCAGTGAAGATCGAGGGGAACTGATGGCCAAGATCGCTGGGGCACCCATCTCCTGGGGCGTGTGCGAGGTTCCGGGCTGGGGCAACGTCCTGCCCGCGGACACGGTCCTGTCCGAAATGCACTCGCTCGGCCTCACCGCCACCGAACTCGGCCCGCCGGACTACCTGCCGGCCGACCCCGAAGCGTTGAAGACCCTCCTGAGCGGCCACGAGCTCACCCTCGTCGGCGGCTTCCTCGCGGTCACGCTGCACACGGACGTCCAGTCCACTCTGGACGAGGCCGACCGCGTGGCCGCGATCCTCAAGGCGGGCGGGGCCGAGGTCCTCGTCCTGGCCGCGGCCACGGGCCTCGACGGCTATGACGAACGGCCGCAGCTCACCGACGACGAGTGGAACACCCTCGTCGACACCTGCGCGAAGATCCGGGAGATCGCCGCGAAGCACGGTCTCGGCACCGTGCTGCACCCGCACGTGGGCACCCACGTCGAGCGGGAGGCGGAGGTCGACCGGTTCCTCGCGGACTCCGATCTCCAGCTCTGCCTGGACACCGGCCACCTGCTCATCGGTGGCACGGACCCGGTCGAGCTGGCGCGCCGCTACCCGGACCGGATCGGTCACGTGCACCTCAAGGACGTGCGCGACGAGATCGCGGCGCAGGTGCGCAGCGGCGAACTCAGTTACACCGATGCCGTGGAACAGGGCATCTACGTGCCGCTCGGGGACGGCGACGTGGACGTGGAAGCGCTGGTGAAGCTCGTTCAAGAGGCGGGCTACGCCGGTTGGTTCGTGCTTGAGCAGGACACCCGGCTCAAGGACGGAAGCCCAGTGGACAAGCCACTGAAGGACACCGCGCGCAGCCTCGCGCACCTCAGCAAGATCCTCTGAAGGGACTGGAGACGATGAAGTCTCGCTTGGTCATCCGTGCGGGCGTGGCGCTCGCGGGTGTTGCTCTACTCGCCGCCTGTAGCGGTCCCACGGGAACGAACACCCAAAACACGCAGAACAACAGCGCGCCGGCGACCGGAGACCTCAAGGTCGCCGTCATCACGCACGGCACCGCGGGCGACGCGTTCTGGAGCGTCGTGAAGGTCGGTGCGGAGGACGCGGGCAAGCAGCTCGGCGTCGGCGTCACCTACAACTCCGACGGCGACCCCGGCGCCCAGGCCAAGCTGATCGACAACGCCGTGTCGCAGAAGGTCGGCGGCATCGTGGTGTCGATGGCGAACCCGGACGCGTTGAAGACCTCCATCCAGAACGCGGTGAAGGCCGGCATCCCGGTCATCACGATCAACTCCGGCAGCGCGAAGAGCGCGGAGTTCGGCGCCATGGCGCACGTCGGCCAGGAGGAGTCGATCGCGGGTGAGGAGGCCGGCAAGAAGCTCAAGGCCGCCGGCAGGACCAAGCTGCTGTGCGTGATCCACGAGGCCGGCAACACCGGCCTCAACCAGCGCTGCGACGGTGCCCGCACCGGTTTCGGCGGCACGGTGGAGAACCTGCAGGTCGACATCTCCAACCCGACCGACATCGAGTCCCGGATCAAGGCCAAGCTGCAGTCCGACACGTCGTTCGACGGCGTGCTCGCGCTGAACCCGCAGGTGGCCGTGAACGCGGCGTCGGCGATCAAGGGCGCGGGCTCGAAGGCGCAGGTCGCGACGTTCGACCTGAACGCCGACGTGGTCACCGCGATCAAGTCCGGTGACGTGCTGTTCGCCGTCGACCAGCAGCAGTACGAGCAGGGCTACCTACCGATCGTGATGCTGAAGCTCTTCCACGACAACGCGAACACCCTCGGCGGTGGCAAGCCCGTCCTGACCGGCCCCGGCTTCGTCGACAAGTCCAACGTGGACAAGGTCGCGGAGTACGCCAAGGCCGGCAAGCGCTAGGGAGGACAGGGAGAGATGACCGTGACGGCTCAAGCGCCACCGGCTGCCGACGAACGGCTGGGCAAGCCGAGGTTGCTCGACCAGCTGGTCGTGCGTCCGGAGATCGGCGCCCTGCTCGGCGCACTGCTCGTGTTCCTGTTCTTCTCCGTGGTCACCGAGCAGTTCCTGAGCCTGGGCGGTGCGGCCACGTGGCTGGACGACGCCTCGATGCTCGGCATCATGGCGGTGGCCGTGGCGTTGCTCATGATCGGCGGCGAGTTCGACCTGTCCGCCGGTGTCATGACCGCGTCCACGGCGCTCGTCACGGCCATCCTCTCCACCCGGCTGGGCCTGAACGTCTGGCTGTCGTTGCTGGTCTCGCTCGCCTTCGCGCTGGCGGTGGGCGCGTTGAACGGCTGGCTCGTGATGCGCACGGGCCTGCCGAGCTTCATCGTGACGCTGGGCAGCTTCCTCGCGTTGCAGGGCCTCAACCTCGGCGTGACGCGCCTGATGACCGGCAGCGTGCAGGTGTCGGGCATGCGGGCGACCAGCGGCTACGAGTCGGCCGGTTACCTGTTCGCGTCGACGTTCCAGATCGGCGGCCAGAGCTTCTACGTGTCGATCATCTGGTGGGTGCTGTTCACGGTCATCGCCTCGACCGTGCTGGTGCGCACCAAGTTCGGCAACTGGATCTTCGCGATCGGTGGTGCCGCGCAGAGCTCGCGCGCGGTCGGTGTGCCGGTCGTGCGGTCGAAGATCCTGCTGTTCATGACGACCGCGTTCGCCGCCTGGCTGGTCGGGTCGATCAACATCCTGCGGTACGCGAGCGTGCAGGCGAACCAGGGCATCGGCCTGGAGTTCCAGTACATCATCGCGGCGGTGATCGGCGGCTGCCTGCTGACCGGTGGCTTCGGTTCCGCGGTGGGCGCGGCGATCGGCGCGCTGATCTTCGGCATGGCCCGGCAGGGCATCGTCTACGCCGGCTGGAACAGCGACTGGTTCCAGCTGTTCCTCGGCGTGATGCTGCTGGCCGCCGTGCTGGTGAACAACATGCTGCGGCGCCGGGCGGAAAGGGTGAAGCGATGACGTCCCTGATCGAAGTCGAGAACATCGGCAAGACCTACGGCAGCGTCATCGCGTTGAGCGAGGTGTCCACTGTGGTCAACGCGGGTGAGGTCACCTGCGTGCTCGGTGACAACGGCGCCGGCAAGTCGACCCTGATCAAGATCCTCGCCGGAGTCCACCAGCACGACCAGGGGTCGTTCAAGGTCGAGGGCGAGGAGATCAGGTTCTCGTCGCCGCGCGAGGCCCTGGACCACGGCATCGCGACCGTGTACCAGGACCTCGCGGTCGTGCCGCTGATGTCGGTGTGGCGCAACTTCTTCCTGGGTTCGGAGCCCACCACGAAGTTCGGCTTCCTGGACCGCAAGAAGGGCCGGGAGGTCACCAAGAAGGCGTTGTCCGACATGGGCATCGACCTGCGGGACGTGGAACAGCCGGTCGGCACGCTGTCCGGTGGTGAACGGCAGTGCGTCGCGATCGCCCGTGCCGTGCACTTCGGCGCCAAGGTGCTGATCCTGGACGAACCGACCGCGGCGCTCGGCGTGAAGCAGGCCGGTGTCGTGCTGAAGTACGTGGCCCAGGCGCGTGATCGCGGCCTCGGCGTCGTGCTGATCACGCACAACCCGCACCACGCCTACCCGGTCGGCAACCGGTTCCTGCTGCTCAAGCGCGGCCGCGCGCTGGGGTCGTACGAGAAGTCGGAGATCGGCCTGGAGGAGCTGACACGTCAGATGGCCGGTGGCGCGGAGCTCGAAGCGCTGGCCCACGAACTGCGGGGTGTCGAGGCGTGACGTCGTCTCTGGAAGTGCTGACCGTCGGCCGGGTCGGGGTCGATCTCTACCCCGAGCAGTCCGGCGTGCCGCTGGCGCAGGTCAGCACCTTCGCCAAGTCGCTCGGCGGCACCGCGACCAACGTCGCGGTCGCCGCCGCTCGGCTGGGGCGGAAAGCCGGTGTCCTCACCAAGGTCGGCCCGGACGGGTTCGGCACCTACGTGCGTTCCGCGCTGGAGAGCTTCGGGGTGTCGTCCGAGTACGTCGGCACCTCGCCCGACCTGCTGACGCCGGTGGTGTTCTGCGAGCTCAACCCGCCCGCGGACCCGCCGTTGCTGTTCTACCGGCTGCCGATCGCGCCGGACCTGACGTTGAACGAGGACGACGTGCCGTGGTCGCTCGTGCGCGACGTCCCGCTGTTGTGGGTGACGGGCACCGGCGTGTCCGCCGAACCGGCCCGTTCGACCCAGCGCGCGATGCTCGGCAGCCGCGCCCGGCACGGACACACCGTGCTGGACCTGGACTACCGGCCGATGTTCTGGCCGGACGTCAAGACCGCGCGTGCCGAGATCAGCTGGATGCTCGACCACGTGACGGTCGCCGTGGGCAACCGGACGGAGTGCGAGGTCGCGGTCGGCACGTCCGACCCCGACGAGGCCGCCGACCGGCTGCTGGCCCGCGGAATCTCGTTGGCGCTGGTCAAGAAGGGCGCTGAGGGCGTGCTCGTGGCCACGCCGGAAGGTCGTTGGACCGTGGCGCCGAACCCGGTCGAGGTCGTGTGCGGCCTCGGTGCCGGTGACGCGTTCGGCGGGTCGTTGGTGCACGGCCTGCTCTCGGGCTGGGACCCGGTGAAGATCGCCCGCTACGCCAACGCGGCCGGCGCGATCGTGGCCTCCCGGCTGGCCTGTGCGGACGCGATGCCGGATCAGGAAGAGATCGAGGAACTGCTGTGATCACCGACGAGCAGTGGGCTTCTTTGCTGGAGACCCGCGCGACCGACCCAGGCGCGGTGCGGCGGGCGTACCAGGCCCGCAAGCGGCGGAACTCCTTGCTGAACGGCAAGTCCACGCTGTTCCTGGTCGCGGCGGACCACCCGGCACGCGGCGCGCTCGGCGTCGGTGGCGACCCGCTGGCGATGGCCGACCGGCGGTCGCTGCTCGGCAGGTTGCTGACGGCGCTGGCGAACCCCGAGGTCGACGGTGTCCTCGGCACGCCGGACGTCATCGAGGACCTGCTGCTGCTGGACGGCCTGGACGAGCGCGTGGTCATCGGTTCGATGAACCGCGGTGGCCTGGCCGGTGCGGACTGGGAGATCGACGACAGGTTCACCGCGTACGACGCGTCGTCCATCGCCGCGTTCGGGCTGGACGGCGGCAAGATGCTGCTGCGCCTGGTCGACTCCGACCCCGGCACGATCCCCACGCTGGAAGGCTGCGCGCGGGCCGTCACCGAGCTCGCCGAGCACGGCCTGATGGCCATGGTGGAACCGTTGCCGTACAAGCGTGATCACAACGACAAGCTGGTGCTGCAGAAGGACGCGGCGGCCCTGTCGCGCGCCTCGGCCGTGGCCGCCGGGCTGGGCGCGACCTCCGCCTACACCTGGCTGAAGCTGCCCGCGCCGGACGAGCCGGACGTCGTGCTGGACACCACCGCGTTGCCCGCGCTGGTGCTCGGTGGCGTGCCGTCCGAACGGCCGGAGGACGACCTCGCGTCGTGGGGCCGCTCGCTGCGCCACCCGACCGTGCGCGGCCTGGTCGTCGGTCGCGCGTTGCTCTACCCGCCGGACGGCGACGTCGCCGCCGCGGTCGCCGCCGCCGCTGAAGTTCTGCGCACCGCGAGGGGAATCACGGTATGACTTTGCACCGTCCACACGGGACTCTCTCGACCTCGACGGACGTCATCTCGTTGGCACCGGAGGACGCGGGCTGGACCTACACGGGACTGCGCGTGCTGCGGATCGAGGCAGGCTGGGTGCGCACGATCGAGACCGGTGAGTTCGAGGCGTTCGTCCTGCCGCTCGCCGGATCGTTGACGGTCGAGGTCGACGACGAGCGCTACGAGCTGCAGGGCCGTGACTCGGTGTTCACCCGCGTCACCGACTTCGCTTACGTGCCGCGGGACGCGTCGGTCACCTTGTCCTCTGTGGACGGTTGCGAGGTCGCGCTGCCGATGGCGCGTTGCACCCGCAGGCTGACGCCGAAGTACGGTCCGGCCGACGGCGTTCCGGTCGAGGTCAGGGGTTCCGGCAACGCCACCCGCCAGGTCACCAACTTCGGCGTGCCCGGCGTGTGGGACCACGCGGACAAGCTCAACGCGTGCGAGCTGATCACCCCGGACGGCAACTGGTCGTCGTATCCGCCGCACAAGCACGACTCCTCACAACCCTGTGAGGTCGAGAACGAGGAGATCTACTACTTCCGGATCGCCGATCGGGACCAGGTCACCCCGTCCCGCACGGGTTTCGGCTTCCACCGCACGTACACCGACGACGGCACGATCGACGAGGACGTGACCGTCCGCGACGGTGACGTGTTCCTGATCCCGCGCGGCTACCACGGTCCGTGCGTTGCGGCGCCGGGTTACCCGATGTACTACCTGAACGTGCTGGCCGGACCGGGCGACGAACGTTCGATGGCGTTCTGCGACGACCCGGCGCACACCTGGGTCCGCGACAGCTGGGCGACGCAGGAACTGGATCCGCGCTGCCCGGTCACGACCGCAGAGGGGCGGGTCAAGTGAAGCTCACGACCGCACAGGCGCTGGTCCGCTGGATGCTGGCGCAGCGCACGGAGTTGTTCGACGGCACGCAGGCGCCGCTGTTCCCCGGCGTCTTCGGGATCTTCGGCCACGGCAACGTGCTCGGCCTCGGCAACGCGCTCGAAGAGGTCCGCGACCGCCTGCCGGTCTGGCGCGGCCACAACGAGCAGGGCATGGCGCTCGCCGCGGTCGGCATCGGCAAGGCCACCCACCGCCGCCAGGTCGGCGTCGCCACGTCGTCGATCGGCCCCGGCGCGCTGAACATGGTGACCGCGGCGGGCGTCGCCCACGCGAACCGCCTGCCGCTGCTGCTCCTGCCCGGCGACACGTTCACCGGCCGCGCGCCCGACCCGGTGCTGCAGCAGGTCGAGCACTTCCACGACCCGACCGCGACGGTGAACGACGCGTTCCGCGCGGTCAGCCGCTACTTCGACCGCATCACCCGTCCCGAGCAGCTGCTGTCGACGCTGCCGCAGGTCGCGCGCGTCCTCACCGACCCGGCCGACTGCGGCCCGGTGACCCTGGCGCTGCCGCAGGACGTCCAGGCCGAGTCCTACGACTTCCCCGACGCGCTGTTCGCCCCGGTCGTGCACCGCCTGCAACGCCAGCGCCCCGACCTGCACGCCCTGGCCGACGCCGCACGGGCGATCCGCGGCGCGTCCCGCCCGTTGCTGGTGCTGGGCGGCGGCGTCCGCTACTCCGGTGCCGCCGGAAGGGCGTTGCGGTTCGCCGAGCAGCACAACATCCCGATCACCGAGACCACGGCCGGCCGCACGCTCGTCCCGCACGACCACCCGCTGCACGCCGGCCCGCTCGGCATCACCGGCTCGACCTCGGCCAACGTCCTGGCGGGCGAGGCCGACCTGGTCATCGCCGTCGGCACCCGCCTGCAGGACTTCACCACGGCGTCCTGGACCGTCTTCGCGCCGGGCGTGCACCTGATCTCGCTGAACGCCGCCCGCTTCGACGCCGTGAAGCACGGCTCGTTCGCCCTGGTCGCCGACGCCGACGAGGGCCTGCGCGAGCTGACCGACCTCCTCGGCGCCTGGCAGGCACCCGCCGACTGGGCTCGCCGGTCCCAGACCGAACGCGCGAAGTGGGACCGGCACATCACGTCGTTGCGCGAGCCTTCCGCGGGCCTGCCGACGTACGCCCAGGTGGTCGGCGTCGTGAACGACGTCAGCGGCCCCACCGACTACGTGATGACCGCGTCCGGCGGCCTGCCCGGCGAGCTGATCGGCGGCTGGCGCGCGACCGGCGAGGCCACCATGGACGTCGAGTACGGCTTCTCCTGCATGGGCTACGAACTGGCCGGAGCCTGGGGTGCCGCCATCGCGCACACCGACGGCGTGGTCACCACCCTGCTCGGCGACGGCTCGTACCTGATGCTGAACGCCGAGCTGTTCTCCGCGGCCTTCGCGGGCCACGGCTTCGTTGCCGTCGTCTGCGACAACGACGGCTACGCGGTCATCCACCGCCTGCAGACGGGCCAGGGCGGCGCGGGCTACAACAACCTCTACGCCGACTGCACGACCAGCCACGCCGAACCCCCGCGCACGGACTTCGCCGCCCACGCCGCCGCGATGGGCTGTGCGGTCTTCCCGGTCGACTCGCTGGCCGACCTCGAAGGCGCCTACCGCAAGGCGCGGGAGGTTGCGGTCGCAGAGAAGCGCCCGGCCGTCGTCGTGATCCGCACGCACCCGTCGTCGTGGACCGAGGCCGGGGCGTGGTGGGAGGTCGGCGTGCCGGAGGTCTCCCACCGGACGGAGATCGCGGCGGCGCGCGAGGAAGTGCTGGAGGGCAAGGCCCGCCAGGTGCGCTACCTGAGCTGAGCGTCACCTCCCGGTGACTGAGACAACCTCGCACCGGGGAACAACGCGCGCACGAGCTCCCTTGAACAGTTAGTTAGGTCTACGAACTGTTCGAGGGAGCTTCTCGTGAGCCTGCTCTTCTCCCCGCTCACCCTGCGGTCGGTCACGCTGCCCAACCGCATCGCGGTGAGCCCGATGTGCCAGTACTCGGCGACCGACGGCGTGCCGAACGACTGGCACCTCGTCCACCTGGGCTCCCGTGCCGTGGGCGGCGCCGGCCTGGTGATCGCCGAGGCGACTGCCGTCGAGCCGCGTGGCCGGATCTCGGCGCAGGACGTCGGCATCTGGAACGACGAGCAGGTCGCGGCGTGGCGGCGGATCACCGCGTTCATCAAGGAGCAGGGCAGCGTTCCCGGCGTCCAGCTCGCGCACGGCGGGCGCAAGGCGTTCGGCGACTGGATGCCGGTCGCGCCGACGACCGAGCCGTTCCCGGGCCTGAACACGCCGGAGAAGCTCACCGAGCACGGCAGCATCGTCAAGGCGTT
This sequence comes from Lentzea sp. NPDC004789, assembly GCF_053601075.1. NCBI lineage: Bacteria > Bacillati > Actinomycetota > Actinomycetes > Pseudonocardiales > Pseudonocardiaceae > Lentzea > Lentzea sp. NPDC004789. The sequence continues at coordinate 12,031 of NZ_JBSGBE010000003.1, read as the reverse complement.
CGTCGAGGGTGCCCTCAGGGCGGTCGAGGCCGGCTTCGAGGTGCTCGAGATCCACGCCGCCCACGGCTACCTGCTCCACGAGTACTACTCGCCGCTCACGAACGAGGGCAGCATCGAGGAACGCATCGCCGTCCCCGTCGAGGTCACCGCCGCCGTGCGGGCAGCGGTCGGCCCGGACGTGCCGGTGTTCGTCCGGATCTCCGGCACCGACTGGGTGGACGACGGCTGGACCGCCGACGACAGCGTTGTGCTGGCACAGGCGCTCAAGGCCGCGGGTGCGGACCTGATCGACGTGTCCAGCGGTGGCAACACCGCGCAGGCGGACATCCCGATCGGGCCCGGCTACCAGGTGCCGCTCGCCGAGGCGGTGCGACGCAAGGCAGACGTGCCCACGGGTGCGGTCGGCCTGATCACCGAGGCGAATCAGGCCGAACAGGTGTTGAACGACGGTTCCGCCGACCTGGTCCTGCTCGCGCGCGAACTGCTCCGCGACCCGTACTGGCCGCTGCGCGCGGCACAGCAGCTGGGCGTGGAGGTCAAGGCGCCGAGGCAGTACGCCAGGGCGTTCTGAGAGCGCCCTCAGAGTTCAAGGGTTGGGCAACCGGATCATCGGTGCCCAACCCTTGAACTCTTCAGGCTGAATTCAGCGACGGTAGTCGTCGTAGTCGTCGTACGGGTCGTCGTGGCGTTCTTCGCCACCACTCCCGTTCGACGATGGTTCGCCAGACAGCTCGCGCTGCAGAGCAGCGAAGTCGGTCTCATGGGAGCTGTACTTGAGCTCCCTGGCGACCTTCGTCTGCTTGGCCTTCGCTCGGCCGCGCCCCATGGCTCGACCCCCTCGCACAGGGACGGGGGCGGCCGGGGGAACGGCGGCCCCACTCGTCTCGACAACTAGTTCCTGGTAACTACCGTACCGTGCCGATGGGGTTCCTCGCGACGCGGTAGGGGTGACACGTACCGCCAAATCTCGCGGCCACCCCCGCGTGGAAGGATGCACAGGTGCCCAGACCGTTCGTCGCCTACCTTCGGGTGTACGAACCGTTATCGACAATGGACGCACCGCTAGCGGACAAGGTCCGAAAAGCCCTGGAAACAGGCCCGTTACCTCGTTCGGAGGCAGGGGACCGCGAAAGGGAACTGTGGTTGCGATCACAGTTGGCCAAGAAGATGCTCCCCGCCGACTCCCACTTCGACGTGATGACGATCAGTCCGGCCGAGGTGCCGACGTCTGAGGCCGCGCGTGTCGGCCCCGGACCTCTCGTGTGCCCGCTGGACCTCAGGGCGCGGTCCGCGGCGGCTCTGGTGGGCTTCCTGGCCTCTTCTCCGCCGATCTTGCAGGACGCGGCCCTCAACGTTTCTCCGGAAACGGTCCGAGCGCGCGCGTCCGCCGTGATGGCCGAGCTCGCGGGAGGAGCCGTCCATGTGATCTCCACGACCTGGACGGTGCCGCTGCCCTGGTTCGCCATCGTCGACCCGGCTCAGCGCCGCGTGGTGCTCGCCAGCGCCCAGGACGACCCGAAACGGCAGGTCTCCTGGCGGGTCGCCATGGCCGACGCGCGGCGCCGCGTCGCACGGGCGCTGAAGGTCGTGAAGTCGTCGCTGGGTGACGAGGGACCGGCCAAGGTCCTCGCCGACACCGGGCGCTGGCTGGAGCACTTCCACCCGCACTCGGCGGTCGAGCTCGACTACGGCGGCCTGGTCCAGCTGCTGGAGGACAAGGACCTCCTGGAGGACAGCTCGGCGGCCGACGTCAACGCCATCGTGGACGCGCTCGAAACCGGTGACGCCGAGGAGGTCGCGTTGCGCTACGAGACGCTGCGCGAGTTCTGGGGCGAGCTGGCCCGCAGGGAACGCCACGGCTGAAGCAGCACCCTCGCCACCACCGCCGCGGTGCCTGCCAGCACCATCGCCGCAGGCCACGCCACGTGCACCGCGACCCAGCTCGCCACGGCCGGCGTGACGGCGGCGCTCAGGTAGTTGGCCGAGTTCTGCATGGCGATCGCGGTGGCGCTGCGGCCGTCCGGCGCGAGCTCACCGGCCTCCGTGACCGCGAGACCGTTCCAGCACACCGCCAGCGCGGTCGTCGGCACCAGCACAGCGACGAGCGCGGGGACCGGTGCCTGGTCGAACACCGCGACCAGGGCGAACCCCACCGCCGTGGCGACCGCGACGATCTTCAACGGGCCCACGCGGCTGCGCACCCGGTCCGACCACACGCCCACCACCAGCCTGCCGGCGCCGCCCAGCGCCTGCGCGACGCCGAACACCACCGCGGCGGCTGTGACGGTCATGCCGTGGGTGCTCAGCAACGGCACGAGCAGGGCGGTCGCGGTGAACTGCGGCACCACGAGCAGCCCGCTGGCCACCGACAACCTGAGCAGCTTCGGATCTTTGAGGATCTGGCCCCGGTCGCTGCCCGCCCTGGTCGCGCCGGGCGGCTCGCGGACCAGCAGTGCCACGGCCACCGCCACGAAAGCGGTCACCGAGGCCAGCGCCACGAACGCCGCCGGCACGCCGTGGGTGATCGCGACACCCGGCAGAAACGCCGCGGTGAGCGCCGCGCCCAGTGGGGTCGCCGTCTGCCGCACCCCCATCGCGAGCCCGCGCTTGCCCGCGCGGAACCAGGACATGACCGCACGGCCGCTGGCGGCGTTCACACTCGCCCCGAAGAGCCCGGCTCCGAGCAACGCCACCCCCGCGAGCCACGCGTTGCCGAGTGCCACCGCCAGCAGGCAGGCGGCCGAGCCGACACCGCCGATGGTCATGGCGAGCCGTTCGCCGCGGCGGTCCGCGAAGACTCCCCAGGGGACCAGCGCGACCATCGTGCCCAGGTTGACCGCACCGAGGAGCAGCCCGACCTGGGGCAACGTCAGGGAGAAGTGCTGTTGGAGCTGGGGGCTGATCGCCGGCAGGCCGAGGAAGACGGCCGCGTTCACGCCCTGCGCCAAAGCTCCGATGCACAGCACGACCCAGCGATACCCCATGAGGGCACGCTAGGTCTGCCGTTCAAAAAGTGGAACGTCTGTCTTATCTCTTGGGACGGTGGTGGCCGCGCTCGGCCGCCAGCAGCTCGTCCACCGATGCACTTCCGCGCTGGTAGCGGGAGGCGATCTCGGCGTTGAGCTTGTCCACGACCACCTGCACCTCACGCCGCCGCACCGACACCGAGGCCTCTTCCGAGATGAACGTCTCCAACGCCTCGGCCAGCCGATCGTCGGACAACTTGCTCACGTCGGAGAGGTCCACGTCGGAAACCAAAGCCTCGACGTGCCGTTGATGCGCATCAGCACGTGACGGCTCGTGGGTCTGGTACCGGCCGAGGCCGGTCGCCGGGCCCACGGCGTTCGTGGAGAGGATCGTGGCCAGCTGCTCGACCACCGCCGAGCCACCGGAACTGCGGCGCTCCTGCTCCGCGCGCACGATGTCGATCCGCGCGTGCAGCAGCCGCCGCAGGTAGGACAGGTCGGTCTCTTCCTGCGCTGCCTCGTCGCGGAGTTCGCGCACCTCGACGAGCGGGCGCTGCTCGACGCCCTCCGTGTAGTCGGGGGCGAGCACCCGGTCGATTCGGCGGCGCCCGCCAGGACGCACCTCGATCACGTGTCCATCCTGCGGTAGATCCTCCTCACCCGCCAACACATCCCATGCACCAAACTTGTCTCAAATGTGCACGCCCAGCACCTTCCGCGCCTCGTCCGGCGTCAACGCAGGTCGTTGCGCGATCTTCGCGAGACCGGCGGCACGGGCCACGAGCTGTGCGTTGTCCCGCACCGGCACCCCACGCGAGTAGCTGATGGTGTCTTCCATACCCACGCGGAGGTGCCCACCCGCACCCAATGCGGTGAACATCACCGGAAGAGTGGTACGACCGATCCCGGTGGCGGAGAACGTTGCCCCGTCCGGCAGAGCGTTGACTGCGGCGACCAGCGTGGCGGCGTCACCGGGCATGCCGCCGGGCACTCCCATGACGAAGTCCACGTGCACGTGACCGCCCGCGGGCAGGCCGTGCTGGTCCAGCAGCCGCTTCAACGACGCGAGCTGGCCGATGTCGAAGATCTCGTACTCCGGCACGATGCCGCGTTCCTGCATGCCCTTGTGCAGCGCGACGATGAACTCCCAGCGGTTCAGGAACACGTCGTCGCCGAAGTTGACCGTGCCCATCGTGCAGGACGCCGAGTCCGGCATCGCCTCCAGCACGCGCAGCCGGTCCGACTCGGGGTCGTGCACCGACCCGCCGCTCGACAGCTGGACGACCAGGTTGGTCTCGGAGCGCAGAGCCTCGACGGTGGCCTTGAGACGGCCCAGGTCGAGCGACGGCTTGGTGTCCTCGCCGCGGATGTGGACGTGGATCATGGCTGCGCCGACCTGCTCGCAGCTCTGCGCCGTCGCGACCAGCTCTTCCAGGGTGACCGGAAGCTGCGGGACGTCGGCCTTCGCGTGTTCCGCTCCGGTGGGAGCGACGGTGATGAGCGTGCCCTGGGACATGTCCCGGGACTCTAGGGCCTCATCCCCGCAGGTTGCGAACGGCTTCCCGGCCCAAGCCGGGGGTGTCCGGTGGCACCGAGTCCGGGTCGATTCGTGCCTGAACCTCCCGTTCGGGGGCTCCGGCGACGAGGTCCGACTCGATCGGTACGGACCGCTTGATCAGCGCCAACGCGATCGGGCCCAGCTCGTGGTGCAGCACCACGCTGCCCACCCGGCCCACCACGCGGCCGTCCAGCGTGACCGGGTCACCGGTCTCCGGCTGGGCGTCCGCGGAACCATCCAGGTGGAGCAGGAGCATCCGGCGCGGCGGGCGTCCCACGTTGTGGACCTTGGCGACCGTCTCCTGACCGCGGTAGCACCCCTTGTTGAGGTGCACGGCCTGGTCGATCAGGTTGACCTCGTGCGGGATCGTGCGCTCGTCGGTGTCCACGCCCTGGCGCGGCCGCAGCGCCTCGACCCGCAGCGCCTCGAACGCGAAGCTGCCGGCCGGTCGCGCGCCCGCGTCCGTGATCCTCTGCCACCAGGACGTCAGCTCCGCCCGCGGCACCAGCAGGTCGACCGAGACCTGACCAGGCCACGACGTACGGCGCACGAAACCCTCGCCGAGCGCGTCTACGTCCGACGGCATCGGGACGCCCAGCTTCTCCAGCAACGAGGGCGTGTCCGGTCCGATGATCGACAGCAGCGCGAACTCCGCCGTGGCGTCGCGCGGCTCGACCTTCGACCAGAAGACCATCTTCTTCAGGTACGCCAGCAGGTCGTCGACCTTCTCGACGTCCAGGAACACCGTGCCGCCGACGTTCGCGACGACCATGTGGTGCTCCAGCCTGCCCTGCGCGTCGAGGATCAGCGCCTCGGTCGAGGCACCCTCGCCCAGCTGCTCGAAGTGCTGGCTCGTCAGCTGGTGCAGCCACGTGAGCCGGTCCTCGCCCGTGATCGCGATGATCCCCCGGTTCGAGCGGTCCACGACGACCGCGGCACGGGCGGCGGAGCGCTGCTCGGCGAACGGGTCGCCGTAGTGCCAGGCAACGCCGGCGTCGGTGGAATCGTCGGGCGGCGGGACGGCTCCTGGGAAGGTCACTCTGTCTCCTGCTCCTGCTTCAGGCAGTCGCGGCACGTGCCGGACAGCGCGAGGTGGCTCGCATCCAGTTCGAACCCGTCGCGTTCCCGCAATGTTCCGACCAGCGGGTCGAGCAGCTCACACGGGATCTCGTCGATCCGGCCGCAGACGTGGCACACGAGGTGCACGTGCTGGTGGTCGTCGGCCGAGTAGCTCGGCGCTCCGTGCCCCAGATGGGTGTGCCGCACCAGCCCGAGCCGGTCGAGCAGGTCGAGCGTGCGGTAGATCGTGGTGATGTTGACCGTCGGCGCGGTCTCCTGGACGCGCTGGCAGATCTGCTCGGGTGTCGCGTGCCCGAGGGACCTGACCGCGTCCAGCACCAGCTGGCGCTGCGGTGTCATCCGCATGCCGCGGTCGTGCAGCGTTTTGCGCAGCCCTCTTGCGGTCTCCACAGCACCGATGTTAGTAGGCTCTTTCCATGCGCGTGCTCGCACTGCTCGACGGAACCCTCGCTGACCCCGACTCGCCGCAGATCCGCGTCGACGACCTCGGGCTCATGCGCGGTGACGGCGTGTTCGAAACGATCCTCGTGGTCGACGGGAAGCCCCGTGAACTCACGCCCCACCTGGACCGGCTCGACCGGTCCGCGGCCATGCTCGACATGCTGCCTCCTCCGCGTGCGGAGTTCGAGCGCGCGGTCGAGCTCGTCATCGGCAACTGGGCCGGCGGCAGGGAGTTCGCTCTCAAGCTCGTCTACACCCGCGGCGTCGACGGCGGTGACGGCACGCCCACCGGTTTCGCGCTCGGCATGGAGATCGGCGCGAAGGTGCTCACGCAGCGCGCCGAGGGCCTGTCCGCGGTGACGCTGGACCGCGGCATCGACGCCGACCTGGCCGACCGCGCGCCGTGGCTGCTGCTGGGCGCGAAGTCGCTGTCGTACGCGATCAACATGGCCGCGATCCGGGAGGCCGAGCGCCGCGGCGCCGCCGAGGTCATCTTCACCACCTCGGACGGCTCGGTGCTCGAAGGCCCGACCTCCACGGTGATCCTGGTGCGCGGCAAGACGCTGGTCACGCCGCCGTCGAAGCTCGGCATCCTGCCCGGCACCACGCAGTACGCGTTGTTCCGCGCCGCCGAGCGCGCCGGCTGGACCGTGCTCGTGGAGCCGATCCAGACCGGCGAGCTCTACGACGCCGAGGGCGTGTTCCTCGCGTCCAGCGTCCGCAAGATCACGCGGGTCACCACGCTGGACGGCAAGCAGCTGCCCGACTCGTCGGCCCTGCTCGCCGAGCTGCAGGGCCTGTACGAGTCCGAGTACTAGCGGAGTCCGGCGTCGACCGCGGTCATCAACGGGCCGCGGTCACCCGACATCTCCCAGATCATCGCGCCCAGCAGGTTCTTCGACCTCAGCCACGCGGTTTTCTTCTGGATCGACCACGCGTCGTCGAAGGTCCACCACTGGTTGCCGGTGTAGCAGTAGGTCGCCACGGCCTGTTCGTCGTGGTGGACCGTGCAGTTCGGCACGGACGCGACGAGGTTCGCGTACCCGCGGGTGCCCGCCTCCTCGGCGAACTGACCGGGTGCCGCGCCACCCGCCGCCTGCCACTCCCCGTTCTTGCCGCCGTCGGTCACGTTCTGCCAGCCGCGGCCGTAGAACGCGAGCCCCACGGTGATCTTGCGCGGTGGCACGCCCGCGTCGAGGTACTGCTGCACCGCGTTCTCCACGCTGAAGTGGAACGAGTACGGGTCGTCGGTGTCGGTGTACAGGTTGCCCTGGTGGCCGGTCCGGTTCGGTTCCCACGAGTTGTCGCTGCCCGCGCCGTGGAAGTCGTAGCCCTGGACGTTGAAGATGTCCATCGACTGCGCGACCCGGCCGAGCTCCCAGCCCGCCGCGATCTTGGCGGGGTCGGCGGGGGTGAACGCGGTGAGCTGGTAGCGCTTGCCGGTCGTGGCGCCGAGCGCGTCCATCTGACGCCGGAACTCCTCGATCAGCAGCGAGTTGTTCACCTTGTCCTGCGGCCCGAAGTGGTTGCCCGCGTGGCCTTCCGCGCCCGGCCACTCCCAGTCGAGGTCGATGCCGTCGAAGATGCCGGCCGCGCTGCCGGGACCGCCCGCGCCGTTGTAGGTGGGCAGGTTGCCCTTGAGGTAGACGTCCAGGCACGACGACACGAACTTCTTGCGCGCCGCGTCGGTGGCCGAGACGTCGGAGAAGTACTTCGAGTACGTCCAGCCGCCGATCGAGATCAGCACCTTGAGGTTCGGGAACTTCGCCTTGAGCTTGCGGAGCTGGTTGTAGTTGCCGCGCAACGGTTCCCAGCCCGAGTCCGCGACGCCGTCGACCGACTGCGCCGCGCTCATCGGCCTGCTGTAGTCGGCTTCCGCGTCACCCGCGCCGTCACCCTGGCTCGGGTCCTGCGGGTTCGACGTCGTGCCCTTCGTGACGCCCTGCAGGCACGTCAGGTTGACCGGGTCGATGTTGCCGAACGCGTAGTTGACGTGGGTCAGCTTTGCGGCGTCCATGTCCTTCACGAAGTACTGACGGCCGTAGATGCCCCACTGCACGAAGTACCCGACACGGGCGTACCCGCCGACGATGTCACTCGTGCTCTCGGTCAGCGCGTTGCTCGCCGCGGACACGTTGTCGTAGGTGTCGCGGGCTTTGACCGTGAAGGTGTAGCTGGTCGACGGCGCGAGTCCGGAGACCGTCGCCGTGGTGCCGGAGACCGTCAGCTTCACGGTCGTGCCGACGTAGACGTCGTAGTTCGCGACGCCGCTGTTGTCGGTGGAAGCGTTCCACGCCAACGTGATGCTGCCCGCGTCCTTCGCCGTGGCGCGCAGGTTCGCCGGTGCGGTCGGCGGCGTCGTGTCGTTCGCGGGGTTGTTCGTCGTCACGCTCAGGGCCGCGCTAGGTGCCGACTGCGTGCCCTTGGTGTCCTTGGCCCGCACCGTGAACGAGTACGCGGTGTTCGGGTTCAGGCCGGTGATGATCGTCGACGTCGTGGTGGAGCTGCCGGCGAGCGCCGTGCCGTTGTAGACGTCGTAGCCGGCGATCGGCAGCGAGCCCGCGGTGGAGGCGTTCCACTGCAGCGTCACCGTGCGCGTGGTCTTCGACGGTGACGCCAGACCCGTTGGGGCGCTTGGCGGAGTGTCCGGCGCGCCGTTGCAGTTAGCGTTGTTGATCCGGCAGGTGACCGGGTCGACGTTCGAGCTGATCGAGAACGTCGGGCTGTACGGCTCGGTGCTGCCACCCGCCGCGACGCTCTTGTTGTAGTAGGCGGGGGTGAGCGTGACCGTGTTGCCGGACTGGGAAACGGTGCCGTTCTGGCCGTTGCTGACCGTCACGCCGGCGGGCAGCGTGAAGACGATCGACCAGTCGGAGATCGCGGCGGTGGTGTTGTTGCGGACGATGAACTTGGCCGTGCCGCCGGCGACCGAGTAGTCGGCCGTGACACCGCTCGGCGCCGGCGCGGGGTCACCGCTGCCGTCGCACGCCATGTTGTTGATCGTGCAGGTGGTGGGGTCGGCCGCCGAGCTCAGCGTGAACGCCGGGCTGTACGGCTCGGTGTTGCGTCCGGCGGGGATGTTGTTGATGTAGAAGGCAGGAGTGAGCGTCACTCTCGTGCCGTTCTGGGTGGTGGTGGCGTTCTGGACGTTGCTCACCATGACTCCGGCGGGCAGGTCGAACTTGATCGACCACCCGTTGAGCGCGGTCGTGCCCGCGTTGGCGACCACGAACTTGCCACTCGTGCCGGTGCGGGAGAAGGTCGCGGTGATGCCCGTGGCGGCCTGTGCGGGGACCGCCAATGCGAGCACGGCGATCAGAACCGCCAGCAGCGCAGGGATTCGGCGCATGCGGAACTCCAGGTAGGTAGAGATTCCGCGGCGGCCCGGCAGTAACGGTATGTGGTCTGGACCACTTACGTCAACGCCGTGGCCCTCAGCTGATCGGGCGGAACCTGACGCTCGTCCCCGGCCGCGCCTGGCCGAGAAACCGCAGGTGGTCGCGGTCGACGACGCCGATGACGGGATACCCGCCCGTCGTCGGGTGGTCGTTCAGGAAGACCACGGGCTGCCCGTCCGGCGGCACCTGGACGGCGCCGGTGATCATCCCTTCGCTGGGAATCTCGCCGTCACGACGATTCAGCTTCGTGCCGCCGAGCCGCGCGCCGACCCGGTTGCTGCGGTCGGACACCGTCCAGGAGCCTTGGCGCAGCTGGGTTTCCGCGTCCTCGAACCAGTCGTCTCTCGGGCCGAGCCGGATCGGGACGACCAACGTTTGCGGCGCTCGGACCGGCGGCACCACGTCGGCGCCGACGGGGACGCCAGGCGTGCCGAGTGGCAGAACATCGTTGTCCCGCAACGGGTCTGGACCGATTCCGGACAGCAGGTCGGTCGACCGGCTGCCCAGCTCCTCCGGAACGTCGACGCCACCGGAGATCGCGAGGTAGGTGCGCAGGCCGGTGTCCGGGGTGCCGATCCGCAACGTCGAGGCCTCGGGGAGGTGCAGCGGCTGGTGCGAGTCGGCGAGGCGGTCGTCGACCCAGACCTGCACCTGGGGGCCGGTCACCGCGACCGTGCACGACACGCCGGTGGTGATCTCCGCGCCGCCCAGCAGCAGTTCGAGCCCCGCGGCGCCCTCCTCGTTGCCGACGAGCCGGTTGGCGAGGGTGAGCGAGTGCGCGTCGAGCGCGCCGGACGGCGGCACGCCGAGGTGGGCGTGGCCAGGCCTGCCGAGATCCTGGACCAGGGCCTGCGGGCCGGTGCGGACGATCGTGACGGTGCGCTTCACGCCACCACGAACCTGACCCGGTCGCCCGGCTGGAGAAGTGCCGGGGTCTCGGCCTTCGGGTCGAACAGGGTGATGCCGGTGCGCCCGATCAGACGCCAGCCGCCGGGGGTGGACCTGGGGTAGGCCGCGGTGAACTCGCCGGCGATGCCGACGCTGCCCGCCGGGACCTTGGTGCGCGGCGAGTCCAGCCTGGGCTGCTGCAGGCTGGGCGGGAGGCCGGTCAGGTAGCCGAAGCCGGGCGCGAAGCCGCAGAACGCGACCTCGTAGGTGGCGTCCGTGTGGAGCCTGACGACTTCTTCTCGGCTGATGTCCGCCGTGTCGGCGACCAGGTCGAGGTCCGGCCCGTCGTAGGTGACCGGAATGGTGACCTCGCGGGACCTCGTCTCGGGCACGCGCGTGAGGTCGACGGTGGCGAGAACGTCTCTGACCCGGTTGAGAGCGCCCTTGACCAGCACCGTCCGGGCGGCCGGCACGAGCTCCTCAACTCCGTCGAGGCCGTGCAGGGCTGCGCGGACGGCCGCGACCTCGGTCAGTGAGTCGACCTCGACGAGGAGCGCGTCGGTTCCGCAGCGCCGTAGCAGCATGAGCCCATGCTACGGGGAATCGTGGGATTGTTGAACAATCCCACGACCCGGAGTTTCGTGTCTCAGCCGACGACGCGCTTGAGGTGCGCGGACGCGTGCGGCTGCATCGGCTGGCCGACCATCGCGCGCTCCTCGACGTAGGCGAGGTCACCGCTGTTGACGATGCCGTACAGCCGCTGCGCGCCGAGCACTTCCTTGGCGCTGGCCGTGCGGATGACCGCGTCCGTCTCGAACTCCCAGGAGGTGTTCGTCCGCGGCTTGCCGTAGTACAGCTCGACGATGCCCGTGTTGTGGGTGAGCAGCAGCTCGATGGTGTCGTCCTGCTGCGGCCGCCAGAACCCCTGCTCACGCGCGGCGGGCCGAATCACCTCGCCGGCCTCGCTGAGCAGCCAGCTGCGCGCCTCGTAGACGAGGAACGGCCGCCCGTCGTGCGCGAACGTGATCTGCTGACCGAAGCGGAACGGCCCGTCGATCGTCGGGTAGACGATCTCGCCCTCGCCTCGCCAGACACCCACGAGCGGAAGAACCGACAGCAGCGCGTCGTTGAGGTTCGCCCCCTCGCGCAGGTTCGCCGTGTCGCCCGCGATGGGCATGTCGGTGAACTGCGGGAGGTTGCGCTCACGCGTCGCCGCTGCTCGTTCCTCGGCCAGGCGGATGGCCTCGTCGCCGCTGCCGGGGATGGGGGCGGCGCCAGGGGTGGTCGTCATCGCTGGTCGGAGTAGAGGCGGTAGACCACGTAGCCCGCGAACCACATGACTGCGATTGTCACTAGGACCAGGAGTCCGGTGAAGATGTGTGCCACGGGAGTGAGGATATCTCTCGTGGGCTGACGTGCAGGGTCGTGGTGGTGCAGGACACCGGCTGGTCACCTTCCAGCGCCTGCCGTGCCGGGCCGATGACGGGGGTCGGTTGCGTCATCGCCGCTTCGCGACGATAGCGATTGGGGCTTGACTTCGGGGCCCTTGCGAGGTGCTGGTCGGCCTTGAAAAGCCGGGCTGAAAAGAGCCCGGCCGATCCGAGTACGCTTGCCGGGTCGACATTAGGCCGATCACGCGACCGCGTTGATCAGGTTGCGTCTCGGTTTTTGCTGCGGATCGAGCCAAACGGGCGGGTAGA